>JAYWHX010000054.1:0-59307 GCA_043777375.1 Planctomycetota bacterium | reverse complement strand
ACGGCCCGTTCCTGCTCGACGTGATCTGCCCATACCAGGAACACGTCCTCCCGATGATCCCCAGCGGCGGCACCGTCCGGGATATCATTCTGGAGTAGCCGTGGTCGTTGGGGCTCTGGTGTCGCCAGAACTTGTTCACTCATCAGGGCGGGCAGTCATGTCCGCCCTGATTGTGATCACACCACGAGACAAGACTCGGTGGACGTCCGGCCCTGACTGGTGTTCAGTGAGCGTGGTCGACTACCACTGCATCCCCAGCATGACGCAGCTCAAACCGCTGCCGATGCCGAGCAGGGCGACATTCTCGCCGGGCTTCACGTGGCCGTTTTCTATGCCCAATGCCGCAGCTGTCGGTAGCGCCGTCGAGCCGGTGTTACCCAGAAACTCGACGGTCGGGTAATCGAGGTATTCGGGTAAGCCGAGACGATCAAGGAGCAGCTTGCGGTGTGCTTTGCCGACTTGATGGGTCAAGACCTTGTGGACATCCCTCATCTGCCAGCCTAGCCGGCTCAGCAGCTGGGGCCAGGTTCGCTCGGCAAGGTTCACTCCGGCGTGCAGCAATGCCTCGGAATCGGTCGACATCTGTGGACGACCATCATTCGTAACAGTGGTATCGACTCCCCCGGCACACAGTTCATGAGCAGCTGTGTCGGCCAGCATCGCGCCGCCAAGCAGTCGATGTCCACTGCGGCTCAATTTTCGATCGCACAGCAAAATGGCTGACGAACCCGAGCCAATTGTGAGCGATGCGAAGTCGGCTTTGAGCGCCGCTTTCAATTCGGAGCGGTCCGCCCCCGCCTGACTGTTGAGGCGATCGATCGTGCCTTCGACCAGCCCGCGTCCGGTTTCGGTGCCCACCACGATTCCGGCGCGAATCAGTCCGGCTTCAATTTGATCGGCGATCAGCAAGGCTCCATTGAGCAGCCCCAAACAGGCATTGCTGACATCGATCACGAGCGAACTGGCAGGCAACCGCAACGCGTGATGGACGCTGGCAGCGGTGGCAGGCTCCATCTGATCGCGGCAGACCGAACCGTGGATCAGCGCCCCGATCAGCGAGCGGTCAAAGCCGGTCTGCTGGAGGACCTGCTCCGCTGTGCGAGCACTGATCGTTCCCGGTCGCGTGCTAGAGTCGTAGAAACGACGCTCGCGAATGCCACTCATCAACTCGAAACGACCGACGTGCAAGCCGAGCCGGGAATAGACCGGCTCTAGCTGGCGTTCGATCTCTTCCGAGGTGACGACATGCGGGGGAAGCAGGCAGCTGAACGCCTCGATGCAGACATTCTGATATCGCATGAGCGTTCCGTGGGATAGGCTTCCAGCCTGTCAATTCTCGGTCTAAAGATGGCAGGCTGGAAGCCTATCCCACGACGTTGTCAGGCGTTCGCGGTCTGGCGAATCGCCGCTTTGGCTACGAGAGTCTCGACCTCGGCAATGTCTGCATACTGACCGTGACGGTCGGCTTCAAACTTGTCGGTGAAGGCGGGCGGCATGTCGAGCGCCACAGCGCTGCGGACGAATCGCAAACCACGCAGGAGGATTTCCTGCTGCTTGGGGGTCAGTTCAATGTGCATGGAATCCATTAGGTTCACCGGAAGCCGGATTGTCCGACTGCGAGTCAAGCCTCTGTTGGTCGTCCCTGAACAGCGAGAGCAAACTCCAGCCGATGGTGACCGCCACTCTCGAAAGAGCAACGGATTGAATCAACACCCCGCGACGGTCCGCCACGCTGGCGGTGTCTCTGGGGCGCTCCGGGTCGCGAGTCTCCGCGAACCGGAAGTCACACCATCCCCTCCTGACGCAAGACTCATGCCTAAGCGTCAGGAAGAACTTCGATCACCATTCTATCATCGTCTGCAAAAAAGTCAGCACCCGCAACGAATTCCTCGGGACGGCATTTCTTGCCGAAACGGACCGCCAAGACGGTGTGCGAGTCAACGCCACTTCACTGAAATCTTGCGCCAGTCTCACACTTTGCCCAGTCGACACTTTAGGCGAGCTTCGAATCGGCGGTCGCTCTGAGCTGTCCACGCGAGTACGCCTCCCCCATGGCTTTTGGAATTTCTGCTTCGGCGAGGACAACTTTGGCCTGATTTTCTTGCGTCAGGGCTCGCATCTCCTGCTCCAAAGCCACCGCTTCGGCTCGCTGCTGTTCGGCCCGAGCCCGAGCCACACGAACGTCGGCCTCAGCTTGGTCAGCCTGCAAGCGGGCTCCGACGTTGGCACCGACATCAATGTCCGCGATATCGATCGACACGATTTCGTAGGCCGTTTGAGAGTCGAGACTCTTTCGCAGTACGTTCTGCGCGATCAGCGTCGGGTTGGCGAGAACGTCTTTATGAGATTCACACGAGCCGATCGCCGAAACAATTCCCTCACCCACGCGGGCGATAATCGTGTCTTCGGTGGCCCCGCCGATCAGCTGGCTCAAATTGGTCCGCACAGTGACGCGGGCTTTCGCCTTCAGCTGGATGCCGTCTTTGGCGACTCCGTCGAGAGTCACTCGTCCCCGTCGCGGGTCCGGCACGTCGATGACCTTGGGGTCCACACTGGTTCGCACGGCATCGAGAACGTCGCGGCCTGCCAAATCGATGGCCGATGCGGTGTCCCAATCGAGGACGATGCGGGCACGATGCGAGGCAATCAAAGCTCGCACGACCTTGGTGACATTCCCCCCCGCGAGATAATGAGCACCCAGAGCCGCTGTCGAAATATGCTCCAAGCCCGCCTGCACGGCGCTGATCTTGGCCTCCACGATCGTTTGTGGATTCACTTTCCGCAGCGACATCAGTATCAGGGCGAACGGACTGATCCCCGCTCGCGTGACATACGAACGTAGCCACAGGTTGAAATAGCGGATGAAGAGAAAGAACATGACCAGACCGATGATCACCACAAAGGCGACCACAATCCAACCCACAGTCTTGAGGATCATTGCGGTGGCGTCATCCGCTAGCAGACCCGCCCCGACGACAGCCAGTGATTGCAGGGATACCATCAGGAATCGTCTCCATCCAAGGGAATTGCGAGAGGGGGCTAAACTCTGGCCCGTACCACAGAGCCCCCGACAATACCGTGGCCCGATTCTAAGGATGGCCCCGCACCCTTGCCAAGTTGCCGAGACTTCCCGGAAGTGAAACCTGAACACTCTTGACGATTAGGGGGCGGAATCCCTAGTCTCCCGCGCGGTATCTCCTAGAGCGGATTACACGGTCCACGGGTCGCAACCCTTGGATTTTCCCGACTCGATCTCGAAACTCACAATTGACGGTTGGATTCATGGCTGAACTTGTTGCTCCCCACGGTGGTTTGTCCGAGCCGGTGTGCCTGACGGTGGCAGCCGGTGACGTCGCGGCGTTCCATGCCGAGGCTGCGGGCCTCGTCAAGGTCCCGGTCTCGCAGGCCGACCTCTCCAGCGTCTATCGGTTCGCCGACGGCACGCTCAGCCCGCTGAAGGGACCGATGACCTCGGCGGTCTACAACCGTGTTCTCAATGAATCGGTCATCGAGAACAACGGCCAGCTCTACGCCTGGACAATCCCGTTGGCCCTCCCGGTCACCGCTGCTCAGGCCAAGGAACTGAAGGCGGGCCAGAAGGTCGCCCTCACCAACCCGGCGGGCGAGATCGTCGCGACCCTCGATGTCGAAGATGTCTACGCCTGGCCGAAGCTGAAGTACCTGCAGAGCGTCTACCTGACCGACCGGATTGACCACGCCGGAGCCAATATGGTTCTCGATGGCGAGAAGGCCAATTCCCATCTCATCGGCGGAACCATCCGCGCTCTGCCCCAGCCCAAGAACGCCAAGTTCGGCCAGTACGTGTTGACCCCGAAGGAAGTCCGGGCACTGCTCGCCACCACCGGTTGGAACGCAGCTGTCGCCTTCCAGACCCGCAACCCACTGCACCGGGCCCACGAGTACGCTCTGGTCTACGGTTTGGAGACCCTGATTCGTCAGGGCCTGAACGCCGGAGCTGTGTTGAACCCACTGATCGGCGAGACGAAGGGTGACGACGTCAACGCCGAAATTCGCATGGAGACGTATGAGAAGCTGATCAGCGAGCGCGCTCTGGGCGACGGCGACAGCGACGCGACACTCTGGGGACCACGCAAGGAGTCGGTGCCAGACCGCGTCAAGCTGCTGGGTCTCGACATCAAGATGTTCTACGGCGGCCCGAAGGAAGCGGTGATGCACGGCATCTATCGCCAAAACATGGGCTACAGCCACATCATCATCGGTCGCAAGCACGCCGACGTGCCGTACGCCGATGGCGGGAACATCTGGGGCGACTTCGACGCTCAGGAAATCTTCAAGAACCTGAAGGGTGACCTGAAGATCAAGACCGTCAACGTCGGCTTCGCAGCCTACTACGAGTCGTGCGGCCGCGTCGACCTGTGCGAGAAGCACAAGGACGAAAAGCCCGTCTCGATCTCTGGCAAGGACGTCCGTGCCAGCCTGCTCAAGGCCGAACAAGTCGACCCCCGCGTGATGCGCCCCAGCACCAGCCGCATCCTCGGTGCAGCCATGAAGACGGCGTAGTGCCGCTGGTTGTTGCTTAAGCAATAATCAAAAGGGACGAGCGTCATGCTCGTCCCTTTTTTTGTGTTTCTATGGCCCTCGTTCCCATGCGGAGCTTGCGAGCGAGAAGCCATTCCTACTCTCGCCTGTCACGATGTCTGCATGCTTGCTCAGACGATATGCCAGAGTGCCGCCACTCTCGATCCGGATGCGTGGCGTGATCTATTACACGACGCTTTCTCGCGGGCCGGGTTCCACGTCTAACCCAGTAGCACAGCTTCGGGGCTGCGCCGTAGAAAGTTCCTCGCCAGCTCACCGAGCATATTGACGCGAGCCAGTGTGTCATCCACTCGGCTGGAATGGGATATGGCTCGGACGCTGATCTGCTCTAGCCGGAGGCTCCGGACGTTCAAAGTCGATGGACTCTCCGGGATTGATTAGACTCACCCACATCTCAGATCGGAACATCGTTTTCCAAGCTGGGTGAATTTCCCGGTGTGTCCCGATGGAGTGCTTGCCTTGCCGATTCAGCGTGAAGAGCTCGCCAAACAGATCTCCGACAAACTCCATCTATTGGCAGCTCAACTCAAGACTCGGTCCAGAGCCAGTTTGACCGATGCCAATCACTCGCTCGAATATGTGATGGAGCGGTTCTTCAACGCGTTGTTTGGTTGGAATTTGGTCAACCTCAATACCGAGCAGCCCAACTACCCGGCAGCTGACTTGGGTGATCGCCAGCGGCGAATTGCCGTGCAGGTCACCAACGAAGAGACATCGCAGAAGATCAGGGAAACCCGCGAGAAGTCGATCAACCACAAACTGGAAGCGGAGTTTGATCGGCTCATTATTTTCTTCCTGCTGCCGAAGAGACCTGCGACTCCCAAGAAGCTGCTCCAGCCGACCGACCTGCCACAGATCGAGTGCTGGGATCTCGCTGACCTGCTCAAGCAAATGCTGGGGATGGAGATCGCAGCACTGACCAAGGGCCTCCAAGTTTTGGAGGAAGAGTTACCGACTGCGGCATCTCGAAATCCTGCTCCGACGCTCCACCGCCTCCCGCCGCGTCCTTCTGGTTTCGTCGGTCGCGAGGCTGATCTTCTGCAGTTGCGAACCCTGAACCCCGAGTCGGGAGCCATGCTCACTGGTCTGCGGGGCATGGGCGGCATCGGGAAGACTGCCCTCGCGCTGGTCCTGGCGCATGAGTGGGCTCCGCGCTTCCCGGATGCTCAGCTGTTTCTGGATGGTCGCGGCACGCATGCCCATCCGCCGAGTGCGGGCGATCTGCTGGCTCAGGTGATTCAGACGTTTCATCCGACCGCGAAGCTGCCGGATGATGAGTCGCAGCTGAAGTCGATCTATCACGATCTGCTGGGCAAGCAGCGAGTGCTGATCCTGCTCGATAATGCCCGCGATGCGGCGCAGGTCACTCCACTGATTCCGCCCACCGGGTGTGCGCTGATCGTCACGTCGCGGCACAGTTTTATGCTGGGGAAGACTGCCCCATACAATGTGGGGAAGCTGCCGGATGCAGAGGCGGCCCTGTTGTTGCGGGAGTTCTACCCGGTACTGGGTGATGTCGATGCCGCCGCGCTGGTCAAGCTCTGCGCAGGGTTGCCACTGGCACTGCGTCTGGCCGGGGCACATCTAGCGCTCGATGCCGTCGAGCGGGGTGGGAAGGCGAATGTCGCTGCGTATCTGAGAGACCTCAGCAGCGGTCGGCTCGCCACGCTCGATGCCGACGCCCCCGATGCCGGAGAGGTGACGATCTCCGAAACTCTGCGCCTGAGCGAAGCCCAACTCTCCGAGGACGAGCGCACCGCCTGGCGGCAACTCGGCGTCTTCACCGCCAGCTTCGACACCCGCGCCGCTGCGGCCATTGTCGCCTTTTTCTCTGAAAAAGGACGTCCTTTTTCGGAGAAAAAGGCGACAGAGATCGAGACCATGCTCAACCACTTCGTCCGCCGCAGCCTGCTTAATCGCGAGGGGGAGGAGCGATTCCAGTTGCACGATCTGGCCGGGGAGTATGCCCTCAGCCAGTTGGATGAGGAGGCACTCGCGGAGTTACACCTGGCTCATGCCCAGCACTACACGGATGTTGGCGATGAAGCTGAGGCCCAGTACATTACAGGTGATTCTGTCGGAGGGCTCGACTTGTTCGATCGCGAGCGGGAGCAGATGGAAGCCGCGTATGTATGGCTCGCCGATCGTGAGGACGAGGCTGCTGCGAGACAGCTAATCAAGCTTGTGGATGCTGTAGCCCATACTTGCGACCTACGCTTTCAGGTGAGTCAGCGTATCGTCTGGCTTGAGAGTCAACTCCGCGCTGCTCGAACTCTCCAAGACCGGCATGCAGAGGGAAATTCGCTTGGAAATCTCGGAAACATGCTCTGCCGATTGGGGGATGCACGATTGGCGATCGTGTACTACGAGCAAGCGTTGGAAATAGCATGTCAGATCGACGACCGGAGAGGTGAAGGGAACTCGTATGGTGGGCTTGGAACTGCTTATGCACATCTGGGTAATTTGAGCGATTCGATTGAACATCATCAGCAATGTTTGTTGATTCAAGTTGAGATACGAGATCGGCGTGGAGAAGGTCGCACGCTAGGGAACCTCGGTAATGCATACTTACGTCTGGGAGATGCGGATAGGGCAATGGAGTATTACCAGAAACGACTCGCAGTCGCTCGTGAAACTGAAGACCGGCACGGCGAGGTATTTGCGTTGGGACATTTAGGCAATGCTCATCTCGCCAGACACTCCCCGCACTTGGCCAACGAGTATTACGACAAGCAGTTCGTCATCGCCCGTGAGATCGGCGACCGGCATGGAGAAGGCGCTTCCATGTGGAACTCCGCGGGGGCCTATGAATTGCTGAGGAATCGCGCCGAGGCCATCACCCGCGCCTCCTCCGCACTGGCGATTTTCGAGGCCATCGAAAGCCCGCACGCCGAAAAGGTCCGGGCTCAAGTGGCGGAGTGGCGCAGCGGGAGTGATAGCGACCCAGATGCCGACTGAGGTGCTCGCCTATTTGCGAGCGGCACGGCGCTAGCCGCCGGTTCCCCGGAGCGTTGTTTGTCGAAGAGCCGGGTTCTGATGGGAGAACGGTGAGGGGAACCGGCGGCTAGCGCCGGGCCGCTCACGAGCTGGGGCGTTTGCCCCTCGGTTCCGAACGGAACTTGGAAACGAGATTCCTCCCTCACCCTTGCCCTTCGCCGCCAACTGGAAACAATCCCTGCTGAGGCGGTGCATCCAGCTCCGCCTTCCCGGCAACGGGGGGATTGATTCAGACAGGATCGAGGCCGGGGATGGCAGCTGCGGACATTGTGGTGCGGGGGGCGCGGGAGCATAACCTGCGGAATGTGGACCTTGTCATTCCTCGGAACAAGCTCGTCGTGATGTCGGGGGTGTCGGGGTCGGGAAAGAGTTCGCTGGCGTTTGATACCGTGTATGCCGAGGGGCAGCGGCGGTATGTCGAGTCGTTGTCGACGTATGCCCGGCAGTTCCTGGGCCAGATGCCCAAGCCGGAGGTCGACTCGATCACCGGCCTGGCCCCGTCGATCTCGATCCAGCAAAAGGCCACCAGCCGCAACCCGCGTAGCACCGTTGGCACGATCACCGAAATCTATGACTACCTGCGCGTCCTCTACGCCCGAGTCGGTCAGGGGTGCTGCACCAAGTGCCACCAGCCGATCACGGCGCAGTCGCTCGACCAGATTCTGGAGAGCGTGCTGACGCTGCCGGAGGGGACGCGGTTCCAGATTCTGGCCCCGCTGGTGCAGAACCAGAAGGGAGAGTTCCGCGACCTGTTCATCGATCTGCTGAAGAAGGGGTTCCTGCGGGCCAAGGTTGACGGAGAGGTGGTGTCGCTCTCGTCGGACCTGCAACTCAAGAAGCACTTCAAGCACACGATCGAGGTGGTGATCGACCGGCTTGTGGCGGGGAAGGGGACGCGTACGCGACTGGCCGAGGCGATTGAGACGGCGGCGAAGCTGGCCGAGGGGCGGCTGGTCGTTGAAGTGAGTGACGGCGGGCGAGATTCGAAAGCCAACTCGGAAAGTAGCGTGGGCTTTAGCCCACGCGTCCCGGGGGAGAACGCTCCCGCGTGGGCTAAAGCCCACGCTACGAATGCCGTTGACTCCGAGAATGTTGACTCGCAACCCACCGGGGGGCTGACGCCGCCCCGCTCGCCTGGCTCCTCCTCCCGCCTCTACTCCACAAAATACGCCTGCCCCGACTGCGGGATCTCCTACGAACCGCCCTCGCCGCAACTGTTCAGCTTCAACAGCCCCCTCGGCATGTGCGTCCCGTGTCAGGGACTCGGCCAGCGGCATGAGTTCCAGATTGATCGGCTCGTCGAAGACCCGGAGAAGTCGATTGCGCAGGGCTGCCTGACGCTGCTCGGGGCGTTCCGCGAGGTCGGGCGCTGGCGAAAACACATCTACGTGGGAGTGGCAGCGGCCATCGAACAAGACTGTGGCATGGAGGAAGACACGTTCCTCAAGCTGCCGTGGAACGAACTGCCGGAAGAGGCCGTCGCGAAGTTCCTGAACGGCATGGGCGACCGGCACATCACCTATTCGTGGAAGCACTCCGGCGGCCTTTGGAAGCACGGCGGGACATGGGACGGGTACTGCCCGGAACTCCTCGAAGAGTACCGCAAAGCCAAGAACCCCATGCGCCGCCGCCAGCTGGAAAAGTACATGGAAGTGACGCCGTGTACCTCCTGCGAGGGGACGCGACTGAACCCGCAGGCAAGGGCGGTCGTGATTACGAGTCGAAGCCTAGGGGCAAGGGCCTGTGGCCTAGGGCCAGAAGGGGAAGCCAAGGACCGAGGGGTAAAGGCGAAGGGCAAGAAGGCCTCTTCTCCCGTCGATCAACCATCAACCATCAACCATCAACCCTCTTCTCTGGCCCTAGGCCCTAGGCCCTCAGCCCTAGGCCTCCCCCTAGGCCTCCCCCTAGGCCTCCCACAGGTCTGCAACCTCTCCGTCGAAGACGCACTCCAGTTCTTCCAGGACATCGAACTCGACGAGACGCAGTCACTCATCGCCGTCGAGGCGCTCAAGGAGATTCGCGGACGGTTGGGGTTCCTGCTGCGGTGCGGGCTCAATTACCTGGCGCTCGATCGCTCCGCTCCAACGCTCTCGGGCGGGGAGTCGCAGCGGATTCGGCTGGCGGGGCAGATCGGCTGCGGGCTGGTGGGGGTGTTGTACATCCTGGATGAGCCCTCGATCGGGCTGCACCCACGCGACAACACGATGCTGCTGCGCAGCTTGCTCGACCTGCGGGATCAAGGGAACACCGTCATCGTCGTCGAGCACGATGAAGAGACGATGCAGGCGGCCGACTACATCTTCGATTTCGGCCCCGGTCCCGGCGTGCGCGGCGGAGAGATCGTGGCGCGGGGGACGGTCGACGAGATCAAGGCCAGCGAGCGCAGTGTCACGGGGGCCTTCCTGTCAGGCCGTCGCCAGATCGACGTGCCTGCTCAGCGGCGACCGATCGGTGATAAGAAAATCAAGATCACGGGGGCCACGCACCACAACCTGAAGCATGTCGATGTCGAGATCCCGCTCGGTGTCTTCGTGTGTATCACCGGGGTCAGTGGGTCCGGCAAGAGTTCCATCTGCAATGACATTCTGTGGGAAGTCCTGAACCGCGACATCAACAAGGGACTCGGCAACCCCGGCAAGTACAAGAAGATCACCGGCCTGGAGCACCTCGACAAGGCGATCGACATCGACCAATCGCCGATTGGGCGCACCCCGCGCTCCAACCCGGCCACCTATGTCAAACTCTTCGATGAGATCCGCGACTTCTACACCCAACTCCCACAAGCGAAGCTGCGCGGGTACACGCCCGGACGGTTCAGCTTCAACGTCGCCGATGGGCGGTGCGAAGCCTGCGAGGGGCACGGGGCGACGAAGCTCGAAATGGACTTCCTCGCCGACATTTGGGTCAGCTGCCCGGTGTGCGAGGGGAAGCGATTCAACCATGAAACGCTCGAAGTGAAGTATAAGGAAAAGAGCATCGCCGATGTCCTCGACATGGATGTGCAAGAAGCGATCGAACTGTTCCAGCATCATCCCAAGATCCACCAGATGCTGAAGACGCTGCACGATGTGGGGCTGGATTACCTCAAGCTCGGGCAGTCGAGCCCGACGCTGTCTGGCGGCGAGGCCCAGCGGATCAAGCTCGCGCGGGAACTCGGCAAGCGCTCGACCGGCAAGACGTTGTATCTCCTCGATGAGCCGACGACCGGCCTGCACTTCGCGGATGTGCAGATGCTGCTCAAGGTACTCCACGGGTTCGTCGAGGCCGGGAACACCGTGGTCGTCGTCGAGCACTCTCTCGATGTCGTCAAGACTGCTGATTGGGTAATCGACCTTGGCCCCGAAGGCGGCAGCGGCGGCGGCGAGATTGTGTGCGTTGGGATGCCTGAGGACATCGCGAAGTGCGAGCGCTCGCATACGGGTCGGGCGTTGCGGGCGGTCTTAGCGAGCGGCAGACGTGAGTCTGCTGTGTCAGCCGGAACTCCCGAACTCAAGTCCGCGAAATCGAAACGCAAGTCGACCTCGGACGTTGTCACAGTCAGTCGCGCTCTCGCAAACACGGCAGACTCACGTCTGCCGCTCGCTGACACCAACATCACCATCCGCGGTGCCTCGCAACACAACCTGCAATCGCTCGACCTCACCGTCCCGCGCGATCAGATGAGCGTCTTCTGCGGGCCAAGCGGGAGCGGCAAGTCATCACTGGCGATGGACACCCTGTATGCCGAGGGGCAGCGGCGGTACGTCGAGTCGCTCTCGGCTTACGCCCGGCAGTTCCTGGGTCAGATGCCCAAGCCCCGCGTCGAGCAGATCACCGGCCTCTCCCCCGCCATCGCCATCGAGCAGAAAACCGTCGGCAGCACTCCGCGCTCCACGGTCGGCACGGTGACTGAAATCTACGACTACCTCCGCGTCCTCTTCGCTCGCCTCGGACAGCCGTACTGCCCGACCTGCCAAGTCCCGGTCGAACGCCAAACGACCGACCAGATCATCGCTCGCATTCTCTCACTTCCCAAAGAGACCCGGCTCTACATCGCAGCTCCCGTGGAGGTTCCGGTCGGGCAGAGCTATACGAAGCTTTGGGACAAGCTCGGCACGCAGGGGTTTCTGCGCGTGCGGATCAATGGCACCACGTACGGCATTGAAGAGGTCCCCGCGATCGACCACAAGCGCGAACATCTCGTGCAGGTCGTCGTCGACCGCGTGAAAGTCGATCCCGAATCCCGAGGACGCATCGCCGACTCGACCGAAGCGGCGCTCAACCTCGGCAAGGGCGTAGTGCACCTCATCCGCGTCGAGAAAGACACCCCAGAAGAGAAGTGGCCGACTGACCGGCTGAGCTTGCACTACTCGTGCCCGAAGTGTGCAGAGGGGTGAGCATTGTCGCAGAACTCACCGAGTCCGGTGAAGTCGTGTGAGATTGGGTGTATTCTCGTTGTTCAAATCTCGATGAACTTGTCAGCTGAATACAGAACCCGATCATGAATGTCGACATGAGTGCCAATCGTGAATGACGAGACAATCTTTCGACTGTTGCAGACACTGGTGGTCGGATCATTGGGAGCGTTTTTTGGATTCGTGGGGATCTGGGATCGAGAGGATCTCGTGAGTCGTAACGAACGGGGACCGCGAATTGTTGAGTGGTTCGGCTGGGAGTTCGCACGTGTCGTTTATGTCGTTCTCGGGTCACTGTTGTTGTTTTTGGCCGCCTATCATATCACGCCGATTTGGTGGTAAGGGGTGTTGAACTCGGTCAAAGACTTTGCTGAAGTGGCTCGCTAAGTGGAAGAGCTTTTTCGCTGCGTTCGCCAGAACGCGGGCTGCCCGCGTTCTGGCGAACGCAGTTACGTTTGTTTACTCCTGCGAGTCCTCGGCAGAGGTCGCCGTTCTCGATGCTGTTCCTGGCGTGACGCCGATCAGGAGCTGGATGACCAGCAGCACTCCCAAGGGGAGGAACAGCAGCACCCACGCGACGACCATGCCGCGTTTGAACCACACCCCTTGCAGTGGACGCACGAGCGTGCGGACTTCGGCGTCTTTCATCTGGGCAGCTGTCAGTGCCTGCAGGACTGTGACCCGGCGCTGGTTCGCCTCGCTGTTGGGCGGCTCGGGCTGGCCGTCGATCAGGATGGTGGCGGACCGACGAGCGGAGTTCTCCGCGATCGCGGCCACGGTCTCCTGGCCGCGCGAGCTGAGTAGCATTCCGTCGAAGTCGCGGTCGGTCAGCACAAAACCGGCGACTTCCGATTGCTTCTGCTGAGTATCTCGCGGGTCAAACATTCGACCGACGAACAGCAACGCCATTAAACCGAACATCGTCAGCAGCAGCAGGCTGCAACCGACCGTTGTCATGTTCGTCTTGAACTGACTCCGCTCCGAGGTCGACTCGAACTGCAACTCGACGGTTCGCTTGCGAACCAGAGACCGCTTGGCCGCATCGAGCAGGTCGAACGCGCGGACGGCATCACTCCACGGTGTGACTCCGATCGGCAGCTGGGGCGTGTCGGAGTCGGTCACTGGAGGCGCAGTCGACAGTTCGACCGCTTTGCAGTTGATCGTCAATGTGGGGGCGGAATCCCCGTCCCACAGCAGTACGGCGGCCCCGCGATCGGTGGTGATGGTCAGTTCTGCCTGGGCGACGCCACCCGCCCGGTAGGCCCACATCGCATCGGGTACAGCCTCTCCACTGAGGCTGACGGACGCCGTTGTGATTCCCAGTGATGACAGGCCGGAGTGAATGGCCGTGACCCGGTGATAGTCCCCGCAGGCGATGTATCGCAGCAAATCCGCATCGTGGAGCCAAGCCGCCTGCGCAGTCTCCGGAGTAAACGACGGGCCGCCCGCACCAACGCGTTCCATCTGTAAATGCAGCACCGCCCCGAGTTGTTGTGCAACCAGCTGCCGCCGGAGTTCCTCGACTGCCGGGCTGAGACGCAACGGCCAGACGGCTCTCAATGTGTTGGGGAACTCTTCATCGAGCGGGATCTGCGCGTAGGCAAAGTCCGAGCCCAGTGATGCTTCGGGCACGAGCCAGACGGCGACGTTCTTACGCACGAGTGAGGGCACAGCTGACTGAACAGTCGGCACTGCTCCAGTGGTGAAGACAACATCCACGTCCGCTGGAAGTTCATCGCTTTGATGCAACCATACCCGTACGCCGAGTGGTCTGAGTTCTTGGCTGAGAGCACCACCAACAGCTAGGAGTTCACCACGCAGCCGTTGGACGACACCCAACAGGCGAGGAAGTGAGGAGTCGTCCGCAATGACGGCGAAGTTCATAAAGACGTGTTCAGTGTCGTGGGTTGTCGACCACTCCGGTGCGGTCTGTGTGAGGAGAGTGTCGCGCATCGCCCGGTGAATCACAACCAGATTCGATCCGTTGAAGAATTCGTCAGAATTCTGACGAATTCTGTTACAAATCGCTCGACGAACTCTGCGACGGCGAGGAAAGATCCTTTGAACCAGACTGAACATCCAGGCTCACGAGTCGGAGGCATTGTCCTGTGCGGCGGACGCAGCTCACGCATGGGGCGCTCGAAGGCTTTACTTCCTTTTGGTGATGAAGTTCTCTTACAGCGAGTGGTGCGGAAGCTGATCCCGATCGTGCAGCCCATTGTCGTCATCGCAGCTGCGGAGCAAGAGTTGCCCGATCTGTCTGATGAGTGGCTGCGTGCGAAGCAAGACCTGTCTTACAAAGTCGCGACTGGCACAAACTCTCAGTCGATCGTCCGCATCGCCCGTGATCCGATCGAGTATCGCGGTCCACTCGCGGGGCTGGCAGTGGGGATGGCTCAACTACGAGGTGAGGTCGATGTGGTCTACGCATCGGCGTGTGACGCACCGCTGCTCAGAACGGAATTCGTGCAAATGATGCTCGACGCTCTCGGTGACGCCGAGATCGCGGTGCCCTTCGACGGTCGCTATCACCATCCGCTGGCCGCTGTGTACCGGCTGTCGGTGCTGCCGGTGATTGAGGAGTTACTCGCTGCGGATCGTTTGCGTCCCGTGTTCTTGTTTGAGCGGTGCAGGACGCGCGAGGTTCCGCTCGACGAACTGCGCCGCGTCGATCCCGAACTCGATTCGCTGTGCAACACAAACACACCCGAGGAGTATGCAGCTGCGCTTGCGCGGGTCGAGTCGGAGCCATCGCGATGAGTGACCGCCCACTGCCGCCCTACACGCACATCCCCGGAGTGACGCCGCACCCGATCAGTGATCCGGCAGGGCACTCGTACGGGCTGCATCCGTCGATCGCCGTAGACACTGCTGCCGCCGATGCCCCGCTGATCTGGGAAAATCTGATCGAGCACCCCGAATTCCAGTGGGCCGTGACGCTCTTCAATGCAGGTTACTACTGGGAGTCGCATGAAGCCTGGGAGTCACTGTGGCATCAGGCGGGACGCACTGGGCTTCTGGCCGACTACTTGAAGGGGCTGATTAAGTTGGCCGCAGCGGGAGTGAAGCTGCGGGAGCATAACCTCGCGGGATTTGAGCGCCACGCACGGAGAGCCCAGGAACTCCTCATGGAGAGTCGGATGTCGTCGTTTGATGGTGAAATCCCTCGCGTTTCGATATTCGCCCGCAAGTTGTCGTCTTTGGCGACTCATCTGGTCAGGCAACCCCCTCAGCTCCCGGATGATCGGACTGGTCGCCCTGTGGCGGCGTTACCTCGACTGCCGTGGTCGACAGTTGATCCGCCAGAGAATGAAGACTGAACTGACCGACGCGACTCAGACCGCTGCGCCAGCAAGGGCCGCATGCCAGATGCCGATGTGGTGGCAGCGCGTCGTCGGCCGGTGTTCGTCGTTTTTTTCTGATAATGGGGCACTCCGCGCAGGAGCCGACAGCGTCATTTTGACAAGCGAATGGCGACCTGATCGGACGTTTGACTTCCTGCCAGAGCAATCGATTTCCGGCACGCGGCCCTTGCTGGCGCAGCGGGATAAACGATTGTCTAGAAACCAACGCGTGGAAAACGTTCATCTCTGGACCAAAAAATCAAGACGCACATGCCCCATCACCTCCGAGGGGGCGTCC
The DNA here is from genome assembly GCA_043777375.1 of Planctomycetota bacterium. GTDB lineage: Bacteria > Planctomycetota > Planctomycetia > Planctomycetales > Planctomycetaceae > TH-plancto1. Next base: position 43,693 of record JAYWHX010000054.1, on the reverse strand, counting down.
TTGATCCAGTCACACGGCTGGCGTATCCTTCTGAGTATGCATCGGGAGAGATGCATCCATTGAGTTTCCGAGGAGCCACTCGCTCCGTTGAGAACTCATCGCCTTTGAATTCCAGTTGGAGTTCTGCGGGCCTCACGGATGATCCCTCTACTTCCCTTCCCACCTCTGACGAGTCCACTCATGATGCCGCGACGATTGCCATGTATTCTGGCCCTGTTGTGCGCCGCATTCGTTTCCACTGTCGTTCCCGCTGCGGACTGGCCGTTTTGGCGCGGTCCGAATATGGACGGGATTTCGCCCGAGACGAATCTCCCCGATAGCTGGGACCCGTCTGCGGAAGGGGAGGCCGGAAACATCCTGTGGAAGGCTCCGGCCAATTGCCGGTCGACGCCCATCCTGCTCAACAATCGCGTTTATTTTAGTGCTCGCGACAAAGAGGAAACGCCGAGTGAGGAAGGCGAAAAGGTTGTGTGCCTCGACGCCAAAACCGGCAAGCTGTTGTGGGAGACGCGGTTCAACGTCTATCTGTCTGACGTGCCAGTGGAGCGTGTCGGTTGGTCGAGCGTGGTCGGCGATCGTGAGACCGGCGATGTGTTCGCCCTCGGTGTCTGCGGGCTGTTTCAATGCCTCGATGGTAAGACCGGTGCGGTGAAGTGGACCCACTCGATGCATGAAGAGTATGGACTGCTCAGCACGTATGGTGGACGAACGAATTTCCCGATCGTCCATGAGGACCGCGTCATCATCAGTGCGGTATTCGTGAACTTCGGTGAGTACTCCCAGCCGACTCATCGCTTCATGGCTTTCGACAAGCGAAACGGCCTGCCGGTCTGGTTCAGCGGAACCCGTGTCCGGCCAGAAGACACGACCTACAGCTCTCCCGTCTTGACGACTGTCAACGGTGAAATGCAGATGGTGTTCGGGTCTGGCGATGGAGCCTTGTGGGCGTTTCAGCCACGCACCGGAAAGCCACTTTGGAACTATTACTGCTCTGTGCATGGACTCAATCACACGCCACTCGTTTCAGGTGGCAAGATCTATTCGGGTGTCGGAGAGGAACTCCTCGATGACAAGGGGCTCGCCGACTCTCGGACCGGAGCCCTGTACTGTCTTGATCCCTCGAAGGCCAAGGCCGGCGAACTCGACTTGAAGAAGGCTGGCGGTGAAGCCTGGAAGCAAGCGGAATGGACCGTGAGTCGATCCTCTCCCATCATGATCGGTGATCGTCTGTACGTCGCCACCGACAACGGCAAGCTGTATGTGGTGAATGCGAAGACGGGCGAATTGATTGCGCAACAAGCGTTGGGCCGCATGATGCGGGCCAGTCTGTTGTACGCCGATGGCAAGATTTGGGCCAATGAGGTCAACGGAAACTGCTACGTTCTCAAGCCGACCGAGGCCGGTGTCGAGGTACTGCACAAGTTCCGGCTGCCTTCGGGTGAGGATTGCCACGGTTCGCCAATTGCTGCCAATGGCTGTGTCTATATTCCCACGACAGCAGCAATCTACTGTGTCGGCAAGAAGGACAACGAGGCGTATGCCGAGAGTCCTGCCAGCTTGCTGGAAGAGACACCGCGGGAAGAAGACAGCGCTCCGACTCAGCTGCAAGTGGTTCCCGTCGAGACGTTGCTGCGTCCCGGGTCGAAGCAGGCCTTTGGATTCCGGTTGTACAACACCAAGGGGCAGTACCTGCGCAATGCGACGCCCGAAGAGGTCAAGGTCACCATCACGGGACCTGGGAAGGTCACAGAGAGTGGTGAGTATGAAATCGGCATCGATGCGACCGAACATACCCCTGTGATCGTCACCGCCAAGTTTGGCGAGCTCACTGCTAAGGCACGTATTCGTGTCGTGCCCGAACTGAACTGGTCGTTCAATTTCGATAATGGCAAGGTGCCCAGCACGTGGGTCAGTGCCGCCTATCGGCACGTGGTTCTTGACTGGGATCTGCTGACCAAGCTGAAGGCCCAAGATCCGCAGGCAGCGTTGCTGTATATCTTTCTGCAAAGCGGGATCACCAATAGTCCTCCACCCGCCAAGGATGCTCCTCCCGGACCGGTTGCACTGACTCTGGATGATTCGACTCCACAGCAGAAGTGGACCGAACTCCTCCGTTTTGTGAGGCTGGCGAACTCGGAACTTAAGCCTAAGACCAAGGAAGAAGCCGAGGCCCGGCTGGGTGCCTCGCTCAAACTGCTTGTCGACGAAAAAGTTCTCGGGGCTGTCGAATGGTCCACATGGGAGCGAGCCACGGGGGAAGGCGATGCCAAGGTCGCAGAGCCCCGCTTGAAGGTCACCAAGGGAGATCGCCCGCCGACCGGCAACGGCGTCATGTGCAAGATTACCACGATCCCCAAAGGCCAGCGGAGCCAAGCGTGGTTCGGACATACCGACCTGCATGACTACACCATCCAGGCGGATGTGCAGGCGTTCGAGAAGGATGCAAAGCTGCCCGATATCGGCCTGACCAACCAGCGATACACGCTGGTCATGATGGGGGCTTCGCAGGTGTTACAGTTCCGAACATGGGCCGCGCAGCCTGACCGGCTCAAGATCGAAGTCCCCTTCGTCGTGGAACCCTATGTCTGGTACACCATGAAGTTCCAGGCGTCTGTCGTCGAGGGCAAAGCCGTCTTCAAGGGCAAGGTCTGGAAGAAGGGTGAAGCGGAGCCGGCCGAGTGGACCATCACCGGGGAGGACGCCGCAGCTGTGTCCAACCTCAGCGGCAGCCCCGGTCTGTTCGCCGATGCGAAGAACGCGGAAGTGTTCTACGATAACCTGACTGTGGTGCCGAATGACGTGCCGGTGGTGGCTCCGGCTGCACCTGTGAATGAAGCGGCACCTGCTTCACCCGCCGCGAAGTAGTGCCGACTCAGATCCGATCATGAGTTCTAACCAACGACGCCATTCCCCAACAATCCCTCTCCGTTCCGGAGTTTTTCCATGCGTTTGACTCTCTCCCTCGCCGCTCTCTGCGCGGCTCTCGTCCCTGCCATGTCCTGGGCGGCTGAAGACCCTACAGCCTCGCTGCAGGCCGAGATCAAGACTCGCAAGGTCGGACCCAAAGACTGGCCACAGCTGGGCGGCTGGACTCAGCGTAACAACACGCCGGATGGCCGGGGCATCCCAGAAAAATGGGATGTCAAGAAGGGGGAAAACATCCTGTGGTCGACCCCCTTGGGTTCTCAGACCTACGGGAACACGGTCGTCGCGAACGGCAAGATCTACGTCGGGACCAACAACTACCATGGCTACCTGAAGCGGTATCCGAAGAACGTTGACCTCGGCGTGCTGCTGTGCATGGACGAAAAGACCGGCAAGGTGCTATGGCAACACTCCAGTCAAAAACTGCCGACGGGCTTGGTCCATGACTGGCCGGATCAGGGGATCTGCTGCTCTCCGTTTTGCGAAGGGGACCGTCTCTGGTACGTCACCAGCCGCGGCGAAGTCGTGTGCCTCGACTCCGAAGGCTTCCTCGATAACGAAAACGACAGCCCGTTCACTTCGGAAGAGAACGAGAACAAGGACGAAGCCGACGTCGTCTGGAAGTACGACATGATGGGCCAACTCGGCACCTCACAGCACAACATGTGCAGCTGCTCGCTGACTTGTGTGGGAAATGTCCTGTACGTTTGCACTTCGAATGGGGTCGACGAGTCGCATGTGAACATTCCTGCTCCCAAAGCACCGAGCTTCTTCGCCATCGATCGCAATACCGGCAAGGTCCTGTGGAGCGACGCCTCCCCCGGCAAAAACATCCTGCATGGGCAGTGGTCTTCGCCCGCTTATTGCGTCGTCGGTGACCAAGCTCAAGTCCTGTTCGGCGGCGGCGATGGCTGGCTGTACAGCTTTGATCCGGCAGGTGATGGGGCAGGCAACTCGAAGCCACTCTGGAAGTTCGACTGCAACCCGAAAGCCTCCAAGTATTCCGTGAGCGGGAAGAGCGAGCGGAATCACATCATCGGCACACCGGTCAGCTACGACGGATTGGTCTACATCGCCGTGGGTGAAGACCCTGAACACGGGGAGGGGAACGGCCATCTGTGGTGTATTGATCCGACTAAGCGGGGCGATATCAGTTCCGAACTCGCAGTCGATAAGGACGGCAAGGAAGTCGTTGACGCCAAGGATGGAACTCGACGCTTGCAGGCGATCAATGCCGAGAACGGCGAAAAGGCCATTCCAAACCCGAACTCAGCTGCAGTGTGGCACTTCACCGGCGAAGACAACAACGGCAACAAGAAGCTCGATTTCGAGGAGGAAATGCACCGCACGATGGGCACCTGTGCCATCAAGGATGACCTGCTGTATGTGGTTGATTCCAGTGGCGCGATGCACTGCCTGGATGCGAAGACTGGGAAGTCGTACTGGAATCACGACATGTTCGCGGCCTCGTGGGGATCACCCCTGATCGTCGAAGGTAAGGTCTACTTCGGCGATGAAGACGGCGATGTGTCGGTCTTCAAGCACGGCAAAGAAATGGAAGAGATCGCTGTCAACAGTTGCGGCAATTCGGTCTACAGCACGCCGGTCGTCGCGAATGATGTCCTGTACATCAGCAACAAATCGACGCTGTATGCGATCGGAGTGAAGAAGTAGAAGCAGCTGACTGCAGCTGTCAGAGTCCACTGCGAAAGCTCCGGAGTGATCACTCCGGGGCTTTTCTTCCAAGTCTGGAGCCCTCGTATGCCTCGTACTTTATGGACCCGCAATCTGTCAGTGGCCGCTTTGGCGTTTCTCATTGTCGCGGGCGGAGCATCAATCTCGCTCTCGCAATCGAAAAAGCCGAAGGACAAGGATAAAGACAAAAAGGAACCCAACGTCGCACAGGTGCGGACTCTCGAAACTCAGGCGGAGAAAGCCAAAGCCGAGTATGTGAATGGGTTGATCGCCGTGGCTCAGGGATTTGAAGAGCAGGGCCTGACCGATAAGACGAAAGAGACCCTGCGGTCCATTCTCAATGTCGTCCCTGATTTCGAACCCGCCCAATTGAAGCTGAAGGAGATCGAGGAATCGGTCTTTCAGGAAAACAGCTTCGAGTTCGAAGTCGATGCCTCTAAGGGCTGGGTCAATTCGGGTGTGGCGGTCGGCAAGGACAAGCCCTTCCGCTTGCAGGCCGATGGCACACTGCGTGTGATCCTCAATGAAACAGTCGGTCCCGAGGGGCTGGCAACTGACGATCCGCTCACTCACCAGATCATCAGTATCCCAACGGGAGCCCTGATGGGCGTGGTGCGTGACCCGCGTGACACCTCTAAGGATCAGAAGATCAGTCCCTTTACCGTCGGAAAAGAATTGGAGACCGCTTCCAAGTTGGATGGCGTTCTATTCCTGAAACTCAACCTCCCCGCGAACACCCAATCTAAAGGCAAGATGCGAGTCACGATTACCGGTAACTTTCAGAAGCTCAGCGGTTCCTAGTTGGTCGTGTGCCCATGTTGTACACCATCGGTCACTCCACGCATCCGTTCGCTCATTTCGCCAGCCTGCTGCGGATGAATGGCATCACAGCTGTGGCCGATGTGCGGTCCGCTCCCTATAGCCGATATAACCCCCAGTACAACCGCGAAGCACTCAAGGCGGCCTTGGAGTCCGTCGGCATTGCCTACTCGCATCTGGGCCCGCAACTCGGCGCCCATCGCGAAGAGCCGGAATCCTACGGTCCAGGTGGAAGAGTCGACTTCCGCATGACGGCGCAAACAACGGCGTTTAAAGAGGGGATTCAGCGGATCAAAACTGGCCTGCATAAATACTCGATCGCGATGATGTGTGCCGAGCGCGACCCGCTGACCTGTCATCGGAATCTGCTGATCAGCCGCTTCATGCGCGAGGAACTCGGCGGCATTGCCCACGTGCGGGGCGATGGCTCACAAGAGTCCCACGAACAGCTGGAATCACGGTTGCTTTCCGAGTGTAAACTGCCCGAGCGGGACCTGTTTCGATCACGAGAAGAACTGGTCCTCCTCGCCTACGAAACTCTGGCTCGCGAGAATTCGTATGTCCGCGGCGAAGAGGTAGAACCGCTGGTGGACTGAATTCTTCGGTTAGTGTTTCCCACCGCCGGAGTGTTGTTTCGGCAGGTCCGGCACGTAGCTGATCTGTCCCTCGCGGGTCGCTCTCGTCCAAAACAAGAACAGCGCCGCGGCCAGTCCCCCCTCGATCAGGTGTGTCAGTGTGCGGGGATATCCTGCCATACCCAGGCTGATGGAATAGCATCCCGCGATAAAGATTCCGACTAATGCCCCACAGGCTGCTGCCTGGCGTGATCGGTTGAGCAGCAGCGACAAGCCGACTCCCAGTTGGATCGCGCTGGCAATTGCCAGTGCGGTTTTTGCCTCTGCGGGGCTGGGGGTGTGGCGCGAGAACTTCTGGACAGCGCCGGTGGCGACCCTCACCATGTCCCCGCCGTGGTGACTCTCAATGATCCCTTCCAGCCCGTTGCCGATGAAGGTCGCACAGATCGCAAACCGCATCATCGCCGTGATGGCGATCCAGAAGCCAAGCGAGAACTTTCGGCGACCCGGCCAGAAATCGGCACATGCCAGTATCAGCGGCGAGAGTATGATCGCTGCATGCCGCGCGGCAATGATCGCCGGCTGCCCCCCCTCGCGAAGCCAGATCTTCGAGGCCACAAACACGGCCTCCCCACAGCACAGCCCCAGCAGCACTGGCCACGCGGGACGCAGCAGACACATTACCCCGCACAGCGCGAGACCGATCGCAGCGACTTGGTCCAGCAGCCCCGTGTCCCCTACCGAGACAAAGAACTCTTTCTCCAGCAATCTTGCGAACGCCGACTTGGCTCCAAAGTGCAGATGTGCAGCTGCATAGCCCCAGCATTGCAGAGCGACAAACACGCGCAGCGTCGCCTGCACTGGCCCAAGGCCGCGCAGTGGAGGAGCATCGTACGGGTCGTGACTGTTATGGGCCATGTCGCGATCAGGCAAGACGAATGGGGGAATGTGCCTGACGACTTCAGAGGCACATCGTTCGGTTCATCGTCCAATCACCGTGCGGCTCTCGGGGAGATCAAAAGGAACCGGCGAATTGGGTGAGAATAGAATTCATGAGGAAAGCCTAATCGGAAATCGCCCTTCCTCCGAAACGGTCGATTCGTCATTCAGAGAGCGGCACGGCGTCGGCCTGCCGAATTGTTGAGCGACTGAACGCACCGAATCGCTGGCGAACATCTCGGCAGGCTGACGCCGTGCCGCTCCCTATGTGCAGTATTGGGCAGCGCCCAGAGCGGCTGGCCACTCTACTTCCGCTTCTTGATCTGCTTTAGCTCCGCTGCCTCGGGCATCTGTTTGTAATACGGGTCGAGCGGGTAACAGCCGGAGATGATCCCGTTGCGCGGGGCGGTGGTGCAGTCGCTGAAGGTTCGGCAGAGTTTCTTGTCGTCGACGAAGTCTCGTCCCGAGAGGATCTTGGTCGGCAGTTGCCAGTCGCTGAGGACCATCCGCCCGAGACCGATACTGTCCACCCAGCCGTTTCTCACCAAGGCTTGGGCGACATGCGGCAGGTACTCCTGGAAGTAGGTATACGCCGTCCCGACGAAGCGAGCGGTAGACGTCAGTCTGCCGAGTCTTTGAGAGTTTGAACGCGGGGCACTCGGCAGACTCACGTCTGCCGCTCGCTGGAACCATGAACACACCTGACGGACCGCTTGTATCTGCCGCACGCACCCCACCAGCGGGTCTTCCGACGGGGCGTACCCATCCGACGGCGGGTAGATTGCGGGCCGCTGCACATGCGGGTTGTAGTATGGCGACCCAGCGGTCAGGTTCCACAGGCCGACTCGGTAGTCCTCCCACAGCGAACGAATCAACTCGATCGGCTCGGTGAGGTCGATGCGATGCGGGTTCGCGCGGTCGGCTCCGAACACGGGATAGAGGGCGATCCCCTCGGGGATCACTGGGATGCCTGGACCCAGTTTGCCCGGTTTTGATAGTGCTGGATCGGGGCGGTAGGCATACGTGTCCCACAGCGACAACCGGATGCCGATCTCCAGCCCCGGACACTCCGACCGCACTGCTGCCACGATCTCGCGAATGAACCGGGTCCGCCCCGCGAAGTCGCCTCCGTAAGGACCGGGACGCTCGAACGCCGAGAGGAACTCATGCCCCAGATACCCGTGACAGCACTTGAGGTCCACGAACTGAAACCCGGCAGCCTGCGCGGCCTTCGCGCTCACCACATACGCTTCGATCAGTTCGCGAATCTCGCCATCGGTCCAGAGTACGCTGTCATCGTTGGCGGCGATCCCGACCTTGGCGTCGAGTGTCGGGTGGTGATATGCCACGTGCGGCTCGAACCGGTCGTTACGATTCGGCTTGCAGAACCGACCCGAGTGCGTCAGCTGCAACCCGACCACCAGATCGTCCGTCGCTCCGGGGCCGTACGCCTCGACATGCGATGAAGTGGCCGCCTCCATCAACTCGCGCAGGCAACCGACGTTCTCCGGTCGGTAGCACAACTGCCGAGGATTCGCCCGCCCATCGGGCCGCACGGCAAACGCCTCCCCGCCCCACAACAGCTTGGCCCCCGACAACCCAAAGTTCCGCCACCGCCGTAGCGTATGCTCACTGGGCCTCCCGTCCGCTGTCCCGTCCCATCCCTCCATCGGATGGATGCACCAGCGATTGCCGATTCGCAGCTGGCCGACCGTGAATGAGTCGGCCAGCGGGCTCCCTTCGGCTGCCGAGAGAGGCCGGTCGTCCACCGGGAGATCGAGGCCCAGCCCAGTCAGCGCCGAGCGGAATTCGTCGACGGAGTTGAGAGCCGGAATGCGAAGGGGGGGAAGTGCTTTGGACATCACTCACTGCTAATGGTTAAATCCACGTGTTCTTCGAACAACATGATCTCGGATTGTACGGCCCAGTCCATCGATACCTGGGAAAAGCGATGCTGCTGAAATGTTCATTGAATGAAGTCTTGCCATAAACTCCAGCTTGAGTGTGGAATCTATAGAAAACTTCACCGGCAGACAGTCGGAGTCATCTGGAAACGCTTCTGCGATTCCTTCACTGTGAATTGTCTTCAGATTTGAACTGATTGTGAAAACACCTTGTTGTATGTGGGATCTCACCGAATGTTTCGTTGGAAAAAATGGATATACGGCCATTCCATCTTTTGCGTCCCAGAACTTTTGGTTGTCGCGACTCATCGATCCGTACCGTTCCTCAGTGCGTTTTTCAAGATGATTCGCCGATAAGCACCAGAGTGCGGCGTCAGTCTCTTGAAGGTCACAGACTGCGAAATAGGTGGCCACATATGGCGAAAGACTCCAATCAAGAAGACGAGTTGGGCAAGAATAATGTTGCATCAATACCCACCAAGCAACGTGTTCATTCTCACCCGGATCTTCGTCAGAGAATATCTTGTATGACTCGCGAAACCTTCGAAATGCTCCAAACTCGATTCCCAATGACTTGTCGACACCCGGAATTCCATTGGAAATTAAGCGGGTCAAGGATGGGGTCAGCGCCCAATCAGCATTCGCTTGACCGCGGAAGAATAGAGTTGGTTTCGATTCATGGAAAAGATTCATTGACTCAATGATGGCTTGAAACTGACTCCAAGATGTAATTCGATCTGTCTGCCACATGCCGATGTATCCTCAAGCCAGAGTGCACTGGGCAATGACCTATTGATCGCTACCTCACTTCACCAACCCGCTCGCTCGCATCCACTCCTCGCACCGGGCAGGCCAAGTCACGACGGCATTCTTACTCGGCCGCATGCCATACCCATGCCCGCCTTTGCTGTAGACGTGCAGTTCGGCGGGAACTTTGTTCCGTTTGAGGGCCAAGAAGTATTGCACGCTGCTGTCGGCGGTGACGCCGTCGTCGTAGGCGTGGGCCAGGAAGGCGGGCGGGGTCTGGTCGTTGACGGCGATCATCGGCGTCAGGGCGGTCATGTCCTTCGTCACGAGGTAGGCCGGGTAGATCAGGATCGTGAAGTCGGGACGGCCACTCAGCTTGTCGGCCTCATCGATCGCCGGGTAGCTGAGCGTCTCATAGTTCGTCGAGGTCCGGGCGGCGAGATGGCCACCGGCGGAGAACCCCAGGATGCCGATCTTCTTGTCGTCGAGCTTCCACTCAGCCGCCTTGCTCCGCACCAGCCGCATGGCCCGCTGGGCGTCCTGGTGCGAGCAGACGGGTTGCTCCTCATCCTTGGGGGCATTCGGTCGGCGGGGAACGCGGTACTTCAGCACGATGCCGGTCACACCCACGCTGTTGAGCCACTCGGCGATCTCGGTCCCCTCCAAGTCCCACGCGAGGATGTTGTATCCCCCGCCCGGACAAATCACGACGGAGGTGCCGTTCGCGATGTCAGCTGCGGGATGATAGATAGTCAGTGTCGGCTTCGTGACATTGCCGACACGGGTGACCGTCCCCTTCTCCTCGGGCTTGCCGACGATCGAGGTCTCCTCGCCGATGCCGCTCGGTTCTCCGGGAACTGTGCCGGGCCAGACATCGATGACGACTGGAGGCTCGGCTGCGAATACGTTCGCCGAAGTCAGTCCCAGAAACAGAACTCCCGCGCAAAGAAGAGAACGCAGCATGGACTGAACTTTCAGTGAAGTGGAGGAGAGAAAACTATTCGCATCGAATGGACGGTGGGTGGCGGGGTCAGGAGGCTTTGCGGATGGCCCCGTTGCGGTCAACGTGTTCATCCAGCATGTCTTGAGAACTGGTCCGAAACCACTTCCGGAGTTTATTGTTGAACAGAAGCAAACGAAGGCAACGAAGGTACAGGTCGAAGTTTCTTCGTTGCCTTCTGTTCAATTCCTGCAAGACAACCGGAATGTTGTTTTGGTCCATGTCCTTAGCAAGGCTCTGCGTGGACGGGGCCATGCGCCAAGCCTGCTGACCCCGCCACCCGACGATGGCTGGTGTTACCGGGCTTTCAGGTCAGCTGTGAAGCCACATGCTTTGTGCGACCCATCGCAGAAGGGTTTGTTCTTCGATTGATCGCAACGGCACAGACCATACGTTTCTTTTCCATTCAGGTTGAAGACGTTCCCTTCATGGTCGCACAGCTTGGCCGGGCCTTGAATGAGGAGAGGGCCATTTAAACGGGTGGTGATCGTGACTTCGCTCATGGGAGTATCCTGAGGAGAGATGGTCGGAGGCATTTGGCTAAGAGGTCACAAGTGAATCTCTTCTTTAGTCTATGCCATCGCCCCGATTCCGTCGAACGGTCGACAGTCAACATATCCGTGTTGGTTGCACTGGGCCGCCAGCGAGATGGCGGAGTGAGACGCCCTCGAACAGTAAGACGTGGCCGGCGCTCGCTGTCGAGCCGCATCCCACACAGCGTTGACAGGGCACCCTCTGACCCTCAGCTGCCGCTGATCCAGACCCAGAGCTTGGTGAATTCCTTCACCAGCTTCGGCCACTCGGCATAGGTCGTGATCATGGCGATCGACGTAAAGAACGCGAACCCGATTCCCAATCCCAGCTTCGGAAAGATTCCCGGCTGCAATGGCTTCGGCAGTAGTCTGGTATTCACGACTAGCGAGTGCAGGCAGCTAAAGCCCAGAGCGTAGTTGTACATCATCGTCGACAGGACCAGCAGCGCGTCCCCCTTGAGGAACCACAGCGTGAACGCCCCCATGGCCATGTAGACGCACAGCACGCCAAAATAGAGCTTCCCGATGTCCTTGGTGTCCCACCTCCGCAGGCGGGGACTGGCGGTCCAGAACACATCGACCCAGCGGCGGAGCACTCCGTCTGCGGTGCTGGCCATGCTGGTGGCGAGGACCAGGAAGCCGCAGAACAGGGTGAAGTGCCAGAACAGGTTTCCAGTCGCAGCGCCAAACCGGCCTCCGACGGCGTCAGAAACTCCCTGAGCCGTCATGGCCGCCACGAGGGATTTGTCACCGGGGATATCTTTAGTCTGTAGGAACTGCAACGACAACATGCTGGGAAAAGCCAACCCGACGAAACAGGCAGGAGCCCACAGACACCACTGCTCGCGCTTCACATGCTTGATCCACCGCTTCCAGCGCGGCAGTGCCTCTTCGGTGACCTTGAAGACGCAGCCTTCATGCGAGAGGGTGATTTCATGACCGCCGACGATGCTCGGAATCGCTCCGACATGCGAGCCCATCCCCCAACCCTGTTCGCGGGTGTAGTTGCTCACCGGGGTATTCGTCAGCCCCCCATTCCCGGCCAAAGCGGCCATCGCTGCCAGAAATCCGACCAGCGACATATCGATCGTGCCAATCGAGCGGCCTTCCCACAGGGCCACAAAGATGTTGTCTAAGTTCGATCCCTTTGCCAGAGCAGAACCATCCGTGTTCTTAATCGGCAATGTTCCAAACTTGAAGAAGCCGGAAATGATCCCCTGCCAGGTCTCAGCTGTCGAAAAGAAGGCCGCGAGAAACAACAGGAAACCGAATACCACGAACAACTTGAAGGTCATTAGCGCCCGCATCGAGTTGTAGACTTTACCCCCGAACAGCAGCGGGAGGAAGATCAAGAAGAAGATCACCAGTCCCGTGACCTTCACAAACATGGCATCGGACATGCCCAAGATGGTGATGACATCCGCCGCCTCCGGAGTCGTGACCGGCAAACGTCTCAGGATCATCGTGCAAAGGGGAATGGCGGCATTCGACGCCAGATACGGTAGGAACGACCCGAAATCGAGAATTAGATAGAGAATCACCCAGAACCACGGGCCCGGTGGGATGCGGAACTTCCCCGTAAAGATGGGCTCGCCCGTGTAGAGCGTGTACCGGCAGATCTCCACGTTATAGACCGCCTGGCACAGGATGCTGATTGTGGCCAGCCAGAAGATCGCGGCCCCGTACTTCGCGGTATTCATTGGTCCCGTGAGCCACTCTCCGCCGCCGATCGCCGCAGCGGCCATGACGACTCCCGGCCCAATGAAAGCTGCGATTTTCTTCCATTTAAACACCGGGGCATCGGGGAGTTCTCCGACCGTCCACTTCGGCATGGAGGAGACGCCGGGCTGGTGCTCGACCACTTGTTTGGGAGTGGAGTTCGAAGATTCGTGTTGCTGAGCCATAACGGCCAGACTCCCAGAGTCGTTCAGGGAGGAGGCGAGCGCCCCCGTGATTCTGCCTTCGCGAGCGGAATTGCTTACGCAGCGCGAAATGTGCACCGGTTCGCAAACAATCGTTGTCGTGCGAGCGACGCATCAAAACGAATCTAAACGATGGCGGCTGCACTCGCAACGGGCGGGGGCAACTACGACCGGCTTTGCCCGCGATATCGGGCGCTGGCCTTTTTCAGAAACCGCTTCTCGGCTTCGCTCAGCGAATCAATTCCGCTGAGATGGACTTTCTCCAGGAGGGTATCCAGCTGGGCTTCGGTCTCGACTCGTTCCTGCTCGTCTCGCTCTTGTCGCTTCCGCTCGCGCTCCAGCTTCCAGCGTTCGAGCAGACCGGGCGATCTCGTTCGCTGGGATGCACTCTCTTCGTCGTCATCGAATGATTCGTAGTTTTCTGGCTGGTCCAGATCCACTCCGAGCAGATTCACAGCCTGCAACCGAATCCACTCGATAATCGTGATGGGCAGCAGCATGTAAGAGAAAAACAGCAAACCAATGCCGAGTGAGCTGTTAATGCTCAGTGCGACAATGCTAATGGCGAAATGCGTCAGGGTACTGACAATCAGCAGAGCTGTCTTCGCGACGATCGGTTCCCACCGATGTCGGGCGACCGCATGCCACATGCTGGAGCCGTCGAGGGGCAGCATGGGAAGCAAGTTTAAGAGCAGCATTTTCCAGTTGAGCGAAAACGTCAAGAGAACGATCGCCTTCCAGATTCCCTGCTCGAGTTTGATCTCAGGAAGCGAGAGCGGATGAATCGCTGCCAGAAAATTATCCCCTGGGTAAACACCTGCCAGAAGCACAATACAGACTGCCAAGTGAAACAATGGACCAGCTGCAGGAGTCAAAAACTCCGACTGAAATGTCGGAGCCCGTCGACAGAGGGCGAGTCCACCGAGCGGCCAGATGATGACTTCATCGGCGTCGCCGCCGGTCAAGCGAGCTGCAAACACATGGCTGAATTCATGCAGCAAAATGATTGGGATCAGCAGCGCAAACGCCAGCAGACCGACCTCCCAACCCAGAGGCACCAGCCACGGGACGAGGAGCAGACACAACGGACTAATCCGGACTCGCGCTCCCCACAGGGTGCCGATCGGAAAACCGAAAATCCACGGGTTGTCCGTCTGGAAATTCATCAAGAAGCCTGAATGATGCGAATCCTCGCTCTGAGTGCCAGCCGCAGAATGTGGTGCTGGTTCAAAAGTGAGAGTGGAGCATAATGATCGTATCACCGGCAGGGGAATGCGGCAAAGCGTCTTTTGAGGAATCGGACGAATGTATGCTGATGGTCTGTCGGTTTGTCTCTGACCTCTGATGACGGTCAGTGACCAGCCACTCGGGCGAATACGGCGACCAATACCTTTGCCGCTCCGGCCTGCTTCAGCACCTTGGCACATTCGTGAGCGGTCGTTCCCGTGGTCAGGATGTCATCGACAAGCAGAACCGTCGAGCCGCCCAGTGTTGCTCCGCCGCCGATTCCGAAGGCCCCGCGCAGGTTCGCCTTGCGCTTGGTGACAGGTAACAACGCCTGTTTCTCGGTCTTCTTAACCTTTGCCAGCAAGTCAAACCTCGCGGGCACGCCGATCTGATCCGCCAGCGTCTCTGCGAGAGTCGACGGGCTCAGATGCGGTCGTCCCAGCTGTTCCCACCAATGGTGCGGCACCGGAATCACTAGGTCGGGACGCCACGCCTCCAACGTCTGTCGCCGCAGCGCCCACAGCTGTTGTGCAAGTCCCATGGAGATGGAATGGCCAGCCTGCTTTTTGGCTCTGAGACAGGCCGACCGCAGTTGGTCGCGGTAGGGGCCAAGCGAGCAGGCGGCCTCGAACGCGAATCGCTCGTCATGGCAATGGACGCACCCCGAAGAGGTGTCGACAAACGGACCCACCGAGGCACTGCACCGCTGACACTGCCGCCCGCCGAACTCCTGACACGACTGACGGCAAGTCTCACAGAGCAGCGAATCCGCGTGGCCATCGGCTTCCCGTTCCTCGCAAAAAGGGCAGAGAGATGGAAAACAAAAATCGAGGACCGACGACCAGGCTCGCTGCATCCACTGTGTTTTGGGGGTGAGGATTGGCATGGTTTTCGCTAGACCAAGTGCGTTGAAGACGCTGGATTTCAGGTTGGAGCCCAGCCTTCAGGCTGCTAAGGAGCAGGCTAAATCCTGAACTCCAACTCCCGAGACGAGTCTTAACTTGGCTTAGCGTCCCCCGTAGGCACCTGCGTGAGCTTCTTCCCCAGAAGCGATCAGTTTCGATTCCAGAACCTCTCGCAGAGCAGCCGCTGCCCGCAACACCCCGTCGCGGTCGACATCCAGATGAGTGCAGGCCCGAAGCCGCTGCGGCGCCAAAGCGCTGATCTTGACTCCTCTTGCGGCGAGGGCCACCGAGACTTGATTCGCTGTGGCGACCGCAGGATCGATTTCAAAGAACACCAGATTCGTCTCGATCTGCGACGGATCGAGAATCACACCGGGGATATCGGCGATCTCGTTCGCGAACAGGCGGGCGTTCTCGTGATCGATCAACAGCCGGTCAATGTGATGATCCAGTGCGTACAGGCACGCAGCTGCCGCAAACCCGGCCTGCCGCAATGCACCGCCAAAAATCTTGCGCGCTCGACGGGCCAGCTGAATGGTTTCGCGGGTGCCCACCAACACCGCCCCCATCGGGCAGCCGAGCCCCTTGGAGAAGCAGACCGAAACAGAATCACAACACTCCGCGACCTGTGCAGCGGAGTATCCCCGCGACTGGCAGGCGTTGAACAAGCGGGCCCCGTCCATGTGGACCGGCACTTTGTGATCCTGGCTCCAGTCGCGGATTTCTCGCAGCTGATCCAGAGGGTATGACACACCGCCGCCGAGGTTCGTGGTGTTTTCGACACACACCAGACGTGTGGGGGAGAAGTGCTGGTTTGGCGATCGATGTGCGGCATCCAGCAGTGCGGCGCTCAATCGGCCATGTGCCCCGCGTAGCTTGCGACAGCTCACTCCGCTAAGCACGGCGGGAGCTCCGGCCTCGTAGTTGGCGATGTGCCCCGTTTCATCAATCAGCAGTTCATCCCCGCTGCGACAGTGCGCCCAAACCGCCATTTGGTTCGACTGTGTTCCCGAACAGGCAAACACAGCGGCCTCTTTACCGAGCAGCTGAGCCATACGGGCTTCGAGGGCATTCACAGTGGGGTCTTCCCCCACCATGTCGTCACCGCAGATGGCTTCGGCGATCGCCTGCCGCATGCCGGGGACGGGCTGGGTGTAAGTGTCGCTGCGGAGTTCGACGAACGACATATGAACACCAACAGAACATTCGAAACACGGATCGCGGAGGCAGGAAGGCAAGGAATGACGCTACTTTGCAGGCTTCTCAGAGTCAGGAGTCGGGTGCTCGACCTGTGGCCAGTACTCTTCGAAATCAAACTTCGGGCTGTTGGCGAAGTCGTGGCATTTGAGACAGACCTTCTTCTCAGCTTGGACTTTTGTGACACGCACGGCGCTTCGACTGGCGGTCAGGGCCTCAGACATTTCCCCACCGGCTTGCTTCCAATCGGTTTCCAACTTCACGTGTTCGCTGCCGGGACCGTGGCAGTTTTCACACTGATTTCCGGCCAGATGGGGAGTCGTCTTCAGGTCGATGAACCCGTCTTTGTAGTGGTAGGCTTCCTCGGGATTCCACCCCGTGGCATGACAGCACAGGCATTCGGGATCGTAGGTGCGATCAATCCAGGTTCCCTTTTCCTCGGGCCGCCCGTCCAGCAGCGAGGCTGTCGCGTGTGCATGGTTCGAGCCTTCCCACACTTCGTAGGCGGAGGCGTGGCATTCTGCACATGCCTTGGCTCCCATAAACTGTAAACCACTTTGGTGGACGAAGTTGAAGCTGCGTAGTTCGGACGTGGGTTCGAGCCACTCTTCCTTCAGCAGCTCCTGGTACTGCGACATCAGTTCACGAATCTTAGGATCACGACCGAACCGATCCTGATCCAGCTCTACCCGTTCGAACCGGACTTTCGCTTTCTCGTTCGGGTAGAACCCAATCAGATTGACATACTTGCCCTTCATCCCACTGACAAAGAAGAGCGTCTTACCAATGGTTTCATGGTCATTGCCCGGATCGTCGGCTCCAGCTGCGGAGACCACGACATCGAATTCGGGAAACTTTTGAGCGAGCGCTCGCGAGTTTTCCACGCTGTCGTAAGACAGCAGGACGAGCATGTCGGGCTTCGCCCCATTCTCCGCGGCCTGCATGGCCGCGATGACAGGGGGCAGTGCGACCAGAGGATCGGTGATCGTGATGTCCGTCAGGATGCCTTGTGACAGCTCTTTCTGGAATTCATTCCCAAACACCGAAGTGACGGCGACTTTCTTACCGCCCACATCCAAGATCCGAAACGATTTGGGAGTCCCCAACTCCGGACTTCCCAGCAGCACCACATTCGCCGCGAGGAATGGCATGTCGTAGTTCTCCTGAACATTTCGCTCGGAGAAGATCTCAAACAGCTTCAGCGCCCCGAGATTGAGTTCCTCGGTCCCTAGGCCGAGCGCGCGATACCCCATCCCATTCAGGGATTCCAGGATCATGTTGAACTTCAAGGCCGACTGGTGGCGAGTGACGCGTGAATCCTCCAAAGTACCGCCCGTCTCCATGGCCAGCACGGGCCATTTCTTCACCTCGCGCAATTGCCGAAACAGATCAGCCCGACGAGCGAGCCCCCCCGATTGCTTGGGGGAGCAGCCGCACGGCTCGATGTAGCCATGTTGCTGTCCAGTAATCGCCAGCACAAACGCGGGTTGAGGCCAGCCATCCACGAGCGGGGAGGGGGCAGTCGTTGTGTCCGCCGATTTCGTCGCTTTCTGTTTCGCACCTCCCGCATCGGGCCCTCCGGATTGAGCCTGTGCGTGTGACGACGACGAGTTGCGACTCCAGAGAAATGCCGATGTCCCCGCTGCTGCGATCAGCAGTACGAAGAGTCCCATCGCCGCCTTGCGAAGCCAGAGCGAACTCTGGGAAGATGTCTGTTTCGGTTGGTCCATCATGCAACTCACTGGCCCCCAGGTAGAAAGAAAAGTGACTTCACTCATTCTTGGACGAGTCAGTTACTGCACAATATACACCGTGTTGAAAATCAGTTCGGGAACCTGAGGATGATTCAGCTTGAGTGTGATGGGGTCCGGATTATCGGGTGTATATGCCGTCCCGGCAGCTGCCCCTTTCTTCGCCTGAATTGTCAGAACATACATGTCTTTTTTGTCTCCACCGGCAGATTCTTTCCGCAACGTTGCTGCGAAGTGATTGGATTTCGAGGAGACATCCAGGAGTTGAAGGTCTGTCTCGAAAGATTTCAGACGCAAGAAGACCTTCAGCTCCTTGCCATCAGCCGACTTGAACCGCTTGAAGTTGAGGAGAGAGAGCGCCGACTGGTAGTCGGTTCCATGAATCTGAATCGGCCCTGAGCGAATCCCGACCACATCGATCTTCTGCTCCTTGCCCAGCCGATTCACTTTGAGGTTCACCCATCCATTGAAGGGGCCCACCGAGCCGTCTGGTGCAATTTTTAGCAGGACGTTAAAGCCGGACTGAGGCTTTGGTGAGGTGACACCCGCATCCAGAAGACTCTGGACATCAGCAGGTGTCCAGGTGACGGTCATCCACTTCGGATGGCTGACTTCGACCCCTTCGATTTGAAGATCGGCAGACGTCGATGAAGCCAATTTGACTTCGCTCTCCGATTCCTTATCCCAGGGAATCGTTCCCACGGCGAACTCAGAGGGATACATCATCGGGTCGGGATAGACCTGACCTTTGATTGACAGGATCACCTTTGGTTTTGCAGGATCGTTGGTCCAGATGACCGCTTCTTTGCTGAAGTCGGACGACATGGCCTCCGGCTTCCACTCCAGCTTGATATTTACGGATTCTCCAGTCTTGAGTTCCGCATCGCCCACCGTGGGGATGGTGCACTTGCACATGACCGGCCCTTCGGCGAGCCGGAGCGGACCTTCGCCTTCGTTTTTGAAGACGAATTCATGGGACTGCGTTTCTCCCAGTGCCATGACCCCAAATTCATAATGCGGCTCTGCGACGACCACTTTTGAGTGAGGGCCGGGCTGGGTGAGATCAAACGGGTTCACGGCAGCTGGGTCACCCAGCGCGGGTGGGGGGGGCGGCGGAGGGGGAGTTGGACTGACGCCTCGAGCCACCAGATAGGCAGTCCCCCCCACTGCAAAGAGCAGTGCCAGCAGCGTCCCGAAGAGGGCTTTCATGTTCATGACGACACCTTGCAGATCACTTAAGAACGGGAATCAAGAACGATCCGATGAGCCTGATGATACACTGCGTCAGCTCACCCGACGATTCTGATTCTAAGCCGAACCCAGTTTTGGTCAAACCGGTGATTCCGTGAAGCAACGTCTTGCCAGAACTGGGGTTGATGCTCACACTGAGATGTTGCGTGGAGAGAACCCGTCGCATCATCAGCGGCTGGAGGAGGATCGAGTTGTTCGTGCGACTCCCAGTTGATCTCGGCCGATCTGCGAAGCCGCACCGGCTGACGGGTACTGCCCGCGCAGGTTTTACGCTCCTGGAGCTATTGCTGGTGCTGGCGGTCATGGTCACCGTGGCCTCGCTCAGTTGGCCACGGATGATGCGTTACATGCAAGAGAACGCGCTGAAGCAGAATGTCGAACTTGTTCGCCGGGAGCTGGCCGCCACACGGATTCTGGCAATTGAAAGTGGTCTGGCATACCAGTTTCGATTTGAACCGACGGCTCAATCGTTCGTCGTCCTGCCGTTCGAGCGACCAGAAATCGTCGCGACCGATGCCGAGCAGGAGCCGAAGCCCTCCGTGAAAACCGTTGCCGGAAAGCTATCAATAGATTGTCAATTCGAACCAGCCACTGACAAAGCGGGGGAGTCATCCGGCGGGCAGCGGCTCGACGACATCTGGTTGTCGCTCCTCAAAAATGGAGCCACGTACTCCGACACCGTCTGGTCCCCACCGATCCTGTTTCGAGCCAATGGGGAGTCGCAAGACGCCCGGTTGGTTGTTCGCGACAAGACTGGGAATACGATCGAGCTCCATGTCCGCGGGCTCACCGGTGCCGTACGAGTGGATCGCATGCGCCGCCCCGAGGTGCAACCATGAGGCGTCCCATTCGCATCATTTCCGGAAGGCCGAAGCGGGCCGCGCGCTCCCGCTCCGGCATGACTCTTCTCGAAATTGTCATCGCTCTGGCTCTGTTCTTTGCCGCCATGTCTGCCATCTCCGAGATTCTTCGCATGGGGAGCGATTCCTCGGTCAAAGCTCAGCTGCGAGCAGAAGCTTCTCTGCTGGGTGAATCCAAACTCAATGAAGTGGTCGCGGGAGTGTTGCCACTGGAGGCGGTCACCGATCAGGCATTTGAAGGGGCACCGCAGTGGACATGGTCGCTGACCGTAGATGATGACACCGATGTCACGATCAAGCGGCTGCTGCTGACGGTGAATCATCGTCGGTCTGACGGACAATCGGACCACGAGGTGAAGTTTGCTCGACTGATGCGAGATCCGATGATCTTCCAGTCTGCCGGTGACACATCGTCGGCTCTGGAAACGATTCAGAAGGTGATTCCATGAGGGCTTTTCCTCAGAATTGTCGCCGCCTGACACACCGAACAGAACGCTCTTCACGGTGGGGGCGAACGGGCTTCACCCTGATCGAGGTCTTGGTCGCACTCGGCCTGAGCCTGGTGCTGATCTCTGCGATCTATTCGGCCATCTCGCTGCACTGGCGTTACGAAGAGGTCGGTCGGGACCGAATCGAGCGCGCCCAAATTTCGCTGGCTGTCCTACGATTACTCTCAGAAGATGTCGGCTCGGTCGTCTTTACTCCGCCCAGCAATACGTCGCAGGAAGAAGAGGAAGCCGATGAGGCGGACACTTCTTCTGGTGGAACTGCTGGCAATGATGCGAACGCTTCGGCGTCCTCCAGCTCGACCGAAACCACAGCTGAGACGACAGACTCGACTCAATCCAGCCTCGGCATTGTCGGGACCGCCGATACACTTCAGCTGGATATCAGTCAGCCCGCACGGGAGGATTTCGTCCCCGAGGCGACCAACTCTCAAGCCATCGCCCCGCTGCCCGTGAACAGTGACAATGTGCGGGTGACCTGGGGAATGGTGACTCCGACCACAGCCCCGACGGAGCCTGGGGCGCGGCGGACTCTTACGATCAAACCCGCGCTCGCGAGGCAAGTGGTGGATCGCTTGCGGGGCGTTGTGGAAGTCGACGAGGACAAGAGCGGCGCTGTCGCGATCGGCGATGCTTCGATCCTAGCCCGCGAGGTCGTCAGCCTGCAATTCCGCTATTTCGATGGCTATTCGTGGGTGACCGAGTGGGACAGTGTCACCAGTGAACGCTTGCCGCGCGCGATCGAGATCACGATGGGTTACATCAAGCCGGAATACAAGCAGTCGGGCGCACTCAACCTGCCCGGTTCAGAGACGATCATCTCGATCAAACACGTCATTCTGGTCCCGACCTCGTCTCCGGTTTCGGGAGGAGAGATATGAGAAGGATTACGACGACGCAAGTGCCATTCCGTCGCGGCAGCGCGCTAATTGTCGTGCTGATCGTCGTCGTCTTGCTCACGCTCGGAGCCTACACGTTCCTCGATTCCATGATCCTGGAACGACGAGCTGCCGACTTCTCCGCCCGCACAGCTCAGTCGCGAGCGCTCGCCGACTCTGGCGTCGAGTTTGCAGCTGCGATGCTGGGGAACCCGGCGGATTTGGAGACAGAGAACATCTACCACAATCCCGAGGCGTTCGCGGGAGTGACCTTGCTGGAATCGGCATCCGACACAGGGCGCGGGCGGTTTACGCTGGTGGCTCCCCTGGAAAACGACAGTACAGGGCGGCAAGTGCGCTACGGGTTGGTCGATGAATCGTCCAAGATCAACATCAATGCGATCACGGCTTTGGATCTCGATGAATTGGATGCTCACTTTTTCCTGATGGCTGTTCCCGGCATGACCGATGAGGCCGCAGACGGGATACTCGACTGGGTTGATGCCGATGATAAAGAGCGGACCAACGGTGCCGAGTCCATTACTTATGAAGGTCGTGATCCCCCTTACAGTGCCAAGAATGGAGCCAGCGAATCGATCGATGAGCTGCTGCTCGTTCAAGGAGTCACCCCCGCGCTCTTGTACGGCGAAGACGCGAACCGCAACGGCCTGCTCGATGCGAATGAGAACGATGGCGACTTCACGAGTCCGCCCGATGATGAGGATGGACTGCTGGACCTGGGTTGGAACTCTTATCTGACCGTATTCTCCAGCGAGTCAAACCTGCAACAAGACGGCACCGAACGAATCGATGTCAATCAGACGCTCCTCACGGAATTGTATGATCAACTCAATACTGAGTACGGAGTGGAGATCGCGACGTTCATTACGGCGTTCCGCTTGAAAGGGCCAGTCACTCCCTCGGCAGTGTCCGGAACGACGGGAGCCACGACGGGAGATGCCGCCACCGACTCGGCGCTGCAAGGTATTGCCACTGGGATCTCGCAGCAAATCATGCGCGTGGCGACCGGCTCGGGGGGAGGAACGGATGGAGCGGGTGGGGAGGGAGGAGCTGTGACGCGAGGAGGAATGGACCTGTCTGCGGGAGCGGGCACGAGCATTGTGTCTCTGTATGAATTGGTCGATGCCCAAGTCACCGTAGAGATCGATGGGACAGAGACCACACTCGACAGCCCGTGGTCCACGACCGGCGGCGCACTGTCGACCACGTTGACGACTCTGTTGGAAAAGATGTCCACGACCTCGGCTTCGACACTCGATGGCCGGATCAATATCAATCAGGCCCGGCGAGAAATTCTCCTCGGCATCCCGAAGATGCCCGCCACACTTCCCGACCAAATCGCCAGTCGACAGCTGATCGACACTGACGGGCAACCCATGACCGACCTGATCGGGCAACGGGCGACGAGCGGCTGGCTGCTGGTGGATGGGCTAGTCGACCTGTCGACGATGCAGCAGCTGGATAAATATCTGTGTGCACGCGGCGACGTGATCTCGGTGCAATCGGTCGGGTGCTTCGATCGCGGGGGAGCGGTCACTCGTGTAGAAGCCGTGATCGACGCCACGCAGATTCCACCGCGCGTGATCTTCCGCCGGGACTTGACTCGCCTCGGACCGGGCTACCGTGCGGATCAGCTGATCCCAGAAGGCAAGTCTGTCGAGTAGTCCGCTCGCGGTTCACAATGGCGACGGACTCTGTGAACTTGGGCGGGTATTGGAGGCTGTCTTGAGTTAGCACAGACAGGAATGTCTGTGCCACTGATCAGTGGAGCAGACATTCCTGTCTGCCTCTTTCCAAGCTCAATCTGCTCTATCCCTCGACAGCTCCTAACGACCCCTCGTCCTTGAACAGCTTGTACTCCACCGCATCGACCAGCGCGATCCAGCTGGCTTCGATGATGTTCTCGCTGACGCCTACGGTGCTCCAGAAGTCGGTGTCGTCCTGACTTTCAATCACGACGCGGACGCGGGCCGCTGTGCCTTCGGTAGAATTGATGACGCGGACTTTGTAGTCGACAAGCTTCATCTGCGCGAGGCTGGGGTAGGACGGGACCAAGGCCTTGCGTAGGGCATTATCGAGGGCATTCACAGGGCCATCCCCCTCACCAGCGACATGCTGGATGGCATCACCGACTCGCAGCTTCAGTGTGGCTTCGGTCGAGAGGTGAGTGATCTGAGCGGAGTAGTCAGCGGAAGTCGCATCTGCTGATCCCTCCTTCACGAACCTCTCACCACTGACCTCGAAACGCTCTTCGCATTGCGTCGAGACGCGAGAATGAATCCGCTCAAACTTCGGTTCATACGTACCGGCGCACTTCTTCATCAGCACATCAAATGACGCCTCGGCAGCCTCGAACTGGTATCCCTGATTCTCCAATTCGACCACCTGAGCGAGGATGCGGCGCATCAGCTCGTCGTCTTTTTCGAGGGCGTACTTCGTCGCCTTGGCAATGATGTTCGATCGACCGGACAGCTCGCTGACCAGCACGCGCCGCTCGTTACCGACCGTCTCGGGGGTGATGTGTTCGTAGCTGCGGGAGATGCGGTTGATGGCATGCACGTGCATCCCGCCCTTGTGGGCAAACGCGCTGCGCCCGACGAACGCCTGGTTGTTGCGGACGTTCATGTTGGCGAGTTCGTAGATGTACCGAGACAGTTCGGTCAGCCGCTTGATCCCGCCGGGGATGAGGATGTCCTGCCCCTTTTTGAGGGCCAGATTCGCAGCCATGCTGATCAGGTCGACGTTGCCGCAACGCTCGCCGATGCCGTTGATGGTCCCCTGGACCTGGATGGCTCCGTGATCGATGGCGGTCAGGGAGTTGGCCACAGCCAGTTCGCAGTCGTTGTGGCAATGGATCCCCAGCGGCACAATCAACTTGGCCTTTAGCTCGCTGACCGTCGCGGCGATTCCTTCGGGCAGGTTCCCGCCGTTCGTATCACAGCAGACGATCATCTCTGCTCCCGCTTCGGAGGCTGCGGTGACGGTTTGCAGGGCGTACTCCGGGTTGGCCTTCCACCCGTCGAAGAAATGTTCGGCGTCGTAGAACACCCGCCGCCCTTGTGAACAAAGATATGCAACCGAATCGCGGATCATCGCCAGATTCTCTTCCAGTGAGACGCGCAGCACCTCCGTGACATGCAGGTCCCACGTCTTACCCACAACGGTGCAGACTTTGGCCCGCGTCTTCATCATCGCCTGGATGCCGGGGTCATCCGCAGCTGTGACTCCTTTGCGGCGGGTCATGCCGAACGCACAGACCACGGCATGCTGGAGAGGCATGTCGGCGACCTGCTGGAAGTATTCGGTGTCTTTGTCGTTGGAGCCCGCGAAGCCGCCTTCGATGTAGTCGAACCCCATCTCGTCGAGTTTGCGGGTGATCAGCAGCTTGTCTTGCAGAGAAAAATTCACACCCTCGCCTTGGCTGCCGTCGCGCAGTGTGGTGTCGTAGAGCTGGACTCGCATGGGATTCGCCAACTGATTGTGAACTGAGCGTGGACTCAAAACGAAAAAACCCCAGGTCGAAGGCGACCTGGGGTGAGTGACTCAAACTGGAGGAGTCCTCAACGTCGCCAGATCGCTGCGGGAATAATTCGAATGCTGCCGCCAATCATTTGGCGGTTGAGGCAAATCGAAATGTTCCGGTGATCGATCACGGAGAGAAATCCTAAAAATGAGGGAGAGATCTCAGGCTCTCTTAGAGCTAAGGGTATCCAGTGATTGCTGGCGGGTCAAATCGTGATCAAACAGATTTTAAGGCACAAGATTCGCCCAGAGACTCCATAGCCTGGCCCGCGAACCATGTGGCGCCAGGATGACCAGCCCGCAGCGCCAGCACGGGGCAGGGCGGGTGGTTTGTATTTCTGCCCCCGGTCAACCACGATACAGTCGACTGCCGGTAAACGGCGCGGTGTCGGCCTTGCCCGCACACTGAAATTGCGATGAGCCCATGTGTGGCTCGTTGCTCCCCTGACGAGGCCCCGTGGAGTTTATGGAACTTCTTGTTGTTCTGTTGATGGTGTTCGTGAATGCGATCTTTGCCGCATACGAAATCGCCTTGGCGTCGGTGACTGTTTCTCGGCTGCAGGGGCTCGTCCGAAATGGGCGAACGGGAGCGTCTGCGGCGCTCCACATGAAAGAAGAGATCGAGAAGAGCCTCGCGGTCGTTCAACTGGGGATCACTCTCGTCGGATTGATCGCCGGTGCGACCGGTGGTTCCAGCGCGGGCGAACATATTCAACCGGTGCTGAGGGAGTGGGGGCTGAGCGTTGGCACAGCCAATCTGATCGCCATCGTCATCATCGTTGTCCCGCTGACTGCTGTGACGATCGTGATTGGGGAATTGGTGCCCAAGCTGTTCGCGCTGCGAAACAAAGAATGGGTAGTGCTGAGACTGTCACCTCCGATGAAGTGGTTCGCGACCAGCGTCTGGCCTGCTGTTTGGTTACTGGAAACCTCCGCTTCGGGACTTATGGATCTGAGCGAGAAGCTGTGGAAACCGAAGCCGCATGCAGATGCCCGGACCGAGGCTTTGGAGCTGCAAGAGTTGCGAGCGATTGCCAGTCTCGCGCGGACATCGCGATTAATCGGCGCTCGGGAAGAGAACATCATTCTTGGGGCTGCCCGGCTCTCGACCCGCCCTGTCGAAGAGGTCATGCTCCCCGAGGAGCATATCAGCATGCTCAATTTAGAGGACTCCATCGCGGATTGTCTGGTGCGTGCCCATCTGGATATGCACACTCGATTCCCGGTGACTTCTGAACCGGGGAATCCGCAGAAGATTGTCGGCTATGTCACCTTCAAAGACATTATTGCCTTCATGAAACTGAATCCGTCAGATCCGTCGCTGCGCGGGATCGTGCGGAACATTCCTCGGATGCGAAACAATCAGCCGATCTCGCAAGTGCTAGAACAGCTGATGAAAGAGCACACCCACATCGCGCTGATTTGCGATCAGGCGGGCGTGATTGTCGGACTGATGACCTTGGAAGACATCATCGAAGAGCTGATCGGGGATATTCAGGACGAGTACGACTTGCTGCCGGCCCATGTGGTGAAGTCGGGAGCCGGATGGGTTGCGGGTGGTGGAATCTCTCTGGCGAAGCTGCGAGAACTGACTGGGATTGACCTGGAGACCTGCATGCCTGAAGGCGAGATCCACAACCTCAGCGGGTGGGTCATCGGCCATCTGGGTGAGCCACCGACCGGCGGGGAAGTGGTCGATCAAGCCGGGATACGGGCGCTTGTGCGGAAGGTCCGTCGACAACGCGTGCTGGAAGTGGCATTGATTACTCCGCAGGGGTGACTAGGAGGAGCAGTCCCACTCCCTCTCGATTCAAGGATGGTTTGTGCAAGCCCGCGTGAGAACCCCTGTCTCCGCTTTCCATCGACTGCTAGAATGTATTCATGCGAGTGACTTTCAGCACGAGCGTTCGCTGATGATGTGGCACCGGAAGGACTGATGATGCGAATTCTCTTGGCGAGTCCCCGCGGCTTCTGTGCGGGGGTCAACATGGCGATCGAATGCCTCGAAGAGTGTATTCGCGTCTTTGGCAATACGATCTTTGTTTATCACGAGATCGTGCACAACCGCTACGTCGTGGACCGCTTCACGCGCGAAGGTGTGACCTTTGTCAATGAAATCGATGAAGTGCCCGAGGGCGGAGTTCTGTTGTACAGCGCTCACGGAGTCTCTCCGGCCATCCGCGCGCAGGCCAAGGCTCGCAAGTTGCGGACCATTGATGCCACGTGCCCGCTAGTGACCAAGGTCCATTTAGAAGCTGTGAAGTATGCCAGCGAGGGCTACCACATCATCCTAATCGGACATGATGGGCATGACGAAGTGATTGGGACCATGGGGGAAGCACCCCAGAGTATCACGCTCGTTGAGTCACCCACTGACGTCGCAGCTGTCGAGTTCCCCACAGGAGCGAAGCTGGCCTACCTGACTCAGACGACGTTGTCGGTGGAAGAAGCCAGCGCTGTCATCAAGGCATTGGAGGAGAAGTTTCCGCACATCGAGCATCCACCCAAAGAGGACATCTGTTACGCAACCACGAATCGGCAATTCGCAGTGCGCGAGATGATCGACCAAGTGGACTTGCTGCTGGTCCTGGGCAGCCAGAACAGCTCCAATAGCCGTCGGCTGGAGGAGATTGGAGTGACTTCCGGCAAGAGGGCTTACTTGTTGGATGGAGTCCACGAACTCCAGGACCAGTGGTTCGAAGGCGTGGAAATAGTGGGGATCACAGCGGGGGCCAGTGCTCCGGAAGTGGTCGTCGAGGAAACCATCGAAGCCATTCGTAGTCGTTACGGAGCGACTGTCGAAGACTTCAAAACGCGAGAAGAAAACGTCCACTTTCCGCTCCCGCGTGAGCTGCGGATTTTGATGTCGACGAAGTGATCTCAGGGAGTTCGAGGCATGGATGTCGTGTTGCGGTCGCTCCAAAAAAGTTGGCTGATCTGTGCGGTTGTGATGTCTCTGGTGATCGGGGGCCGAGCCGATCGAGCCTGCGCAGCTGAGCCGGTCGCCCCGAATGCCACACGCGCGTTCGGCTATCTTCAACAAGTGTGTGCGATCGGTCCGCGAATCAGCGGGACCGAAGGCATGGCAGCTCAACAGGAACTTCTCAGCCAGCACTTCACTGGACTTGGGGCGCAGGTCTCCTTCCAGGAGTGGGACACTCCGCATCCGCTCACCGGTCAGCCAGTTCGTTTGAAGAACATGATTATCAGCTGGCATCCCGAGACTACGGATCGAGCGTTGCTTTGCTGCCACTACGACACGCGTCCCAAGCCGGATGAAGAGCTGTTGCCTCGATATCGAGAGAGCCCATTTATTGGTGCGAATGATGGCGGCAGCGGAGTCGCAGTGTTGATGGAGCTGGGGCACTTTATGCCTGGGTTGCCTGTGAAGCAGGGCGTCGATTTCGTGTTCTTTGATGCGGAAGAATTGATCTTTCAGAAGCCGGGGAAATTCTTCCTGGGCTCTGAATATTTTGCGACACAGTACCGGGACACACCGCCGCCGTATCGATATGCCTGCGGGGTGTTGCTCGACATGGTCGGTGATAAGGATCTGAGGATCTGGCAGGAGGTCAACAGCACCCGGATGGCCGGGTATGTCACCGAGAGTGTCTGGGCCTCAGCACAAGCGACGGGGGTGAAAGAGTTCGTCGCGAAGCGTAAACATACCGTCAACGATGACCACATCCCGCTGAATCAGATCGCCGGGATTCCAACCTGCGATGTGATTGATTTCGATTACCCTCACTGGCACAAGCGGAACGATCTGCCTGCCGCTTGTTCGGGAGAATCGCTGGCCAAGGTGGCGACGGTCATGCGGCACTGGGTGCAGCATGTTCCGGCGAGGCCAGTTCGGAAATAGTGTGATCACAAATACTCGCTGGCCGTGACTCCTCCCGGGCGTTCGCCTCCACTAACTTATGAACTCGAATCCTGCCTCCCCGCTGATGACTCGCAGCCGGTTCTTACTCTTCGCGGGGCTGGTTCAGGGAGGTGTATTGCTGTTGGCCGTCTTGGTCGGTTACGAACTGGGACTCTCGCCCGCGAGCCTGGTGCGCTGGGACAGCCGAGATTGCCTATGGGGATTGCTGGCAGTCCTGCCCATGCTGGGGGTGTATCAATCCAGCCCCGGGCTCCGGCAGCTGGCTTTGGAGTCATTGGGAGACTCGCTGAGTCGTTGCCGCTGGTATGACCTGGTGGCATTGGCGGCCCTCGCAGGAATCGGTGAGGAGCTGCTCTTTCGCGGAGTATTGTATGAAGGGCTGTTTCCGCTCAACCCGCTATTGGCCTTGATCGCCTCGAACGTGGCGTTCGGCCTGCTGCATGCCTTGTCGTGGAAATATCTGCTGACAACGACAGCGATTGGTTTTGGCATGCATGCCTTGGCCGAAGTCTCCGGAACGCGGAATCTACTCGCCCCGATCGTCGCGCACGGGGTCTACGATCTCGTGGCGTTTGTGCTGCTGGTCCGGCAGTATCGCTCGATCAATGGGGAGTCGCCGCGTTAGAAGCCTGGGTTGTTCTTTTGTGGTCCGATTGGTGCAGACTTCGGTGGGGCCTTCGCGGGAGTGTTTCCCTTCCCGGGGATGGATCGCGAGGGGCCGACCTGTGACAGAACGGCACCCAATCCCGCTCCCTGGGAACCGGCTTGGGCTGCGTCACAATCCGCATGCAGCTGGAACGATTCCGAGGTGACATCGGCCAAGGTGAGAGAGGGGGTCGGCAACAATGTGCTGTTGGCTCCGAACACCGGCAGGAGTTCGTGTCCCGCTCCCCAGCCCTGCACCCAGTCCAGATTGAAATCCTGTGGTCCGGTTTTGCCACGCGTTAGCAGGAACGATTTCATCCCGCTGGCATAGGCATTCTCGATTCCCCACCAATGAATGGACGAGGCATCTGTTTCCAGCGACATGACGCCTCCGCCTTGGAACACCGATTCGCGGGCCAACAATTTGACAGAGGAACCAGGTCCCACAGAGAGCACTTGGTAGGCAGACTTCGCTGCTGAGAGCGTCGAGTTGATCAATGAACACTGCGAGCCCGCTGTTCCGGTATCGAGTGTGACTGCGACTCCGGTACTGGAGTACAAAACCGAGCCACGAACTTCAATGATCGATTCAGCTGCACCGACTCGCACCAGGGATTTCGTCCCACTGATCAGGCTTCGATTAATTAACAGCTGAGGCGGAGCGTGCCCTGCGGAGGGGATGGTGTCGATGAGGGGCCAAGTCGAGTCGACGCCTTCAATTCGACATTTGTGCAGAGCCGTCAACCCCCCGGTCATTTGCAGGAATCGCTCCGGGTAGTTCCGTGTGGTGCTGCTCATCAATCGGAATGACCCATTGGTGAGCGTGAGCTGGCCATCCTCCACAGCGAACCACGCAACCGCTTCCGTCTTGTAGCCGGGTTGAATCACGAGCGGAGTTCCATCGGATTGCTCAAACAGGATTTGAACCCGCTTTTGACGAACCACGAACGGATCGATCGTTCGCAATCCCGAACCAAAGGCGATCACCGTTGAGCCATCGGGACACTCGTCGCTATTGATGAATCGGCCCAGTGTCGGCTTCTTCAAATCGAATCTCAAAGTCGATCCTGGATCGGGCGACTCGAGGCTGGTCGGCAGCCTGGGGCTTTCCGCAAAAGCGAGAACGTTGGAGAGAACGGATTGAGGGGGCTCTGGCAACTCGGCCCACTTCGGCCCCGCCTCGGCTAGTTGAGTCCGAATCCCAGCGAGCCCGATCTGGACTTGTTCACGAGAGGCCAGTACGCCTGCTTCCGTGACTGCCCGCAAATCCGCACCTTCGGGGATCAGAGAGCCAGTCGGGGTTGGCTGACGCCAAAACGCTCGCCAGGCATCCTCATCGTGGACATCCACTGGAGCAGTCCCGTCGGCAAAACCCAGCTGCGCCCAATGTGGCCAGCCGACGAAGGCCGATTTGTCAGCCACCCAGTTCACAAACGGAACACGCGGTTGATCGAGTGACTCTGCCGTCTTTGGCCAGCCGTTGAACTGGACCCCGATCGCCTCGGCGGAATGTCCCGGCAGGTAAACGAGCACGGATTGCAACAACTTAATCTCGTACGTAGCAGGCTGATTTCCCGAATGCAGGCAGGCGATCCCCGTCTGTCCGGACAGGCAGGCCGATGCCACCAGAGTCACCATCCGAGAATCTCCGACTGTGTCGCCCGATTCCAGCTGAATCGCACTGGCGTTGCCCGCGATGAGCAGTGACTGCCCGGCCACCAGTGAAGATTGCTTCCCTTTCAGAACGACGGGACGGCAATTGCTCATCCCACGAACGAACGTGTTTTCGAGGAGTAGGCGACCATTGGTCTCTGCGACCAAGAGCTCAGTGGCTGCAGGGCCAAGGTGGGTTACGGTTGATCGCCGCAGCACCAGTGTTGCCCCGCTCACACGAAATCCGGGGCTGGTCTGTTCCGGCAGCAGCACCACATGCACACCGTCCAAAGTCAATGTACCGCGCGTGACACTGATCGGTGCTGTTCCCGCTCGAACAATCAGGACTGGAGTGATCCCGTCCGCAGCGCGAATTGTCCAGCGTCCGCTGTGTTTCATTTCAAACACTGGAATGTCATGGGGGCCGACATCGCCGAATTCAATGACCGCATCCCCTTGGGCAGTCGCGAGGGCAGAGGCGAGATCCCGGAACTCGCCCTCCGCAGGATTGCTGCGCCGAATCATCAAATTCGGTGTGGTCTCAACTGTGACTCGTGATTTCCAGACCCACTCCGGCAAGGCACCTGACCCATCCGGAGAGAGAGCGATCGCTCCTCCAAAGGGGGACTGATCGAGAGCGACAGTTGGAGATTGGGGCGTCGGTGGGACCGACTCGATGGGATTGGCATTGGTGGAGTTCGCGGCCTCCGCAGTTGGTGAGTGAGCGACAATCTGGATTGGTGGTTTGTCAGAGGGTGTCGCTGCTTCGCTCGGTTTCGTGACTGTGGGTGAGGCCGTTTCCGGGACATCCCCGGACTCGCCGCTGGCGTAGGGATTGGCAACCGGTGGACCGCTCCCCGACGACGCACCGAACCTCTGCATCACAATGAAAACACCGCCCACGGCACTCGCGATGACAATCCCGAGAAGCCAGAGTTTGATTGTATTTGGATCAATGCGGGTCGACGGAGGCTCCGACAGCAGGGGCTTATCAATGCGTCCAGGTAAGGCCCGTTCGGTTTTCGGTCGCTTGCCACTGTCTGTTTCCGCAGAGGCTGGGTCCAACACTGGAGCCCGTGCGGGAAGAGATTCGCGCCCCGCAGGCTTGCGGCTCTTGCTTTTGAATTTCTGAGGAGCGGATGACGTGTTGTCCTCGTCCTCCTCCTCCTCCTCCTCCTCCTCCTCCTCGAAATCCGCACGTTCCGCACGGGCACTTGGCGAACTCCCAACACGACCAGGTTTCGGAGGGACTGGACGACGGCGGGGCCCCTTTGGACTCTCGCTGTCATCGACTTCAGAAGCTGCCCCGGAAGTTTCAGGACCGGAGTGAGATTCTCCGAGGAGCTGCAACTGGTCGGCTGAGAAATCGCCTCGTAGCAGTGTGGGGGAATTGAGGTCCGCCATCAGCTGGGCGGGCGTCTGATATCGCTCTTCCGGCTTCTTCGCCATCATGCGTTGTAGTACCGCGACTACACCCGTAGGGACATTTTCGTTCCAGATCCGCGGATCCGGAACTGGTTGCAAGGCATGGGCTCGCAGCTTGTTCAACAGATCCCCATCGGGATAGGGAGCCTTGCCCGCCAGGAGGTGATACCAAGTGCAACCCAAAGAATAAATGTCGCTCCGAATGTCGGCAGCCTTGCTGTCTCGACCCTGCTCTGGGGACATGTAGTCGACGGTTCCGACCGTCGTGCCCGCCTTCGTGATGGCCGATTCGCCGTCGTCTTCAATGATACGGGCCAGGCCCATGTCGGCCAGTTTGACCATTCCGTCCCGCTCGCGAATCATCAGGTTGGACGGTTTGATGTCTCGATGAACGATCTGCTTTTCGTGAGCATGTTGCAGGGCCAAAGTGACCTGCTTGATGATGTCGAGTGATCGCTTGGCTGGTAATACGCCACGCTTGCGGAGCAACTCGAAGGCATCGACCCCCTCAACAAACTCCATCGCGAGATACAGGTATCCGTCAATCTCTCCCGATTCATAGACCGAGACGATGTTCGGATGTTCCATCTGGGCGCCAGCTTGTCCCTCGGCTTTAAATCGCCGTACCAGGACTTGATTCGACGCTTTATCTTTGGGGAGCACTTTGAGTGCGACAGTGCGTTTTAACTGTTGATCGACCGCCAGATAGACCGCTCCCATGCCTCCCGATCCGACCTTTCGCTGGATTTTGTACTTTCCCAGCGATGCGATGTCGTCGAAGTCATGTGAGGGTAAAGGCTGTGGAAGATCGTTCGCCATACTAGAGGCTCAGAAGACGCGGCGCCGGAACACTAGGCGCATCAAACAGGAAGAACGTTTTCGCGTCGCGTTAATATACGTCGAAATCAGCTGCGAGGTCAAAGACAGCTGGGCGCGTGGGAGTCAAACAACAAAACGCTGACTCGCCAGAGGGCGAGCCAGCGTTCTTGAATCGACTTGGGGGAGCCTTAGCGTTTCCGGGAGTTGCCACTTCCAGATCTGCCAGGCCCGCTCATCCCTGGCCCGCCCATGCCGGGTGCGCCCATTCCCGGCATTCCCATCCCCGACATCCCCATGCTACCGCTCCCTCCAGCCAGTGGATTTCTGGAGCGTCCCCCTTTTCCGCCACCCCGCTGTGACGATTGAGAACCATAAGCCGAACTCGTGCCTTCTCCGTCACCCATAGCTCCAGGATATCCGAGCATACCCGCACCCGCTCCAGCGGCTGACGCCTTGAGTGATTCGAAACTCTTATCTTGTGCCTTCTGTTGGTCCGACAACCGGGCCAGTTCGGTCCCTTGGCGGACTGGATCAATAACTGCCAGTTCACCTGTCATGCCCTGGACAACCAGAACCTCCTCGGGCAGCAGGACATCCCCGGTGGACGATGTCAGATTGAGATCTTTATGGAGACTACGGTCCAGAGCGACATCGGAATGCGTTTCGACAAAGACATCGGAAGAGGTGAAGGAGTATTCCTTCTCTTCGTTCTTCATCTTGGCGGGGTCGATGACGTTGGCCTTCTTCACGCTCCCGGCAATGTGCTGGCCGGGATAGAGTTCAATGTCCGCGTTCACCGTGGTCCCGATTTTCGGAACCCACTGGAAGAGTGACAGGCTCGTCCTGCCGCTCTTGGTGTTCACATCTTTGACGAAGTAATAAATCTCTCGCTCAATTGTCACCGGAGCTGTCACATTGCTCCACTCGGTGGTGCGAGTTTCGCCTTCCACGACGAGGGCTTCTCCATTGGCTTCGGAGGCCAGATGGCCGAAGTTCGGATTGTTCAAGATCAGTCGGACGCGGTAGCGATAGGTCTTTCCAGGATCGACAGCAAAGTCCAGATACCGGAACAACAACAACTCTCCATCAGCGGTCACCCGCTGCTTGATGTATTCCTTCAGGGCTGCGCCACGTTCGTCCTTGTCATCCGTTTCAAGCAATTTCTTCATGAGTTCGCTCGACTTGGCGGCGGTCCCGGTTTTTCCAGCTGCGGGGGCCGATGATCGGTTGCTACCCATACTCCGGCTGTTCATGGGATTCCCTGATCCCATCCCCGCCATCCCCATGGCCATGCCACCCATCGGTCCACCCATTCCGCCCCCATAGGCAGATCCGCCGAAGACATCGGACTGCAATGCTCGACTGTCCATCGCTCGAGAGGAGAAACCTCCCTTTTGAACTTTCGGCTTCACTTCCGATTTCTTCTCCCGCATCAACTCCAGCATTTTGGTCTGGAATTCAATTTCCTGCTGAGTCTGTTCGTCATTGAGTTCAAACTTCTCAATACGCGGATGCGACGCCAACTTTTTCCAAAGCCCGAAAATTCGAGGTGGCAATGGCATCGTCATCACGTGATTTGTGACTGTGCCCGACACAACATCCGGATCGGCCCCCATCGCGCGGTCCAGAACATCATTCGCGGCCTTGATGTCGACTGGCTCCCAGGGAGTCCATTGATCTTCAGTGCCAATCTGTTCCTGTTTTTCCAAGTTGAAGTCGATCACTTCGAATGACAGGGAAGCAATGTCGACGGTCTTCGCATGAATCGCTTCCTGGTAACGGCGAATCTGCTCCTTCAACGGGAACACAGCTCGGACGCTCACCAAATAGTGTCCTTCTGCTTCACGGACCGGACCTCCCGCACCACCAAAGCCGCCCATCCCCCCGTAGCCGCCGCTCATCCCTTCGTAACTACTTGCTCCACCACCACTGCTGCTTGTCCCCCCATTACTGGCTACGCCTCCATAGCCTCCCAACCCCACGGTGCCCGGGCCCCCACTTGTGTTTCCGGCTCTACCAGCTGCGGCATAAGGAGATGATGCGGTTCCTCCAGGAGTCGCTGCTCCCGGCAATCCTGACGCTAAGCCTCCGGAAAAGCCTTCTCCATCCGCTCCCAACCCTCCGACTCCCAGCCCTGAGGGCCGCGCGGTCGCGAACTCATCGTCTTCGGGAACTGGGGTCTCAGGGGGCTCTTCTGTCTTGGGAACCGGTCTTCCGCGACCATTTCGGGGCTCCTCGACAGGGACTTCTTCCACCTTCGTGGGGTCCACGGGGAGTTCAATCAACACTTTGCCTGACGATGCAATCGCATCCTCAAGCGTCAGCAGTGACGGCTCACGCAGGGGCTCCTTTCCTTGCCAGGGAGAGGAGATAAATCGAGTCGACATCTCATACTGAGCGACCGCAATTGGGCTCAGCAGATTTTCGTATACTTGCTGTTTCGGCATTTTCGCCGGTGCCAGCTCGTACTTCAGCCGGTCCTCTTCGGGCCAGCCGTGGCCGACCAGATCCTTCTGAGATTTGCTCACTTTGTTTGTGATCTCAGCTGGGGTTCCCTTGTAAGAGGACCATTGTGATCCTCCCAGGAAAGCCAGAACCATCAATCCAGCCGCACCTAAAACAAGTTTTTCGGTGTGATTGACCAGGAACGCTTTCGCGTCGAAACCTTTGCCAGCCATGGAACACCTCCTGAGAGATTACTGTGCGATCTGGAAATTGTCGTATCACTGGGCCGCGACGCAATGCTGTGGGACACGGAGTCGTGTCTGCACACTAAGGCGTTGCTGGAACTTCCGGTGGCGGAGTTGCTTCACCGGGTGAACTTTCCACCGGTGGGGGAGTCGGATTCTCTTTGGCCGCTGGAGCATCAGTGGTTGCTTCTCCAGCGGGAACAGCTGGATCTGCTGGACCAGACTCTGTCGCGGGGGCTTCAGTGGCAACCGGTTCAGTGGCAGGAGTGCTGGACTCATTGGTTGAGGCCTCAGTAGCTGGAGCCTCAGATTCCGCAGGAGTCGCTGCCGCCTCGGCAGCTGGAGTTTCGGCCGACGCCTCTTCCGGAGTGGTTGCCTCACTTGCAGGAGTTTCACCTTCGGGCACTTCGGATTCAGGCTGTCGATAGAGGGTGATGAGGCCCGCCAAATCGAGCTGCACGAGATCTGGGTGCTGCAACGCTTTTGCGGCGTCATATCCCGTATTTGCGCCGGCTCCGCCCAGCTGACCTCCACCCATCATTGAACCAAGTCCGCTCCCCGTGTCGTCTTGATCTGAGAAGCTGCCCCCGGGGCCGCTGCTACCGCCGCTCAGGCTGCTTGGGCTAACGAATCCCGATCCGCTGTTTCCGGGGCCCATGCTCCGCATGCCCATGCTTCCCATGCTGCTCATTCCACCCCCGCTGATGCCACCCAGGCCAGCGAGACCTCCTCCGCCTCCACCACCCGCTGAGTTGAAAGGGTCAGGTGCATAGGGGTTCTTACCAAAGTGGAATCGGACGACTCGAACAGGCCACTCTGAGTTCGACAGGGCCACGAGGAAGTCAACCAATTTGTTCTGGTTGATAATGACACTCAGGTAGAAGCCTCGTTCCACAAACTTGCCCTCTTTGTCCTCTTTCACATAACGAAGCGGCCCGGTCGGTTCATCTGCGGAAGCCTCAGAATCACCTTCCTCAGCCATGGAAGACATCATGGAAGACATCATCATGCCACTTCCGGAGCCTCCTGCTCCGCCGCCCGGTGCGGGTTCTCCGCCGGTACCAAACTCTTCTGCGGGGTCAAATTTGACAGAGGTGACGATTCCAGCCCCACCAGCCCCACCGCCGGCTCCCTGTCCTCCCATGGCTGATGAAAAGCCCATGGACATGCTGCTCCCTTCATCGCCCATGGATTCAGAACCACCCTCCGCTCCAGAGCCTGCGGACTCTCCGTTCCCGCCGAGGAGGCGGTAAGCAATGACACGACGGATCACCGCACTGGTTTCTGAATCAGCGTCTTTGTTCATCTGCCGAATCGCGTCCAGAAGGAGCTGGGTCACCCAGATGTCTTCCTGGGCATCCCACATCTCCTCCGATGCGATTGTCAGGTTCCCGATTTTCATGCGTGGGATCAGTTGGACAGGGAAATCGACTTTCGGAGTCCAAGTGATTCCGCGCTTGTCGGCGACAAACGGCTCCACACTTTCGTGAAGCTTCTGAATCGCTTCGGGGTAGTCGGTTTGGTAGGTGTTCCGGACCTTTCGGTTCTCAATCTCGGCCCGATACTTCTTGGGAATATCAGCTGCGACACGGGGAGGCCAAACCATGCGGGCTTGCTGACGATTCCAGAGATCAAGCAGTTCCTCTTTGACGTACTTCTCCAGAAGGTCGTTCTGCTTCGTTAACTCTTTCGAGTAAACTTCGTTGGGCTTCACTGTCCCATCCGGAATGCTGCTTTTCACTCCGTCCAGCGCAGTTTCTCGCGCTGAGGTCGCCGCCTTGAGGGCACCATTCGCGGAGAAATATCCCCACAAGTTCATCGAAAATAGTGGAACGAGCAGAATCCAGAAGTGGTTCTTCAGAATTGGTTCAAGCTTGTCCATGATGTCCCTCCCGATGGTTGGGGGGTAAGAGGTCGAATGTGAAAGACTGAAACTGACTGTGCAGTTTGTTAGTTGTCAGTGGGAGCAGCAGCTGGGGTTTTTTCCTCTGTCGAAGCGGCGTCCGCTCCGTCTTCGGACTTGGCCTCAGCATCCTGGGACTTCAGGCCCCGCTCGGCGATTGGAATCGGTTTGTAGGCAAACTGAATGACGAACCGTGTCAGTTTGAGGCGTTTTGAATCCGGACTCGATCCGGGCGGACCCCCATCAGGGGTCATGACTGCCTCTGCTCCTACCCCCGCTCCTCCGAGATAGTCCGCAGAAGTGCCCCCAGGAATGCTACCCGCAGGCATATTCCTCGAGCTGCTGCTACTGGAAGAGGTCCCTTCAAAATCGGAGAACCCAGCACCGGGAAGACCTCCTGGCTGCACCCCATCAATCGCCCCTCCACCTTGCGAGAAGAGATTGGTGCGAGGAGCAGACGTGTCGATCTTGCCGCCATTCGGGTCGTACCAGAAAGACTTCAGGTCGGTCATCGCCAGAGTGGCGTGCGAGATGCCCATGCGACGCACGTCACGGACTGGGAATCCTTCAACCTGTACTGTCTGTTGTTGAAGATTCTTTAGCAGGGTGTTTTCGATGTACGCGACAGCCTGTTCGCTGACATCCGCCGGGTTGTCATGCCAGTGAAGTCCACGAATCGAAAACACATAGCCTGCTTCGGTGGGGGGAGTGTCTCTCTCGTCTTTGGAGACGTAATCCTTGTACGTCTTGTCGAGTGTTGCGTACCAGCCTGCGTCCAGGTCGGCCACCTTCTTGGCACTGATCTCCTCAATGCACATTTGGTTTCGGAGCTGGACTTCGATCGACTCTTGAGACGCTGCGTCACTGTCCCTTGGCAGGCAGTCGCTGATGGCGTTGTAGACCTCCATCCAGGCGAGTCCCCGACGATCTTTGACGGAGGCATCCAGTTCCGCGTATTGCTTGGAATTGCGGGCAATCTCACCGTTGTATTTCGTCTCCAAAGAGGAGACCGTGCCGCCAAATTCCTCCGCCTCTTTTTCCGCCTTGGTGAAGTCCGCTGTGTGGACCGCCATATA
Source organism: Planctomycetota bacterium (assembly GCA_043777375.1). GTDB lineage: Bacteria > Planctomycetota > Planctomycetia > Planctomycetales > Planctomycetaceae > TH-plancto1. Next base: position 4,422 of record JAYWHX010000054.1, on the reverse strand, counting down.
CGGAAACGCATTTCCCATCGTGGCTACAGCTGTGCCGAGCAACAGCGTTGCGGCTGTCGCGACGGCCCACGGCTTTTTGCGGCGGATGACTCGCTCGCGCGTGATCTCCGGCGGCAGCAGCGTTGTTTTGATCGCAGTTTGACCAACCAGTTGCAGGGCTAATCCGTACGGAACGGCAAAGCTCAACACGTTGTCTGCAAACAGCGGCGAATTAATGACCGCGTCGCCCGCGAGAGCTTTATAAACATCTGGACGTTCGACGTCGTATTGCAGGTTTTGCTGCAAGAACTTCTGCAAGCCAGCCAGTTTGAAGCCGTTGCCCAATCCGACAACCTTGGCAATCTTGGCCTGACGGTTGACGCTGGAAAAGAACCCGATAGATCGCTGGATTTCGGAGACGAAGTCGTTGAACACCGGACGCAGTGCTTGAAATACGGCACGCGGGTCTTCCGACTTGGTCGCGTTGCACTTCAGCAGTTCCGCCTTGGCGAAGCTCAGCTTCATTTCCTTCGTCAGGGCCCGAGTGAAATGGTTGCCGCCAATCGGCACATTACGAACCCAGATCTTCTTGCCGTTCGAGACCATCAACGTCGTATTGTCACACCCCATGTCGAGAGTGATGACGAAATCATGGTCGGCATCCGGTGTCCCGGGGCGCTGTCCCAGCTCGTCGTAGCACAGCACGTTGTATAGAGCCAGAGGGGCAATCTGGATTAACTCCAGTTCGACCTTATGCTGGACATAAGGACGCATCGCCTGCGAGAGCGCGTCCCGCTTCATCGCAAACAAACCGACTTCCGCATCCAGCAGGAAGCCACCTTCTTCGATCCCGCTTCCCAGCCGTTGGTAATCCCAGACCACGTCTTCCAGAGCGAACGGAATCTGCTGCCGAGCTTCGTACTGAACGATCTGGTGGACCTTCTTGGCTTCCACCGGTGGCAGCTGGATGAAGCGTGTCAGTGAGGTTTGCCCCGGCACTGACATGGCCACTTGTTCGCCTTGGAGGTTGTTCCGTGAGAGGAACGTCTTCATGGCGTCGTGAATGATCTCTTCCGGAACAGCGTCCGGTTGAGTCAGGATTTTGGGGTACTGAATGTAATCGAACGCTGCCGCCATCACTTGGCCGGTCGACTCCACATATTGGAGTTTGACCGCCTTGAGAGCGGATTGCCCGATGTCGATGCCCCACGCAGATGGACTGGCCATGTTCAATACTCCGTACTCAGTGGCGCTGGAGCCAATGGTCAACGAGAGCCTGTGATTCGAGTGGAAAGTCCGCAGACGGACAACCGGGCGGATGAGGCCCGGAGAGTGACTGGGGAGGAGGTGACGGATTTCCCCGCAAAGTACACTAACGTAGAGATTTGCGTCAGGTCAACCGAAAACCTCCACTGTTCGTCAGAATCGGATGTTGCCGGAATGCCACACTCACTTGAAGGATCGCATCGAACCTGCGGGTTGCAGGCTCCGCGACGAATCTGTCGAATTCGCCGTCCGACTCTCACCTCTCCTCTGTTGTCTGATGCGCTGATCGCCTGACAAGTTCCCGACACTCGCTCCGATTCGACAGAATTCCACGGTCTTTGCGTATCGTTGACTCGGATGACCAAACAATCGGTCCCACCGCAATATCGGTCTCCCACACAGAGCCGGGCCGCGAGGGATCACTCGGGATCGACAGACTCCAGTCCATTCGGGAATCGGCACTGACATCCTTCAACCACACAGCACTGAGCCAGTAGACTGCAATTGACTCGTCTGTGATCAACAGACGAGTCGAAACCGCCATTCGGAGGATTGCCCCACATGCCGCAACCCTGGGTCGCCATTCAGCGGAACCCCAGCTCAGGTGCGGGCCTACGAAGTCGTCCGATCCGCGAGTTGATTCGCGGCCTCCGCTCACGGGGGATCACTCCGCGACTTTACTCGCGCCGGTCCGAGTTTGACGCTGCGGTGACTGATCCCGCGCGTCGCTCCCACTTGGTCGCAGCGGTCGCCGCTGGGGGGGATGGGACAATACTGGACCTCGTAAATCGCCATCCCCAACTACCGCTTTGCATTTTGCCATTGGGGACCGAGAACCTGCTGGCCAGGTCGCTGAAGATTCCTCATTGCGGCCGAACAGTCTCCGAAATTATCGCGCGTGGCAATCGCCAACGTCTCGATCTGGGGCGGCTGAATGGCCGCCACTTTCTGGTGATGGCCAGTGTGGGATTTGATGCCGAAGTCGTCCACCAGGTTCATGCTGGACGAAAAGGCGGGCACGTTCGCCACCTCAGCTATTTCATGCCGATTCTCAAGTCGCTTTGGCGATTTCGCCCGGAAAGGTTGCGAGTCTCGGTGGATGATTCGGGAGTCATCTATGAAGGGCGGCTGGTTGTTGTCGCCAATCTCTCGGCGTACGCTTTGAACCTCGGGTTGGTTCCGACGGCTGTCGGGGCGGACGGAGTTCTTGATGCGAGAGTCTTTTCTCCGCGCTCGTTCTACGAACTCCTGAAGAGCTTCGTCTCGGTTTTGCGGGGCACCCACGAGCAGTCCTCAGAGGTCATCCGCCTGACGGGCCGCAAGTTCCGGATTGATTCCGATGTTCCAGTTCCGATTCAAGCCGATGGGGATCCGGCCGGAATGACCCCTGCTGAAATCACGATCGAACCCCTGGCTGTCGAGTTCATCGTGCCGTGAACGGGGGCTGGTACTCGCTGAAACTGACCGAACACAAGTTGACCACCGCGTCAGAGCACGGGGGCCCTGGGAATCGCGAATTGCAATCCCTCACGCATCGGTCTCAATCGAATCATGGGAAGATCCATCGAGCATGGTCTGGTTCGCGTCAAATCACTGGAGGAGGTTCTGGAGGGGATCGAGTCTTCAGCATGTTCCATGGAAAATCGATTGCGAATCACTTCTCAATTTTCTCTGGTGAATTCAGGTGCAAGTCGTGACAGCCTTGGCTATAGTCCCCGAAGTGGTGGATCATATCCTATGGAGAGGGCGGCGAGTTCTTGAATTGCGGTGGGGTCTTCGGGCTCTGCCATTTCGCATTGTCACCAAACAACCGACAAAACCCAGGAACTGATGGTGTAACGGTTTGCGTCAATTATTGACGGTAATCCGCATGACTACGCCTCCCCAACCAGGCTGTGATTTTCTTTTGATGGGCCCGAACAGGTAAATCCGAATGCAGTTTGAACTGAATCGTTTGCTCTCGAAGCTAACCGAAAAGCTAGTCCGAGATTCCCAAGAGGATATGGAACTCAAGTCCGAGCTGCGGGCATTGGCGGCGTGCCTGCTGGAGGTCACGAAAGGTGGCCCACCGATTCGTGGTACGACCACACGGTCAGAGTCTCGGGAAGCGGAAGTCGCTCCCGCCGTTCGTCCCCGTGAATTCACCCGCGACGAAGGTGACATTGCGTCCTCGTTGGGGGGGCGGACACCCGGTCGCAGTGGGTCCATGCCGATCACCGACGACGATCTGCCGATGATCGAAACTCGCTGCCGACTCAAGCGTGAGTCGCTGTTGTGGGCAATTGATCGCCAGGCATTGCTCGCCAAGCGGGCTGACTACCAGACCGAGATTTCTCCCGTGGATCGGGAACTGATTCGGCGAGCCAAGGAGCTGCCCGATTGCTATCTGTGGATGCTTTCTTCCCAGTGGCGTCCGCCAGAGAATACCCGTCTGCTGGAAGATCTGGCCGAATGTTTCGAAGATATGGCCGCAGCCACTTCGCTGGCTCGTCGCCTTCTGGCAGACGAGGGGCGTGATCGGATTGTCTTCGAACAGGCACTCGACCTCCTGGCCGAAGCCCAATCTGCTGTCCGCATGGGTGTTTCGCAAGTCAATGACTATTGGGACTTTGACCAGAACGCGGTCTTCCGCTGGTTGCGTGGAGTCGCAGCTCGTGAGCACATTCTCATTAAGCGGCACATGCGCTTGGATGATCCGGCAGATCCAGCTCGCTGGGCCGATCTTCAGTCCCGCGTTGGCGGACTGGAATCCGAAAGCCTGAACAGCGAAGAGCGCAATGCCGAGCGGACTCGCCTGTTTGTGAAGCTGCATGGGCATGTCACCGAGATCAAGAATCTCGAAAATGAAGACGAAGGGGATGAGCAGTGGCGAGAGATTGCCGAGAGCGTCGAAAGCCTGCTGAAGCTGGGTGTCGCTCCGACCAGTCGCGAGCTGTACAACCTGTTTGAAGGCGTGCTGGACTCGGCTCCGATTATCGAAGATCACCCGGGATTCGAGCGCGTGCTGGAAGAGATCGAACGTCGGTCAGATGCAGGGGGCTTCACCGAAGTAGAAGTCGCCAGCGAATCCAGCCGCGATGAAAGCGACAGCGAAGACGCTTTGGATGATGCTGACGAAGAACTCGACGACGATCTTTCTCCCAGTGAGAGTGGCGAGGACGAGGACGAGGACGAGGA
>JAYWHX010000053.1:0-60380 GCA_043777375.1 Planctomycetota bacterium | reverse complement strand
TGACCACCGCCCTCGAAGCCCAAAACCAACACACACCAAGCCCCTCACTGCTGCCCGCCAAGTGACCCGTCACACGGTCGGGGTGTGAATGGTTACCCGTTCGTCATCCCTAGCAGCGCGTTTTGGAGTTTCTGTTCGGCGTCACGAGTCGCTTTTGCAGCAATCATAAAATACGGCCAATTGGCACCACACTCCTGAGCCAGTTTTTCGATCGTGGGGAATGGCTTCGCGTCGTTCATTGGAAGTGCTCACGTTCTTTCAATCAGAAATGAAAGCAAGTTGACTCGTGTGTCCTACGGCATCATTGGTTCAACCCCTTGCGTCCTCACCTGAACACCAATTGGTCGGCGGTCTCTTCTATGATCTTGGCGGCCGGTTTCCCGGTTCCGTGGCCCGCGCGGGCTTCGAGATCGGCTTGTCGTCAACCAGAGGTGATTGTAGCACAGCTGCGAACTATTGGGACGACTCGGGCGGCGGTGTTGATCATCATCGGCGGGTACTTCACACCGAGCTTTCCGTTGGAGTGGTGGCTCGGGCGTTGCTAAAGTCCCCGAATTGGCGAGTAGCAAGGCGTCGGCTCTTCGAGTTTCATTCACATGTCTGACGCATCAGCCCCGCTTGGCGAATGCTCGTACATCGCCTAAGCAATAAAAAACGGGGGAGGACACTCGTCCTCCCCCGCAGGCACTTCCGATTCCGTCCGGGAAACTACTTCGTACAGGTGGCTCCGTCGCCGCCTGAAAGCCAACGCCTCCCGCTGGCGTCCGCCGTGTCAACTGCCTGGCCGGCCTGTGCAGCCTCGCCTACCAGCCACCAATGGGCGACCTGTTGGAAATCCCCGTGAATTTCGAAATCCAGTAATCCCTTCCTACATCCGCTCAAACTGACTGACCCCGGTAATCAGGTACGGATCCCCTGTGCATGAGTTCCACATCTTCGTGGAATCCTGTGTGAAGATCCAACAATCCCCACCTTCAAAATCGACTATCACGCCTCCCTCTGCACATGCTTGGAGATCGGCCTCGGTCGATTGAGCAATCAGAATCAATCGGATGATGGCTAGCCGAGGACCGGGCGGCGATGCGATGCGCATTCGATCCTGCAATCAGACCACTTCACCGCTCTGATACGTGAATCCTGTCACGGCCTCCACTCTTCCCCCATCCGCTCTAGCAGGGCCTCGACCAGTAGCGGGTGCAGGCCCAGTGGGGGGCAGAGTTGAAACTGGACGCCGGGGAACTGGGCTATGAACTCGGTTTGGAAACCAGTGAGATCTTCCGCGATGTGGGTGCCAGCCGAGAGGAAGAATGGCGACATCCGCACCCGGGTGGCCCCGCGCTCGACACAGCGGGCTGCCCCTTGCGGAATGGTCGGCTCGGTCAGTTCGAGGTACGCGATCTCCACGATCTCATCCGGGAGACGAGCGCGGACCGTCTCGGCGAGTCTGACCAAGTCCGCGTTCGCAGCTGCGCGTCGGCTGCCGTGGGCGATGAGTAGAATTGCTGAAGCCATCTGTTGTTCCGTAGACTGCAGGCAGTGGGGCAGACATTCCTGTCTGCCTTCAGGAGGCATAAAGTTCGAGACAGGCGAGGACAGACAGGAATGTCTGCCCCACTGCCACAATGGTCGATCGGGAGAGTTTCATGCCGCCAGTCGATCGCCCGTCCTCCTCGCCCGCTCCGCTGCCAGAGCGGATTGGAGCCTACAAGATCGAGCGCAAGCTCGGCCAGGGAGGCATGGGCACGGTCTACCTCGGGCGGCACGAGCAGACCGAGCAACTCGTGGCGATCAAGGTTCTCCCCGCGAGTATGGCTCGCGAGGAGGGTTTCGTCGCCCGCTTCGCGCGCGAGATCGAAGCGATGCAACGCGTGACCGGCGAGAACGTGGTTCAAATGTATGATAGTGGCGAGTGGGAGGGCACCTACTACTACACGATGGAATTTGTCGATGGCGAAACCATCACTGACCGGTTAATGCGCGAGAAACGGATCGGTTGGCGCGAGGTCATCGAACTCGCCAGCCAGATTTGCAAGGCACTCAAGGCCGCTCACAATACCGGGATTGTGCATCGCGATCTGAAGCCCTCGAACCTGCTGCTCGACAAACATGGCCTGTGCAAGCTCACCGATTTCGGCGTGGCGCACGTCTTTGCCGGGGATCAGCTGACGGCCACGGGCGGGGTGATTGGGACCGTCGAGTACATGTCTCCGGAGCAGGCCCAGGGGCGGCGGGTCGACAAGCGGAGCGACATTTACTCGCTCGGGGCGGTGATGTATGTGATGTTGACGGGACGTCCGCCATTCACCGGGAAGTCGGCTCTCGACATCGCGCAGAAACATAAGTACGGGCAATTCGACAGCCCGCGCCGCATCGTTCCCGAGATCCCGCATTGGCTCGATGAGGTGGTCTGCAAGTGCCTCGAAAAGAACCCGGATAATCGATATCCCGATGCCTATGTTCTCCAACTGCGATTGCTGGAGATCCCGAGGAAGGTCGAGCTGACCCAGAATTCCGATTCGGGGACGTTTGAGTTCGAGAGCATCGACGGCAGCGACGAGACGCTCGCTGCCGATGGGAAGCATGACGATCCCGAGGCAGCGGGCGTCGCGATGCGCGAGCTGATGAAGGCGCATGTTGAGAAGACGAATACGCAGACTCCCATCGAGCGCGTTCTGGACAGCACGTGGTTTCTGGTGGCCGCCCTTGCGGCGATCATCCTCGGAGGAGTCTATTGGTGGAACCATCGCACGGCATCACCCGAGGCGCTGTTCGCGCAAGGGCAATCTCTGATGGCGGGAGAGGCCGGGACGAATTGGGACAAGGCGAAACGCGAGGTGTTTGAGCCGCTACTGGAGCAGGACGCGAAGCTCTGGGGACCGAAGATCGAGCCGTATCTCGACAAGATTCGGCTGTACGAACTTCGCAAGTCGTTACTCGGGCGGCGTGGGGCGTGGGTGACACGCGATGCCGAAACTGACGGAGAACGACTGCTCCAAAAAGCCGTCCAGCTGCGAGGACTTGGGCAGGATGCGGAGGCAAAACGAGTACTCATGGGGTTGTCCCACCTGACACAGGGAGACACATCAGCCGCTGACCTGCATGGTCTTGTTGCCGATTTGTTGAGTGAACTCAACGACACGGAGATTGGTCCCGAGCAGTACAGCCTGGTCAAGCGATCGTTGGAGCGGGCGGCGGCGTTGTCGATCGATGGGAAAGCCGATGAGGCGCGTGCTTTGTGGCAGAGCGTGATTGATCTGTACTCATCTGATCCAGATGCCGCCACGTTTGTGGGGCAGGCGAAGAAGAGTTTGGGGCTGTGAGGTCAAAGCAACTTGTCATCGCTTGATTGGGGGAGCTCGGGAGGGCGAAGCTCCTGCTGTCAACATGACTACGATCCTTGTGGGGCACGTTTCCTACGTGCCCGTCTTCAGCAGAGCGCTCTGCTGAGGTGCGAAAGACTGCTGATGATAGTGGCCAAAACAAGGTCCCTGTCAAAACTCTGGAAGTTGAACAGAAGCTCACGAAGGAAACGAAGGGTTGAGTTCGTAGACGCTTCAATCCCGACGGATCAAAATCCCATTGGGTCGTGGTTTTTGCGGTACGATCAGGAACTGGCATGAGCCAAGTCCCCGGAATTGACCGCAGAGCGACTGTGTCGCTCTGCGGTCAATCCTCTTCAGGACTTTCGAAAAGTTGTTTCGGGCAAGATCCTGAGTTGAGCAGTTCCAAATCGCGTTTTTGAAGAGAGAAGGAGTCACGTCCGTCCTTCGCCGGGCGACGGGCACGTAAAAAACGTGCCCCACAGCGAACGTTTCACGATCAGCATGCTAAGGGCAGGAGCCTCGCCCTCCCGGGGTGGTGCGACCCATCTCAAGCCGAGACTACGCTTATCCCTCGGGGCTCATGATCGTCAACAGAACCGTGACGCCATTGAACATGGCGTGGGTCGTCACGATGGTGAGATAACTTCCGGTTCGCCAGTACAGGAACCCGAGAATCAACGCCAGTGGGAAGAGCCCGACAGCGTCCGGGAATCCATGGACGGCGGAGAAAAGGCTGGCAGAAATCAAGATGGATGCTGTTGGTGACATGTACCGCTGCAGGGTCCCCTGGAGGATGACGCGGTACATCAGCTCCTCTCCGATCGGGGCCATGACGACGGCAGAACCTATCATCAACGCCACCAGAGGAATGGATTGCTGGCTGTTGAGAATTTGCAGGAAGACGTGCTGGTTGTCATCCGTCCGAAATGATGCCATCGCCACATTGGCAGCGATCACCGGAATCACAGCTGCGAAGTAACCGAGGATTCCGGTACCGACGCTCTCAGACATCTCACGAGAATCGATCCCGAAACGGGTCAGTCGCTGGCTTCCCAGTCGGGTCAGACAGACCAGAAGAACACATGTCGTCGTGATTTGCAGCAATAAATTGAAGGCCAGTAAGAAGAGGGCGTTGACCTCATCAAACGCGTCGACGGTTTGGGGCTCTCCGGACTGGGTTAAATGCGAATAACAGGAGACGAGAATCCATACCATCGTCAGCAGGACCGCCAGCAGCGGCCGCGCTCGCGTGGCAGGGACTGTCCGAGAAACGAGCGGCACACCAGTGGTCCAACGCTCGAAAGTCAGACCCCACACGGCCAAACTCGCGAGCAGGATCGCGACTTGCAAAATCGAGGCCAGATCTTCCACCGCGAGGACTCTTCCGGGTCAAAGGCTTGAAACATCGGACAGACCCGCAATACTGCCTGATTGGAGCTCCTCACACAAGCCGCATCACGCGGTTCATCTTCGAAAGGCACACAAATGGCCGCAGTCACACTCAAAGGCAATGCCGTCACCCTCTCCGGCACCGAATTGAAGATCGGCGACACTGCGCCGGACTTCAACCTGCAAAACAACGGGCTGGAAGACGTGAACCTCGCCACCTCAGCTGGCAAGACCCGGATCATCGCCTCGATTCCGTCGCTCGATACCGGGGTTTGCCACGCCGAAACGAAGCGGTTCAACGACGAAGCGGCGACTCTGCCAAACGTCGCTGTGCTAGTGATCAGCACCGATCTGCCGTTCGGCCAGAAGCGCTGGTGCGGAGCCGAAGGGGTCGACAAGGTCGCCTGCCTGAGCGATCACCGGTCTGCCAGCTTCGGTAAGTCCTACGGCGTGCTGATCAGTGGCGGTCCGCTCGACCGCTGCCTGACCCGCGCGATTTTCGTGGTCGGTGCTGATAACAAGATCAAGTACGTCGAGTACGTCCCTGAAATCACGTCGCACCCGAACTACGATGCCGTGCTGGCAGCTGCGAAGTAGGCGTTGTGTTGAGTTTCGAAACGCCGAGGTGGAGGATTCTCGACCTCGGCGTTTTTTCTCTGTAGGAGTCCAGCCTTTAGGCTGCTCCGAGGCAGCCTAAAGGCTGGACTCCTACTCAAGACGCTGCGCTCGCAGTATGGAACAGCGCCAGTTCCGAAGCACCTCACTCAAGCCTTTCGGAATGACGCTTAACCAGGGATACAGCTATCGACAGGTGCTCGGCCCAGAAGCTGCGGGGCACTCGACGCTCTCGTATCTGACGCAGCATTTTTCGCACTCGAATGAAACCGAGTGGCGAGACAGAATCGCAGCTGGGGAAGTTCTGCTGGGCGACATGACAGCAAATGGGCAAGAGCCATTGCAGGCGGGCAGCGTTCTGATTTGGAATCGTCCGGGCTGGGAGGAGGAGGACACTCCCCAAGAGTATGGAGTGGTCTTCTGCGACGAGCACCTGCTGGTGGTCAATAAGCCCAGCGGTCTGCCGACGATTCCCGGAGCGGGGTTCTATCGAAATACGTTACTCAGTCTGGTGCGGGCCGACTTCCCGCAGGCCAATCCGGTGCATCGACTGGGGCGAGCGACGTCCGGGCTGGTTCTGTTTGCCCTGAATCGCGAGATCGCATCGACGCTGAATCAACGCTGGGCGCAGGTCCACAAGCAGTATCAGGCCCTCGGCAGTGGGGTGGCTTCGCAAGAGGTTTACGATATCCGCATGCCCATCGGTCCGCAGGCTCATCCGCGTCTGGGGCTGGTGCATGCGGCCAGCCTCACCGGCAAGTTCTCTCGGAGTGTCGCTCGGGTACTTCAAAAGCGGGCGACGACGACGGTTTTCGAAGTCGACTTGCTGACCGGGCGACCACATCAGATCCGCATTCATCTCGCCTGCATCGGCCATCCGCTTGAGGGCGACCCGCTGTACGCAGCTGGGGGACAACCGAAACTCGACCAGCCCGGATTGCCGGGTGACGCCGGGTATTGGCTCCATGCCAAGCGATTGGAATTCGACCATCCCGCATCGGGGGAGCGACTCGTATTGACAGCTCCGCTCCCCGAGATCCTGCGCTGCGAATGAGAGCGTAAGCGGGCGAGGAACTGTCAGTTACTTCTCGGAACTCAATGGGAACACGACCGTTGTCATGTTTCCATATCCACCCGGCCACTGGGTGGAGAGCGTCGTTTCGAACGCGATGCCGTTCTCGGTGACGCGATTGGCAGCGAAATCTTCGGGAGTCGCGATCCAGATTTTCAGCAGGTATTTGCCACCGGGAATGCGGCGCTCGGACTGCGACGCGGCTGCCATCTTCCCGGCCTGCTCAGAACCGCGATCCAGAGACAGCGACAGATGCTGCTGCCACAGCTTCCGCTCACCCGCGATACTGCGGTCGCCGACGACGATAGGGGACTTCGCCCAGCCAGCACCGTCTGCTGGATAGACTTCGGCGCGCAGAACTTGCGTCCCATACTTCTCCGGGATGTCGGTGATCTTCAGCCAGGCGTCGGTCGCGGCCGTCAGGTACGGACTCGGTGTCGGTAGGTCCTCGACCTTCTGATAGGCCCCCTTCGATGACGCCGCGTAGTCAGTCAGGAATGCCATGAACTGCAGGTAGCTGCGATCGCCGATGACCATTTTCTGGCCACCGCCATGATTGACCTGCATGGTCGGCTTGGCGATCAGCAGGCTCTTCTCGGGGGCGTCGATGTCGATTAATTCATTTTCGCGCAGCACCCGGAGTGTCCCCGCCGGGTCGTGCGGGACGATCCACGAGATCTGCTCGCCATGCTCCTTGACTTGTTCCGAGTTCTGGTCCGGGGAATGGCAACCCGCACAGCGGCCCGATTCCAGCCAGATGTTGTCGATGAAGAGTTGCAGCACACGGTCCTGGCGCGCATGGCGAATAACTTCCGCCGGCAAGGCCGAGCCGATCGTCTGATCAGTCTTCGCCGCCAGCAGCGCGGGGTCGGCCACAGCTGCGGTGATCCAGGCTGTGAAGGCGTCGAGTTCTGCCTTCCGGACTTCCGGCTTGATCAGCCCCGGCTTCTCGGGAGCCCGCGCAATGAACTCCAGCAGCTTCGACTTCTCCGGATGATCCAAATCGATCAACCCGCCGTTACGCAGAGCGGCGAACGTCTCGGACTGGCTGGGCCGGATGTAGTCTTTGAGGTCGACACCCGACAGATGGCACTCGGCGCAGCTGCTGGCATTCATGGAATTCATGATCGGGAGGATGCGGCGTTCGAAGACCCGAAGGGAGTCGTCGGCGCGGACATTTCCGGCAGCGACCAGCAGACATCCGAGCAGGCAAAAGAATCGTACAAGCAACATGACAAACTCCCCAACGAATTTCGGACATGATCTCATGTCGAATCGGATGTTTCCGCCACACTCTCGGCTGGCGACATAACCCCATGCGACCGGAGGATCTCAGCCAGCTTCTCCCGCGCGAGCCGCAACCGGCTCTTGGCCGTCGGCAGGGGCACGTCCATAATCTGGGAGATTTCGGGCAGGCTGACGCCGCCGTAGTGGTGCAGGGTGAAGGTCTGTCGCTGTTCCTCGGGAATCTGGGCGAGGCCCGCTTCGACGAGCTTGGCGACCTCGCGCTGGTCGGCCTGATCCTCGGGTGAGGTCATCTCGCCCGCGATGCGGTACAGGACATCGTCCTCGGCATCGCGCGGGCGTTTCACGGCACGGACGAGGGCGTCGTTTGTCTTGCGGCGGATGTCATCGATCAGCAGATTGCGGGCAATGCGAAACAGCCAGCCGCGAAACCGTCCCACGGGCAGGTAATCCCACGACTGCTGATAAAGCTTGATCAGCGTGTCTTGTGCGAGGTCTTCGGAGAGCTGGACGTCGCGAGTGTTGCGGATGAAAAAACCGATCAGCGGGGACTGGTAGAGATCCACGAGCTCATCGAAGGCGGCGTTGTCGCCCTCCTGAAGCCGGATCATTAAAAGGTCATCATCTGTCATGGAGTACGTCGCGAGTGGCTGGAACCTGCTCGACACAATATATTCAAAACTGGCAACTGTTGACGACACTGAGGCGAGACCCCATTGGAAAACTCCATCAATCTGACCTACGGACGGCGCGGAGCTTGCCAGATTCAGATCTCTGCAGATCGGCTGAAAAGCCACTTCGTCGCACCCCCAGCTGTGGATCAACTGGGTGAGAAGCTGGCGCACGGCTTGGAATCGCCGCTGGAATACCCGAGCCTGAAGCAGGCGATCGTGGCGGGTGACCGCATCACGTTGGTGGTGGATCGTCAGACGCCACAAGCCGAGGCGATCGTGCTGGGCCTGTGGAAATTGCTGGAAACATGCGGAATCAATGCTCCAGATCTAACGATTCTGGTTCCGGCGACGCTAACTCCGGGGGCGAATCCCGATCTGCGTCGGCTGCTGCCCGCCGGAGTGCGGGAGCAGGTGGTTCTGAAAGTCCACGATCCGCTCGACGAATCAGCGACCGCTTACCTGGCGACGACGGCGGGCGGAGAGCGAGTCTACCTCCATAAAGACCTGTTGGATGGCGACTTACCAATTCTGGTCGGGGGAGTTGGCTTCGATTCTGTCCTTGGGTTTCGTGGAGGCGGCAGCGCGCTGTACCCCGGTTTGTCCAATCTCGAGGCGATTCGCAAATCGGTCGGACAAGGGCACGAAGAGCTGGCTCCAGATGATTCTCGCCCGTTGCGGCAAATGATGGATGAAGTGTCGTGGCTGCTGGGCCTGCAATTCGCGGTGCAAGTCGTTCCCTCTGTGGGAGATGGAGTGAGCACCGTGATCGCCGGGCAGGTGGACGCGGCCTTCCAAAAAGCGCGGGCAGTCCTCACGGAATCGTGGACACTGAACGCAGGTCCCCGGGCGGGAATGGTGATTGTCGCTGTCGATCAAGACGCGAACGGGCACTCGTGGTCCCAGCTGGGAGCGGCTCTGGATGTCGCGCGGCAGTTGGTCTCGAAAGAGGGGCGGATCGTCGCGTTGACAGAGCTGAGGTCGGACCTGACTCCCGGGATGCAATTGCTCCGTGAAGTCCGCAGCCCGCGCGACGCCCTGAAGCCGCTCCGGGAAAGCCAGCCGCAGGACATGCTGGCGGCCTCCCAGATTGCGAAGGCGCTCGACTGGGCCGGAGTGTCCCTGCTGAGCGGCTTACCGGGCGATCTGGTGGAAGACCTGGGGATGATTCCACTGGAAGAAACTGAGGAATTGCAGCGATTGGTCGAGTCGGAGGACTCGATTACGGTCGTGCAGTCTGCCCAGCATGTGCATGTCGTGCGGGTGAAGGGCAAGAAGTCGGTCCGGACCTAAAAGCCTCTCACTTGATGCAATCCGGCAAGTTGAACCGGCGGGCTTGAGTGGATTTCAGTCTGGATGTGCGTATTTTCTGGCTTTTTTAGGGCAACATCGGATTCGTCGAGCTAGGTTGATGTGTGTGTGCGGTGTCTGAGTTCCTGTCGCGGAACGGCAACGCTCACTCCGGGCAAACACCCTACGTGGAAAGCACGAGTCTTGAACCTCCCACGCACCATTCTCGGCCTTGCAGTTGCCCTTGGGCTGCTCGGTTCGGGTTATTACGGATACTCCGCCACCAGCGACAGCCAGCTGTTTCGGGTGAACGTGCCGGGACGGTTGTCGATCGTGGCTCCAACGGTCAGTCCCCTGCGAACCCATGTGGCGGGGAATGCGAACCTGGGTTTTCCGCGCCAAAGCTGGGTCGCCCGCAGCAATGCTGTAGCTGGAGCGACGGTGATTCTGCAAACAGCGACCTGTTTTCAACACACGACCAGTTCAGCCGCGAAACGCGATGGGCGTCTTGCATTACGTGTCCTCTCCAGTAGCGGACCAGGGCTGTGGACCGTCACACGAGCGACCGACAGGACCCGTTACGGAACTGGCGATGAAGACGCTCGCGTCCAAGCCGTGTGTAGCGAGATTGGTGAAGCCCAACTGGGACTGACGGTCACCTTTTTGACGGGTGTTGGTGCCGATTTGGAAGCCGGCGATTACTCAATGACGGTGGTCGGCACAATTACGGCGAACTAGAGAACCAAGTTCCCGCAGGGCGTGACTTCTGAAGCTCTCTCCGAGCTATTTCAACAAGCTGCGGTCGAGCACAAACCTCGCCCGTTCAAAATAGGGTTGCCACAGAATCTCCGGCTTCCCGTCACGCAGACAATCGCGGACCTTGGCCAGTGTATTCAGCGCCATGTGTGGGCAGCGGTTACACGCACACGTCTCGCCCGTGTCAGTCATGATGCCTGGCACGGGAATGTATTCGTGCCACGGAGCGATCTTCTGGAGTGGGTGGATCATGTTCGCCTCGGTCGCGACCAGGAATTTGGTCGGCTGTTTGAGGTTGAACACGTATTGCCGCATCTTCTCCGTACCGCCGACCACGTCTGACACTTCCAGAATGTTTGGCGGACACTCTGGGTGAGCGATGACAATGCAGCCGGGGTTGTTTCTCTTTGCCCGGTTGAGGTCTTGCAGGCTGAACACCTCGTGAACCATGCATGAGCCGGGCCACAGGATCATCGGGCGACCGGTGACTTCCGTGATGTACCGCCCGAGATGCTGGTCCGGGACGAACAGAATTTCCTTGTCCTTCGCGACCTTGTTCTCGATGATGTCGCGGGCATTCCCGCTCGTCACGATCCAGTCACACAACGCTTTAACCGCAGCTGTGGTGTTGATGTACGCGACGGTCTCGAAGTCCCGCCCTTGAGCCCGCAAGGTGGCTTGATACGAGGCCAGCCGGTCGGCAGGACAGCTGTCGGCCAAGGAGCATCCGGCGTTGAGGTCGGGGAGTAGTACCCGTTTCTCGGGGTTCATGATCTTGGCAGATTCGGCCATGAAGTGGACACCTGCAAAGACGATCGTCTTGGTGGTCACCTGGGTCGCGTCACGAGCCAGTTTGAGACTGTCTCCGGTAAAGTCAGCGATGTCCTGAATGTCTCCACCGACATAGAAGTGCGCCAGGATCGTCGCATCCTGCTCCTTCTTCAGGTGTTCAATCTCGTCGATCAGGTCGAGCGGATCCTCGGTGGACTCTTGGGGAGTGAACGGGCTGGAGATTACCGGAAGGTCAGTGAATTGCGACATGAATCGGCCTTGCGCTGCGAAACTCGCGACGGAGTGTGTCACTGGAGCACGAAAACCCCAATGACTCGATGTTATCTTATCGGTTGGATCGGTGTCTCGGCAGTGTTTCTTGCAGAATCGGCTCGACAGGCATCGCTCAGTGATGGCCTGCGGCCCTGGCTGCCACAGCGGGTTAACGAGAAGCGGGTTTCGGCAGCGCGGATTTGTCAGAAGCTTGTGTGAAGTTTTCAAGAATGCGCTCCGAACGAAAAACAGCAAATTGACTTCGAAATTGACCACCGATATTGTTCCTAGGGCAGCCCTTTGCTGTCTCTTCACAGAACACGTTCGGCTCGCATCTGCCGGCATCAAGGAAGAAACGCCATGTTGGGCCAACTGGTCCCAGTCGGCGGAGGGGATCCGATCCCGCTCCTGAAGACTCCGTTACTCATTGGGCGACGCAGCAGCTGCGACATCGTTTTGGATTTTCCGAACGTGTCTTCGCAGCATTGTGAACTCGCTTTCATCAATGGGTTCTGGCAAATACGGGATATGGGTAGCAGTAACGGGGTGAAGGTCAACGGCGAGCGGCTGGATACGAAATTTCTCCAGCCGGGCGATTTGGTCGCCATCGCCAAGCATAAATTCACCATCAATTTCGCTCCCGGTGCCGCAGCTCCTCCCGAAGAAGAAGAAGATCCGTTCGCGATGAGCCTTCTGGAAAAAGCAGGCTTGGAAAAACGTCGTGATGACGCCCGGCACCACCGCAGGTCAGCCCCCGCCACCAAACCCCCAAAGCCGAAGACTTTCTCGGCTGAGGAAGACGAAGCCACTCGCTGGCTCTTGGAAGAGGAGTAACGTTGGCCGAAGACCGGAACCACAAGATTCGCGTCCAATTCCGCAAGAATCGGGGCAACCGCACCCGACAGGCCGACCTCACTCGGCAATCTCAAGACGATCTCGCCGATCTCCCCAGCGATGAACGAGTCTCCGGCAAGGGAGCCCAGTCCCGCCACCGGACCGTGGTGGTCAAATCCGTCAACGATGTGGCAGGCGATGTGCGCGATATCGATCTGGCCGACTGCCAGCGCGGCCGTGTCCTGTGGGCTGTTGGGGCCAATCACAGCTGTGTGCAGATTGAGGATGGCCGCACGTACGACTGCTCGGTCCGGCGAGTCGTGCGCACGCTTCAGCGTGAAGCCCGCAACGTCATCGCAGCGGGAGACTGGGTCGTCTTCCGCTCAACCGACGGAGCCACTGGGGTCATCGAGCAGATCGAGCCGCGCACGTCGACGCTGGCTCGTGGTGTCGGGCGAACCTCGCAGATCATTGTCTCGAATGTCGATCAAGCGGCGATCGTCGCCTCGGCCTGTGATCCCCCGCTCAAGCCCGCACTCATCGACCGCTTTCTGGTCAGCTGCGAAGTCGGCGGTGTGAAGGGGATTGTTTGTATCAATAAGGCCGACTCGATCGATCCGGCCCAACTGCAACCTCTGATTGGCCAATACGCCCAGCTCGGTTGCGAGGTCATTTTGACGAGCGCCACGCGCGGCGATGGCATCGACCGGCTCCGCCAGCTGATGAATGGAAAAGCGACCGTGTTGACCGGCCAGAGCGGTGTTGGCAAGTCGTCGCTGCTGAATGTGGTCCAGCCTGGCCTCGGGCTGCGGACCGCGACAGTCAGTGCCGATACCGGCAAGGGGCGGCATACAACCCGCGTGGCCGAACTGGTCCCGCTCACCAGCGGCGGCTGGGTCGTTGACACACCCGGTATCCGTCAGTTCCAGCTGTGGGCGGTGGAAGCCGTGGATGTGGAGGCATACTTCATCGAGTTCCGCCCGTTCGTCGCGCACTGCAAATTTGCCGACTGCACTCACTCGCATGAGAAGGGCTGCGCGGTCCTGTCAGCCGTGTCGCAAGGCTTGATCTCGGCGTTACGGTACGAAAGCTATAATCGCATTCTGAGTGGAGAAGCCGAGCGTCTGGACGAAGAGTAAGAGATGCGCTCACCCATTCGCTATAGTCCGGACTCCGGCGAGATCGACTGCTCAAGCGGCCTACGCATGCAGGGGCGGGTCAGTGATTCGGCGAGCGGCAATAACGAGTCTTTCGTAGCGGAACTCGTCAGAGTTTCGCCGCCCGCCGAGAAATTTTTGCCGTCGAAAGTCTGACGACTTCCGCTACAGTCACATTTCATCTGCCGCTCGCCATACAACCCGCCTGCCGTACGCCTCGATCTCCGTGTGTCCCACTCAGGTTTCCACCATGCCCACTCTGACCCATCCCCAGCTCAACACTCTTGCGACTCGCATCCTTGAAGGAGCCGGTGTCTCTCCCGCCGATGCCGCGGTCGTTGGTCGCGAACTGGCCGATGCCAATCTGGTTGGTCATGACAGCCACGGTGTCATGCGGCTGGTGCAGTATGTGCAGATGATCCGCGACGGGCACGTGAAGCTGGGGGCTCCGCTGACGGTTCTGAAAGAGGCACCGGGGTATGCCCTCATTGACGGAGGGTTCAATTTTGGCCAAGTCGTGATGAGCCAAGCCCTCGACATGGCGATTGCAAAGGGCCGCGAGACCGGGACATCGACGGTCCTGATTCGGAACTGCAATCATGTCGGGCGATTGGGGGCCTACACCCAGCGGGCTGCCGAAGCCGGGTTCCTGGCCACCATGTGCGTCAACGCTCCCGGTCCCGGCGGCGTCGCTCCGTTCGGCGGCATCGAGAGACGCATTGGCACCAACCCCATCAGCATGTCAGCTCCTATGGACCACACCGCCATGGTCCTCGACATGACCACCAGCGCCACAGCTGAAGGGAAGCTGCGAGTTTCCCACCAGAAGGGAGAACGAGTTCCCGAGGGGCTGATCATCGACAGCGAGGGGAACCCGTCGACCGATCCGGGCGTGTTCTACAACGCCCCGGTCGGGTCAATCCTTCCGTTGGGTGGGCCGATGATGGGACACAAGGGGTTCGGTCTGGCGGTGATGATCGATGTCTTCTGCGGCATCCTCTCGGGCAGCGGGATCGGGCGGACCGACCTGCCGCGCGGGGCCAATGGCGTCTGGCTGTCACTTATCTCCGTCGAGCATTTCCTGCCCCGCGACGAGTACGACGCCTGGATGACCAAGTACGCGGGTTATGTCAAAAGCAGCCGCACTGCACCCGGCGTGACCGAAATCCTGCTGCCGGGTGAAATCGAAGAACGCCGCGCCGCTGAACGCGCCAAGAACGGCATCAGCATCCCCGATGAAACCTGGCGGCAGATCAACGAACTGGCCGAGAAGCTCAACGTGTCGCTGGCGGGGCTGTAGTGCGAGCGGCTACTTCCCCCGTAGCGTCGGCTTGTCCACGCGAAATCTCCCAACCTCTTAAACAGAGAAAGGTCAGGGGAGAAGTTCCAGATGACGACAGAGTTGGCGAGACTCTTCTCAATCGCCTGCGTGGGCTAAAGCCCACGCTACGAATCCATAGCCTGACGCATGGATGGTCAAATCGACTCTCACTTTCTCAGAGTGCAGTCAGATCAACAGCGAGCGCCGGACGTGTGTCCGCCGTGTTGCTGGAGCGTGGCGTCTGAAATCAAGGCAGTTGACTGAGTCGAGTTCTCACTGTTGAGCCACGTACGGATTCCCACGACGTTCCGCATCACACGGCGGACTCACGTCCGGCGCTCGCTGTCTGTTCCGAGAAGCGTGTGCGGCATCTGGCTCACTGCTCGATCACCGGCTATTCTGTATGCACTCCACAGAGAGTCATCGAAGAGGTGGTCGAAGGCCAAGTTGAGGGGATCGAGCGATGTCGTTGCGTGATGCGTTGGCTGTTGTGAGTGGACTGGCGTTGGGACTTCTGCTGAGCGCGGGCTCACTCGTGCGAGGTGCCGACAAACCAGCTGCCACCAGTCCTCGGTCATACGAGATCAAAGATATCCTCGGTTGGAAACTGCACATTGAGCAGTCGCTGATCAAGGACTCTCCCGAACTGACTGAGGCAGCGATCAAGCTCCTCCAACAACAACTCCAGCAGATCATCGAGGTCGTGCCAGCCCCAGCGGTGAAGCAGCTGCGCGAGGTGCCGCTGTGGTTTTCGCCCGAGTATCCGGGGATTGGTCCACAGGCGGAGTACCATCCGGGGCGGCAGTGGCTGGTGGACAATGGACGCAATCCGGAGATGGTTCAATGTGTCGAGTTCACCAACATCCGCATCTTCGAAGCCGAACTGGAACGGATGCCAAATTTCGCTCTTCATGAATTGGCGCATGCCTATCACGACCGGGTCTTTGGTTACGACGAAAAGGAGATCTCGCTTGCCTACGCCCATGCGAAGGACAGCCAGTCGTATGACAACGTCGAACGCTGGAATGGGAAGAATAAGCCCAAGGTTCGCGAGCGGGCGTATGCGATGACGAACCCGATGGAGTACTTTGCGGAGACCTCGGAAGCGTTCTTTGCTCGCAACGATTTCTTTCCGTTTGATCGGGAGGAGCTAGAGAAGCATGACCCGGAGATGGCGAAGTTGTTGGCGAGGGTGTGGGGGGACGTGGGGGCTCCAGCCCCCACTACGTTAGAGCCGATTGGTCCGCCTCCAGCAGAGTGGAAGGTTCCTGAGTTTTATACCAAGTCGATCAGCGCGAACGGCTACCCGGTTGTGGCCTCTGCCAACGTCAACGACTATGCCCTCCGCGAGGCGGCGTTCCTCATCAATTTGATGCTCGCCAAACGCCCCGATGTCCGTGACGCGATGATCAAGAGCGGGTCGCGGATGTGTATCATCAGCTGGAATGAGTTCACGACCGACCTCCCCGATTTCGCCCAGCTGACTCCGAAGGATTGGTGGGATGCTCGGGCTCGCGGGACCGGTGGTTCGCAGGATGACCCGAGCTGCTCGACCGGAGAGGAGAACCTGCTCAAGTACCCCGGCGACCCCTACTCGACGGAGAACATTCTGATTCACGAGTTCGCGCACAACATCCATTTGCGAGGGATGGTGAATGTCGACCCGACATTCGATTCGCGCGTCCAGGCGGCATACGACCATGCGATGGCTACGGGACTGTGGAAAGGGAAATACGGCAGCACGAACCACCACGAGTACTTTGCCGAGGGGGTCCAATCCTGGTTCGATAACAACCGCCCCCCCGATCACGATCACAATGAGATTCGGACACGCGTCCTGCTGAAGGAGTACGACCCCCGGCTGGCGAAACTGTGCGAGGAAGTCTTCGGTGAGACCGAGTTGGTCTACACCGACCCGACGACCCGGCTGACAGGCCACTTGCAGGGATACGATCCAGCGCAGGCCCCCACGTTTGTTTGGCCCGAGCGGTTGAAGCAGGTCAAGGAAGAGATTCGTGCGAAAGCCAAAGCCCGTTCGGAGGCGGCAAAGTAACGTGGAGTGAGACGCTCGCCAGAATGTCTCACTCCGCATCTGTTTGCGTCACTGGCGTGAATCTCTTTGGCCACCACTGTCTCTTTCCATCCTATCCACTTGAGACCATGAGCCCCCGCGTGATCCAGCTTGAACTCCTGATCCCGACTCTGGTGCAATCCGGCGCTGAGAAACAGCTAGTCCTGTTGGCCACGGGACTGCCGAGATCCGAGTTCAATGTGCGCGTCACCTGCCTGACGAGTGGTGGCCCTTACGAGGCGATCTTGCGGGACGCTGGCATCCCGGTGACGATCCTGGGCAAAAAGTTTCAGTTCGACCCGCTGGCGTATTTGCGACTGCGGAAGCACTTGCGAGAGCGACAGCCCGACATCTTGCACACGTGGCTGTTCGCTGCCAACAGCTATGGCCGTCTCGCCCTTCCGCGTAGGTCCAACACGCGCGTCATCGTCTCGGAACGATGCGTCGACAGCTGGAAGAGCTGGCAGCTGCGCGTGGATCGCCGCTTGGTGAGACGTACGGATTGTCTAATCGGAAACTCGCAGGCGGTCGTCGAATTCTATCGACCGCTGGGATATCCCGAGTCCAAGCTGCGAGTCATCCCCAACGGGGTTGAGATGCCACCCGAGCCAGAGCAGTCCCGCGCGGCGTTTCTACAGGAACTCAGGTTGCCCGAGGACGCGAAGCTGGCAATCTTTGTCGGGCGGCTGGCTCCTCAGAAACGAGTCGCTGACCTGCTATGGGCCATGCAGCTGCTGCGGCAGGCAGACCCGCGAGCGTACCTGATCATTGTGGGAGAGGGTCTGCTGCGAGCCTCGTTGGAGCAACAGGCCCGCGAGGTCGAAGTCGCCACGCATGTGAGGTTTCTCGGTCACCGCGCAGATGCCGCTCGACTGCTCCATCTTGCCGATGTGGTTTGGCTGGCAAGCGAGTTTGAGGGGATGTCGAACAGCGTGATGGAGGCGATGGCCTGCGGGAAGCCAATCGTCGCGACAGCCATCCCACCGAATCAGGAGTTGATTCAGCATGGAGTCCATGGCTATCTGGTGAACGTACGTGACAGCGCTGGGTTTGCCCAATTCACCCACAAGCTGTGGGGGGATCATGAGCTGGCGACTCAGTTGGGGTCTACAGCTCGCGAGCGAGTTGAGACAGAACTTTCGGTGCGCCGGATGATCGAGCGGCATGTCGCGCTGTATCATGAATTCATGGGGACGAGCAAAGTCTCCCCGCAGCAGAATTCGTGAGAATTCTGCAGTCTGTGGCTGTTAGCGAAACAGTTCGGCAGAATTCTGAATAATTCTGCCACGGGGAGGAGGATCCCATGCATGTTGCGATCGTCACTCCTGGGGGGGCGGGGATGTTCTGCGGGTCGTGCATGCAGGACAACACGTGGGCTCGCGGTCTGATCTCGAACGGAAGCCAGGTCACACTGATCCCGACCTACACACCGATTCGAGTCGATGAGCCGAACCAGAGCCTATCCCGCGTCTTCCTCGGCGGGATCAATGTCTATCTCAATGCCAAGTCTCGCGTTTGGGCCGCTCTCCCACAGTGGTCAAAGTCGTGGCTTGATCGACCGTGGGTCATCCGCCAGCTGACGCGGTTCGGTGTCAGCAACGATGCCGCTGAGCTGGGCGACCTGACGCTGATCATGTTGGCGGGTGGCGATGGACCGATTCGCGCTGCCGGGGAGGAGCTGGCTCAATTCATAGGCCGGGAATTGAAGCCGGATCTCGTGGTCTTCAGCAACGCCTTGCTCAGTGGTTGTCTGCCGCAGATCAAAGCCGAGTACGCCGGACCGGTCGCCTGCATCCTGCAAGGTGACGATGTCTTCCTCGATGCACTTCCTGACCCCTACCGCTCCCGCGCGATCGCAGCTGTGTCGGAGCGGGCGAGTGGATTCGATGGATTCCTGACACATTCGCGGTTCTATCGCGACCACATGGCGAGGATGCTTAGTCTGCCCGTCGACCGATTCCAAACGATCCCACTGTCGATCGATTTGGAGTCGCACACTGGAACACCGGGAGAACGACAAGGCCAGCCATTTACGATCGGGTACTTCGCGAGGCTGGCCCCCGAGAAGGGACTGCATCACTTACTGGATGCGTTCGCCCTGCTGCATCAACAGCACCCGGAGGCCCGTCTGCGAATTGGTGGCTACGAGCCCGCCCAACACTGGCTCTACATCCGCGAGCAGCGCGCGCGTGCGGCCTTGATCGGCCCGTCAATCGAATTCATCGGCAGCCCCGACACGCTCGAAGAAAAGGTGGCCTTCTACCGCTCGATCGATGTGCTGTCTGTGCCGACAGATTTCGAAGAGCCGAAAGGACTTTCGATTCTGGAAGCGTGGGCCAACGGTGTCCCGGTCGTGCAACCCGCAGCGGGAGCGTTTCCGGAATTAGTCGGTGCCGACGGCGGCCTGCTGGTCCCGCATCGTGATCCACAAGCACTGGCCGCCGCATGGTCCCAGCTGATGTCGGATCGGCCCCTGTTACTTAGTCTCGCTCGTTCAGGGTTCGAGAAGGTCCGCAAGCAACATTCGCATTCCGCTGTGGCTCGCGTGACGTTGTCGGCTCTGGAGAGGATTGCGAGCGGAGGTCTATAAACCACAATGGCTCCCAGACACACAGGGACTCTCGTTTTCGTGGACCGCTGTAGTCAACATGGCTCTCTCAATGCCTGCTCGCAGAATCGAAAGCCTAGATTTTAGACTCAGTATTTTCTCTCTCTCTGTGTTGATTGAGACTTCAGCCATTCGAAGCAAATGTGTCACGCAGAGGCGCTGAGGTCGCAGAGAAATCATTCAAGCCACTTCCTCCGCTCTGCGCCCCCTGCGCGTCTGCGTGACAGCTTCTGGACGGTCAACGTCATGCGGATGATCGTCGACGAGTTACTTTGGCAGCGACGCCGGTCACCTCACGCTTTCGGAACATCAGGGAGGTCTCTAGAACGGCTCACCCGTTCTCATAGAGCTTCGCGACCCAGTCCCCATAACCGTTGTACTTCAGGGTGTCAAAGTATTCCCGCGAGCCAAGCATCCATTCGAACTCCTGGCTCCAGCGGGGGTGTGGGACAGTGGGGTCGACGTTCGCTTCGAAGCTGTATTCGTGCGGGTTGAGTGTATTCCAAAACGTCGACGGCTGATTGGTGGTGAACTCGATTTTCACGATCGACTTGATGCTCTTGAAGCCGTACTTCCACGGGACGACCAGCCGGACGGGAGCGCCGTTTTGCTTAGGCAGTGGGGCTCCGTAGATTCCGGTCGCGATGAAGGCCAGCTCGTTCGTGGCCTCGGCCAGCGTCAGCCCTTCCTGATAGGGCCAGGGGTAGTTGGTGTCCTCCTGCTGAGTCGCTTCCGTCGGACGGGTAAAGGTCTCGAACCGCACGTACTTCGCCGTCGGCAGTGGGTCCGCAGCTGCGACCAGGTCCTTCAATGCAAAGCCGGTCCACGGGACACACATGGCCCACGTTTCGACACAGCGGTGCCTGTACGCGCGTTCTTCCAGTGGAAACGTCGACACGATTTGATCGAGGTCGTATGTCCGAGGATTCTTGCAGAGTCCCGAGACCTCGACCGACCACGGCGTCGGATTGAAGGCCGCGACATACCGAAAAACATCCTTCGAGGGCGCGAACTCGTAGAAGTTCGCGAACTCCTCGGTGTCACGCTTCTTCGACTCGGCGCGACCGTACTCGAACTTCGCGTTCGAAGCGGCGGGATACTTGGACTTGTCGAGCGTCACGGCTCCGGCAGCTGTCAGCTCGGCATCGGTAGGAGCTTTCTGGCAACCGGACAGAGCGAGAGCGGAGGCTCCCATGCCGATCAAGAAATCTCGTCGCGAGGGACGCGAACTGCGAAACACGTCCTGCGGAGTGTGCAGGTTGAGAGACAAATCCCAGGGGCGACGCACAAATCCGTTCACGGCTTCGGTCTCCGTCAGTGCTGGACCTCGATCCCCGTAGGATAGGGATTCTCTACCTCTCCGGCACGCCCAATCATTGTCGCCTTTCGCTCCGCGAAAGAGCGTCCTTTTTCGGAGAAAAAGGCGACATTCCCGTCACCACTACGCCAGCTTCAGATGCTTCAGCAGGTCGCCAATGGGCATCGTGTACCCAACGTAGAACGGACCGAACGCGGCGTACCGGGCGGACGCCTCGTCAAATCTCATGGTGTACACGATTTCCTTAATGTACTCCGGAGTCCGGCCCCACAGTGTGACGCCCCACTCCCAGTCGTCGAAGCCGGTTGACGCGGAGATCAGCTGGGAGACCTTGCCCGCGAACTTAATTCCCGAGGTGGCGTGTTCGGCCATCAACCGGGAGCGTTCGCTGAACGGGATCATGAACCAGTTGGCCTGTGGGTCGCGGATCTTGTTCATCGGGTAGAAGCAGATGACCGGCCACTCGGGCATGTCGGGGTAGAGCCGCTGCTTGTTCATCATCGGCAGGCGTTGTTCGTACGCCTTCATCTTTGCGGCAAAGGCCGGGTCATCCGACTTGGTCCCGTCCGACAACAGGCGAGTCGAATACTGCTCCAGCGTCGGCACGTATTCGGAGATCTCGGTGATCGAGACGAACGAGTACGTCGCATCGAGTGCTGTTCCCAATTTTGACGCGCGGATTCCCTGTAAGACGGAATCGATCTTCAGCGGGTCTGGGTCCATCAGCATCAAGCCCAGATCGGCCCGATGTCCCGAGACCGCAAACACCTGCAATCGCTCGGGACCACCTTCGCGACCGGGAACCAGCAGCTGTCGCAGTTCCTCGCACCCGGCTTCAATTTCTGAGGCAGTGAGCAGCGACACGGCCAACGCATTCACACGGTAGTACGCATGCAGGCAATGCCAGCCGGTTGCGAGGCGAATCGTGGGGTCGGGCAGCTGTTCAGTGTGTTGTCCGGGTCGCATGGCGTTGTGACTGTCGTTGGAGTCCGGGATTTGGTCGGGCTGTATCTTACTCGCTTCCGGTCAGGGACGCACGGAAACCGAGGCGGATGTCCTCGGCAAGTGAGGCTATGGGGCGTGTCGAGTCCGGCAATATTTCACGAACGTGGGAGTGTTGGGGGTCTGGGAGGTGCGGGAATCTCTGGGCGACTTGACCGTCAGCGGGCCACTGCATAGAGTTCCCGCGACAGAGTGTGGCGGATTTTGCGGGTCGAGCTGACTCTCGGACTCCTGCACGCGATCCGAGGATTAAGGCTTTTTCCGTCAAGGACGAGCCTGCTTCCGACCGATTCAATGGGGCATCCCGGTCAGTCGGGACATCAAGGAGCCGTCGCCAAGTGGCTTAAGGCAATGGATTGCAAATCCATCATTTCGTCGGTTCAAATCCGACCGGCTCCTCTTGAACGCAAATAGCCCAGTGGTCAACAACCACTGGGCTATTTGCGTTTTTGAGTCAGCGATGAGCCACCAATTGGAGCGGCGGCTGAGGCGAATTCACAAACACCGGGCGACTCTCAGGCAACTAGAAAATCAATTCCCCGCCACTGTAGCGCACAATCGCGGGAACCACCCCGACGAGCGGGGTGGCGAGTGACTTTTTTTACCGCTCGCCTCAGATTAACCCGTGCAACGGCCCTCCCGGTGCGGCGAGTTGATCGACCCTCCGCGTGATGTCGGGATCTTCGACCAATGGGGGAGCGTGATGCGGCTTGAACCGGGCATCAATGACCAGTGACCCGCGACAGCCCCAGTGCTTGTCTTCGTTAAATGCTCCGATCCCATCAATGTCCACAGCTGGGTTGGATCGAGTGAACGTGGCCCAGAGAAAATTGATCAGCTCGCGAGCGATGAATTCGCTGTCGTCAGCCAAAACAATCAGCGGAAATTGATTGATCACATCGCCGGTGCTCAGGTCGTGACAGAACCGTCGCATATCCGCTTGCCCGGCTCGGAAACTCGGAGCATTCACGGCCAGAATTCCCGGCGCGACGACACGCGGTTCACGGAACCTTTCGGGCAGTTTCAACCCCTCCGGCAACGATGTCGGCAAAGACCTTCTTACTCCCCCCGCAGCTGCGATGACGACTTTTGATCCGGAGTTCAGACCGCTGCCCGAGTAGTCGAGCGTGTCCATCGTCGTGCGGGTTTGGAAGTGCAAGTCGCGCTCCCAGTCGACCCGTTCCAACAGGTGTCGCAGGAACGCTCCGATGTCGTGGATGTCGAGATGGGGGTTATCTTCTCCTGCGACGATGAGCAGGTATTTGGCGAGTGACAACTGCCCTTGTCCGAGCAGCGCGTTGGCTTGAGTGAGGATCTCCATCGGGCGGCGCTGTCTGGCGTACGGAACGTAACGCTCACTGCCGATCGCGAGCAGTAACGGATGCACCCCCGCTGCATCGACGGCATGGACGGCTTTGACTCCCGGCAGCACGCTGGGAATCGCGGGGCCGGTGATCTCATGGATGATCTCGCCGAAGGACGTATCTTCTTGAGGGGGCCGCCCGACCACCGTAAATGGCCAGATCGCATCGCGGCGGTGATAGACCTTGTCGATCGTCATCACCGGGAATTCATGAGCGAGGCTGTAGTAACCCAAGTGGTCCCCGAAGGGCCCTTCTGGCTTGGTGTGCGATGGGTCAATCGTGCCTGACAGGCAGAAGTCTGCTTCGGCCAAGAGTGGCATACCCCCGCTCGGCGACCGAGCCAAACGCATTCGCTGCCCACTCAGCGCTCCGGCAAAGGTCAACTCCGACAGGCCCTCGGGCAGCGGCATCACTGCGGAGAGCGGCAACGATGGCGGGCCTCCCACATAGATGTTGACTCGCAGCTTCTCGCCGCGACGAATCGCGGCTGCGTGATGCACTCCGATGCCACGATGAATTTGGTAATGCAGACCGACTTCGCGATTGGGCAGAAAGTCATTTCCGGCCAGCTGGACGCGATACATTCCCAAGTTCGATTTGGACCAGCCGGGAGTGTCGGGATGCTCGGAGTAGACAGCGGGCAGCGTGATATACGGCCCTCCATCGCGCGGCCAGGACTGCAACGCGGGCAGCTGATCGAGCGTAGTCTCACACTCCAGAAGAGGGGCTCGCCAGACGTTCTTGGGTCGCATCGCCCAGGCGACTGGCAAGGCTCGCAGATATCGGAACGGAGACTTCGCAATGACGGCGGGGTCGATCTTGATCTCGACGAGTCGGCGCACGAGTTCCAATGTGTCACGGAACAGAAAGCGAGTCCGCTCCAAGGTGCCGTACAAATTGCCGAGCATCGGGAACCGTGTCCCCTTGACCCGTTCGAACAGCAGGGCAGGGCCCCCAGCTCGGTAAATCCGCCGCTGAATCTCAGCCATCTCCAGATGCGGATCGATCTCCGCCGAGATCCGGACCAGCTGTCCGGTCCGTTCGAGGTCTCGAACACACTCCTGCAAATTGCGATAACCCATGATCACCCACGCCTGCTTCTGGATTCCATCCCAGATTGTAGGCAGATGTTCCGGAACTGAACCACGGGCGAAGGAAACTTGATTTCAACTCGATGGATTGGGCCTCTGGGTTTACCGCAAAAGCAGAAGGGGCGAAGTCACCGACTCCGCCCCCTGGTTTGAACGTCATGTCGATTCGGTCACGTCAACCGAGAGCCAGATCAACTACCTGTGGTAGTTGAATTGCAGCCCCTGGGTGCGGATTGAGAATCCGCTGCCGTAGCCACTGTGACCGTACGAATGACCACCGTGCCCGTAGGACGGAACTCCATAACCGTAGTTTGAAACTCCGTACCCACCACGGTAACCGCCGCCATGTCCATACGACGGGACACCATATTGACCCCCGTATTCGCCGTACCCGCGATAATTCGACTGGTAGCCGCCATTCCCACATCCGCCGCCGTAGTGGCCCACAGAACGGTAGTGATCGGCTTGAACTGCTGAACCGGCAACGAGGACGCCTGCGAAGGCGACAACAGCGAGAACCAAAATGCGTTTCATGAGAGTGCCCTTTCAAAGGGGAGAGAGAATCCAACGCACACTGGCCGCAAACCCTCGTCGGTCGTGGAGGCGTCATGCTTCGTGAGAAATGCACGATGCGTGCCGAACCGTTTGAACACTGCCATCCAAGACGTAACTCGTATCACAGTCGTGGATAATGATCGGTCGCGAATTCGAGTACAGAGCTTTGGCATCAATCACAACCGCGACAGTGCGCCATCTCTTTCAGTACAGAATCGGCTTCATCCCGGCCGACCGGTCTTTGCCCGCGCGCTGGTGTCTGCTAGCTTGCAGCCTTCCATGAGCCAATCAGCCACTCCAAACCTTCGAGAGTCCAGATGACACGCGGCGAGCCGGTTCCCCCCGCTCCGACTTCGACTCAAAATCCTTCACGATTTTTGGTTCCGCGCTCGCGCCGGTTGACCTGTGATGTCCTCCACTTCCACAAGCAAGTTCCACTCTGCCCGCATCATCGAAAGCTCCACCTCGCCCCGCTGGATGTGGTTCGAAAATCCGCTGCGACACGGATCTCCTGGCCTGTCTTGTTCCTCAAAGCCTACGCTTTGCTGGCCAAGGAAACCCCGGTCTTCCGTCAAACGTGGATGTCGTTTCCGTGGCCCACGATCTATCTGCACGGCACCAGCGTCGGCATGCTGGCCGTCCAACGCCAGTATCAGGGTGAACCCTGGCTCTTCTGGGGCCGCTTCATGGCTCCCGAAGACACCCAACTCCTCGAACTCCAACGACAGCTGGATCACTACCAACAAGCCCCCGTCGAGCAGGTGTTCAAGCACTACCTTCTCCTCAGCGCTTTCCCGAATCCCCTGCGCCGATTCATCTGGTGGATGAAAATGCAGCTGCGTGGCAGCACGCGGGCGAGGCGGATGGGGACGTTCTTTCTCTCGACATTGGCCAGTCGAGGAGTAGAAATCGACTGTCCACCCTCGTTTCAGACGGGGGTCATCAGCTATGGTCCGATAGATTCCGAGGGTCACAGCCGAGTCACTTTGGCCTATGATCACCGATTGATGGACGGACTGCTGGTCGCGGACAGTCTGTTGCGGATAGAGCAGATCTTGAATGGTGTTCTGGCCGATGAACTGCGAACACTGATTTCGACGAGCGAGTCACAGCCCGCTTGAGCGGCGACTCCATAGCCCCCACAGGATTTTCATGTCAGGTTCACTCGAAGGCCAAGTGGCACTCATCACCGGCGGTTCCCAGGGAATCGGCTTGGTTGTGGCCACCGCATTGGCTCGCAAGGGCATGAATCTCGTGCTGGCCGCTCGTTCGGTGGGCAAGCTGGAGGCGGCTGCCGAGGAACTCCGAAAATCGGGAGTGCGTGTGCTGGCGGTCCCGACGGATGTCTCGAAGCGAGCTGACCTCGAACGTCTCGTGGCCGCAGCAGTCGGCGAGTTCGGCGGGATCGACGTGCTGGTCAACAACGCGGGCATTGAAGCCTTCCGGGCGTTCCACGAAATCCCCGTCGAACAGATCGAAGCCACGATCGCCACGAATACCGTGGGCTCCATCGTGCTGACCCGTCTCGTGATTCCCGTGATGCTGAAAAAAGGCCGAGGCCGCATCATCAATATGGCGTCGACAGCAGCGATACAGGCTCCGCCGTATGGAGCGACGTATGCGGCGACCAAGGCAAGTCTGCTGCAATTCTCGATGGCCTTGCGGCTCGAATACGCAGGCAGCGGAATCTCCGCGACAGCCATCTGTCCAGGCTTCACCGATGATGGCGGAATCTACGAGGTCATCAAGAATGAGATGGGCCGCCGTGTCCCGTTTTTGATGGGCGGGACCACGGCCGACGCCGTGGCCAAGAAGGTCATCAAAGCCCTGCGATCCGACCCCCCGGTCATCGTCGTCGAGCAGATGGGAGTGCGGATTTTCTTTGCGATCTCCAACGTCTTCCCTCGCTTTGGCGAATGGCTGACCCACAAGGTCGCTACGCGATTCTTCCGGAGATTGGCCGGCAAGCTCGAAGAAGACCAGCCGCCCGCGAAATAAGATTTCGCGAGCGGATTGCTGGCACACGGTGCAGGTGAAGCGATCTCTAGTTCGACGCCAGCGACACCTTCAACGGGCACGCGTCTCCAATCGCAGCTCCCCGGCGATATCGCTCCAGCAGTTCATGCGACCTCTTGGCCAGCATTCGTCGGACCTCGCGACGTTTGCCTTTGACGCGAGCGATGGTCATCCCGTCGTACCCGGTTGTTTGGTGCCGCATCCAGGCAATGACAGCTGCCTCGGCCCGTTGCTCGACGGGGATGCGTTTGGTCCGGGCGACAGTGCCGCTGCCGACGGGGGTGGCGTGAGTTGTCACGGCCTGTGCGAGCCGGTCCGCGATCTCGGCATACTTCGGATCGAAGGCCAGAAACTGCACCACCGCTCCGTGGAAATCCTCGACATACTCGGTCTGCACCTTGTCGCGTCGACGCGCAGCGGCCTCTTGCTTCTTGGCATAGCTTTCGGTGGATCGCTCCGCTTCGAGGTCCACGCGGATCTGCTCAATGGTCTCTGTCGGTGCCCAGACGCCCAGCGAGAATAGCTTGCGTCCCTTCTTCTCAGCGACGACATAGTGGTCGCCCGCCGCCTTCACCCGGCGAGTCAGAGCGGCATCACCGGGTGGAAACAGCGTCCACCCGCTGGGGATATTCAAGACGCGGCCATCAGGAATACGAACCGTGTTCGGCTGCGGGCCGGGTGAGTAAATCGGGGCGGGCATTTGCGATTGCATCCTTGAGGCGTTCTTCAGGAGTTGAGGATTGTCATTGATCGCGGCGTCATCGCTTGGCTGAGAAGACGACCACCTTCACGCTCATCGGCAGATTGATCCGCTGAAGTTCATCGAGTACCAGTGCTTTCGTCTGCTCTTGGTTGAACCCACCAGAACCCGCTCCGATCAGAGGCATGGCAATCGACAAAAAAACACTCTTGTGAGCCAGCTGGATGGCGCTTCTGACTGATTCTCGAATTGATCGCTCCGAAGCCCGCCACAGCATGTTGATCCCGGCGACATGGATAATCCCTTTGTGGGGGAGATTGCCAGCCGAAGTTAACACTGCGCCGCCGAGAGGTATTGCCCCATGTTTGGCGACTTCCTTGAAGGGGACGGTCCCAGCTCGTCGCTTGATCGCCCCAGAGACGCCTTGAGGCAGCAGCAGCCACCACGGGATGATGTTGCGATTCCATGCATTAACGATGACATCGACATCCTGATTGAGCAGATCACCCTCAACCACCTCGATCTTCATTGGCATCTGATTGAATCCATAAAATAGTCCGTGGGAATCGAGTGACATCGTATCCTGTAGAAAGTCCCTCAAAGATCATGAGCGCATTTCCATCCAGCGATCGAACGCACTGTGGCACAACTCGGCCCACCGTCTTTGGCGGTCCCCGGGAAATCAGCTGCCAATCGCTGGCCCGAGTCGAATGTCGCCAGTCGGATCAGATCCCAGCCAATGTCCTCTAGCGGAATCTTGATGCGGCGTTCCCAACAAGAGTCGCGCTGCCCGGCGATCTTTCCGACGTCGATATAGAGAAATCGCCCAGTCACTGGTCCTTGAACCAGCTGCCCCAGAAAGTTCGGTAGACCATCGTCGCGGTTGTCCTTGACCGTGACCGTGCATTCAAATCGCAGATCCTGCCCCGCTGATCGCTGCTTCTGTAAGATTTGAAAGTCATGGCCCTTCCCCTGCTGAATGCCAAAATCAACACCTGCAGGAGGTGAGATCAACACGATGCAGAGTGGCAGTTCAACATTCATGTTTAGAAGTCTCTCGAGGCTTCACTCGAAACGTGGTGGGATCAAAGAGGCCGAAGACTGGCCCAGCCACACCGCCAGCCAAATGGTCGGCTCGTCAGATGTCGTCCACTCGACGCGGTGCTTCCGGTGGGCCGGAATAAGGAGAGAGTCACCGGGTCGTAGCTCGGTCGGCGAAGTCTCGCCTTCGAAGCAGAGCCTCGCAGCCCCCTTTAGCACGACCACCCACTCGGCCTCGTGCTGATCGTACCAGAACCCCTCGGGCGAGGAATGTCCATGCGAGACGATGCGCTCGATCCGTACGTGCTCGCACGAGAGCAACGTCGTGATCAGCTCCTCGGGGAGCTGGGCCGGAAGGTCTGCGAAGAGGTTGGTCATGAGGCGCTTTCGTGGGATAGGCTTCCAGCCTGTCATGATTTCAGGTGCCTCGTCAAGGCGTGATTTGGGGATTCGCCCCGCCCTCCCGAATCACGATTATCCCCCCATCCTGAGCGTTGACGGTCTCTGGCAGAACTGACAGGCTGGAAGCCTATCCCACGAGGTCACACTCGGTGGCGAACCAGCCCGAGTCCGACCAGCGCCAGGATCGCAAATCCGGCCCCCATCAGCAAAGCGGCTTCGGGGCCGACTCGATCCCACACCACGCCCGCCAGCAAACTCGCCCCGAGAGTCGTTAATCCGGTGAGGGCATAAAAGATCCCCATCGCAGCTCCGCGCGACTCTTGGGGAGCATGGTCGGCGATCAGCGCTTTCCCCACTCCATCGGTCAGAGCCATGTAGACTCCATACACCGCCATCAGCGGCCACAGCCCCCACGCCTGCGACTTCGGGAGTAGAGCAATCGTGGCATACACCCCCGCGTAGATCGCCCAACCGACGGCGATAATCCGCCAGCGACCCAGGCGATCACTCAGCACTCCAATCGGGTAAGACAATCCCGCATAGGTCACATTGAAGAGGGCATACGCCAGCACGACGAGCCACGGCGAGTACCCCAGATCACTCGCCCGCAGCAGCAGAAACGTGTCGCTGCTGTTCGCCAGTGAGAACAGCCCCAGAACCGCCATTACCAACCAATACGAGCCGGGCATCCCCAGCCAGAGTGTCGCCTTTCGCTCCGCGAAAGAGCGCTCTTTCGCGGAGTCGACGGCGACACTCTTCGCGGCGACATCAGACTCGCTCGTCTCCGGCTCTTGCATCAGAAACGACAACGCCAAGGACGCCAGTCCCAGACCTGCCCCGATCCACAGGATCACTCGATAAACCCACGCAGGAGTTTGGGCAGCAGCACTCAGCGTCTCGCCAGCCACGCTCTCCTGCGGCGTCCCCGTCAACCACCACAGCAGAAACGCCGCCAGCAGGACTCCGATCAGTGCCCCGGTGGTATCGAACGCCCGATGCAACCCAAACGCTCGCCCGCGCTGATCGGCACTGACCGCATCCGCAATCAAGGCATCGCGGGGTGCCCCGCGCAGCCCCTTGCCAAACCGGTCAAACAACCGCCCGCCCATCACGAGCGGCCACGTGGTCGCCACGGCGATGATCGCCTTGCCCAGCACCGGCATCCCGTACCCGATCCGAATCCACTTCACCCGCCCGCCGCCCGGTCCCTTCCGGTCGCTGCGAAACCCCGCATACGCCGACATCAACGCGACGAGCAACACAGCTCCCCCCTCCATCAACCCCAGTTGGGATTTTGAGGAGCCGAGCACCTGCACCATAAACAGGGGCAAGATCGGGTAGACCATCTCGCTCGATACGTCCGCAAAGAAGGAGATCCAGCTGAGGATCCAGACGGAGCGAGGCAACGGCGAGGCTGGGACAGGGGCAGGCAAAATCGTATCTGGCATAGATTCCCTTGTTGCGGTGAGGGAAGCACCGCGAGGCCCTGCGTGCTGTGACGGCCGTCCACTCGATCGGTTTTAGCATTGTCTTCTAGGACAGGCAGACAGGAATGTCTGCCCCACTGATCACTGGCACTGACGTTCCTGTCTGTGCGCAATCAAGACAGAATTTGAATCTGCTCTAAGCCCCACTCAACTCCCGCCGAAGTGCAGCGAGTGCTTCTTCGACACTCTCGGCATGAGCTGAGACTAAAATCATTTCTTCACGATACACCGTCGCGGGGTCTTCTTCTGCGGGGGCCTTCGTTCGGCGGCGCTGGGCATCGGACAGCCGGGCCTCCAACGCATGCAGCGTTGTTTTCAAATGATCCCGCGTCGAGACGGCGGCATGCAGCTGTTGCTCCAGGCCCGCGATCAGATTCTCGACCTCTTTTTTGCGGGACAAGGCCTGTCGGGCGAGGTCTTCGCGGTTGTTTTCCAGTGCTTGGCGGGCTTTGCTCATCCATTCGCCCGACTGGATCAGCTGTTCCGAGATCTCGCATTCGACCTTGGTGACGTTACCGCCAGCTGTGCGTACGCTGCGCTGGGCTCCGGAGATTCCCTCCTGCATCTCCCCGATGATTTCTTCGAGGGTGGCCTCGCGATCCGTTGCTCCGTCGAGCAGGGCAGTGAGGTTGCAGGTCACAATTTCGGTCAGCCGGCTGAAGTACGGCATGGTGGGTCTCCCGAGCGAACGCAGCAAGCCTTCGCCACGTGGTCGTCGAATCGGATTCAGAATCTCGTCATGGCGCATCTTACGCGGTGAGGAGTGAGGAGGCGAGACGCGACTGCCCATGGCAGGTCGATTCGCCGATCTTCTCAGAACGAAGATCGGGGGTTTGTGGATCAGGGGAAACTCGAAATATGTAGCTCGATATTCGAAAGAGGATCGAATTCTCTGTGGATCAATACAGAATCAGCTCGTCGTGTCAGCCTGCCATGAGATGCTTGTGCGATTTCACTCAGTAGAGTTTGAACCACAGATTTCACAGATTCAGGTTGCCACATTCCAATCTGTGAAATCTGCGTAACTATGGCCGGTCCCTCTGATCTCCGGAGTGACACTCTCATACCGTGAGGATGATCGCCCGTGTCCCTTCAGTTTCCCTTACGCCCCGAAAACCGCCTCCAACGCCTGTCGCATCACTCCCGCGTCAGGGGTAACCTGCTGGCCGGTGGTCGCTGCGGTCCAGTATTCGACACCGATAATTCCTTGATTAACAAGCATTCCCAGCCCGTCGATGACCAGGCACTTGCGGGCCAATGCGTCTCGCACGAGGTGTGTCTTCGGCGGGTTCGGGATCACATCCGCGACGACCATCCCAGCCCGCAACGTATTCACATCCAAGTCGAGCCGGGCGTCGACATCGGGATACAGCCCGATCGAAGTCGCATTGATCACAATATCCGCCCCCTCGGGAACCTGGTATGTCGTGTCCCATGGAACAAAGTTCACATCTACTTTCACACGATCGGCCAGCAGCTGGGCGAGTTCCTCGCCTCGGCGGGTGGAGCGATTCACGAGAGTGATCTTCGTGGCTCCGGCGAGGGCAACCTCGACGCCGATCGCGCGGGCGGCTCCGCCTGCTCCGAACATGATCACGTGTTTCCCCGTCGGGTCAACGAGTTCCCGCAGCGACTTCACGAATCCCTTGCCGTCGGTATTCTCGCCGATCAGCTGGTCTCCTCGCCGGACGACGCAGTTCACAGCTCCCATCAGCGAGGCCGATTCCCCCAGCCCGTCGAGATGCTGAATGACAGCCACCTTGTGGGGAATTGTGCAGTTAAATCCACGGAACCCCATGACGCGGGCCCCTTGGACTGCTTCTCGCAGGTCATCTGGGGACACTTCAATGGTCAGGTACCGCCAGTCGAGGCCGTGGTGCCGGTAAGCCGCCTCCATCATGACCTGCGTCGGGTTTTCCGCGACCGGTTGTCCAAAGCACGCGGTGAGGTCTTGCTTGAAGTTGAGTTCTTTGGCCATGAGGAAGTGAGTCCGAGGAAGTGGAGGATGGAAAGTCGGCTCCCGTAACATGTCGGGAGGTTGCGGGCGATGCAAGTGAACCGGGATGTGGAGATGAAGTGGAGGGTTCTTGATTCAGGCGAGAGAGTCGCAATCAGTTCGTGAACGGGGGAGTCCTGCGGAGGTTTCGGATTCGAGGGGCCGAACCTTGCTTTGTGCAGGGGTGTCGAAAGACCGGTCCAACGCACCGAATATGCTGATCTTGCCGGTTGGTCGTGTTTTGACAGCGTGTAACCGGTCTGAAAAGTCCGATTCGGCACGACTTGCCGGTAAAATGCCCCCCATAATGGTCAGGGATGGACCCTTGAGTGTATTGAGCTTGACGTGTTCGGCAGGAACAAGCCCTGTTCCCGGTGATTCCGCGTAGACAGGTTGCAGTCATCATGCATGGTCTGCCGAATTAACATCGCAGACGAGTTCGCGCGGTTTGTCCGGAGGCGATGCCGGGGAGTGACATGATGTCACTCAACAGACCAAAAGAGCCAGTCGAAATAGTTTGGGGGGCGGAATAGCTGGGTGTGACCGGATGGCGACAGGGATGTCGCGATCACGCAACCGGTCCGCTTCCCCAATCAGCAGGCGCGGAGCGCCTGCCGCATGAGTGAACATGACATTTGAACGTGCTCGGTTTCGGCGATGATCCGGGCATGCCTGATGACGAGTTCTCCTTGTGTGTACGTGGACGCCTGAGCGTCTCGCGCCGATTCAAGCTCAATGCCAACAGGACCCACGCCCTAGGCACGGAGAGCAGGCTTGAATACTGGACGGGACGACTGGGGGCTAACGCCCTCAACCCCAGAGCTGCATGGTGTAATTGGAGAGCCCGCAAATGAGGACCATTTTTACGACTGGTCAAGTCGCACGAATCTGTAAAGTCGCCCCACGTACCGTGAGTAAGTGGTTCGATTCTGGCCGGCTACGCGGTTACCGCATTCCTGGTTCCCAGGACCGTCGGATCCCGCGTGAGCATCTGATCCGGTTCCTGAAGGAACACGGCATGCCCCTTGGTGAACTCGAAGACGAGGCCATGGGCAAGCTGCTGCTGGTTGGGATCGATGGAGCCGTGAAAACGTCTCTGTTGAGCGCCCTGCCCGCTGACGAATTCAAGACCGAAGTCGCTGGTAGCGGTTTCGAAGCTGGGATTCAGGCGGAATCACTTCACCCAGATTGTGTCGTGATCGATTTCGGCATGGGCCGGAATGAAGCCCTGATGATCGCTCAGAATCTCAGAAAGAACGCCGATTATGCTGACACTGTCCTCATTGCTCTGCTGAGCGATGATGACAATGCAGCCGGTTTCGACCGTTCCTTCTTCAACGAAACGTTCCGCAAGCCATTCGATTCGGCACTGCTGGCAGAACGCATTCGCACGCTGGTCAACCGCAAAAAGCAGTTGGCCTAGTGGTGGGGACGGCGGAGCCGTAGCCCCCGCGAATACCGGAAGTCACTCGGTGCCGATACCATGGAGACATCGGCTGGCGAGTTCGTCAGAGAAGCGGATCAGAAAATCGTGTTCAATGAACGTCTGGCGGGCTCTTTCCCGCGTGAGACCTTTGCACTCCGAACGTCAGTGGGTCCATTCTCGGCATGGCCGAGGACTCATTCGGGGGAAACCAAAGGGCGTCGTTGAGAACGATCGAATGGTCTGCTGAATGGATGAACCCGCCGACGGGCGACATGTGTGGATCCACCGGAATCGCTGATGCGCGGCTCGAACCCAACAATCGAGGCGGTCCCTACCCTGGGGAACGCCTCGATTCGTTTTTTGTGGCTGGCTCCTGCGCTTATCGCGCTGGCAGCCTTCGTGGCCACGCTCTGCACTCTCGATCCAGCTGGTGATCGCCCTTCACTTCCAGAAGGTCCGGGACTGACCACCGACGAGGTGCTCAACGTCGAGGCGGGTTTCGTTCTCTGGCGTGACCTTCACTCCTACGGCTGGGGGCTCCTCGATCCCACCAGCTGGTATGAAGTCTATTCTGCTCCCGGCTATCAAGCCGACTACCCACCGCTCGGGCGATTAATCCTGGCGGCGAGCCACGACTGCATGCAAGTCGTCTGGCCGGTGACTGTCGATTCGATTTTACCTCCGCGACCGTATTTTATAGTCCAAGCCCGCGCGGCATCCGCTCTCGCGTTCGCGTTGACCGTATTCCTCGTCGGCTGGTACGCCTCCCGCTGGTCTGGAAGAATCGCCGGAATGTGCGCCGCGCTGGCTCTGGTGCTCATGCCCCGGCTCTTTGCACACGCCCACATCGCCAGTATCGAATCAATCGTCAATTTCTTCTTCACCTGGACGGTCCTCGCCACTGCGGATCGCTGGCCCCGCGCGATGTCCGAGTGGACGAGTTCTCCTCGGACACGCTCCCGCTGGTCAATCCCCTGGCAACCGGTCCTCATCACCGGAGTGCTCCTCGGCCTCACGCTGCTCACCAAGATCCAAGCCGTGCTCTTCCCCATCCCCTTCTCGATCTGGGCCATCTGGCGTTTCGGTCGACGAGGCATCGTTGCCGTCGCAGCTGTGGGAATCATCTCGGCTTTGGTGCTGTTCGTCGGCTGGCCGTGGCTGTGGATCGACCCACTGGGGCATGCCAAACAATACTTCGCCCAGACGACCGAACGAGTGGTTCTCTACTGCTGGTATCTCGGTCAGCGGTTCGAAGACCGACAAGTTCCGTGGCACTACCCTTTCGTGGTGTTCTTCGTCACCGTGCCGGTCGGCCTACACGTGCCGGGACTCTGGGGCGTATTCACGCGAACAATATCCAGTCATCCCGCTGGTGACAGCCCGCGGAGTATCAGCGACCCACGCCTGCAACTCATCCTTGCGGTGATGCTCTTTCCACTGGTGCTATTCGCTGTTCCCGGTGTCACCGTCTACGACGGCGAGCGGCTGTTCCTCGTCGCCTTCCCACTGTGGGCGGTCTGTGCCGGACGAGGAGCTGCCTGCATGCTCGGGAGGACGAAGCTCCTGCTAAGCCGCCTGTCCCAGCCGGTCGATTCGCGCCGCTTAATACTCGGGAGAAGCCTCGCTCTCTTCGCCACATTTCTCCTGCTGGCCGAGTCTTACACCCTCGTCACTCTCCACCCCTGCCAACTCAGCTATTACAGCTGGCTTGTCGGTGGTCTACGCGGAGCGCATGCTCTCGGGTTCGAGCAGACCTACTGGGGCGACTCGATCACGCGCACGCTCCAGGAACAGATCACGCAGCACGTCCCCGAGGGAGCCACCGTTCACGTCGCCCCAGTCCTGCATCCACTCCAGCTGAGGGGGGGGCTTCTGCAATCGCCTCTGCTCCAGAAACACAACATCCAGCTCGCGGCCTATGACGACAGCATTCGCTCACAAGTGCAGTATGTCCTCGTCTTCCGCCGTTTGGCCGACCCGCGTGAGTCCCTGAACGAATCCACCACACCGGACCAAACCGCCCCACCCGGAATGCGTCTTGTCTGCGAAGTCCGCCGCGACGGAGTCCAGCTGGCCGTACTGTATGCCATGATCGCCGCCAGCCAGCCGTAAGACCGATCGAGTCACCCGTTCGTACGCTTTGGCACTCGCGAGTTGACCTCCGTCGTCCGATGACTCAGGATGGGAGCCCCATGAGACGCTCTCTTCACGTCGGGCCAGACCTGAATGAGTGACATCGACAAGAAATCACTGACCGAACGCGACATCTGCACCAAGTTCATCAACCCGGCTCTGGAGTCCGCAGGCTGCGACCTGCTGCGGCAGATTCGTGAGCAGTATTACTTCACCGACGGGCAAGTCCTGGTGCAGGGGAAGGCCGTCCAACGGGGCCCTTCGCTTGTGATTGATGCGGTGACCTGAGAAGGTAGGGGTTGGAACCAAATGCCGCACCACCCCGCAAGTGCTCCCGATCATGGATGAATCTTTGAAGTGCATTGACCTGTTTGCGGGCTGTGGCGGCTTTTCATTGGGGCTGCATCGGGCGGGATTGGAGATCGTTGCGGCGATTGATTTTGAACCCAAGGCAATTGAAGTCTACCGGGCAAATTTTCCGGACACACCGCATATCCTGTGTGAAGACCTGACCCAGTTCACTCCCACGCAGATGAGCCAGCTGATCGGGACCAACCGAGTGGATGTCATCGCGGGCGGCCCCCCTTGCCAAGGCTTCAGCCAAGTCCGGCAGCGCGATGGGGAGTTATCTTTCGCTCTGGTGGATTGAGTTTCGGATAACACCCTTGGCTTGAAATGGTAACGCAACTCATCGATTCTCATGTCCAGCCACGGAGACTCCAAGATGGCTCGATTGAATTGGACTCGCGACCAACTTCTCGTCGCTTTTAACCTTTATTTTCGAATTCCATTCGGGCGCATGCACGGCAAGAATCCTGAGATCATTCAGCTTGCGAATTACATTGGACGTACGCCTGATGCGCTAGCGATGAAGCTTTGCAATCTCGCGAGTCTCGATCCCGAGGAACAAGCTCGCAAGATCAAAGGCTTGAAAGGAGCGAGCCAGCTCGATCGAGAAATTTGGGCCGAGTTTCACTCCAACTGGGAACAACTGGCCTTCGAGAGCGAAATCGCGATCCGCCATTTCTCGACTGCGACGCCCGAAGAGCTAGAACGTATCCCGGTCAAACCATTGGGTGCTACGGAAGCGATTCGGAAAACTCGCGTTCGACTCGTGCAACGATTCTTCCGACAAGCGGTGCTATCGAGTTATGGTTCACGTTGTGCTGTCTGCCTCATACCCGAAAGACGATTGCTCATTGCCAGTCACATCATTCCCTGGCGAGACAATGAGGAGAGACGGGCTGATCCGAGCAACGGCCTATCACTTTGCTCGCTGCATGACCGAGCGTTCGACCAGGGTCTGATCAGCGTTGATGATTCACTTCGATTGCTTGTCAGCTATCGATTGAAAACAAAGGATGCTGTTTCCGTGCAACGAGCAGCATTCCATGACCTTGAGGGTCAGACACTTTGCCAACCACTTCGGTTTGATCCCGATCCTGCTGCACTGGAGTATCACCGCTCGAAGATTTTTGAGCAGCGGACTTGAACCTTGTCCAGAACGTCCTGATTGGATTGAGCCTCAATATGATGTACTCACTCGTTGTTGGTTCGCTCTACACGCGCGCAGAGATTCGCGAGTTGATTGGCCTTGATCCCAGATTTCTCGGCGGCTCGTGGGCCACGGGCTATGTACAGCATGACGGTGATTGGTTTGTTTTCGCTAACGTAAACTCAGAGGGAAGGACTGGGCACGATTATGGAAACGCATGGGTAAATGGAAGTCTCCATTGGTCGGGAAAGACAAATTCACGACGCGAACACCCTTCCATCCAATCGTTGCTCATCGGACAAGTTTTCATCTTCACTCGTGAGGACAATCGATCCCCATTCGCCTTCGCTGGTCTTGGAAAAGTCCAGGAAGTGATTGATACAGTCCCTGTCCAAATCGTTTGGGAATTCGCAACAGATGAATAAAGGGAGTCTTCGATGTCTCAGTGGAGCTTCATGTCTATCGGCAAAGGGCACGTCGTCGACGACCCCTTTGAGATCGAGTTCTTTCGGCGTGAATCACTTGTAGATTCGTTTGTCCGGCAAGCGATCCAGAACACCCTCGATGCCTCCGTCGACGGGGGACCAGTCGAGTGCCGGATCAAGTTCTGTCGCGGAACGGACGCGCTACAGCCAGCGGATGTGAGTCGTTACTTCCAGGGGCTGGCGGAGCACCTGCAGGCTGTGGAAGACAAACTCCAAGTCCCGGCGAACTTGGGGCGTCCCGTCGATTTTCTGTTGTTCGAAGATTTTGGAACTCGTGGGTTGGAAGGCAATCCCGACCAGGAAGACGACGAATCGGAGTCCAGTGGTAAGAATCACTTCTATTACTTTTGGCGGAACGTGGGGCGCGGACAGAAAGAGGGCAGCGACCTCGGACGCTGGGGACTCGGGAAGACCGTGTTTCCCGCAGCCAGCCAGATCAATTCCTTCTTTGGGCTGACTGTCCGGGCCAGCGATCGCAGCTGCCTGCTGATGGGCCAGTCAGTTCTGAAGATTCATCGCGTTGGGAATACTCGCCACGGGGCGTATGGCTACTTTGGAACTCAAGCGAGTGACGGGTTTGCATCCCCACTCGATGATTCCATGAATCTGCAAGAGTTCTGTCGCGTCTTCCGACTGGAACGGACACCCGATCAGCCCGGCTTGTCAGTCGTGATTCCCCTGCCTGACCCGTCTCTGACACCGGACGGCATCGTCCACGGAGTCGTGCAACATTACTTCTATCCCGTGCTGGCTGGAAAGCTGAGGGTTACTGTACTGGCTGACGGCACAGCCACGGTGATTGACAGGGCGTTTATGTTGAAGCTTGACCACAGCCTGAAAACTGGTCCCCGTGGAAATGCCGGCACGCAGCTGGGTGTTGTGGGCGGGATGATCGACTTAGCGACATGGGCGATTTCCAAGTCTGAGTTGCCGATGGACACGCTCAGTTTGAGTAGCTCTGGGAAGGCACCCAAGTGGGGGGCCGATCTGTTTCCTGGCACATTGCTGAAGGAGACTGCGGAGCGCCTCGATCAAGGGGAGCGAGTCGCCCTGCGCGTTCCCATCATGGTGAAGCCGAAAAAGAAGCCAGCGCTGGCTTCTTCGTTTGATCTGTTTTTGGAGCGGGATGAGTCGATTCAGAAACCCGATGAAGCGTTCGTTCGCAAGGGGATTACTGTTTCTGGAATCAAGTCGCTGAGTATACGCGGGTTGCGAGGCTTGGTCGTGATCTCGGACGCCGCCTTGGCAGGCTTTCTGGGTGATGCCGAGAACCCGGCCCACACCGAGTGGCAAGAGCGGTCCCCCAAGTTCAAGAACAAATACGAGCATGATGCTTCGACACTGCGGTTCGTGAAGAACTGTCTGCGGGAGATCGTTCAACTGACCAGCAACAGTTCGGCTGCAACCGACACGAAGGCGCTACGGCATCTCTTTTACATCGACGCACCGATTGACCAAGGGAGTCCGACGAAAGAGAAGCAGCCGAAGGCGGACCCCGCAGCGCCATCAACCGAGACAGCGAATCTCGAATTCGAGGAGATCGAGAACTCTGCTGGACCGTTTCGACTGGTGCGATTCGAAGACGGATTCCGGATTGCGGGTCCGCCGAATGCGACGGAACTTCCTCCCCAAATCAATGTGCAGGTCGCGTATGACGTGCGATCCGGAAACGCCTTCAAGAAGTACATGCCCTTCGATTTCGAAATGGATAAGGCACCGATCAGGCTTCGAGTGACCGG
Source organism: Planctomycetota bacterium (assembly GCA_043777375.1). Taxonomy (GTDB): domain Bacteria; phylum Planctomycetota; class Planctomycetia; order Planctomycetales; family Planctomycetaceae; genus TH-plancto1. The sequence goes on along the minus strand of JAYWHX010000053.1, from coordinate 20,734 downwards.
CGCTTCCGTTTTGGAACAGTCGCTTAACCGCCTGCGAATTGTGCCGACAGAACCCGGCTTTGAGATCGAAGTCCTGGGGTTCGGCCTCACTCGCGACATTCTGATCGATGCCAAGAGAGGAGAGCGGACCGATGCGACGGAGGTTTAACTACACAGGTCGGCAGAAGATCAAGCACTCCGAAGCACGAATCGCCATCGTCCAATTGGACGGAGGAGAGCGCGGTTTTGATGCCGCCCTCAGCCTCGGGCGACTTGAACTGCCCACGGCTGCGCCGGTTTGGATCGAAGCCTACTACCGCACGCAATTTATTCGGTTCTCGTTCGGGACTGTGGGGCGACTTGTGCCTCCCCCAGATCGCCGGTTACGAGATTTTCCGAACACTGAGGCGATCCATTTTCGCGTCAAAGTGGTCGATCCCGATGAGCCACGCCGGTTGCTGGCCGAGGCCGACCAGATTCCCGCAGCCAACCCGGATGACGTTCTCGATCAGCGCATTTGCCTGTTGCACATCAAACCCGACGACTTAGGGAATGAGGTGTGGCAGCTTCAATTGAGCGAAGGAATGCCGATGCTGCTCTACAACAACACACTTCCCGAAGCTAAAGAACTAGTTCGTAGCGATCCGCGATTTCAAGCGTTGGTCTATCCGATGATTGTTCGTCAAGTTTTGAAGGAAATCTTGATCGATCAGCGTTTCGGCAAGGCTGGGGATGATGAGGATGACGACTGGCGAAACCAGTGGTTGAAGTTCGCAGAGTTACATGGTCTCGATGGCCCACCTGATGAAGAAGGCGATCAGGTGACGATCGAACGAGAACAATGGATTGAACAAGCGGTTCAAGCGTTCTGCAAACGGTCGGAGTGTTTGAAACGGTTCAGTGAATCGCCGGAGGGGAAATGATGACCGAACTCAGAATGCTCACAACGTCTGGCATCAATGCGTTTCGAGGGTATCTGGACGCGCTGTCGACAGCGACAGCGGCTCCGCCGGTCCCCTACGAGCTGTTGACCGCTCCAGAGATGTCCGAAGGGTTCGACCCTCCCGTGGAGATTGAACAACGCACTTTTGGGAGCCGTCTCACGGCTGCACAGTATCTCGATTCCGTGTTTACGTCATCGGGAGTCGAGGGGATTGAAAACCTGCCCGGCGTGTGGGCCTGGCTGTCGCTGTTCTATTTCGAGGAACTCTGCCCGACGGGCAAGGGCGGGCGTCGCAAGCCGGGCGAACCAGCTCGGTTGCTGCCGGAAGCCCATGCGTTTCGGTACTACCGACATCTTCTCGCTGGCCCCTATCAGATTTACCGGGTGTTTCGTGATGAACCAGCGGGGGCGGCGATTGTGCTGTACCAGCCACTCGACAAGCCGGGTGACTACGTGGCCCAGCTGGCCAGTCGGCAAGAGCTGATATCGAATCGCGGGTTGATCGAAGCGGCCACACACTTGTACTTCGACCCCGTGAAACTGAAGTACAAGCGAAGCGGACAAGCCAAGGACAAACCAGGGACGTTGCTTCGATTCGTCGACGTGTTGAAGCAATTCGACCTGACTTACGACCTCTATGCGTTCCACGAAGTGGGCGCTGAGCCATTCCTAGAACTCTTGCCACGCGAGTTCAATAAGTGGAAGTGAGTTGCGGGGAGTAAGGAGAAGCTGCTGACCGTACACGCCCCGCAGACCGAACACCACGAGGGGCAGGCGACGCGAGTCGTCCCGATCTTTCCGGAGTTGGAACCCGACCTGAGAGACGCCTTCGACCCGGAAAACATCGTTGTCGTCACGATCGCAGAATCTGCCACCAAGAACTTTCGGAGCCGCTTCACGAAGATCATCAAGCGGGCTGGAGTGGAGCCGTGGCCCAAGTTGTTTCAGAACTTGAGGGCCACTCGGCAGACGGAATTGGCCGACACTTATTCGGCACACGTCGTGTGTGATTGGCTCGGAAACTCTCAGGCAGTCGCCAATAAGCACTCCCTGCACGCGACGAACGAGCATTTCGAGCAGGCGACCAAGGCGGCGCAGTACACGTCAGAATCTCAAGAATCTGAGGGAATTGCGCAGCACTCCGAAGGGAGCCAAAAACACGTAAACCCAGTATTTTTACAGGAAACCGATAATCTTGAGTGGGCGATGAGGGACTCGAACCCGCGACATCCACTGTGTAAGAGTGGCGCTCTAACCAACTGAGCTAATCGCCCCGAGGACGCATCATCTCGATTTCGGAGGTGACTGTCAAAGTGGCCTCGATTCTTTATCGGTGAGATCCGTCGGTTGTGGATTGTCTGACTCACAGCATGGTATGCTCATTGACCAGCGGGGGTGGGCGAGAGCGTTTATGCTTTGACCTTCGCAGGAGGAGGTTCATCCGTGAGTCCTCGACAGGATCAATCCCAGCTGTCTCGACGACGCCAGTTCATGGCGGGACTGGGGACGGCGGGTTTAGCAGCTGTTCCATTGCATGGACCGCTCTCGGGAGTGATCCGGGCTGCGGAATCAGCAGCGAATGTCGCCAAGTGCGGGAGGCAATGCCTATTTATCTTCCTGTTTGGTGGTCCGAGTCACATCGATCTGTTCGATATGAAGCCGAAGGCCCCGCAAGAAATTCGGGGTGAGTTTCAGCCGATTGCGACCAGCGTACCGGGGATTGAGGTGTCGGAACACCTGCCCCGTATGGCCCGCGCGATGGAGCATTTCTGTCTGTTGCGATCCATGACGCATCAGATGCCGGTGCATGGCCCGGCTTGCAGCGAGATCTACTCCGGTCGGCCATACTTTGGCCCACCGATCACGGATCAGGCGACGCCTGAGGACTGGCCCTCGCTGGCGGCTTGTGTTCAACGTTTCTTTCCTCAGGTGGGGCGGACTCCGAACTCAGTCGTGCTGCCGTGGTACACGCAGTTTGTCGGGCAGGACCGCAAAATTGCTGGGCAAACGGGAGGACGAATGGGGGAGAGTTTTAACCCGTTCCTCGTGCAGGGAGACCCCACTCAAGACCAATTTGATGTGCCGGGATTGCTGCTGCCGAAAGACACCAGCGATGCCCGTTGGGCTCTTCGCCGAGAACTCGTCTCGCAGCTGGATACATGGCCCGTTCGTGGGGAAGCCGCTTCTCGCCCTTCGCTGGACCGTCTGGCGGAGAACTATGCCGCTGCGTTCCGTATTGTGGGGCACGCAGACTTGGCTGCGGCTTTTCAGCTGGGCAAAGAACCGCCTGAGAGCCGGGATCGCTATGGAAGAAACCGTTTTGGGCAGAGCCTGCTGCTCGCGCGCCGCTTGACGGCCGCGGGCGTTCCGCTGGTTTCGGTGAACTGGGACGACGACAATCAGGACGACAAAGTCTCGCCGCACTGGGACACCCACACCCAGAATTTCCCCAAGCTGAAGGATCGACTGGCCCCGCCCTTCGACCAGGCGATGTCCGCCTTGGTATCCGATTTGGCAGAACGGGGGCAGCTGGAACGCACGCTGGTGGTCGCGGTGGGCGAGTTTGGTCGGACTCCGAAAGTGGGGGTGGTGAATCAAAACGCAATGACCGACAGCAGCGGGCGGGACCACTGGCCGCATGCGTTTACGGCCGTGTTGGCCGGTGGACCAGTTCGTGGGGGCCAAGTGTACGGCAGTACCACGGACAACGGGGGATACGTCAAAGACCGGCCCGTCAGTCCGGCAGATTTGACGGCCACTGTTCTGAACTGGCTGGGTGTGGACCCCGAGACTGAGTACGACGACCGGTTCCTGAAAATTCGGCAAAAACTGAGTGAAGGACGGGTGCTGGATGACTTGGGAGGGGCTGTTTGACTCGATTTGGGGTGCAGGCCAAGGCGGGTGAATCTGCCCCAGCTGACCCCGACTCGAAGACTTTCCGTGTCAGCAGCTTGATTCCGGTATTTCGCTTTCCCACAATGCTCTGTCGGGTCACGTGGGAGAACTGCTCAGTTCTTTCTCAACTGGATCTCCATTCACGGTCAGTCGACGAGTCGTCTCGCTTCGCAATCGAACCAGATCAAGGTCACACACATGAATATCCTTCCGGGGAACACTGTCGGTATCGACTTGGGAACGACCTTCTCAGCACTGGCACAGATGGACCCGAATGGCGAGGCGATCTCCGTCCTGAATGCCGATGGTCGCCCCATTACGCCGTCCGTGGTGTTGCTGGGTGACGATGGCAAGGTCATCGTCGGTCCCTCCCCGGAAAGAATGTCGATCGAAGACCCAAAGAACATCGTCGAGGCGATCAAGCGACAGATGGGGAACAAGGACTTCTTCGTCGTCTACCAGGGGAAGAAATTGACCCCCGAATTTATCTCGGCCCTGATTCTGAAGAAGTTGAAGCAGGATGCTGAGGCGAGGATCGGCCCAGTCGTGAACGCGGTTCTGACAGTTCCGTATTACTTCAACGACGTGCGACGTAAGGCGACTCAGGACTCGGGCAAGATCGCGGGCCTCAATGTCATCGACATCATCAACGAGCCGACAGCTGCGACGCTGGCTTACGCTTGGCAAAAGGGCGAACTCGGCCGCCCGGATAAGATGACCAAGGCGCGCACCATCATGGTCTACGACTTGGGCGGTGGGACGTTCGACGTGACCGTGGTGCGGTACACGCCGACCAACTTCCGCGTGCTGGCGACGGACGGGGATGTGATGCTGGGCGGGATCGACTGGACCCGCCGCATCGTGGACCATGTCGCCGAACAGTTTCATCGCAAGTTCAATGATGACCCGCGTTCTGATCCAGAAACGCTAATGATGCTCACTCAGGAATGCGAGCAGGCCAAGCGCGAGTTGAGCCGGAACCCACAGACGCCGATTACCGTCTACCACAAGGGCAAGAGCCTGACCGTGGCGATCAGCCGAGTCGATTTCGAGCGCATGACCGGTGACCTGATGCAGCGGACCCGCGACACGACTGAACTGGTCATGCAGCAGGCGAGCATTGGCATTGGCGAGCTGGACGACTGCGTGCTGGTCGGCGGATCGACGTACATGCCCGCTGTGGAAAACATGCTGAAGGAGACGACTGGACTGACGCCATCTCGCGATGTCGTAAAGCCGGAAGAAGCTGTGGCGCAGGGCGCGTGCATTCACGCGGCGCTGTTGGAGGCAAAGCTCACGGGGGAATCGTCGCGATTGGGTAAGGCGGTCCGCGATCGCCTGCGGTCAGTGAGTGCGACCGATGTGAACTCGCACTCGTTGGGTGTCAAGATCACCGATCCGAACAATCGGCAGCGGAAGATCAACCACATCATGATCCCCAAGAACACGGCGGTTCCGAACAAGGTCTCGCAGCGGTTCGCCACCAACTCGCCCAACCAGCAGCGGATTCATGTTTGCATCCTCGAAGGGGACGCCATCGATCCGGATGCATGTACTGTGATCGGAGATTTCCGCGTCATCAACCTGCCTCCGAATTTGCCAGCCGGGTCTCCGGTCGAGATCACGTATGAGTACGACAAGAATGGACGATTTGGCGCCACAGCTCGGGAGCTGACCAGTAACCGCGAGGCGAAGACCGAGATCATCCGTGATTCCGGTTTGACGAATGACAACGTCGATGCCTTCGAAACATTGGCCAAGGACTACAGCGTCGAGTAGGAAGCGGTCAGCCAAGATGGGACATTGAGGCTGGAGTGCCACGGAGTGACAAAGCCGGAGATGGCTTGTCACTCTCTGGCTGAAAGCTGCCGCTCCACGAACGTCACCCCCCACAGGATGGAACCCACGTATGGACTTCTACAAGGAATGGCTGGGGATCCCGGAAGGTCCGCGTCCGCCCGATCATTACGAACTGCTGCGTCTGAAGCAGTTCGATGACGACGTTGCGAAGGTCCGGGCGAATTACAAGAAGCTCAACACGCACGTACGCAAGTATGCGACGGGACAGTACTCGGTCCAGTCCCAGGAGCTCTTGAACGAGATTGCCAAGGCGATGTTGTGCCTGACCGATCCCGAGCGGAAGCGAGACTACGACGAAAGTCTGGGGCGAGTGTTCGCCGCAGTGAAAGACGATTTTGGCCGTCAGCCATTCCTCGACATCCTTGTGAAGCAGGGGAAGATCACTCGGGAGCAGAGCCGTGAAGCCGAGGAGTTCTGCCGAAAGCGAGGACTCTCGGAACGAGATGGCGTCGTCCAAATGAAGTTTGCCGAGCCGGATGTGGCTGCACAGGCGCTGGCGCTGCACTATGGACTCTCGTATGTCGATCTCGACGACATGATTCCGGAGGATGATGTCCTCGACGCGACGCCGAGAGCTCTCGTCAAGAAACAATCGATCATTCCGTTGTTCGTCGATGATGACCGGTTACTCGTGGCGTGCGTCGATATGCCCGATCACGAGGTCGAAGACGAGATGCGTCTGCGTTACGGAGTTCCATTGCGCGCCGTCCTCGCAACGCCGAGGGCCATCAGCCAGGCGATTGCGAAGTATTACGCTCCCGGCATGCGCGACGATGCCCAGCCTTACGCCAATGCAGCGGCTGCTGCTCCGCCACCCGTCAAGGGCGGCAAGCCTGCGAAGGCGGCCACTGCGAGTGATCTTGGAAAGACCGCGAAGAAGCCCGCCACTCAGTCGGGGCCTGCCCCACGCTTCAGCGAGCTGAGTGAAGACGAGAAGGCCAAGCGGAAGCAGGTGGGGCTGATCGCGATGAGCTGGAGCGTCTTGATCCCGTGTATCCCACTGCTGCTCTATGGGGTCTGGCCGGGTGCGATGACGACCCTTCCGGGGTTCGTGTTCAAGCTGCCGTGGGCGGCGATCCTCACGGCTCCTGCAACGATTTTCTATGTCACTCAGAAGTACTGGAAGTAGCTCAATGGAGAGGCACTCCGGCGAGCGTCCCGGCGTAAGCCGGATGGTTCTTCGGTGATCAACGGAAAATCCAGACGGCTGACGCCGCCGCACTCGCCCTTTCACTCGTAACCGCAGTTCCGTTCAATCTCCATCGCCTTTTCCGACATCAGGAATCGTCTCAGGTTGAGGGGGTCCGCTTCTTTCTCGACCGCGCGTCCCGCGCGTCCTTCCATGCCTGCCTGAGTGGTCCAAGGGTCTTCGACATTGGCCCCGGCGGCTTCCTTCATCTTCGGCTTTTTCCAACCGTCCAATCCCATCGACTGACATCCCGCAGCTGTCAGCGAGAGGCTGATCACCAGACCAGCCTGCATGAGCCGTACCGCCGATGAGGATGGGATTCGAGTCGCGGAAATCAGTGTCATGCGCATGTCCGAATCCTGAACGGATGATCGTGGGTGCTGAACGGATGGGTTGTCCGCAATGTTGAGGGCGGAGTCCAGCCGGATCTGTCCCCGAGGAGCGAATCTGTAATTCGATGGCAGATTCCGCCGATCGGCATCCAAGGTCGTGTCAACGGTACGTAAGTTTGATCGGGTTGTGAGTGATACAGCGATCACCCAGACTCTGTCGTACAGTCCTGTCACACGCTGCCAGTCCCATGACTAGTCGTAGTTCCATCTCGCGGAGTCAGTTGGCTTTCAGTCACGGCGGGCGGTGAGACGATCCGCCAGAGACGGAGGTCTCCGCAGATTGGGGCAGCCGATCGGTCGATCGAAATTTGCAAGATGTCAGGCAGCCTGCATACGATTCCTCTGGATCAGTCAGCGGAAGCGGTACAGCTGCAAGTGCAGTCGGAGTGAATCATGAGCAAGCGTGGATTAGCGTTGTCTTCGCTGGTGATGGCGATCCCTGCCGGATTCTTGGCGTATTTCTGCATTCGCTCTGTGTTTGACTACAACGAATCGATGCCGCTCTTGGTGACGATCATCGTCTGGACATTGATTGTCTTGGGTGTTTTAATCGCTCTCAGCCCAGTCATCTTCTTGATCGCTGGCCCCGCCGGAGCAGTCGCCGGGCCTGTTTCAGCGCCTGCAAATCCGGTTCCTGGAGTCGAGTCCAAAAGAAAGCCCGCGAAACAGAAGACGGACGACGACGAGTTCGACGAAGGCGGTGAAGAATTCGAGGACGCGGGCGACGAACAGCTGTTCGATGCCAGCGACGACGAAGCAGGAGCTGACGATTTCGAGGACAACTTCAACTTCGATGACGATGACGAGATTGAAGAGGAACCCGCTCCGAAGAAGAAAAAGAAGAAGTAATCCGATCTCAGCAGTCACAAATGTCCAAAGCCCAGCGGTTGCGACCACTGGGGTTTGTTTTTAGACGTATGCGGGCGATTCCGGCTTAAAACGCCAGACCGCCACCCACGGTGAATCCCAGTCCGCCGCCATCGAGCGACGACACGATTCCCCCTCGGAGGAAGATTTTATCGTGCGGCCAGAGGATCAGGTCGTTGGTGATTCGCGAATCCTGAATGCGGTCTTCAGTCTCGGCGTGAAAAACCATGCGATAGGCGAGACAGTCCAGCAGATCGGCCTCGAAGCCCCCATTGACGAGCAGGCGGGTCTCGTGGTCGACATCATTGACCGCAAATGAACCAAACTGCCCCGCGTTCACGCTGACATCGGAGTCGCTGCGGCTGAACTGGGCGCCCACTTGCACGAAGGGCCGCCACTTCTCACTGAGAGTCGGATAGATGGTCGTTCCCACGACGTAGGACTCAATCTTCGCATTCAAGGCCACAGCCAAATCCAAAGGAGCTCCGGTCCCCAAGGAACCCTTTAAGCCGACATTCCCATAGCCGAAGAAGACATCGAAATCGAGCGGTGTGGGTAAATCGAGCGTCATCGCGGGAAGGTTGATGAACGTGTCGAAACCCTGAAGCGATTTGTCAATCTGGCGCAGATCTTGGTCATCCACGTTTAACCACACGTAACGCTGCTGCATGTAAATTTTGCCCAGCAGCCCGGCATGGTCGGACGGGTCGGGCGCGTTCATGACAGAACTCACACGATCTGAAGTTTCCAGTTCAGAAGGCAAGAAATCCTGGGCCAGCAAGGGAGGGCTAAGCCAACCCCAAGCAAAGACCAGCAGCAAGGCCAGTAAGACCACAAGGGAGCGCATCGGTCGGCCCGATCAGTCGAGGAGGGACAATCCGCACCAGGCGACAAAGCAGTCGCCGCCCAGTGATCGCGGGCTGTATCGCCGGACTGAAACTCTCTGTCAATCGTGAAACGTCTTCAGGCGAGTCCTCGACCTCGCCGCCTGCGGGTTTTGCCGCTCTGAAATCAATCCGGACAGGCCACCTCGGAATTGAAGAGTTTTCACAGGACTACTTCGCCTTGGAACTGCCCCATTGCCAGACGGTCAACTTCTTCAAGCTCCGAATACACACGTCCGAGTCGCAGACGGCCAAGTGAGCCCACGCCGATTCTGCGGAGACTTCTCGTTCATCGAGCACCGTAAACCCTTTCGGATTCGCCTCGATCAGTCGCAGCACTCCTGTCTCATCGAGAGCCAAAATTTTGCCCCCATTGGCGACAAGGCTCCAGTATTTTCCATACGGCTTGGTCGTCCAGCGTTCTTCACCGGACTTCAGATCGATGCAAGCAAACCGTTGATTCTTCAGATGCATGTAGGCATGCCCATCCACGACAACCGGGGTCGACATGTACCCTTGCTGTTTGGTCTGCCAGGTTTCTTTGGCTGCCCAGCTGCTCGCGTCTTTGGTCAGCGAGAACATGTGTGATTGTCCTCCATAGGCCGAAGTAAAGATCTGTTCATTGAACACGACCGGGGTCAGGATGTTCATCCCGCGAAACGCCTCGATCTCCTGTCCCCACAATTCGGTCCCGGTCTCGGGATCAACTCCCGCCAGCCGAGTGCGTGTCTGTACCAGCAGCTGGGGAATGCCGCTGATCGTGGCGAGCATCGGTGAGGAGAAGGCACTGCCCATCATGCCGCCATCATCCTTCAGGCACTTCCAGACGATCTCGCCTGTGCTCTTGTTCAACTTGATGAAGCTGGAGCCCGCTTGGATGTAGACATGCTCCCCGACTACCAGTGGTGAACAGACCATCCCAAACGCCGGAAGATCGGACTTCAAGGTCTCCATGAAGTCGACTCGCCATTTCACGCTGCCGGTTTTTGCATCCAGGCAGACCAGCACATCGCGAATACCAGCCACATACAGCGACTCGCCATCGTAGGCCGGAGTCGCGCGAATCCAGCTGCCGTTTTCCTTGGCAAAGAATGGGACGCTCATCGCGCCCGGCCAGCCGACTTCCCACAGCTTCTTGCCCGTGGCCCGGTCGTAGGCGGTCACAAATTCCTGCTCACGGTCACGAGTTTCGGTGGTGAAGATGCGATCAGTCGAGATGATGGGGCCGGAGTAACTCGGTTGGAGTTCAACCTCCCACTTGGGCTTTAAGGAGTCGGCGTCGATCTTGTCGGGCCATGCTGGGGCGACGATCGTGCCATCACGATGTGGGCCGCGCCACTGCGACCATGTGGCCGGTTCAGCTCCGAGCAGGTTGGAAACACCGCACACCAGACAAGCCAACACGAGAAACAATCGCATCGCCACACCTCCGGAACAAGAACGAACTCCATCCAGGATGTTAGATTGAACTCGTCGGCTGACCAGTTTTCAATCTCACCCCGAGCCGCGATATCATTCTCAATGTGAGTGATCGGACACGAAGGCCAATGGTATGGGGAGAGGAAACCAGATGAGAGCAGTCGTCCAGCGAGTCAGCCGCGCTGAAGTGACAGTCGATGGGGAACGAGTGGGCCACATCGGGCCAGGCTTCCTGGTGCTGTTGGGCGTCGCTGCGGACGACCAGCGCCAGGACGCCGTTGCGACAGCCGGCAAGATCGTGGGCCTGCGCGTCTTCGAAGACGACGATGGCAAGATGAACCGTGCCCTGGCCGATGTGGGCGGTGCCGTGTTGGTGGTCAGTCAGTTCACCTTGCTCGGCGATTGCCGGACCGGTCGCCGTCCCAGCTTCATCGCAGCCGCTCCCCCCGAGCTGGCGAACCAGCTGTACGAGGAGTTCATCGCGGAAGTTCGCGGGCAGGGAATTCACGCGGAGACCGGTCGATTCCAGGCGGACATGCAGGTGTCGCTCGTCAACGATGGCCCCGTCACGCTGCTCATTGATAGCCGCAAGCTGTTTTAGTGATCAATGCCGCAGGTAGGCCAGCAGCGCGGACTTCAGCTTGTGAAAGCGAGACAGCCGAATCCGTTTCGTGAACACGTCGTACTTGCGGCGTTCGATCTCTCGCAACAGCCCGCCGTAGATGTCACGCATCGCCGAGTAGATGCGGCGGCCAGGAGGGCTGAGGCATTCCGTCAGCCCTGCGGAGCGATCGTAAAACTCCCGCGCCCGAGCAACCTCGAATTTCATCAGAGCTTCAAAGGCGGGGTTCCGTACACCGGCTCGCAGCTCCTCGACGCTGTATCCGAAGCGGTCCAAATCCTCCTGAGGCAAGTATACTCGCCCATGTGCGGCATCCTCGGACAGGTCTCGCAGGACGTTCGTCAATTGAAACGCGGTTCCGCAATCGATGGCCTGACGCTTGGCATGCGGCCCTTCGAATCCCCAGATGTGGATGCAACACAGACCGACCGCTCCCGCCACGTGGTAGCAGTAGTCCTCTAACTGCGAGAGCGTCTTGAACTCACGAACTTCCAAATCCGTCTCGACTCCATCGATCACATCGAACAGGTACTGCTCTGGGATCTGGTGACGCCGCACCACATCGACCACAGCTGCGAGAATGTGCTGATCGACCAGACGGGTGGGCATCGAACTGAGTGGCTCGATCAGAGTTTGAATCGACGATGAAGTCTTCTGAACGACAGCTGGTCCAGCGAGAGCGGCGCGGACGTGTTCCCGCCATTGGTGGATCGCGACCTCGCGAATCCCGACAGGCAATTCTTCCGCATCCGCCAGATCATCTGTCCAGCGCATGAATGCGTATAGGACGCACATGTCTTCCGCGAGCCGTTTGGGGAGCGTGAGGAATGAGTAATAGAAATTCTTGCCGGTACGCCGGGCGACTTGGACGCACGCCTGGTACGACTCTGCCAGTGCGGGATTGGTCAATCGGTGCCCTCCATGAGACATGTGAGATGTCACCTCTCCGAGTGACGATGCGGGTCGTCATGACCCCCTGACTCGCCGTGTGACCCAGCGTCCCACACTGCCAGTCAAGAGTCTGGCGAGGGTCCACTTGGAAACCACGGGACGAACTTCCCACACTTGAAATTCTATCTTCTCGATTTCCTGGAGTATCTGCAATCCGCCTTGGATGAATAGATCGATGTCCACTTGCAGCCACGACGGAACGGCGCTGACCAGCGGCATGCCAGACAACAGACAGTCTCGGGCTCGATCCACCTCGGACCGCATCAGAGCCACGAACTCCGGGGTGGACCTTCGGAAGCTGAGTTGCTCGTCCGTGTAACCCCAGCGCTGGCGGTCCGCGCGGGGCAAGTACGAACGACCGATTTGAGCGTCGCGAGCCACATCCTGCCAAAAGTTGGCCAATTGCAGGCCCGTACAGATTGAGTCGGACCAGGCCACGTGGTTTGGTGTATCGCACTCCGCCATCCTCAGCACGATTCGGCCCACGGGGTTTGCACTCCTGCGGCAGTAATCGAGTAACTGGTCGATGGTCTGGTATTCGTGGACTGTCTGGTCCTGCTCGAAAGCGGAAATCAAATCCGCGAACGGTTCACGAGGGATGGAAAACTGTTGGATCGTTTTCTGGAGAGCCACGAACACGGGATGCCGGACGCAACCGGCATTACAGGCGCCTAACTCGCCTCGCCACCAGGCCAGCAGTTCCAGCGACCTCGCCGGATCGCCCACTTCGTCGGCGAGATCATCGGACCAGCGGCAGAAGGCATACACGTTGTAAAAATGCTGATGCAGTCTCCGAGGCAACAGCCACGACACCACCGGAAAATTCTCGTAGTGGCTGCGAGCCAGAGCGGCGCAGTAGGCCTCTGCCTCGGCGAGTGTGGGCACCTCAGCCGAATAACGCCAGCGATTTACTTCTTCCAGAAACGCCATTTGCAACCGATTCTCCGAGAAAACGAGACCTGACGTTGGCGTTGTAGCGAAACGGGAAAGGTGCGTCGCCATCGAACTGGGACTCAAAGGCGGCTTCACAGTTGAGTGATTCTTGGCGGTTTGGGCTGACTTGGAAAAAATTCGCTGCCGACGTCCGGAATTTCTCTTACATCTGGACTCTTTGGCTTCAATCGCAACTTCTGCCTCGCCGATGAAAACTTTGACTGCGTTGAGTGGTACGTGTCCTCGTGCGCACGAACCTGTCTGGCAGTATCGAGATTGCAGGCCAGCCAAGATGTGGTTGAGGCTGCGAGGGGAATTGAAATGCGCAAAACTTGCCGATGGCTCGGGTGTGCTGCTGTCCTGTGTTTCACAGCGGTGGAATTGTCGGGTTGTACCTCGAAGCCGCTCATCTCCGGGTTCAAACTCCCGGGACGCAAAGACCGGGACGAGGTCGTCGCGCAGAAGGATCAGAAGCCGACAGCCAAAGACTCAGAAGATCTTCTGGCTCAAGCTCGCGAGTATGAAAAAGCCGGAGATTTCCCGAACGCATCACGTGCGTATCGAGAATACCTGAGCGGTGGCGGACAGCCGGTCGACACCAGTCGCAGTGTTCCCACCCAGCAAGTGGCGAAGACGAAAAAGCCGACGAACGAAAAAACTGTTTCGATCGAGGACTCGCGATCCAGGGAGGAGTCCGCCCCAACTGCGAAGCCCAAAAAGACCATCGCTCGGAAAGCGGTCACTGCTCCGCCGCCGGAACAGAATGAAGATCCCTGGATGAATGAATCTGCCAAACGACCTGCGCCGATCTCACCCCCTCAAACTCCACCGGATTCACTCGCCGACTCCTCGGATCAGGAGGCTCAGTCGAGTTCAAAGGCCAAGCCTCCACTCGATTCCAAGCAGGCCGCAGCAGAGACGCCCGCCTGGGCCAACCCAGACACCGCAGGCCAGAAGCTGGCTCGCGACACCACATCCGAGACCACCGCACGACGTGAGGCAACAGATCGCGTCTCCCAAAAAGATCTCGACGACCTGCTCGATCTGGACGAAGGAGCGATCGATTGGGGCGACGAACCAGTTCACCCTGAGACAGCCGTTGGCGATGTTGAGGCACCTGCTGGGGATCAACTCCCTGTGATTGAGGGGTTCCAGACAGAGATTCCGTTGGAGAATCTCGACACTGCTCTGGACGACGCGATGGCTCCTCCGGTCGCAGCTGCCGACAGTCCTCCAGAGTCGGCTGCTCCGGGTGACACCTGGCAGACTCATGAGGCTGCCGAAGAAGCCCTGGTCGAAGTCGCGAGTATCGAAGAACCGCTGGTCGATGCCACGGAGCCGGGGCTGTCAGTTGAGGAAGAGTTTGCGCCGCCCGTATTTGCTGAGTCCGATGCAACCTCAGAAAACACCCAATCGCTGGTCTTGCTGTGCAAAGACTGCGAACCATGGGTCTATGCTCAAGCGATGAAACTCGAATCTTCGTCAGCAGATATTCGCAAAGAAGGCCTCACGAATCTGGCCGAGATGGGCAGTACCGCTCGGCAGGCCAGTGCCGCTGTGCGGACACTCCTTCAAGATCCTGACCCACTGGTCCAGGCACATGCCGCATGGGCGATCTGGGAGATCGAAAACGACAGGCAAGACAGCGTCGGCACCCTGCGCCCGCTCCTTGACCACTCAAACATTGATGTCGTCCAGCTGGCCTGCTATATGCTGGGAGATATCGGAGCCCCTGCCGAGTCCTGCGCTGACGCCTTAGAGTTGCTTCGCGATCACGCCGAAGGGACAACGCGAGTTCATGCCGCTGAGGCGCTCATCCGGATTCAAGGAGTTAAAGACAAGTCGGTCAACGTCTTGACCGCAGCCCTGAAGTCACGCGATGCCGAAGAGCGCTGGATCGCAGCTGTCGCCTTGGGACGCTGCCGTGGTGAGAGGTCGTCGGTAGCCGTCACGGCACTCACGGCGGCCCTCAAAGACATCGACCCGGAAGTGCGCAGTGCAGCGGCCCTCAGCCTCGGCGGATTGGGCAAAGCTGCGGAGAAGGCCTCCCCAGAATTGGAGCGAGTCGCCCGCATGGATGATCCGCAGGTTCGCGACGCAGCCCGCGCGGCACTGGCCTGCCTGAAGCGATAAATCGCCTCAAGCCGATGCCGGGCGGTGAGGCAGGATCATATCCGCCTGCCAGTGATGGCGCAGCTCCTCGATAATCCTCATGAACTTGGGGACATCGAGGGGCTTGGCCAGAAAGGCTTCGACCTGTAATGAGCGACAGGCGGCCTCGTCCTCTTCCCCCGCCTCCCCGGTCATAATCACCACGGGGAGGGCCGTTAAGGGACTGGATTGTCGAATCAGTTCCAGGACCTCGAGTCCCGATCGATTCGGCAGAGCCAAATCGAGCAGGATGAGATCCGGTCGGGGAGCCTTTGAGAACCTTCCTGCTTGGGCCAGGAAGTCGATCGCTTCCTGACCATCGCGCAGCCACGTCAGACGGTGCTCAAACCCACATTGACGAATCGCTCCCGAGGCCAGCCGTCCCGCGACGAGGCTGTCCTCGACGAGCAGCAATTCCATCGGACGTCCCACCGTCATCCGGTCCATGAGAGCTGATCCGTTAAGAGTTGAGGGATGAGAGTTGAGCAACAAACAGCAGGGGGCCTTCAGACCCTCAATGCTCATCTCTCAACACTCCACGATTTTTCTACTTCTTCAGCTCTTCTGCGGGTGCAGCCTTGGCAGCCTTGGCGAAGTCGCCCGACACGATGACGGTAATCGTCTTCGGATCGATCCGCTTCTTCAGGACCGCATTGACATTCTCATGAGTCAGATCCTGCATCGCCTTGATCTGGCGGCTGTAGTAGCTCATGTCGCGGTCCGTGTAGAGCAGGTCAGCCAGACGGCCCGCCAGCGAGTCGTCAGTGTTCCACTCGACCTTCTGCTGCTCCAGATAGCCCGTCTTTGCGGCTTCGACTTCGCCCGAAGTCAGGCCATCCTTCAGGGCCTTACCGAGCTCCTCGTCTATGGCCGCTTCGACCTTGGGCATGTTGGCTGGGTTCGTGATCGCGTACATCATAAATGACGTGCGATCATCCAATGAATTCGCTCGCAGGAACGAACCGACCCCATAGGACAAGCCTTCCTTCTGGCGGACGCGATCACCGAGTCTCGAAGCCAGAGTGCTGCCCCCCATCACAAAGTTGCCGATGACCAGCGCCGGATAATCATCCGCAGCATCGCTGATCGGAAGAATCGATGCCGCAAGGTACACGGCGTTTTCCTTATCCGGCGTCTCGATGACTTCCCGCACATTGGTCGTCTGCGTGGCCGGCCGCTCGATGCGAGCATACGCCTCCTTCGATTTCCAACCTGCCACCAATGCCTCCAGCTGCGGCAGCAATTCATCCGGTGAAAAGTCTCCGACCACCACCAGTTCGCCGAACTGTCCGCCGACAAAGTCGCGGTACAGCTGGGTCACTTCTTCGACTTTGACCTCTTTCCAGCGAGCCATTTCTTCTTCGGTCGTCGGCACGTAGCGCACATCGGTCGCGGGGTACGGACTCAAGCGACGTGACAGAGCGATTCTTGCAAGTGACTGCGGATCGGACATCTGCTGTTGCAGCATCCCCAGCCTGCGAGTTCGGATGATCTCCATCTCGTCGGCGGGCAGCAGTGGCTCACGCAAAACTTGGTGCAGGACATCCAGCACGACTGGCAGATTCTTGCGACGCGTTTCACCGGAAAAAGACACTTCACCGACCCCACCCGACGGGCTGAGTCGACCACTGTTCTGATCCAGTGTGTCCTGAATCTGCTGACGAGTCAGCTTGGCGGTCCCCCGCATCATGAGTGACGGCAACAGATCAGCAGCAGCTGTTTTTCCAGCCAGAGATTGGGCGTTGCCATATCGCAGGCTCAGTCGGAATGTGACCGAATTGCCGCGAGTTTTCTTGGGCAGCAAGGCGACCTTCAGCCCATTGGAGAGCTTGGTCCACATCGTTCGCTTCTGGATGTTGTCCGGACTGACCTCGAAGGCTTCCCCTTGCGCGAGTTCTTCGCGTCCCTTGTACTCGCCGATCATCTCCGCAAGATTCGGCGTCGCGGGGACAGAAACCCGCTCGGCTTCCTTGGTCGGGATGAACACGCCAACGGTCCGGTTATTCCGTTGCAAGTACTTCTTGGCCACGGCTTGCACGCTGGCGGGTGTCACCTGCTCCAGACGATCGCGGTACAGGAACATCAAACGCCAGTCGCCTTGGGCCGCCCAGTCGCTCAGCTGGATGGCGACTTGCTGACTGTCGTTGAGTGAGAGTTCCCACGACTTCAGCCAGTATGTTTTGGCGCGGTTCACCTCTTCTTCGGTGACACCCTTCTCGTGGATTGACTCGGCGATCTCGTTGAGAGTCGCGAGGACTTCGAGTGGCTCGTTCCCGGTCGCGACTTCCGCCGAGAGCTTGAAGACGCCGGGATCATGCAGGGCGTAGGCTCCCCCGCTCACGCTCGCAGCTCGGCGTGTCTCGACGAGGGCCTTGTACAGGCGACCGCTCGGGGAGGAAGTGAGGATGTGTTCCAGAGTGTCGAGTGAGACGTAATCCGGGTGGGCACCACTGGTGACGTGATACATCGCTCCAACGAGTGAGACATCGCCGACACGTCGCAAGGTGACACGCCGCTCGCCATCCTGTGCGGGCTCTTCGGTGTAGGTGTTTTCCAGAATGCGATCTGGCTTGGGGAGCTTGCCGAAGTGCTTCTCGACAAAGCCCAGAGCTTTGGCCGGGTCGAACTGTCCGGAGAGAATCACCATCGCGTTGTCGGGCTGGTAATACTTCTTGTAGAACCGCCGAAGATTCTCAACCGGCACGCGCTCGATGTCAGCGCGGTTACCGATCGTCGACTTGCCGTAGTTGTGCCACTCGAAGGCACTCGACCACATCCGCTGATCGAGAATCCGCGATGGCGAATTCTCGCCCCGCTCGAATTCGTTGCGGACGACCGTCATCTCGGAGGCCAAGTCTTCGGCCTTGATGAAGCTGTTGACCATCCGGTCCGCTTCCAGCTTCAGCACGAACTCCAAATTCTCGTCACTGGCGGGAAGTGTTTCGTAGTAGTTGGTCCGGTCGAGCCACGTCGTCCCGTTGAAGTCAGCTCCGTGCTCCTTGAGAACGCGCGGCACCTCCGGATGATCGGGCGTTCCCTTGAAGACCATGTGCTCCAGCAAGTGGGCCATCCCCGCCTCGCCGTACCCCTCATGCCGGGAGCCGACGAAGACCGTCAGATTCACCGTCACCTGCGGCTTGCTCTGATCGGGAAACAGCAGCACCCGCATCCCGTTGTCGAGTCGAAACTCGGTGATTCCCTCCACCGAAGCGACCGGGTTCAAGTCCGCCGCCCAAGCGGGTGGATTCGTCATGGTCAATCCCAAAAGAAAGGCACAAACGGCCAAACGCAGTATCCGCATGGTTCACTGTTGCCTAAACGCGAAGAGTTCGGACAGCCCACTCCGTCGAGGGCCGATTCCATCTCAGATAGTAGCACGCGACGGGAATCGCGGAAACAGGGATGCCCTCGCCGAGGTCGCGAATGTGAAGTTCGATTGTTACTTGCTTGATCGGAACGCGAGTCGCTGAGCGACATCGCCTTTACAAATCCAGAACGGCGTTGAGTGGCCTGCTCACCTCGCGAAGCAGGGTGAGCATGCGAGCGTCTTGGGACGTTGTCTTTGAGGACAACCGTATCGGCCAGTCACACGGAAGGAGCATGTCGATGCAAAGCCGTCGCGCGGGTGCCACAACTGGCTTGCTCAGGTCAGGTTTTACCTGATCGCAACTCTGTGCGTTGCCATCGGACCGGTTTGTGGGAGAAAGTCAGGTGGAAACCTGACCTACCGCACTCATCCCCCGCAAGTCTGCCCGCCACAGCTGTGGTCGGCGATGGCGATGGCGGCTCCGTCATCGCATCCGGTCGGAGAGCAGACCTCGTCCGACGACACATGGTCGCCGGTGACGATGTCGAAGCCGAGGTCGGCGACCATCTTGAAATCTTCTTGTGGGTCCTGGCCCTTAGTCGTCAGATAGTCGCTGACGAACATCGAATTCGCGGCGTACAGGCCCATCGCTTGCAGCCAGCGGAGGTTAATCTCGCGTCCTCCAGCAATGCGAATCTCGACCTTGGGGTGAGAGAGCCGAAGCAGGCAGAGCACCTTTAAGCAGTACCTGGGGTTCAACTCCTGCACAGCTTCCAGCGGGGTGCCGTCGATGGAGTTCAGGAAGTTCACTGGGATCGAGTGGACCTTGAGCTGGTGAAACTCCTGAATCACATCGACCAGATCTTCCTCCGTCTCGCCCATCCCGACGATCAGTCCGCTGCACAGCTCCATGCCCGATTTGGCCACCACGTTCAGCGTCTGCACGCGGTCTTCGTAGGTGTGCGTCGTGCAGATTTCCTCGTAGTACCGGCGGCTAGTGTTCAGGTTGTGGTTGATCCGGTCGACCCCGGCAGCTGCGAGTTTTTCGGCTTGATGGGGTTTGAGCAGGCCGAGGCAGGCACAGATGTGCAGGCCGAGTTCGTCCTTAATCTTCTTCACGGTGCTGCACACGTGGTCGACCTCGCGATCAGTCGGCCCGCGTCCGCTGGCGACGATGCAGTAGGTGCGGGCGCTAAGAGCCTTCGCCTTGCGGGCCCCTTCCATCAGCACGCGCTCGTTGGCAATCGTGTACTTCTCAATCGGAGCTGTCGAGACGATCGACTGGGAGCAATACCCGCAGTCCTCGGGACACAGCCCGCTTTTCGCATTCTTGAGGTAATAAAAGTGGACCTTCAGGCCGAAATGTTCCCGCCGCACACGGAACGTGGCGGCGAGCAGGTCCGGCAGCTCGACATCCGGGCAGTTCAGTACCGCGTGGCACTCTTCCCGAGTCAGCGTATGTCCGCCCAACACTCGCTGCGCCAGCATGTGCCATTGCATCCAGCCCCCCTTGTTGGAGGAAACTTGGGTGTCTGGTGTTCCGACTGCCGCGCTGCTGACCATCACGTGTGACCTTCTGTTGCCTGACCACTCGAAGCTGGGAAAACCGACCCAAGCTGGGGGTGTCTGTTCGGCGACAGCAGTGTAGTGGAGCCGGAAATGCAGAGCGAGGGGCAGGGGGCAAGAGCGGGCCGCTATCATCGATTTGAGAGACGCATACCAGGCTTAAGGAGCGGTCAGGGGCGTCAGGAGGGGAACTTCCTCTTCGGTCGGCTCGACTTGCTTCTCTTCCTCTTCGCGATTCACTTGTTCGATGGGACGATCAGACAACGGCTCTGCCGCCCATTCTTCGGCGGCAGCAGGTTCGGTCATGGCAGACGGTTCCTCAGACTCCAGTTTCTTCAGCTCAACCGGTCTCTCAGACTCCGGTGGCTCCATCTGTCCGCCGGGATCGGAACTCGCCGGAGTATCTTCATAGAAGTTCCCACCGGGCACGGGTTTCACGGGGGCGTCTACCCCCTGGGGGTTATAGGGAGATAGCGGAGCATTCCCCCCATCGCCTGCTCCATTGCCCGAACCGCCCCCGCTGATGCCCGGGTCAGCTTGCGGCACTAAACCGTTCGGCTGGGAATAGGTCGGAGTTCCCCCTGTGTTTGGATCATAGTAATTCCCAGGAGTCAGGGTCTGAATCCCTTGAGAGCCTGGGTAGCCGCCGTAGCCACCCTGGTAGTACTGGTTCCCGTTTTGGTTTGATTCCGCAAACCATGATCGAAAACTTTTTTGTATGGCAGCCCGTGACCTACATGTTTTTGCACTCTCTCAATCCCATGCATGTGCTGTTT
>JAYWHX010000052.1:0-4655 GCA_043777375.1 Planctomycetota bacterium | reverse complement strand
CGAAGCCCAAAACCACCACACACCAAGCCCCTCACTGCTGCCCGCCAAGTGACCCGTCACACGGTCGGGGTGTGAATGGTTACGGGCAGTTCCATGGTTCGCTTTTTGATTATTCTCGCTGTGCTTTCCTGTTACTCTGTTGCCATGGGCCAAACGCTGGATGAAAACATTGAAGCCCATCGAGTCAAAGTCGACCAAGCACGACAAAAAGTCATTGATAAATTCCAAGAACTGATTCTACAAGCAGACGAAAAGGGGGATTCTGATCGCGCTGGCAAGATGCGTGAATACAGTCAATTCTTCATCAACAAGGGCGTGATGTTCATTCCGGAAGGCAATACTGGGATCGTGCCCGTCTTCAAGGAATACGGAAGCTCAATCAAAGCGGCTGGAGATACGCTTCGTGCAGCTTATGTCCAAGAAATGAAGACATTGAACGACAACAAAGATCTCGATGGAGCCAATGTGCTTTCCGACGAACTGGAGCAGCGGCTTCTACCCGAGAAGCTCGTATCGTTTCAGATGGCAGTAGCTCCCGCTAAGTTCGTGAATCACTATGCATTATTGCTCCGAGGAAACAAACCTGTCGGTGAGGGTGAACGCATGAACGCGACGTTCGAGTTGCGTGCTGGTTTATCAAATCCTTCATTCGTGTCCATCCATTCCGTCAATTGGCCAACTGCGTTTGTGGATCATCTCGGTTTTCGCGTTCGGCTCACAGATGCGCAAGAGGGGGTCGTGTGGAAAGAACACTCGACGTGGATTCAAGTACCCGGCTTGTCAGACAAGAAAGGGGTTTCGTTCAAACCTGCCACGCATCCCGATCGATACCTGAGAATTCGTGCGAATGGAGAGGCATGGGTCGATGTCTTTCAAGACGATATCGGATACAGGCAGGAAACTACGTTTTATATTAAGCCGGGGCTGTCGAAATTGTGGTGAGGCGTGGCATTCAAACGGCTAGTTGGCTCACCACGCGATGGAGCACCTATTCTTTCTCGTCTTAAAAGATCCATCAAAAACGGAAACTTGTCGGCACTTCCATCGATCACTCACTTGCCGCGAACTCAGCGGCCAGAACGCTGAGCGACTCCTGAACATCGGCTAGTGTCCCAACGACCACGAACTGTCGAAATCGGTATGGCCCTGGAGTGATCTCCGTCGGGCTGCGAACGCGGAACACGCAGTTCCATTTCACCACCTGTTCGGCAGGGAAGCGGAACCGTCCGTAGCCGGCTGACTCGTATCCCCTCGACGGCTGATCGGGTGAGAAGACGCCCATGGCGTGCGTACCGTTTTCGGTCGCCAGGACGACAGGGTACTTCTGCTCGCCCGGGCCATCGCTTAGCTCTTCGAGCTGACCAGATTCCGGGATGAACTTCCAGAATCGATTGAATTCCGGGGGCATGTAGCCGGTCACTCCTTCGAACTGAGCGAGTGTGTGCCGCTCCCCGGCAGGCACTGTAAACGTGACCTCGTACTCGATGACGTTCGGCAGCTGCTTATATCCGATGTGAACGCGTTTCGAGATGAAGTGTTCTGAGAGAGTCTGGTGGTTCAGTGCCGGTCGACCGGACGACAGTTCTCCGGGAGCGAGCCAGAACGCCATCTGAGTGGTGGATCGCAACTCCGCTCCCTCGGCAGTCAAGCTGAGGAGCTTGCTGGTTGATCGGTCTCCCGCTCCATCCAGCCGTGATCCGGCCTCAGTCGGGTTGTAGCATTCGGCCCAGAACTCTTGCGGCAACGCACAATCAAAACTGGCAGCGGATTGCAGCTGCCGCCCGTGATCGTGGCTGTCGATGAACTCGCGGTCGTTCCAGCGAAGCGAATGGATCGCCCCGGCCAAGCGGTCCGTGGTCGTGATCACAATTTCCGAATTGCCCGCTGGGCCGCGAATCACGGAGTTCCCGCTGGGCGGCTGGGCGAGTGGGACGCCTGGTGATTCATCCGCGAAACTGAACCCGCCGACCAGGCACGCTACTCCAAGGATCAAGAACCGGAACATACTGCCTCGCGTGCCAGAATGCGGAAGTCCGGAATTGTAGCGGACGGGCGGCAGTTCGAGATCTCCTTCCCAAGCTCAGCTTGGTAACTCCGATCCCACGAGCTCTGCATCGCAGCGTTCCAGAGCGAGAGTGATGGGGCGAACCACGTCGTGCTGGCACGGCGGACTGATGTCCGGCGCTCGCTGTTGATCGGACGCTGGAACGCTCTGAAGAGGGGGCCAGCCGATCGGATTTGCGGAAGTCTTCTCGCGTTCTCGACAGCCCGCCGATAGGCTATTACTGTGAATGGAGTCCATCCGAGGGGGCAAGCTGTGCAGCAATGTGCCAGTTCAATTTCGATCTTCGCCATGCTAGTGGTCCAGTGCGTCATACCCGGCGAGGCACGCGCCGATCTTGTCCACCTCAAAAATGGCGGCGAGTTACGGGGCTCCCTGGCAAAGGGCAGCGACAAGACGCGCGATCCGGAGTTGACGATCGTCTCTTTCAGCGGAGCCAAGGTCTCAATCCCGCGTGACGAGATCGAATCGGTGCAGATGCGGTCGCCCGCCATCGAAGAGTATGTCACCCGCTCTCGCGAGATTCCTCACACGGTCGAGGCCCACCAGCAGCTGGCCGACTGGTGCGTCTCGCGACAGCTAAGGGCGCAGCGGGTGGAGCAGCTGGAGTTGCTGCTTGAACTCGATCCGGAGAACGAAGTTGTCCACCGGTCACTGTCGCATATTCGCCACGATGGTCAGTGGATGTCGCGCGACGAGGCGATGGCGAAACAGGGGTACGTAAAACACAACGGTAAGTATGTCACTCAACTGGAGATGGAACTGCTGGAGCAAACCGGGGCCGAGCGAGCGGCCGAGCAGGTGTGGTTCCCCAAGGTGAAGCAGTGGGTCGGCTGGCTTGGCGGGCGTGATCAACGCCGTGTGACCGAAGGGCTACAGAACCTTCGCGCAATCCAGGACCCCGATGCGGTCGCGGCCCTCTGGAACTATCTGGGCCAGCAGCAGAACTCCGACTATCGCTTGCTCTTTGTGGAGGTGGCCGGGCAGCTGAAGGGGTCGAAGCCCGTGCGGCGTCTGTCGCAGACACTGCTCAATGAAGGGTACGAACCGGTGTTCCGAGTGGCGTTGGCAACGATCGACGAAGACCAAAAGATCGAGGTGGTCAAATACTGTTTGCCGGGCCTGAAAGATAAATCGAACGATGTCGTCCAACGAGCAGCGATCGTCGTCGGCCAATTCGGTGACGAGCGTGTCATTCCCGATTTGATTGACGCATTAATCACGACCCATCGCTACAAGATCCAGGTGCCCGACACATCGAGCAGTGTCTCCGTGGGGATTACCCCCAATGGAACGCCGACGATGCTTTCTCCCGGCTCAACTGGAAATCAGCCGAACAACATCGAGATGCTGAACCGGCTGGGGCAGTTGCCGTATGGTTACACGGTCAATAATACGAATCCACAGCCGATGAAGACCGTGAATGTCAAAGCGGATATCCGCAATACTCAAGTGCGCGAGGCGCTGCAAAAGCTCACGCAGCAGGATTTCGGCTATGACCAGCGCGACTGGCAGCGCTGGTGGGCTTTGAAGCAAGCCGCCTCGTAGAATGGAAATGAATTCCGTTCTACTGGCGGACCACTTCACTCAAAGGTAGTGTGAGCGTAGGTCGAGTCTTTCCCTCCCCAAGGAACCCGCCATGCAACTCGGTTTCGTCAGCGCCATCCTGCCCGATCAGACAGTCGAGCAGGTCTTCGAATTCGCAGCGGATACGGGGTTCGACTGTATCGAGCTGATGTGCTGGCCAGTCAGCAAGGCTGAGCGCCGCTACGCGGGGGTGACGCATGTCGATGTGATGGACTTCAAGGCGGCAGATGTTCACCGGTTGGTCTCGCACTATGGAGTGTCGATCAGCGGGCTGGGTTACTATCCCAATCCGCTGACTCCAGACGAAGATGAGGCGCACCACGCGGTGAAGCACATCCAGCGCGTCATCTCCGCCGCCGCTCAACTTGGCGTCAAGCGGATGAACACGTTCGTCGGGCGCGATTGGACCAAGTCGGTCGACGACAACTGGCCGCAGTTTCTCGCGACCTGGCGACCGCTGATCATGTACGCGGAAGAGCAGCAGGTCAAAATCGGCATCGAGAACTGCCCGATGTCGTTCTCGCGAGATGAGTGGCCCGGCGGTAAGAACCTCGCCACGACGCCAGCGATCTGGCGTCGCATGTACCGGGAATTGCCGAGCGACCACTTCGGCCTGAACTTTGACCCTTCCCACTTTGTGTGGCAAATGATGGACTACCTCCCCGCGATGCGTGAGTTCAAGCACAAGCTATTCCATGTGCACGCCAAGGATGTGCGCATTGACCGCGACCGCCTGAATGAGGTCGGCATCATGGCCCATCCAGCTGAGTACCACACGCCGAAGCTGCCGGGTATGGGCGATGTGAACTGGGGCCAGTTCTTCTCGACGCTGACCGATTGTGGGTATCGCGGGGCCGTGTGCGTCGAGGTCGAGGACCGCGCGTACGAGGACTCGCTGGGCTCGCGACAGGCCTCGCTGGTGCAGAGCTACAACTACCTGCGGAATTTCGTGCCGAAGCGTCCACGATCGAAGTAACTCGGCGAGCGGGGCGGCGTCAGCCCCCTG
>JAYWHX010000051.1:0-4683 GCA_043777375.1 Planctomycetota bacterium | reverse complement strand
AAGCCCCCTCGCCAAACTCCTCCCCAACACCTCTTCACAAAATCCGGAGATCGCCAAACATGTGACTTGAAAAAACCTCAGAGGTCTACCGGGGCGGCGGAGCCGGAGGAGGTCCTGTCGTCGAGAATCGCATCATCTCTTGTTGCTCCGCCGACACGGTCTGTAACGCACCAGCGCGGTAACCACGGGGCAGTGCTGTGAACATGTTGCGATCTTTGTGGGGCACGTTTCCTACGTGCCCGTCCTCAGCAGAGCGTCAGGCGAAGCAGTTGCCAACTGCTCGGCCGAAGAGTGATGGCCATTCCCTCTTTCTGACTTCACGCGAGAGTGCAGACGTCTCGCCTCGTCCTTCGCCAAGGCAACGGGCACGTGGAAAACGTGCCCCACGGCGGACGGATTCACGACCATGATGTTCACAGTACTGACCACGGGGACAATCCCCAGTGGCGGGGATGGCCGTTGTCACCGCTGGCCTCAAACTCCCCGCTGACCGGCACATTACGAGAGCAGTTTTTCCAGATCTTCAGCGGTCAGGCTCTCCAGAACGGAGCCGTCTTCGGCGGCCAGGATGGCGTCGGCGAGTTCTCGCTTCTGCTTCTGCAGTTCGAGGATCTTCTCTTCGACCGTATCCTTGCAGATCAGGCGGTACGCGAACACCTGCCGCGTCTGGCCGACGCGGTGGGCGCGGTCGATCGCCTGAGCTTCGACAGCGGGATTCCACCACGGGTCAAGCAGGAACACGTATTCCGCAGCTGTCAGGTTGAGGCCCAAGCCCCCGGCCTTCAAGCTGATGAGGAAGACGTGCGTGTTGGGGTCGTTCTGGAACTGCTCGACCACCTGCTTGCGGTTGCGAGTCTTGCCGTCGAGGTAAACGTACGGGATGCCGCGTTTGTCGAGGTGTTGCTTGACGATCGACAGCATGCTCGTGAACTGGGAGAAGACGAGCGATTTGTGCCCCTCTTCGATCAGTTCCGAAATCTGCGGAATGAGGATGTCCAGCTTGGCGAACGCCTCTTCCTTGGTCTCGCGATCCAGAAGTGCCGGATGGCACGCGGCCTGCCGTAAACGCAGCAATGCTTCCAGCACATGCATGCGAGATTTGTTCATCCCCTGCGATTTGACCATGCCCAGCAGCGAGTCGCGGTAATGCTCTCGCAGTTCGCTGTAGAGTGCCCGCTGCCGTTTGCCCATCTGGCAAAAAATCGTTTCCTCGAACTTGTCGGGAAGATCAGCTGCGACTTCCCGTTTGGTGCGGCGGAGAACGAAGGGGCGAATCCCTTTGGCGAGCATCTGGCGGGACTGCGAATCCTTGCCATCGAGGGCATTGACGCGGAACGCCGCGCTGCGACCCAGCATGCCAGGGTTGAGGAACTCGAAGATCGACCAGAGATCGCCGAGATGGTTTTCAATCGGCGTACCGCTGAGTGCCAGACGGTGTTCCGCCTTGATCAGGCGACACGCCTTCGCAATTTGCGATGTCGAGTTCTTGATCGTTTGCGCTTCGTCCAGAACGGCGTAGTCGAACTGGATATCTCGAAGTTCAATCACATCCCGACGCAATGTGCCGTAGGTCGTCAGGACGATGTCGACCTTCGTGATCTGATCGCGTAGCTCAGCCCGTTGCAGACCGCTGTACTCGATGTGCTTCAGCTCCGGAGTGAACCGCTCGATTTCCTGGACCCAGTTGAACATCAACGACTTGGGCACGACGATTACAGACGGACGACGCTCTGCCACATTGCGGGACCGCTCCAGCAACAGGGCGAGCAGTTGGACGGTCTTTCCGAGACCCATGTCGTCGGCCAGGCAGCCACCGAAGTGGAAGTCTTGGAGAAACTTCAGCCAGCCGAGTCCTTCGCGCTGATAGGGCCGCAGCGTTCCCGTAAAGCCTTCCGGTTCCATTCCCGGCGCCACACCCTCGAAATTTCGCAGCTTGTCACGAATGACCAGGAACTCGGCATCGACATCGACCGAAGGCTCATCTTCCAGCAAGGCATCCAGCAAGCCGACTTGCGTCGCGCTGAAGCGAAGATGGTCCTCTTCGACCGAACCCAGTCCGGCGAGCATGCCGTATTGTTGCAGCCAGTCCTCGGGCAGAATCCCCAGCGACCCATCGTCCAAGCGGATCGTGTTGTCGCCCCGCTTGAGAGCGGCCAGCAGTTCGGGGAAGGACGCTTTGATGCCGTCGAAATCGGCATCGCCGCCCAGTTCGAACCAATCGATCCCGGTACGAATGCGGAACTGCAGTGCTGTCCCTTGCCGAATCTGCTTGCCGTCAGCACGAACGGCCCAGCCATTCGGAATGAGTTTGCGAACCGCGTTGGCGAGGTCGCCGACGGGGATTTCGACATCGTGCAGTGTCTGGCGATGATCGAGCAGGCGGCGGAAGCCGGCCTCTTTCAGCTGGCACCACGATCCGGATTCCCGTTCACGGTCACGCAACAAACATCGCCCTTGTTCGCGCTGGACAATCGCCCATTGCGCGCTGGCTCCAGGGACGACGGCTCCGTCGTATTCGAATTCCACGACCCCGGTCAGGCGCTCATGCCGCCACCCCTTGGTGCGCGGTGACTTGAGGGTCAGGAACGGCTGCGGTGTGGTCCGCACTTCGTTGAGCCGCAACTCTTCGGGCAGATCGAGATGTGGCAGGGTTGGCATGTCGAGCAATTGGTCGACCAGTTCCCGCTGTTCTCCAGTGGGGACGGAAATGTTCTGCTCGGATCGCAGCAGCCGGACCCAATCGAAGGCACCAAAGTCGTCGACTTGGCTGATCACAGTTCCGGAGATGACGAGTCCGCCGGGGACGATCACTCGCACTTCTGGAAGAGGCAGCACTTCTTCACCACGGCGGAGTTCACCCGCCAGTTTATACTTTTCCTGCCCCTCTTCGGGACGCAGTGCCATACACAGTGTCCACTGGGCTCCCTCGTCCCAGCTCAGGGACGCGGTCGCCTTGCCTTCATCGCCCAGGAACCGTAATCGTTCGGTGCGGCACATCAGTGGCAACAACAACGTACATAGCTCATACGGCAGCCGGTAGCGGAACAGTGCCGATTGGAATTCAGCTTGTTGCGCGAACCACCCAGACCGATCGGGCGTGCCACCGATTAGGTAAGCCAGGATTTGGCGATCGTCCTGATGCTCGATCTCTTCCAGCTTACCCGGGCGGACCTTCAGGGGTTTGAGTTTGCCCCACTGGCCACTGGCGCGAATCTGACGCTGTGACGTTTGGATGACCAGCATCTCGGACTTGAGGCTTTCTTCGACATCCACTTCGTAGAAGATTTCGCGCTCGCGCGATTCGCCCGACTCTCCGGAAGCGGCCGTGGGAACCATATGAGTCCGCAATTCGCGGAGCTTCAGCTCCCAATCTCGCAGGGCGACGGTCCTCAGCACGGGTGATTTTGCCGCAGCACTGGCAGCCGTAGTGGCCGCGGCGCGAGCGACCGACGGGGTGTAGACATCACTGCTGATTTCGTCTTCGTCGACAAACGGGGTGTCGAGGAGCGATGGGACAATCTCTTGAACGAATGGCGGAACGTGGCCGGGGCGGGCTGGCGAACTCATCAGCTGGCCAGAGTCGACCGCCAGTAGTGTCGCCCACAGATGTTTGCACGCCGGGTCGCGGGTGTTTCCCTCGCCGACACAGCTGCAAAACATGCGGAGTTCGCCGTTTTGGCGACTCAGCTGGGTGT
Organism: Planctomycetota bacterium; assembly: GCA_043777375.1. GTDB lineage: Bacteria > Planctomycetota > Planctomycetia > Planctomycetales > Planctomycetaceae > TH-plancto1. The sequence continues at coordinate 988 of JAYWHX010000051.1, read as the reverse complement.
GGAACTCCACGCCGTCGCGCACGATGGCATACAGTTCATCCGCGAGGACTCGCGTGATCGCGACTCGTTCTGCTTGAACGTACGCAGCCCCACGGAAGCGGATATCTCCGCGGAATTTCGACTCGAACAACTTCGCAAGCGACACTGACGCCTCCCTGGCGATCGCTCGGGTCACTGGCCATATCGGACATCAGAGCCAACTCCGATTCCTCAGCCCCCGAAAGCTGGAAACTCCAACCTTAACAGGCATCTTCCCCCATCCGCCTCTGCACATCACTCGGGGGAAGGAACCTGAAAAGACCGCAAGCCGTGAAGGTTAGCGGAATCAGGGGGGCCACAGCTACTGAGAGTCTGCGGAATCTGCGAAGGGGCGACGGGGGTGGTCGCGATAACCCCACCGAAGTGGATCAGGATCGCACATCAGCTTTGATTCGCAGACGATGGGTGTGCCAGTCATGTATTCTTTTCACGGAATGCAGAATGTGGTGAGATGGCGCTGGCAGAGATTCGACAAGAAGAGTAAGTTTCCGCCTTCGACGATGAGCCTGAGCGAAAGTTCCTGCAAAAAATCGCCGATGGAGAAAGTTGTCCCATTGTGATGTCTCGCCGGACACTACAATGGAACACAGACAGAGTCAGATGCGTGACAGGCTTGCTTGCCACACGTAAGACACTTCAATCGCGAATGACCCAACCGCTCGTCACCTAGTGCCGGAGGACCAACAAACCGCGTTGGCCTGAGACGCTGAGGTCCGTGCTAGACACGGCCTGTTTCTCGCCTTTTTCGCAAAGCATCCTGCTGAGCCATACAGGTCGAGGGTTGGATTTTCGAAGCTGCAGATCGGTTCGCCGGTCCGCAGCTTTTTTTTATTTCTACTTCACGCTTTGCTGAGCGAGTCAGGCGTTCTCGTGTGGCATCGCTGCAATCATCCAATGATGAGCTGATTCCTGCTGTCTCGCCACCAGACGGAGAAATTAACCAGGCGCG
>JAYWHX010000050.1:0-17244 GCA_043777375.1 Planctomycetota bacterium | reverse complement strand
CATCCTGGCCTCCCCGGTCATCCCTGAAACGATTCCGCAACATGCTGTAAAACTGAACAGTAGCGGAGACTGACATTTAACGATAGACAGACTAGTAGAGCCCCTCCGGTTTGTTCATCACCGAAATCATATTGTCGACAAGTTCTGCTCTTCGATCAATGCCGGCGTCACGGAACAAATTAGCCAAGCGGTTGCCGAATGAACGCGCGGTTAGTCCATAGCGTTCGCGAAAGGAGGTTGTCTCAAGTGCGGCACGATCTCCCACGGTAATCCATACGAAAACTGCATCAAGAAACTGTCCACGCCTGTGGTAGTCTTCGACCATCGCCATCGATAACTCGATATCGCGGCTCTCCGCGACACCAGTATCGAGAGTCAATGCATGAACGTTTTGCATGAAAGCATCGTCGCGAAGCGATTCGTCGGGTTCCTTGAGTTGCTGGAGCCACAGAAGAGCTTTGCGGGCCCAATCAGGCCTGAACGAACCCGGCAGGATGTGGTCGGCCCAGAAACAGCCGCCCCAGAAAGCAAGCGGACAAATCAAAGATTTCCGCAAGTGAATTGACGCGAGCGATGGCCGCCGAGTCCGCCGCATCAAATAGCCAAGGCCAAAGTGTGCAGCCCCATACTCCGGAAGCAACTCGATTGCTCTGCGGTAGTGTGCTTCCGCGTCGTCAAGCTTGTTCTCAGTGATCAGCTGGTCGGCAACGGCACAATTCCGAAACGGAGAGTCAGGATCAAGAGTTAGAAGTTGTTTGTGATCGTCGACAGCAACAACATCAGGAATGCTTATGGTCGGTCGCGTAACGTTCGCAGCATCAAATGCAGATTCGAATTCGTAGGTAAGCTTGCGGTCTTCGTCGCGCGCAAGTTGGCAACGCCCGGCAGACGTTAGGTCGCCGTGCTCTGGGATCAGGGCGTACGCGTCGTGGCTGCTGTACGCGACCAGCGGTTGACCGTGTTCGCGTCCGATTGGCCAGTAGAATCCGTGATAGTCACCGTTTCCCGTTCCAGCGAAAGGGAAGAAACCGATTGGCGGATAGACAATTGAATAGACGGTCGTCCGCGTTGCGGTACCATCGGGGTAAGATCCGCCTTCGACGTTGAGAATGTCATCGTCGTAAGCAGTGGGCATTTGCATGATGCGTCACATTTTCAATGGCAGAACTAGGGTTAGACAGAATTGCTTTATGTCTATCTGGGACACGAATTCCGCCTATCACCAGTCTGCTCGTCGGAAGGCGTCTCCCGAAAGATTGAGGCATCTGGGATATACGTAGATTCTGGCAGGCTCGATTGTGTTGTCAACAGGGGGGGCATCAAGTGTTTCCGGTGATAAGCCACCCGCCCGTAAGTAGTACGCCATCGCTAACGCGATGGGTTGATGATTACGTCACCTGATCCAGCACTTCATCGTCGACAAAGATCGGCAGCTGGGGGTCGTAGTGGACGGCGAGGGCGATGGCGTCGCTGGGGCGGCTGTCGAGTTCGATGACGTCGTCATCTTTGCGAATGCGGATCTGGGCGTAGTAGGTATGCTCAACCAGATTGGTAATGACGACATCCTGAGCCTCACCGCCCAGCTCTTCGATGGCATGCCGCAGCAGATCGTGAGTGAGCGGGCGTGGGGGGACGTTGCCCTGGATGCGGCGATCGATGCTCATGGCTTCGAACAGGCCAATGAGAATCGGGAACGAGCGCGAGCCACCGACCTCGCGCAAGAACACAACCTGCTGGTCGTTGATCTCGCTGATAATGATGCGGGCCAAGTCCATGCGAACGAGCACAGCGGGTTCCTGAGTGAGAGCATTCGTAGCAGAGCTCGTGAGAGTTCAGCCGTCCGAGGTCAATTCGACGAGAGCCATGAACGCGGATGGAATCCGTCGAGTCGGTTGCGCCCCGATCATTGGACCGGCGGGCAGAATTCTTGCGAACTCTGGGACGGCGACGACTAGTTTCCACCCGGACGACGACCACGTCCCCGGCTGCTGCCGCGATCATCGCCCTGCGGACCGGATTTGGGATTACCCCGGTCCTGTTGCTTGGGGGGACGGCTGATCAACATCGAGATGGCCTGCTCCCAAGTCGGAGCTTCCACAGTGGGAGGCTTGGTGCGAGCCTCTTCGTCCCGATCGCGATCACGGTCTGGGGCATCGTCAGGTCGGCGACGGCTGGTCGAACTGGGGCGGCTCGGCTCCGGACGGCGAGCGCTGTCCCCTGGCGATCTCTCCGAACGAGGAGCTTCGTCGCGATCAGCGGGGCGATCGTCACGATCACGGCGAGCTGGCCGCTCGTCGCGGTCGCTGCGTTCGGAACGTGGGGCACTCGATCTTGAAGGCGGAGCGACTTCGCTGTCGCGGCCTCGGTCGGATGTCTCGCGACGGGCTGGTCGGTCGTCCCGGTCATTTCGATCCGAGCGCGGCGCGGCAGGACGGGCCGGTGGTGCTTGAGCCGAATCTCGATTCCGATCCGAGGATTGGCGAGCCGGACGATCATCATGGCGACCGCGGTCATCTCGTGAATCACGATCTGATCGCGGCGCACTGACATCAGCATCACGTCCGCGATCCGAGGATTCACGGCGGGCGGGTCGTTCCGCTGGCCGTTCCACATCGTCGCGAGAGCTTCGCTCTGCACGAGCCGGAGCAGGACGGGCTGGGCGTTCGGCGTTCTCGTCTCGGTCGCGCCGTGGGCGTTGTTCGGACCGACTCGAAGTTTCCTGCTCAGCTCGGGGAGCCCTCTCACCTCGATCAGCACTACTTCGATCAGCACTGCTTCGAGGGACCGTCCCTCGGTCAGGAGCCGGACGTGCGGCGGGCGGACGGCGTTCAGGGCTGCGACGCGGAGTGGATAGGCCGGAGCCAAACCCATCGTCATCTCCCTCATCGACCAGCGGTTCGTCATCGAACTCGGCCTCGGACTGAATCGGAGCTGCGTCTTCTGTGGGACGTTCTCCGGCAGCACCGCGGCCACGTCCACGGCGACGGCGTGGTCGACGAGTGCGGTCCGCATCCGAGGACTCCTCCTCTGAGGTGTCCTGATCTCCGGTGACCAGATCGTCCAGTGTCTTGCGGGCAGGGGGTGACTTTTCGCGATCGAAATCGCGTGAGCCACTATCGCGTGAAGGGCTTGGCTTACGTCCGGTTTCGCTTTGTGCCAGGCGATCGAAGAGATCGTCCGCAAACCCCGTGTCACCGGCATTCGCAGCTGCAGCGGGTCGTGCCGGGCGGTCCTCGCGATCGTCGCGGGCCGGGCGATCACTGCGGTCAGAACGACTACGTGGGCGGTCATCCCGGGGACGATCCTCACGAGGCGCTGCGGATTTCGGTGCAGCAACCGATTCGCTCACAGCTGGAGCGTCGCGTCGTCCTCGCTCGCGAGGAGCAGGAGCATCGTCCCGGCGAGGTGACTCGCGACGTGGCCGATCTTCGGTCGGTCGATCTTCAGTCGCACGGTCTGACGAATACGGTGTTTCACGGCGGGCTTCTGTCGGGGCCGCCTCGCGCCGGGGAGCCTCTTTCTCAGCGGGGCGGCTGCGAGGAGCGCGATCCGAGCGATCGCTGCTCGGACGGCTGCTGCTACTGCGAGAGCTACTCGAGCGGTCGCTGGGCCGGTCGCTGCGGGATTGTGGTCCCCGACTTCCACGATCCGAGCGGCTTGAGGATGTTCGGTCACCGTCCTCTGAAGTTTCCCAGTCCCAGCCTTCCAGGGCGTCCCAGAAATCATCCTTCGGCTTCGGAGTTTTTGGCTTGGCGGCGAATGGCATCTCGGCCTCACCGGCATCGATATCAGCTGTGTTCAGTTCGTCTTGATCATCGAGCTGCGGCTCGGGAGCGCGGCGCACGGAGCGGGGGGCCACATCCTCAATAATGTCGTCGTCATTATCCGGGACATCGATCGCCGCCAGCGCTTTGCTCGGCGTGCGATCGATCATTTCATCATCATCGTCGTCATCAAAAGCCTCGAGCAAACCGGAGCCGAACCCATCGTCATCGTCATCCTGTGGAACAGGAATCCGGGGCACAGCCTTGCGGGGCTTCTCCGGTGCAGGGGGCTTGGATTCGCGGCGAGGGGCTTCAGCGAACGGCTCTAAATCCTGAGCAGCGACAGGGGCTTCAACGACTTCCGCCTCGACTCGGGCAGGAGTCGGCGGGGCTGGTTCTCCCAGCGACGTGAAGTCCAGCCCGTCCAGATCGTCGGGATCTGTGACTGGTCCTCCGGGCGCAAAGTGAACTCCGAAAAGCTCTTGTGCCAGAGACTTGGAAGACGGCTCACTGCCGGGACGTGGAGAATTCGGCTGGTTCATAACACCAAAAGCTATCTTTTTGACCACAAAAATGCAAGGATCGAACAGCGTGAACGCAATTTTGGTTCAGCTGATCTCAATGCGTCTCGCCCTCGACCGGAGTCTTCCGTGCCCGCACTTCAGGTTCGCCAGTTTGATCATGTCACCTTTGTTGTCCACAGCCTCGAACAATCGCGAGCATTCTACGTCGACTTGTTAGGCATGACCGAGGTTCCCCGCCCCGGATTTTCGTTTCCCGGTCTCTGGTTTCAGGTAGGCAGCACGCAACTCCATCTCATCCTCGAAGGGCTCGACTCCGGGTCCGCGAAGACAGTGATCCCGGAATACCGTTCGATCAGCCGAACTCGCCACATTGCCTTTGAGGTCGCCAGTGCCGCGGAAGCAGTCCTGGTTCTGGCGGAACATCACATCGAAATTGTCGCCGGACCCAAGGCACGACCGGACGGACCGACACAGCTCTACGTGTTTGATCCGGATCGCAATCTCATCGAGCTGTTTTCATACGGCCCGTGAGTCACCGGGACGATAGGTTTTTTACCGATCGTAGGGATTGAGTCTGGTGAGTTTCGCAGGGGATTCGCTATCCTCATTGAGGTGTTCCTGATTACGCGGAGAAAGCATGGCATGCTTCTCTCGTTGGGATCGACCGCACTGGTCTGAACTAAAAAGGCGTGGCCTCATGTCCGAGTTGTCCAAGAAAATGGTGATTGGGTCGATGGCAGCTGCCGGGATCGTGGCATTGATGTCGATCGCCGATCTCGCGACCGGAATGCCATTTTCAGGCGAACTGACCAAGGGGATGGACATCATGTTTATCCTCTGTTCGGGCATTCTGGGCTACCTGTGCTGGACCTGTCTGAAAGATGCCAAGTAATTGATTCGGTGGGCTTGGTCGGCTGATCCGTCTGGCAGTGGTTTGGAGATTGGTACTCGCTTTCTACGATGCTTCAGTAACGACTCTTGCTTTGAGCCACTGAAATTCGCCCGTGGAGTGCGCTTTCGATGACCCGTACATTTCTCGCAGTTGTCGGTGTTGCGTACTTGTTGTTGGCCGGATGGTGCGTGGCCAAGCCGGGGCAGACCTCTCACTCAGTGGGGCTGACGCTGCAACCAGGGTCGGGGCAGTCCGAGTACCTTGTTGTCTACGGGGGGCTGCAGTTGGGGCTGGGTCTCTTCTTTTTGTGGCCGCTGCTGAAGAGTGATGCTGAGCCTGCGGTGTTGATGCTGTGCCTGATTCTGCACGCCTGCCTAGCGTTGATGCGGACCATCAGCCTGGTGACTTACCCCGGTATTCAGGCGACGACCTATTGTCTCGCTGGGGTGGAGTGGTCGATCTTCCTGGGAGCAGTTTGGCGGTATTGCGTCAGACCGTAGGTCGATCACCCACAGCGCACTCGATCCCGCTCCTCCAAGACGCTACGCTCCCCAAAGTGGATTCTGTTGGATGTCTAGGCTTTGGGGGCTCACGATGCTGCGTCGATGTTCCGTAATGCTACTATTGGTGCTGCCGATCTCGCTGGTGGTGATTGCACTGCGTTCCGAAATCGCCCCCGTGCAGGCCGACACGCTGGCCGCTACGGATCAGCTGCAATGGTATCGTGGCAACATGCACACGCACTCGCATTGGAGTGATGGGGACGACTATCTGGAGTCGATCGCCGCGTGGTATCAGCAGGCCGGTTATCAGTTTCTGGTCTTCACGGATCACAACGTATTAGCTGACAAGGAGCGCTGGGTTGAGATCAAGAAAACCAAAGGGAAGCAGGCGGCATTCGACAAACTGAAAGAGCAGTTTCCAGAGTGGGTCGAAGAGCGGACCGTCGCGGAGAAGCATGAAGTGCGACTCCGGCGCTTCGACGAGGTCGCCGAGCGGTTCAACAAACCCAGCGAGTATCTGCTGATTCAAGGAGAGGAAGTCAGCGATCGACTGACCCTCAAAATCCCTCTGCACTTCAACGTCAGTAACGTCAAAGAGCTGCTCACTCCGCGAGGCGGAGACAGTGTCGCCGAGGTCATCCAAAACAACGTCGATGCGGCCATCGCCCAGCGCGAGCGCACCGGACAGCCGATGATCATTCACCTCAATCATCCGAATTTCGGATATGCGGTGACAGCGGAAGACCTGATGCGGATCATCGGTGAACGATTCTTCGAGATCTACAACGGACATCCAGGCGTACATAACGGGGGTGATGAGCAGCATGCCGGATGCGAACCAATCTGGGACATCGTGCTGACCAAGCGGCTCGCGGAACTGAAGCTGCCCGTGATGTATGGATTGGCTGTTGATGATGGGCACGAGTACCACCACATCCCCAGTCGGGCCTCCGAACCGGGACGCGGTTGGGTCATGGTGCTGGCCAAGGAACTGACAGCTGGGTCGCTGATTGAGGCATTGGAAGCCGGTCAATTCTATGCGAGCAGTGGCGTCCGTTTGTCGAGTGTCGAGTCGAGCGAGAAGGGATTAGCCATCGAGGTCGACGCCGTGCCGGGAGAGACGTACACCATCGAGTTCATCGGCACCAGAAAAGGGTATGATCCCGAGGGGAAGCCAGTCGTCGATGAGGCTGGAGCCGAGATCCGCACCACTCGCCGTTACAGCCCAGAAATCGGCGCGGTGCTCGCCACTGTTCAAGGCACACAAGCCCGTTACGAGATTACCGGGGATGAGGTCTACGTCCGCGCTCGAGTGACATCCAGTGCGCCGCATCCGAACCCCAGCGAGATCGGCGAATTCCAACGCGCATGGTGCCAGCCGGTGGTTGGGGCAGCTGCGAAGTAGATCAGGGATGGCCAATGATCGTGGGCACTCGATGGGCATTTCGCAGCAGATCACATACAGGTAGACTAGTGATCTTCAACGGACAATGTTTACACAAGGAGAACACATGTCAGCAATGATCGACGCCCCAGTGGATCTGATGGAGGCAGTCGCACATCTGCGTTTACCCTCTCTCGCGGATCAGCAACTGCAAATCCTCATGGACGCTCACACGAATGGTCTGTTGACGGAGACCCAAAAGCGACAATTGGAAGAACTCGTGGAATGGAGCGAGTCGATCTCGCTGTTGCGTGCCCGCGCGGGACAGCTCCTTGGGGAGTGCCCCTCGTGAGTGCGCTGCCTTTTGCAGCCATTGTCCGGCAGCGGGCCGGTGACCGTTGTGAATATTGTCGTATGCACCAGTCGCTGCAAGGGGCCACATTTCACGTTGAACACATCCAACCGGAAGTGCATGGGGGCCTGACAGAACTGGAGAATCTGGCTTGGGCCTGTCCCGGTTGTAATTTAAGAAAGTCGGATCGCATGCGATTACGTGACCCCGGCACTGAGCAATTGGTCCGATTTTTTGATCCGCGTCATGACGACTGGTCCGAGCACTTTTCCTGGGAGGTGTTTCGCGTGTCCGGACTGACATCAATCGGGCGGGCGATGGTCCAGGGGTTGGATCTCAATCATCTGCGTCGCCAGCGAATCCGCCAAGCCGAGCAAACGTTTGGGTTGTTTGAGGGCGACCCCGAGTCGTTCGAGGCTGCTGGTCCTTAGACGATTCCAGTCGCAGCTAATCGTTCAGGATTCCTTTCTCTCAACTCTCAACTCTCATGCCTGCACCAACCCTTGATGATCGACTCCGCATGCGTCAGCGTCCACCGGGGACGCCTGTGATGTATCAGTCTTGGAAGGAGCTGCTGTTCCTGCACTGGGATTTTCCGGTGGAGCAGATCCAGGCGACTCTGCCTTCTGGCTTACATGTCGATACTTATGACGGCAAGGCCTGGCTCGGTGTCGTGCCCTTCTGGATGCGGAACATCCACCCCCGCTGGTTCCCCGCTGTGCCGGGTGTCTCCAACTTCCTGGAGTTGAATCTGCGGACGTATGTGCATGACGACCAGGGGAATTGCGGCGTCTGGTTCTACTCGCTGGATGCCAACCAGTCGCTGGCCGTGTGGGTCGCCCGTCGATTCTTCCACTTGAACTATCAGCATGCCGGGATGACGAGCACTCGCGATGAGGCCACCGGTTGGACTGGTTTTTCATCACAACGCTTAGGGGCAGTTGCTGAACTGAATTGCCAGTTCCGCTACCGCCCTTCCACATCGCCGCGCATCGCCGAGCCAGGCAGCTTCGAATTCTTCCTCGTCGAGCGGTACGTGTTGTTCTCCCAGTCTCCTGCGGGTCAGTTCTATACCGGGACCGTCATCCACCAACCGTACCAGATTAGCGATGTCGAGCTGCCCCAGTGGTCCGATTCGACGTTTCCCCTCAATGGGTTCTCCCGCCCCAATCGCCCACCCGTTCACGCCGCGATGTGCCGAGGCGTTGATGTGGATATCTACAATTTAGCTCCCCACGCCGTGTGTCCCTCGTGACCTAGATCGTGATTCCTGAACACACTACTGTTCGAGGGAAGTCGAGCGAGATCAATGCAACTCTCTCGCGGTGAAGCGATTCGCAATACTCAACGTCTCTCAACGGACCCAGCTAGCAACGGAAGGTCGACAGCGAGCGCCGGACGTCAGTCCGCCGTGTTCGCAGTGCGCCTTCAGGCTCTGAGACGTCCGCACTCTCGAACGCCTCACTCAGGTCTGCATGCAAGCCACGGGCCGTTTTTGAGAGCAGCTGCGGGGGACACGGCGGACTGACGTCCGGCGCTCGCTGCCCCATTCGACGGCCACGTTTTTCCGTTCGAGGGCGTCTCAGCCCGCGACCACACTGGCGGTCCAGGACGACCGCCAGTGGCCCCCGGCGAGCAACTCCAGAAGGGGAGATAACTCATCCAGCAACGCATATCGTGAACGGCGTTGGGTGCCATGCTCACATCGCGAGGCAGGGTGAGCCTGCGAGCGTCTCGGGGCGTGAACCTGGGAAAGAACGGAATCCGCCGAGTCTGCGACAAGAGCATGTCGACGCAAAGCCGTCGACATGGCACCCAAGCTAAGTCGCGAGGCCACCCCGCCCAGTGCCACCCAGTTTTCATCCCTTGGCGACCTCGTGACCAAGCTCCGGCTTGGTCACGCATATCCGCGAAGCTCTGCTTTGCCGAGCTACGCAGGACTTCCGCTTGGCATTTCAGGACTGGATTCATTCGGAAGGCGAGCGACGTTCGTGGTGGGCTACGTCACTCACAAACAGTCTTTGAAGACCATACATACAAAAATGAGATTGTAAAACAACAGGAACCATCCAGCGAAAAGCGTATAAAGCAATGACCAAGCCACACGAGATATGACCGGCAATGGACATCGGGTGACGCAAAAGACTCCCACCGCAATGCTCAAAACGAAAAACGTCCAATCACTCGCAACTGTAAAACGACGGACTGGCCAACGCGAAAGAATGAGATAGACGGTATTCACAAAGAGGGGAGTGATGAAGATTCCCGCAAACAGCCAGACGATTGGAGGTTTTGGTGGTCGGTCCATTAAGAACTCGATTTACTAATGCCTTGACTCTCGTGACCAAGCTCCGGCTTGGTCACGCATATCCGCAATGCCCTGCTTCGCCGAGCGATGCTGGACTTTCGCCCAGCATCCAGGAACGTGTTCCCGACGGGACGTCCTGGGATGTTTACGAGACAGAATCAGTTGGCACGCGGACGAAGCGGAGCTTCAGGAATATGCGGTCCCAAGCGGAGCTTGGGACCGAGACGACGAGTCGGGTCGACTACTCGTCGTCATCGCCTTCCGAGACCTCAGCCAGCAGGTCGTAATCCTGCCGGGCGGTGATTTCCACCGGGACCATCTGGCCGACTTCGAGGCCTTCACCGGTCACAAAGACCGAGCCGTCGATCTCGGGGGCGTCGGCGAAGATGCGGCCGACGAAGGTGCCGTCTTCGAGCTGTTGGTCGATGTGGCAATCGAGTTCGTAACCGACCAGCGAGTCACCGAAGTCGAAGGCGATCTCCTGCTGCAGCTCCATCAACTCGTCGCGGCGCTCGGCTTTGACTTCCTCGGGCAGATGGCCATCGAGCTTGGTCGCGGGGGTGCCGGGTTCCAGGGAGTACGTGAAGACCCCCATGCGTTCGAAGTGCATCTCCTCGACGAACTCCTTCAGCTGATTATGTTCGGCCTGGGTCTCGCCGGGGAAGCCGCTGATGAATGTGGTCCGCATCACCAGATTCGGAATGCGATCGCGGAGCTTGCTGACCAGTGTGACGATCTTTTCGCGGTTCACGCGACGCTGCATCCGGCGGAGGACTTGGTCGCTGACGTGCTGCAACGGCATGTCGAGGTACGGCAGGATGTGCTGCGCCCCGGCGATGGTATCGATCAGCTCATCCGTGAAGTTGACCGGATACAGGTACATCAGCCGAATCCAGTTCAGACCCTCCAGCTGATCGAGTTCCTTGAGCAGGTCGGCCAAGCGGACCTTGCCGTAGTAATCCATGCCATAGTAAGTGGTGTCCTGGGCGACCAAGATCAGCTCGCGCACGCCGTCGCCGATCAGTTCGCGTGCCTCAGCGAGGACCATCTCGATCGGCTTCGTAACGTGCTTGCCACGCATCGACGGGATCGAGCAGAACGTACACGTCCGATCGCAGCCCTCGGAGATCTTGAGATACCCATAATGCTTGGGCGTAATCCGCAGCCGCTCCTGGTCATTCATCGCGCGGATGGGAGCTGGGCGGAACAGTTCCCGCTGCTCGCGCATCCCTGCGATCAATCGATCAGCCACAGAGACGATCTCATCACGGCCAAAGACGCCGACGACGTGATCGATCTCCGGCATCTCTGCGAGTAATGCCGCTCCTCCGACCCGCTCGGGCAGGCACCCAGCGACGATCACGCCGCGGGTTTTTCCCTGGGCCTTGAGCTCCAGCATCTCGCGAATGACGGCCTTCGATTCCTGTCGCGATTGCTCGATGAACCCGCAAGTGTTGACGATGACAAAGTCGGCTTCTTCTGGTTTCGTGACCAGAGTGTACCCGTCGACGGCTAGCTGTCCGAGCATCTTCTCACTGTCGACCAGGTTCTTGGGGCAACCCAAGCTAATGAAGCAGTACGAGCCCTTGGGCCGACCGGTCATGTCGATCGATGGGGAGTCACTCAGGATGGGGAGGCTAAAGCTCACGAGTCAGTCTCAGCAAGGACGGCGGATACCAGTCTCAAAGTATATCGAGAACTGTGAAAGGTCGTTAGCAGGCCGGTTGAGTGTCGGTTTTCACCAATCGATCACTGGCTGATCTCCGCGCAGCAAAAAACGGGATACCAAGTGTTTTTGGTCTCCCGTTGATATGCGGATTGTCGTTCTCAAGCTGTCACCCGAGGGGGGATCAGACCTTGAGGGTGCCTTTGCGGGTGCGACGATGGGTATGGCTTGCCGGGCGCTTGCCGTGGTTTGCCTTCTTGAGCTTCTTGCCGTTCTTCGCCATGAGATCACTCCTGATCGGTTATTGTGTGGAGGGAAAAGTTTAGCGGGTGAGAGCGTGTGAGGACAGTGACTCAGGACGGAAATCTTTGGTGAGTCGATTCCGGAAAGTGCGCCGACGTAACTCTTTTGATTGAAATGCATTACACCCCCGGGAATTGACCGCCCAATTCACAGCGACCAGGGAATCAGAAACGCGTGGTGCTTGACCAGTTCGGCCTTGCCGTCTTGGGCAATGAACTGAGTGAAGTACAAGATGAACGTGTAGAGCCCTAGCAGCGGGAGCATCAATCCAAACCGCACCACCAGCCGGGTCGTCAGCCAAGACTTCAGCCCCAACTCCCGCCGCACGACCGCTCGGTGGTAGAACCAACCGGTGGCCACTCGCGCTGGGTAGATGCTCAGAATAAAAATCAGCGTGATCGGCCATTGAGCGTCCGAAGGCAGCTGAACCGCCTTGAAGAGATACATCGGCAGGGCGAGGACATACACCACGATCGTCGTGATCAGGAACGAAAACGGTGCATGACGGAAGAGTTCCTTGACCTGGCGAATCTCGAATCCCGCTCGCCAGCGATTCTCTGCAGCAAATCGGGCCTGTAGGAACGGAACCCAGGCGAACACGATCGTCAGGAGAAATCCAATGATCACCGTGAACAGGGCCGCGCCGCCTTTGGGTTGGGTCGCCGAGACATACAACACTGAGGGCACCACCAGCCAAGACAGAGCGACGAGGAATCCTCTCAATCCGAGCGAGAAATGGTGCCGTATCTGAAGTTCCGACAAGAACGACTGGGCATATCTGGAGGCAGTTTCCAGGTAATCGCCAGCGCGCCAGCGAGCCCACAGCCAGCGGAAATTCTTGATCGGACGAATAAAGGTAGTCAACCCCCCACCTCGGGCGAGGGCCAGGCACAGGTGAATTGTGATCAGCACCCAAGCCACCGTGGAGACGACAGTCAGTCGCCGGTCAGCGACTCCGCCTGGATCGATGATATGCGCGTTCGCAGACTGGTTCGCCAGCAGTCGCAACATGAGCGTCCACAGGTAGACGCCCAGGGCGATCGCCCCAATCCGTGGAGCCACTCGGATCAGCGGGAATGCATCACGCAACCGCCCCGAACGAGCGACTCGACCTTCCACCTCGAGCAAATAACCCAGCGTGAACAGATTCAGAATCGGCACAGCTGCGATCACCGACAGCAGGAACACAAGACTTCCCAAGCCGAACAGCAGCTGGGCTAACCAAATCAGAAACGCGATTGGTTTCCGCCAGGGGACGGGGCAAGCGGGCAGGCGTCCATCGTCCTGGGTGGACGGGTTCGCCAGAGTGGTCGCCACCGGCTCGGTCACGTCTGTGGCGGCAGGCAATATCCACAGATCTTCGCTCGGCAATTGTGCGTCATCGAGATCAGGAGCGGTTGCGACGGTGGTGTCAGCGGGCGTCATCGAATCCGCTTTCGCGTGGGAGTGTCTCGCCAGTCTACAATCAGAATACCAGCCGCGTAGCTGGGAAGTTTCGAGCGAAACCTGAAACGCACGAATCGGCGGTGAGGTAAGTTGAGTCGAGGGGTGTTGCCCCGTGGGATAGGCTTCCAGCCTGTCTTGTTTTCTTCAGATGACAGGCGGGAAGCCGATCCCACGGACCATTTTCACGGTTCGTGGATTTCGAGTGGGAGTGTGGTCATGCGTTGGAAGCCGGTCTTGCCTGCGATTCTCGTTGTAGCCGGGCTGGCAGTTGTGACCTCCATGGCCGTCACCAGCCCAGTGCAGAATCTCAATCCCCCGAAGATGGGTGAGGCGGTCGCAGCGGATCTGTCGCCGGTGGCTCAGAAAGTGGATCAGTTATTGGTGGCTCAATTGAGTGCGGCTGGGGTGACGCCAGCCGGGAAGGCCGACGATCTGACGGTTCTGCGTCGGCTCTCGCTGGCACTGCTCGGGACGATTCCCTCGCTGGAGGAGATCCGTCGGTTCGAGGCCGACATGCGTCCGGATCGTTTGACGATCTGGACGAATGTCATGCTCGCTGACACTCGTTTTAATGTTTACATCGCCGAGAGACTCGCGCGGGCTTATGTCGGTGTCGAAGGGGGAGATCTGATCCTTTTTCGTCGGGATCGGTTCACGGACTGGCTCGCCAATCAATTAAGAAAGAATGTCCCGTATGATCAATCCGTGCGGGCCATGCTAGCGGACCAAGGAGTCTGGACGGATAAGGCGGCGATCAACTTCGTGAATGCCGGATATGCGAACGAGAAGTATGATCCGAACAAGCTGGCAGGCCGAACGGTCCGGGCCTTTCTCGGGCAGCGAATCGACTGTGCTCAATGTCACGATCACCCGTATGATCATTGGAAACAGAAGGAGTTCGAAGGGCTGGCAGCGTGCTTCGGCCAGCTGGATGCGACTCTGGTCGGTGTGGTCGATGAACCGACGCTCAAGTTCGAGATCGTTGTCCCCACAGAGGTCGGCGAGGAACCCAAGACACGAATCGTGGAACCGAAGGTTCCGTTTAGTACGGAGTGGTATCCCACAGCTGGCACGCCTCGTGATCGACTCGCGGAATGGGTGACGCATCCGGGGAACAAGCGGTTCGAGCGGGCCATCGCCAACCGAGTCTGGGGCCTGATGTTCGGCAAGCCCTTTCTTTCGGAACGCCCCGTCGACGATTTGCCCGATCCCGAGAACATGGAGTTCCAGGCTCGGACCGAAGTCCTCGATCTGCTGGGTGCTGACTTCCGCGCGCATGGATGCGATCTGCGGCGATTGATCCAGGTGATTGCCTCGACCGACGCGTATCGCCGCAGCTCCCTACATCCGGCGAGTGGGCCGCATGAGCATGAGCTGTGGGGAGTCTTTCCACTGAGCCGACTGCGTCCAGAGCAAATGATCGGGGCGATGCTGCAAAGCAATTCGGTCAAGACCATCGATCAGAATTCACATCTGTTTTCGAGAGCATTTCGCTATTTCAAAGAGCAGGACTATCTGAAGGAATTCGGCGACCCCGGTGAAGCGGAATTGGAGCAACGGACTGCGACGATCACCCAGACACTGCTGAACATGAACGGCGAGTTTGCACGCGAAATGTCACAGACCGGCGTGTTCGCGACACCGGGCACGCTACGTCAATTCTCTCCCACCCCTGATGCGCTGCTCGATAACGTGTTTCTGACCTGCCTAACGCGCAGGCCCACGGATGCCGAGCGGTCCTACTTCCGCGAACAACTGCCGGAGTATTCCAAGGAGACCGACGAGACGGTCCTCGAAGACCTGTTCTGGACGTTGTACAACTCGCCCGAGTTCAGCTGGAACCATTGAGTGGAAGCGGTCAGCATTTAGCGATCAGCGGTCAGCCAGAGTACTCTCTTCCCGCCCTCTGACGATCAACCATCAACCATCAACCGAGCCTGCCATGCCTCTTACCACCCACGATTGGTCTCGCCGTGATGCTCTCCGAATCGCACTGGCGGGCGGTGTCTCGTTTTTGCTCCCCGCGATCGAGGGACGAGCGGTCGAGAAACGCGGCGCGGATCGTCCGACCAGCTTGATCACCCTGTGGATGGGCGGCGGGCCGAGCCAGCTTGAGACGTGGGACCCGCACCCAGAATCGAAGAACAGTGAGAAGATTCGAGCGATCGATACGACGGCTCCGGGGATGCAGATTTCACACCTGCTCCCGCAGATGGCCGAGCAGATGAAACACCTGTCGATCATCCGGTCACTGACCTCCAAGGAAGGCGACCACGAGCGCGGGTCGTACTTCGTCCAGACCTCGTATCGCCCCGACCCGACGGTTCGGCATCCCTCGCTCGGATCGATCCTGGTCAGCGAATTGCCCAATCCGAAGGTCGAGATTCCGAACCATGTCGCACTGTGTGATGGAGATGGTTTCACCGTTCCGCGTGGCGGCTATCTGGGCGACCAATACGATTCGTTCCGCATATTTGATCCCGGCCAGAACCTGCAAAACATGCGGCAATCTCTCGACGCGCCGCGACAGGATCGGCGACTGGCGAATCTGGCCGTCGTCTCGAACGCCTTCCGTGCTGGACGTGAAGCCCGCGTCGAGGGGACGCTGCACCAGCAGACGATCGAACGCGCCCTGACCATGATGAAGTCCGATCAACTCAAGGCGTTCGAGATCAAGGACGAAACGAAAGAGACCCTCGCTCGCTACGGCGACACTCGCTTTGGGCGCGGCTGCCTCGTGGCCCGTCGACTGGTCGAGACCGGCGTCCGCTCGATCCAGGTGACGCTCTCCGGATTCGACACGCATGCCAACAACTATGAAGGGCACTTGACTCAGACGAAAATCATGGACCCGGCATTTGCGTCGCTCGTCAAAGACCTCGCCGACCGCGATTTACTCGCCTCAACGATCGTCCTCTGCATCGGCGAATTCGGTCGCACCCCGCGCATCAATCCCCTCGGCGGCCGAGACCACTGGCCACATGGGTTCTCCGCCGTCATCGGCGGCGGCGGACTCGCTGCCGGACGAGTTATCGGAGCCTCAGCTGCCGATAATCAGACCGATGAGAAGCCGATCAAACCGACCACTCCGATCGAGGTTCCCGACCTGTACGCGACGATCCTTGATCGCCTGGGGGTCGAGTTCAGCAAAGAACTCATCACGCCGATCGGCAGGCCGCTGAAAGTCTGTGAGGGGACACCGGTCGAGCAACTACTGTCGTAGAACGGAATTCATTCCGTTCTTCCGCAGTGGAATGTGGGGTGGGACAAGCCTGCTTTGGAGCGATGGCCTACCACGTCTGAAGTCTTTTCCGTCAATGGTGGGCCTACGACACTCAGAGAAAGTTACACAGTGTCGATAAATCGGGTACAGGCTGATTTGGCTCTATCAAAGTTTTGTACCTGTTGATGATCATCTGATATTTCGTCAGTTCTGGGAATTCCCCATCGAAGTTCATCCAATGTTCTAAATCGGGAGTGAAGCTAAGCTTGACAGGGCTCATGGGGGCAATCGTCCCCCTCAATGTTTGCCAATCATAGAATCCTTCGAATGCGATCGGAATCAGTCCCATCTTCTTCTGAACGATCTTTTCCCCATGGACAGTAACACTCTGGAGTAGCAGTTGACGATCTCTGACTGTGATAGTGAGAGCGGGGGCGAAAGGAATGTGATATTGAAACTGTCCCACGTCGATCGACTCGCTGGCTCTCATGATTTTGTCAAAGAAGAAGTGTAACCATTCACACCCCGACCGTGTGACGGGTCACTTGGCGGGCAGCAGTGAGGGGCTTGGTGTGTGTTGGTTTTGGGCTTCGAGGGCGGTGGTCAGGACATCAAGGACATCGCGTTTCTGTTGGCGGCAGGTTTCGATGATGGTCAGCAGGGTTTCGACGAAGCGGCTGCCGGCGGCGCTCTGGGTGCCGAAGGACAGTTTGCGCCAGATCACGGCGTGACGCAGCACTTGTTCGGCGCGATTATTGGTCGGCTGAACACCGGCGTGGCTGAGGAACATCCAGAGTTGGTCCCAGCGGTTGAATAGATTCGTACACAGCGCTGAACTCCGCGCGTGCGGGGACCGCATCCCGTCTTCGAGAGTTTCCC
>JAYWHX010000049.1:0-4699 GCA_043777375.1 Planctomycetota bacterium | reverse complement strand
CTGACCACCGCCCTCGAAGCCCAAAACCACCACACACCAAGCCCCTCACTGCTGCCCGCCAAGTGACCCGTCACACGGTCGGGGTGTGAATGGTTACGAGACAAAGCTAACACCTGGTATTGAGGCAGGCCCGTCCGGGGGCCCAGAACAGGATTGCGATCATTGTGGGTACGTTTCCGAGGTGCCCGCCCTCTGCAGATCGCCCTGCGAAGGAGCGAAGGACTGCTTAATAGATCAGTTGCTGACAAAGCTGTCGAAGAATAGTGGCCGCAAGAAACTCAAAAAAACGCAAACGTAGAGCCCTCTTCCTGTTAGCGTTTTTTGATTTTCTCAGGAACTGGCACGACAGAAGTTCCCAGAATTCACCGCGGAGGACGCCGAGGTTCGCAGAGGAAAATCCCAGAGATTACTCGAACCTCTGCGGTCCTCAGTGTCCTCTGCGGTGATTCCTCTCAGGGACTTTCAGGATGTTGTTTCGGACCAGATTCTTACGGCCAGGCTATCCGCGTGAGTTTAAGCCACAGGGCAGGAATCTCGCACGCCTTTCTCCCGCGCGTCGGGCACGTGGAAACGTTTTCCACAAAGAACGACTTCACAGCGATCATGTCCAGATCGCTGGGGTAAGGCTCTCGCCCGACTCTATCCAGCTGAGCGTGACCTTCTCCGCAGTCCGGTGGTAACGGGAAAATCGATCCTCTTGAGATGAAGTATTGGGTAACTCCCGCAGATCTAAGTAATTCCTACTGATCACAGTGAATATCAGGAGTGTCAGTGAAGCGAATTGGCATCAACATTAATCCAAAACTAGGCTCATACATTGATGAGTCCCTCCCTTGGGTGATTCCATGCGTCGCTACCTTTCATGCTTGTTCGCTTTAGTCGCCATCGGAGGTCTCACCCCCGACTGTGATGCAGCTCTTGTGATTTCAGAGATCATGAGCCGTCCCTCGGGAGGAGCATCTACTGAGTGGTTCGAGTTGTTTAACTCGGGCGGCACGAGCGTGAATCTCTCCACGATCAGATTCGACGATGCCGCCAATGCGAGCGCTGGGACAACTCTCAGCGGAACACTCGCAACGGGCAAATACGCCATCATTACGGCTCAATCTTCGGCTGCGTGGACCGCTCGCTATGGGGCACTGCCCAGCGGGGCATCCATCGTGACAGTCTCCAAATCACGGTGGGACCTCGGCAATGGCAGCGACAGACTCACCCTCTATAACACAGTCACGGCCTCCAACTTCTTTTCACTGACCTATGGGGCTTCGACGACTGGTCGATCGCTGCAGTACACCGGCACATCCAGTGGCTCGGTTTCCCCCTACGTCTTTGCGGCCGGTCGATGGCAGAATGCGACATCCTCACCCGGTGGAAGCTCCGGCAATTTTCACAACGCCGGACAAAGCAATCTCCAAGCTGCCCCCGAACCAGCAGCCTGGGCGATGATTGGTCTGGCTGGACTGAGCATGATCACCGTGGTGCGACGGCAACGTCATACCCAGCAGGCGACAAGTGTGAGCTGAGTTCCGGCATGAATCTGGTCTGCGGCCGACTTCTTTGAGCACTTCGCAGCCTGAGTAACGCATTGCCCGAGTCCCGAGAGACATCCATATCGTCTGGTATTCGACTGACCCGGTCTTGTTGTAGATCAAGTTCACGTGAAAACGCAGCTGTCCTCGCTGGAAAATCCGTCCCCCTGATGGTATCAATGGGGCTGTGTGGGGCTGGTTCGGCGACCTTCAGGAGGCGCGAGGCTCACAACAGTTGGTTTTCGAGAACCCTAGGAGTCTCTTGCGATGTCTTTCCACGTTGGTGAAGCCCTTTGCGGCGATGGTAACGAAATTGCACACATCGATCTGCTCATCGGTGACAAGAATGGTCCCGTCGGCAACGCATTTACCAATGCCCTGTCCACCCAGTCCCAGGGTCACTCGAACCTGCTGGCTGTGCTTGCTCCCAACGTGGGCGTCAAGCCAGTCACCGTCATGATCACCAAGGTCACCATCAAGGGAGCCAAGCAGGCTGTCCAGATGTTCGGACCAGCCCAGTACGCCGTCGCCAAGGCAGTGGCCGACAGCGTCGAAGCCGGGGTCATTCCGAAGGACCAAGCCGAATCCCTGTGCATCGTCTGCGGCGTCTTCATTCACTGGGATGCAGCTGATGACAAGAAGATATTCCAATACAACTACGATGCGACCAAGCTCGCCATCGCCCGCGCGATGAAGAACGAGCCCAGCGCGAGCGAAATGCTCGCCAAGAAGGACACTGCCAAGCACCCGTTCTCCGGTGTGTGAGGATGATTCCGGAGGAGTTCGCTCCGACGGATCAGAGGATTTACGAAAGCCCGGAGACCGTCAGGTCGCCGGGCTTTTTTCGTGAAGCAGCCGACAATCAGAGATTCGCCTCGGAGGCACAAAGTCACGGAGAAAACCGCGAACTCCATCGAGTCTGGTGTTTCTCGCACTCCCGATCTGCGGACGAGCCGATTTCACACCTCGGCGAGCTCGCCGTTCACTTCCCCTCCGTGTCTCTGTGGTGAATTCCTGCTGGCTGATGCGATGCACACCCGGTGTATTGCACCACTCCCCTCAACATTGCCATGCTGCGCCGTGTCCCCGTAGAATGCAAACTTCGTTGACTGCTATGCCCCCTTGGGACGTAGTGAAACACACAAGCAAAGGCTCTCTCTCGTGTTGCGAACTCGAACCTGCGGTGAATTGCGGACCTCTCATGTCGGCGAGACGGCCACCCTCTGCGGTTGGGTCGACAAGTACCGCGACCATGCCGGGATCGTGTTCATCGACTTGCGGGACCGCTATGGCAAGACACAGATCAAATGCGACCTGGCTGACTCAACCGATATCCAAGAGCTGGCACGTGCGCTGCGTTATGAGGATGTGATTCAGGTCACCGGCGAGGTGGTCATTCGTCCCGAGGGCTTGGCGAACCCCAAGCTCGACACCGGCTCCGTCGAGTTGCTCTGCCGCGAACTTAAGCTACTGAACAAGAGTAAGACCCCCCCGTTCGAGCCCGACGGTCAGTCAGTGCCGAACGAAGACATCCGCCTCAAGCACCGCTACATCGACCTGCGGCGACCCGCCATTCAGCAGAACATCATCCTGCGGCACAAGCTGACCAAGGTCGTCCGCGACTACTTCGACAAACTCGATTTCCTCGAAATCGAAACCCCGATGCTCGGTCGCAGCACCCCGGAAGGGGCTCGCGATTACCTCGTCCCCAGCCGCGTTCACGAAGGCACGTTCTACGCCCTGCCTCAATCGCCCCAGCTGTACAAGCAGCTGCTGATGGTCGCCGGGTTCGATCGGTACATGCAGATCGCCCGTTGCTTCCGCGACGAGGATCTGCGGGCCGACCGCCAGCCGGAGTTCACGCAGATCGATGTCGAGATGGCGTTCGTCGAGCGCGATGACATCCTGGAGGTCATCGACGGTCTCGTCGCTGAGATGATCCAAGCTGTCCGCCACGAAAAGTTCCCGCTGCCGCTCCGCCGCTTCACCCATGCCGAATGTCTCGAAAACTACGGCAGCGACAAGCCCGACATGCGGTTCGGGATGCAACTGGTTGACATCGGCGATATCGCCAAAGTCTGCGAGTTCGGCGTCTTCAAATCGACGATCGAAGCGGGAAATCGCGTGCGCGGCATCAACGTCAAGGGCGGAGCCGATAAGTACAGCCGCCGCATCCTCGATGTCGAGATGAAGGCCCTGGTTGCCGAGTACGGGGCCAAGGGGCTGGCCTATTTCAAGGTGACTGGCGGCAAGCTCGACTCGTCGATCGCTAAGTTCTTCAATGATGAGCAGCAACAAGCGATCATCGCCAAGATGGGCGGCGAAGAGGGGGATCTTCTGCTGTGCGTGGCTGACACATTCAAGGTCTCCAGCGCTGCACTGAGTGCCGTCCGCAACCGCATCGCGAGAGAGCAGAAGCTGTTCGATCCGAACACGATGGAAGTCTTCTGGGTGCTCGATTTCCCGCTCTTCACATGGAACGAGGAGGAGAAGCGGTTTGACGCCGAGCATCACCCGTTCTGCTCGATCCACCCCGATGATGAGCAGTACCTCGTCACCGATCCGGGCCGGGTTCGGGCCTCTTCCTACGACCTGATCTGCAACGGCTACGAAGCCGCCAGCGGCAGCATCCGTATCCACGATCCGAAGATCCAGCAGCGGGTCTTCGAGTTGATGAACATCAACGCCGAAGAGGCCGAAGAGCGTTTCGGCTTCTTCCTCGACGCCCTCCGCTACGGTGCCCCGCCCCACGGCGGCATCGCCCTGGGCCTCGACCGCTGGGTCATGATGTTCACCGGCGGCGACAACATCCGCGACGTCATCGCCTTCCCAAAGACCCAAAAAGCCGCCGACCAAATGACCGGCGCTCCCGCCGAAGTCGATGCGCGGCAGATCCGGGATTTGCATATCAAGCTGGATGTTAAGGAGTAATGAGAGCCGGAAGCGACGTACCTGATTACTGCCCCTCGGCGGGGAAGGAGGGGACTGGGGTGGTCGAGGTGAGCACTGTGCGGAGGTATCCAAACGGGTCGAGGATGAGTTTGCGGCAGGTGCGGATGACGGACGGCAGAGTCTCTTGGGCGGCGACTCCGGCTTCGCTGCGGTTGCCGCCGCTGAGTTTCCTCGCGATGACATTATCGCGCAGCTCTGATTCGTTTTCGTGATCCGTG
>JAYWHX010000048.1:0-17300 GCA_043777375.1 Planctomycetota bacterium | reverse complement strand
GGTGAAGTCGACGACGCGCGAGATCCCCTTGATCTTGTCATCCCGGATCAGCTCTTCCAGCTTCTCCTTAATGCGGTCGCGATTTTCGAGATACGGGATCTCCTTCACGACGATGACTTCGGTATTCTTCTCAGTCTCGAATTCGATTTTGGCGCGGACGGTCAGCGTACTGCGTCCCGTGTGATATCCCTGACGCACGCCGAAGCGCCCACAGATCACGCCGCCGGTGGGGAAGTCGGGACCGGGGAGAACTTCGATGATCTCGTCAACGCTGGCGTCCGGGTTATCGATCAGCAGTTGGACCGCTGTGGCCACCTCGGCCAAGTTGTGCGGAGGCACACTGGTCGCCATCCCGACCGCGATGCCCGTCGAACCGTTCACGAGCAAATTCGGGAACCGGGCGGGCAGGACGACCGGTTCTTCGTTCCGTTGGTCATAGGTCCGAACGAAGTCGACCGTGTCCTTGTTGAGGTCATCCAGTAGGTCAGCTGCCTGGGCCGAAAGCCGGGCTTCGGTGTACCGCATCGCTGCGGGGCCGAGTCCGGCGATCGAGCCGAAGTTCCCTTGCTTGTCGATCAGCACCTCGCGCATGACCCAGTCCTGGCCGAGGCGGACCAGCGTGGGGTAGATTACCGCTTCGCCGTGCGGGTGATAGTTCCCCGACGTATCGCCAGAGATCTTCGCGCACTTCATTCGAGCCGCATTCGGCCCGAGATTCAAGTCGTTCATCGCGACCAGAATCCGGCGTTGGGCGGGCTTCAATCCGTCGCGGGCATCCGGCAGCGCGCGGCTGATAATCACGCTCATCGCGTAGGTCAGATAGCTCTGCTGCATCTCATCGCGGATGTCCATCCGCTGGATGCGATCGTCACCGTTGTCTTCGGGAGCCGGGGGTGTCTTGTCGTTCTTAGAGACCAACGGTCAACTCCTTGGGGAACCCGCCAGCCATCCGGGCTGTGCGGCACACATTCATTTGACGTAAGTGTCGCGTCAAATGAGAGTTAAGAATCATGACCAATGTGCGGGCATGGCTCTAGGGGAAGAGTGGAATATTAAGGGATTTACCGGCGATTCACAACGTGGCCCACGCGGTCATTGGAGAGAACTTTCATTCGGGTGAGCAATTCCAAGAACGGATTCCGGCCCCCCCTGTCCGATCCAACCCGACAGCCATTCTGACCGAGTTGTGAACGCTGATAGAAGTGCTTACTGGAGGGGAGCATCCTTGGGAATGCCTCGTGGACGGCTAATGTCACGTCAAATCTTGATATTGGGGTGAATTCGTGGGGATGGTCGAAACTCCCGGAGACTTTGGGGGCATTGGGGCACGCCTCTCCAATCAACCGCCTCTCGGGTGGCTGGCCTGTGAACTACGGTCGCACAAGTGGAGCACCAAGCATCTGTACCGGCTCATCGTCACCAGTGCGGCTTTCGTCGCCATACACATTCGGCAGCTGGGAACGGGGAACGAGATCCTGGGAATCGATACCTCGCGTCTTCGTGACCGCGCCGACTCAAATCCGAGGCCATCCGCGAGTCCGATGCTGGCTGTCGCCGGACGACTCGACAGCATCGGCGCGACCGACGATGTGGGATACACCGTCGTCGATCGCCCCAAGCACCCGATCAATCTGCATTCCACCATGTTGGATGCCTTTGGGATTGAACAGCACTCACTCTGGTTTCAGCACAGGGACGAAAAGAGATCGTGACGAATCTCGACGGAGAGGTCGTGTCGGAAGTCTTTGGATGAGCGACTGACTCCGGAGCGGCCACGAAACTCCTCGCTTCGCTGGACATGGTCTGGAAAACAACGGCCAGTGTTGACCATCCGGAATGGACTGCTGTCGATTTGGCGGCCGATATTGCCGAGGTTCCGTAGCTCCCGCAGACCCCAAGCATGGTGACCACCCGAAATCTGAACTTGCCGCCCAGCATCAGGTGGTCGAGGAATTCGGACAGCTTCATCAGGAGATCCGATCGCACTATTTCTTGGCGGGATACTCTGTCCCATTCACATTCAGCCACACCTCGGGGCGTTGCTCCCGGAATTTGGCGATGCCTTCGGCGGTCACCTTTACATCTTGCAAATTGAGTTTTCGCAGTTTGCTGAGCCTCACCAGTGGGGGCCAGTACGAATCGTCAAAGTTCGGGCGGGCACTCAGACTGAGGTCTTCCAGCTTGGGGAACTCGCTCAATGCCTCCAGGCCAGATGGAGAGAACTGATGGTAATCGAACGTCAAATCTGTGAGATGAGCGAGAGGCTTCAACCGCTCCAGGTCTTCATCCGTCGCCGCCACTACATTCAGGGCGGTCACGTTCGGCAGCTGCTGAAGATGTCCGATTCCGACTTCCGTCAAGTGTTGCGATTTCAGTCCGACGACCGTAGTCAGCTTGGGGAAACTTGCAAGATGCCCCATCCCTTGATCGGTCACTGCCCCCCCCCAGGTGCAGAGATTCGAGCTGGCTGAGCGTCTTGATCTGGGCCAGCCCCTCGTCACCCACACGCGACTCTCCCAAATGGAGTTTTTTCAGACTGGTCAATTGAGCGACGGCTCCCATCTCTGCATCACCAATCGGTGTGAACACAAGATCGAGCTCTGTCAGATTATGGAGGCCCGTCAATGCGGATATGTGGGCGTCTGTGATCTGCGCCCCTTGCAGCTTCAGCCCCTCGAGAGACTTCACTTTTCCGACTTCAACGAGGCACGAGCCATCCGTGAGCGGCTCCTCAAATCCCAGCCAGATCATGCCGCGCAGCCGACCGATCTGCGGGAAGTCACTCGGCTCGAAAGTAGTCTGCGGCGTGATGGCGAGAGCATGAATATGGAATGGCCCGCTGGGGAGCTGAGACACATCGGTGATGTCAATCACCTGCCCAGCGGACTCGACGTTGAAGCGAGTCTTCGCCCCCACCGCCCACTCCGCAACCTGGCGTTCGGCGGCATAGTCAATCGCGTCGCTCGTGTGGGCCACCGCAGTCTCGCCCGGCTGCGGCATCGCCGGACCGGTCAGCTTCAGTGCGGCTCGCACGGCATCCACCGGCAAGGCCACGCGGAAGCCCACGAAGTAGCTTTGATACGTCGAGGGGCCGGCCCGATGACTGCCTGACCGGCAGCTCGATGTATTCGTAAACCAGCTGCCCCCGCGATACATCCGCTTGTTCTCGACAGAGGTCCGCGTTAAGGGGTCGATCGCAGGTTGATCTCCTGACTGAGCATAAGCCAATGGTTCCCAGCCATCCTGGACCCACTCCCAGACATTGCCGTGAGTGTCGTGCAGCCCAAACGGACTGGCCTCCCGCTCACCCACAGGATGGAGGAATTTCTCGGCGTTGGCATCAAACCAGGCGGCCTTCTGGAGATTGTCTTCTCCCTCGCCGGTGCTGAATTGAGATAGCGTGCCTGCCCGACAGGCCCACTCCCATTCCGCCTCCGTCGGCAAGCGATACCGTTGTCGCCCTTGGTCGTCGCGGACTTGAGCTGCTCGGATTGGCTGAGTTTTTCGCAGTATTCCGTAACCTCATCCCAGCTGACTATCTCGACCGGAAAGCGGGTGGTGTCGATCCCGACGACGGCTTCCTTCCCGGTGCCAGTCGCGGAGAAGAATGCGGGGTTCTGTCCCATGACGGGGGCGTATTGCCCCTGCGTGACCTCGTGCATTCCCAGATAAAACGGCTGGGTGAGTATCACCTTGTGCTGCGGGGCTTCGCTGTTCAGCGTCTCCAGCCACTGTGGGTCATCCAGTACCTGGGCCGCTGCTTCGATCTCCGCTGGCGTGCTGCCCATCATGAACTCACCCGGCGGGATGAGGCGGAACTGCATGCCGAGGGAGTTGGTGTACTCGACCGGCACGTTGAGATACTTGGCCCACGCCGCCTGATGCTGTAGGGCTTGCTCGGCATTGAACGGCGCGATGGCGTGCGGCGGTGCCTCGGCGGGCCATCCGTGCCAGCCGTTGGCGGGCGAGCCCGTCCTCATTTCTTCAGGCTTCGCATTTTTCAGGACAGCAGCTTTGAGATCCCCAGTCAGCACCACTCGGAATCCCTTGGGATTGGCTGGAACAGCGGGGTAGTCCCAGGGGCGGGTGGATGAGCGGGTCCACCAGGCTGCGGAGTGCGACGATCCACCACGCGAGACACGGCCCGAGGCGATGTCCATCGGATTCTCGATCCAGACGGGATCTTCCAGCGGACTCTTGGCATAGAACCCCGAGTTGTGCCAGTCTGTGCACCACTCGTCCGCGTTGCCGTGCATGTCGAACAGACCAAATGGGTTGTGAAGTTTCGTACCGACCACCTCGGCAGGCCAATACGATGGGCCATGGTAGACCACGTGCTTCTCCAGATCCGCCACATCATCTCCGAAGGACCAGAGCGTCGTCGTTCCAGCTCTGCATGCATATTCCCACTGGGCTTCCGTAGGCAGCTCGATCGAAAGGCCATCCTGTTCACTTCGCCACTTGCAGTAGGCGACCGCATCGTCCCAGCTGACGCCAATCACAGCCCGGCGATCTGCGTTCTCCCCCTGAGCGGAGTCGCTCCACTTGTAGCGCGCGTTGCCAAGTTGCTCCATGGAGGGGACATACTTCGTCGATTCGATGAAACGTCGGTACTCAGCAACGGTGACCTCGTGGGCTGCCTTGTAAAATGGCTGCGTGATCCGAACGGGATGCTGCGGCCCGCCAAACTGGGCCACAGATAAGTCATAATCATCGGCCCCCGCGTGCTTGAGATCCCTGGTCAGCTTTTCGACTTCGGCAGCCGTGGCACCCATCTGGAATTCACCCGGGGGAATGAAGACGAATTTCATGCCGTGCTTATCGGTGAACTGGGCAGGGATCCCTAGATGCTTGGCCCACGCCGCCTGATGCTGTTGGGCTTGCTCGGCGTTGAACGGCGCGATCGCCGGAGGCGGGGCATCGGCGGGCCAGCCATGCCAGCCGGTAGCGAGCGGGGGGCGTGAGCCTCCCGAGTCTGCGGGTGTCGCGGGGACTCGGGGGGCTGACGCCGCCCCGCTCGCTGGGTTTGCCGATTCAACGGCCACTCCAGGTTTGTCCAGCGCGGCATAGCCTTGCCAAAGTCCCAAGCTGACGGCAATCAGCGCCGCCAGCCCCCAGAAACCGAGGATGATTCCGGGACGATCCCACTTGCTCATTTGGGGATTGCGAACTTTCTCAATTCGCCAATTCACGTAGTAGGCCAGGCAGCCCACCAAGCCGATCAGCATCGAACTCGAAAACAGGTTCAACATGGTCTGGAACGGTTTCAACGGCTCGGGATAGACAAGGAACCGAAACCAGGGACTTGGGATGCCCAGGCGATACTCGAACGTGGCGTGCCCCTCGGCATCGTGACCACTAGACGCCCCCATACTGAGCAAACAAATCATGCAACCCAGATGCACGAGGATCAGGAGTGTCTGAATGCTGAGGGCGATCCACCGATCAATCTCCGACCACCACTCATGCCACGCCTGGCCCAGGATACCGCGTGCGGGGGAAGCGGGGTGAACAGAGGCGAGCGGGGGGCGTGAGCCTCCCGAGTCTTTCGCGGGTACGGGGACTCGGGGGGCTGACGCCGCCCCGCTCGCTGGGTTGCTCATGGGGATACAAGTCACTTGCCCGGTGAGCTGCAACTCTGACTGGCAGCGGGCCAGCAAGTCGGCGACCTCCTTGGCGGACTGATATCGCTGATCCGGCTGCTTCGACAGCAGCTTGTAAATGATCTCGACCAGCCAGTCGGGGGTCTCGGGGATAATCTCTTGGATCGGTCGCGGGGTGTCGTCGACGACGCGGCGCAGGACAGCCACGGTCGTCGGAGCGCGGAACGGCGGGCGACCGGTGGCCAGCTCGTACAGGACGCTGCCGAGACTGAACAGGTCCGAGCGGTGATCGAGCGTCTGGCCGAGGGCTTGCTCGGGGGCCATGTAGAGCGGGGTGCCGGAGATCATCCCTGAGCGGGTCAAGCTCGCATCATCGGCGGCGCGGGCCAGGCCAAAATCGGTGATCTTGACCTTCTGCTCGGCCCCATTTTCCAGCAGGATGTTCCCCGGTTTCACGTCGCGGTGGATCAGCGTCTGAGCGTGGGCTGCAGCCAATCCGCTGGCGATCTGCCGACCGATATGGAGTAGTTCGGGCAGTTCGAGCGGACCGTTGTCACGCTGCTTTTGCTGCAACGTCTGGCCGTCGATGAACTCCATCACGAGGTACGGCAGCGGCTGCTCTTCGACGCTGTAGACCTGGACGACGTTCTCATGCCGGATGGCAGCTGCGGCGCGGGCCTCGCGGAGGAACCGCTTGCGGGGCGGCGAGGTGGCCGCCATTTGGACGCTCATCGTCTTGATGGCCACGTGCCGGTGCAGCTTCTCGTCGAAGGCCCGGAAGACAATACCGAACGCCCCTTGGCCGAGGACGTTGAGGATCTCGTAATGCCCGAGCGTGCCGATCGAGCCGGGCTTGGTCGACGGGGAGAGGAAGCTCAGGTCGGGGGCGTTGGGAATATCGGCGTCGCTATCACCCTCAGCGGGGACGTGGCTCGGGGGGAGTTGCAGGGTGGCCTCCCCGCTGGAGTCGGGCGGTGTGTTGAGCTGCTGGACCGCGGGGGTTTCTAGGAACTGGCTGGCGGCGGCGTGCGCGGTGAGGAGGGCATCGACCCGTGCCCGGAGAGCGGCGTCCGCCCCGCAGGCTTGCGAGAGGAACGCCTCCCGACGAGCCGGCTCGGCGATATCGAGAGCCGCTTCAAAGATCTGGCGTTCGTTCATGACGGGTGAGCCTGGAATGTGTGTTGAATTCATGGCGAGCGGAGGGCGTAAGCCCTCTGGTGGATCGTTCACGTCAACGCGATACCAGGGGGCTTACGCTGCCCCGCTCGCCTGTTCATGCGCCGTTACGAGCGAATTCACGCCAACTATTTCCTAAAGATCTTCCGTTTGGAAGTCTGGTGACTGCAATTCGTCCCGCAGCCACGCCCGTGCATAGGCCCACAAGCGGTCTGCGGAGCGAGGCGACATGCCCAAGGCCTGCGCCGCATCGGGCAGGGAGAGTCCCGCAAAGTAACGTAACTGCACCAGCGCCACTGCTTGCGTATCGACCCCCGCCAATTTATTGAGAGCGACATCAAGGTCGAGCAGATCTTCTCGTGGCTGGGGGCCAGCAATCTCCGAGAGGTCGCGATCTTCTCGCTCAAGGTCGCCGCCCCGCTTCAGGCGATTCCGCCGACGGGCACTCTCCACCAAGATTCGCCGCATCGACTCCGCAGCTGCAGCAAAGAAGTGGCCTCGCGTGTCCCAATCGCGGGCCTCGCCGTCCGGGCCGACCAGCCGCATCCACGCTTCATGAACCAGAGCGGTCGCCTGCAACGTATGGCCGGGATGTTCGTGTGCCAGCTTGGCTTGGGCGAGTCGACGCAATTCCTCATACACCACAGGCAACAACTCCGTCGACGCGTCTTTGTCTCCGCGTTCGAGTCGTTCCAAGATGAGTGTGACTTCGTGCATGAAGTGTTTGTAGCAGAATTCGTCAGAATTCTGGCGTCTGTCAAGTTCAGTCGGAAGTCTGACGACTTCGTCTGCCGCTCGGCGCCGTCTCCAAGTTTTGCTCCATTGTGTTGCTATTCGAGATGAGGGAAGATTTGTACCAGAGTTTTCCGTCGCTGAAGTCTGAATTGCCGACCGCAGCGGTCTGAAGTCGAGTCGAAGGTTGAGAGCATGAACACCCAAGTCCCGAAACCAGTGGTCCTCATCATTCGTGATGGTTGGGGGGCGAGTCCGCTGCCCACGACACTCGACATCGCGGAAGGGAACGCCGTCCGTTTGGCGGAAACACCGGTTCACGATGTGCTTCGCGTGAAGTACCCGCTGGCGCTGGTGGAAACCTCTGGGGAAAATGTCGGCTTGCCTGCGGGACAGATGGGCAACTCCGAGGTGGGGCACCTCAATCTCGGCGCGGGCCGGATTGTGTATCAAGACCTGACTCGGATCAACAAGTCGATCAAGGATGGCGACTTTTTTCAGACGCCCGCCTTTCTCGAAGCTATCGCCCACATCAAGACCCGCAAATCTCGCCTGCACCTCGTGGGGCTGTGCTCCGACGGGGGCGTCCACAGCCACCTAAACCATCTTCTGGCCTTGCTCGACCTCGCTTCCAAAGAGCATGTGGCCGAGGTCTTCGTCCACTGCTTTACGGATGGTCGCGACACTGCTCCGCAGTCGGGGGCTGCCTTTTTGAAACAACTCGACGAGCAGATTTCGGCGACGGGTGTCGGAAAGATGGCGAGCGTCGTGGGCCGTTATTACGCGATGGATCGCGACAATCGGTGGGAACGGGTGCAGCTGGCTTATGACTGCTTGGTGCATGGAACCGGTGCAATCTTCGGTGATGCCCAGGCAGCGATGCAGCATTCCTATGCAGCGGGCGTGACCGATGAGTTTGTGCCCGCATCCGTCATCGCGGACTCGAAAGAGGAAGTCGCCCACAGTCGAATCGCCAGTGGCGATGCGGTGATTTTCTTCAACTACCGATCGGATCGGGCGCGCGAGATCACGCGCGCGTTCAAGGACCCCCAGTTTCAAGGGTTCCCTCGCCAGATCATTCCCGATCTCCATTACGTGTGCATGACCGAGTACGACGAGACCTTCCCGCTGCCGATGGCCTTTCCCCCGGATCGTCTGAACCGCATGCTGGGGCAAGTCTTGGCCGAGGCGGGAAAACGCCAGCTGCGCATCGCAGAGACGGAAAAGTATCCGCACGTGACGTTCTTCTTTAACGGGGGCCGGGAAGTGCCTCTTGCCGGTGAAGATCGCATCCTGATTCCCTCTCCCAAGGTGGCCACGTATGACCTCCAGCCCGAGATGAACGCACCTGCGGTCACAGAGGCGGTGGTCGCTCAAATCCGTGAGCAGAAATACGACGCGATCATTCTCAACTATGCCAACGTCGACATGGTCGGCCACACCGGCAGTATCCCAGCAGCGATCAAATCGGTCGAAACCATCGACAAGTGCGTCGGTGAAGTGGTGGAGGCGGTTCTCGCAGTAGGCGGAGCAGTCCTTGTGACAGCGGATCATGGGAATGCCGAAAAGATGCTCGATGAGAACGGGCAACCCTTCACGGCGCATACCACTTACCCCGTCGAGATGATCTACGTCGCAGCGGACGCCGCGCAGGTCACCGTCAGGCCCGGCATCCTGGCCGACATCGCGCCGACGATCCTCGACCTGCTACGCATCCCGGTTCCGGCAGAGATGACGGGGCGATCATTGCTCGTGAGGTGAGTCGCGAGATGACCATGAGCAACCAAGCCAGCCTTCCTCTCAGGTTCGTCCACAAAATCTGCGGTGGGGTCATTGCGATTTGAATAAGGCACCCCGTGCCGACAATGATCGAGTTGAACAATGGCCATTACCACGGATCGGCCGCTTTCGGTGAGCGTCAGTGTCATGTGGGCTTGTCGCGGGATGCTCGAGGCCAAGTCACTGGTGCTGCTCGCTCCGGCTCCAGCGGGTCAGCCGGAGAAGTTTGGGACGTAGCTGCTCGCTACATCATGCAGACATTCACAGGGTTGCTTGTCAGCAAGCCTCAGGCTGGCCTTGTTGTTTTTCGCGAGCGAGGTTGAACATGCCTCAGACCGTTTTCAGGCCGCAGACGGATTGAGCCGATACACTCATCAGCGGATGTAAGGCCGGTGAGTCGAAACATCGCCCCGCCACGGCGTCAAGCGGAATGGCAGGCGATGTTCACCCACAAGCTTGACAGCCAATCCAGACGGCAGCATCGACACAAGTTCAGTCCAAGACAAACTGAAATTTACTGAAAGGGGCGGGCGAAATGGACAAGCCGAGCGCTCAGTCGAGTGACACGCAGGTACCAGATGTCAATTGGTTCGTTTATCTCCTGCGGTGTGCAGATGACACTCTTTACACGGGAATCAGCAATGACCTAACTCGTCGGCTGAAAAAGCACAACGCTGGGACAGCATCGCGATATACGCGGAGTCGACTACCTGTCACCATCGTTTATCAAGAAATACAGGCCAGTCGCAGTCTGGCACTGAAGCGAGAACACATCATCAAAGGCTATTCACGAAAAGTGAAGGAGTCACTGATTCAGTTGGAAGATACGACCACACTGCGAGTGGAAGCGGAGTGAAAGATTGCCTCCCGGCGAACTTGACGCAACTGGGTCACAGCCAGCGGGAAGTTCGACGAGACAGACAAACTAGATCACCTTGACGTTTTCAGCGCAAGGGCCCTTTGGACCCTGTCCTTCGGTGAAGGAAACCCGCTGACCTTCACGCAGCTCGTCGAAGCTCACGCCTTGCAGGCTCTTGGAGTGGAAAAACAGGTCCTTTGAACCGTTCGTGTTGATAAAACCAAAACCCTTGTCGGTCAACTTCTTGATCGTGCCTTCGGCCATTCGTACATTCCTGAGTGACTGCTTGGAGGGACGTCTCCCGGCATGATTTGCCGAGTGTCCGCCTTCCACTGTTCTCGCAGTGTACTCCGGGTGAGGGCGCATTAGCAAACGGTTCGAGACACCATTCCAAATTGTGTCAAAGATTTTTGATGGGTCGAAATAGGCCAATTCTGGGCCTTGGATGCATTTGTTCCGCCCATCTCCCGGGGTTGGGAATGAGAATTCGGCCAGCACGGAGGCGTCTGCTCGCGATTTCTGCGGCAGTTCATTCGAACGAACCATGCGGCTCACGCCAAACGCTCGACTGCCCCACACATCACTCCAGCCATTCTTCCAAAATCTCCTCCACCTGCTCACCGTCCAACGTTTCGTGTGCCACCAGATGGTCGGCGAGCGTCGCGAGTGCAGCCCACAGATCATCTCCCTTGAGCCGGTGATACAGCTGGATGGAGACTTGCTCCAGATAGTCCATCCGCTGTCGCTCTCCCGGATGCAGCAGAGCAGCTGATCCCCAAGCATCGCGCCAATCCGCCGCCCATTCAGCGACGACACCGGGATGGTACGGATTGCCCGTGTAAATCATCTCGGCGACTGGCCCCGCCAGACTCACCTGAATGGCACACTTTGCGAATTCTTTTTCGTTCAACCCCGGACGATTCCATAAGACCTGTGTGTCTCCGGACCGCTGCGGACCATCGTCGTTATCCGGGTCAATGGTCACCAGCTGAACCCGACCGCCGAGTAAGACTGCCAGCAGTGCGTGACCGGCTTCGTGGTAGGCGATCAATTCCGACATGGTCCGGTCGATTCCCGAGTCTGGTGCTTCAGGCATTGTTGGCGGATGTCACTCTCGGCGACCTGCCGGTGGCTTCAAGAGCGGATTTTACGGACGATCTCGGACAACACCTGTCCCAGATTCTGAACGCTGGCTTGCTGCTTCGCGTCCTTGAGAGATCCATCATGGGAAAAGGCATCGCGAGCCTGCGGCACTGCGATCTGGTCGGGCAATACGATCACTCCGATGTTGCCCAAGATCGCCCGCAAATGAACGAGTCCCCGCAGGCCACCAAGTGCTCCCGGTGATGCACTCATCAGGCTGGCGACCTTGCCTTGATACGCAGCCAGCCGCGATTCTCCGGGAGCCGGGCGAGACACCCAGTCGAGTGTGTTTTTCAAGACAGCTGTGATCGAACTATTGTATTCCGGGGAGGCGATCAGCAACCCGCTGTGCTCCAGGAACAGTTTCTTGAGCTTCAAGGCATTCTCGGGCAGGCCATCGGCGGCTTCCAAATCCTCGTCGAACAGCGGCAAGCTAAAGGCCTTGAGATTGATGACGGTGACTTCCGCTCCCGCGAGCCTCGCCCCCTGGGCGGCGACATGCACCAGTTTTTGATTGAATGATTCCTGCCGCGTGCTGCCGGCAAAGGCCAGGATTCGAGGGGATTGTGACATGAAAGCACCATTCAAAACGTGGAGAGGAATTCGGTCCGAAGCGAGAGTCGGAGTTGGTCTGAAACTACTTCCCGATTTGATGTTGAACAGAAAGGCGATGTTGAACAGAAGACGCCAAGGCAGGAAAGATTGTCGAGTTGAACCCTTCGCTTACTTCGTTGCCTTCCGTTCAATCCCTCCTCTTCGAATCGGGATGTGATTGAGCACCATGTCCTCAACGCTTCACGGCACGCGCATACTGAACCGGCAGAACTTCGGCGGCCTGCTCCACACCGAGTTTCATTGCGGCATGATATGGCCAGTAAGGGTCACGCAGCAGCTCACGCGCCAGCATAACCAAATCCGAATGCTCATCCCGAACGATGGCTTCCGCCTGTTGTGGGTCGGAAATCATCCAGCCCACAGCTGTCGGGATTCCAGCTTCGCGGCGGATCTGGCTAGCGATCGGAACCATGAATCCCGGCCCCCACGGAACCTGCGAGATATCCGGAGTGGCGAACCCCTGGCTGACATCGAGCAGATCGAGCCCGAGGGATTTCAGCCGACGAACGAGCTCGATGGACTCCTCGACAGTCACCCCACCCGCAATCCAATCCGTGACCGACAAGCGAACCGTCAGCGGAAAGCGAGCGGGCCAGACTTCACGTACCGCTGAGAATGTCTCCAGCAGAAAGCGAATCCGGTTCTCAAAGCTTCCGCCGTACTGATCTGTTCTTGAATTGGCCAGCGGCGAATAGAACTCGTGAGCAAGATACCCATGAGCAAAGTGCAACTCCAGCCACTCAACCCCAGCAGCCAGCGAGCGCTGCGCCGCTGTCACGAACGCCTGCTGAATGCGTGCGATGTCCGCCAGTGTCATCTCGCGCGGCACCTTCGGCAGATTCCCCCCGAATGCCACTGCTGACGGAGCGATGGTGTCCCAACCGCCCTCGCTGGGGCCAATGTGGCTGTCGCCTTCCCACGGCTTGCTGGCACTCGCCTTACGCCCGGCATGGGCAATCTGGATGCCCGGAACTGCCCCGTTTTGTTTCAGGAATCGGCAGATACGAGCGAACGGTTCGACGTGGTCATCGAGATAGATACCGCTGTCTGCCGGGCTGATCCGACCTTCCGGGGACACAGCTGTCGCCTCGACGATCACCAGCCCTGCGCCGCCGACCGCGCGAGATCCCAGATGGACGAAGTGCCAGTCGTTGGGGAAGCCATTCTCCGACGAGTATTGGCACATCGGCGCGACAGCGACGCGGTTCCGCAGAACGACATCTTTCAGTCGATAGGGCTGAAACAGACTCGACATCTTCAGATCCTTCTCACTTCGTTTTTCGCAGTGTGTCGACCCGACTCATGTCAGGCACAACACACACTTCAGATAGCCCGATTCCGGACAATGTACTGAGATCGGATGGTCGGGAGCGGCCCCACGAGATTCGATGATTCGCAGGGGGCGATTGGTCGACAATGCCGCCTCGGCGAGAACCGTTTCGAAGTCCATCCGCTGCACCAAGCCCGAGCAGCTGCACGTGGCGAGCAAGCCCCCGGGTTCGAGGACATCGAGGGCGAGGCTATTGAGTCCGTGGTAACCGCGCAGAGCGGCATCGAGCTGGGTTCGTGACTTGGCGAGTTTGGGCGGGTCGAGAATCACCACGTCATAACGATCGCCACGTTTGCGAGCCTGCTCCAGAAATGTCCAGGCATCCGCCTTCACAAAGGTCGTACGATCCGCGAGGCCATTTCGCTCGGCGTTACCCGTCGCCAGTTCGAGCGCAGCTGCCGACCCGTCCACTGCGGTCACATGCGATGCTCCGCCACTCGCTGCAGCCAGAGCGAACCCTCCCGAGTAACAACAGACATCCAGAACCTTGCGCCCGGAACACAGCTTGGCAACGGCTAAGCGGTTGTCCCGCTGGTCGAAATAGAAACCCGTCTTCTGGCCGTGACGAATATCAACCCGGTACTGCACGCCATGTTCGATCACCGTGAGATCACTCGGCGGCTCTGTGCCCGAAACCAACCCATCGCTGGCGGGCAAGCCTTCCTTTTCAATCACAGCGGTATCAGTTCGCCGCCAGATGCCAGCAGGCTTCAGCAGCTCTTGCAGCTGAGCGGCGATGATTCCCTCTCTCAGCGAGAGCGCGAGACTGGTCCACTGCATCAGCAAATGATCGCCGTAGCGTTCCACGGTTAGCCCGCTCAGGCTGTCCCCTTCACTGGAAATCAGGCGGCAAGCCCGCATCTCTGGACCATCACAAAAGATGCGGACGCGGCTGGCGATGGCTCGCTGGACTCGATCTGCCCAGAATTCGTCAGTGAGAGTTTCGGCCTCATTCCAGGAGTAGAGTCGGACCCGGATGGCACTTTCCGGGTTGAACAGACCCCAGGCAATAAACCGACCCTCTGCAGAGAGCAGTCGCACCGCGTCACCGGGACCGGGCATCCCCTCAATGCGGCCAATCGATCCCACGAAAACCCATGGGTGTCGCTGAAGCGAAGCCTGAGCTTTATGGGGCCGAAGCCAGACAGTGGGAGTGGCCACGGAGGGAATCTCGATCAAGGTGACGGAACTGGCCCCGCGTGTCGGTCGTTACGGAGTTGGCAGTTGGGCGTCGACCTCTTGCAGATACGCCAGCAGGCGATCACGCTCGCTCGTCAGATGCCGCACTCGCAGCTGGGACCGCACGCGGGTGCGAAGCTCCAGGCGATGGACAGGTTTGGTCAGGAAGTCGTCGGCCCCGGCAGCCAGGGCTTTCTCGATATCCCCCATCTCTTTGAGGGCGGTGATCATCAGGATCGGAATTTGCTTCGTCGCTGCGTCTTTCTTCAGCTGGGAACAGACTTCATAGCCGCTGAGCTTTGGCATCATGATGTCGAGCAGGATCAAATCGGGATGCTTGGCCCGAGCGATCTCGAGTGCCTCTTTCCCATCGACAGCCATCAGAATCTCATGGCCATCGTCGACCAGATAGGCTTCCAGCAATTCACGATTCTGCTGATTGTCATCCGCGACAAGAATTCGACCAATCGGGGGGGCATCGTTCATGGCTCAAGCATCCTTCACAGCCGCCGCCCCACGGACAACACGGGGAGGCAAGTCGCAGCCAGTATATCGCGAGGCAGGCTGTGTGAGAAAGCATTAGCTGGGATGTCATGATCGACCGGGCCAGTCGACACCGAAATCGTCGAGTTGTGTGCTATCATCGAAACGTCAATATGCAGCTCGATCGGAATGGGATGGTGCGTGGTGATCGTTGTCGATGCGGGGAATACTCGCGTGAAATTCTCGTGGATGGAAACCGCTCGTGGCGGAGAAGTTCCGCGATCGCTCGGTTTCGTGGCAATTCCCGTGGGACAGCCGCTTCCCGTGGAGACCTTGCATGAGTGGATTCGCCAGGGGAACCCCCGCCAAATTGTGGTCGATGGCTCCAATCCACCGGAGGTCGAGCGGGTTCTCAAGGAATGGCCGGCCGCTGGGGTGCGGCCGCATCGCTTGGAGAATCGAGCCCGTTTGCCACTGGTGATTGATGTCGAATTTCCCGAGAAGGTCGGCATCGACCGCCTGCTGAATGCCATTGCGGCCAATGCCCGCCGCCAGTCCGGTCAGATTGCCATCGTCATCGACAGCGGCACGGCAACGACCGTGGATCTCGTCGACGGAACCGGTGTCTTTCGCGGGGGAGCGATTCTGCCGGGCTTTGAAATGGGAGCGAAAGCCCTCCATCAGTACACCGCTTTACTGCCACTAATCCAGCATCACCGCCTACATGATCGCGTACCGCCCCCTATCGGTCGAAACACGACCGAGGCTCTGGAAAGTGGCCTCTATTGGGGGCATGTCGGAGCTGTGAAACAGCTGATCGAGTCTCTGTGTACCGGACATTCGACCCGACCCGGTGGCCCCTCGCCATTGGTGCTGCTCAGTGGCGGAGCAGCACCAATTCTCCGTCCTCATCTGGGCAACGTGCAGTGGGAGCCCGCCCTCTGCCTGCAAGGACTCGCGCTGGCCGCAGCTGCGATGGCAGGGGCCCAGTAATGGCACAGAAGCCTCACGGAACCGCTCAACACCTGACGGGGACAGGACGCAGCGCGATCGCCACCATCCGGCTGACCGGAGCTCTTTCGGCCCTCGATGCACCGACAGCACTCTTTCGTGCCGCAAACCGGAAGCCACTGCGGGAGCAGTCTCTGAATGTACTGTGCTTCGGGATCTGGGGTGATCCCGGCGAAGATGTCGTCCTCTGCCGCACCAGCGAGAACTCCGTCGAGGTCAGCTGTCACGGGGGCGTCGCTGCGGTGGCTCGGGTCTTGGAAGACGCAGCGGGACGAGGGTTTTCGCGTCCCAATGAAGTCTCGAATCAGGATATACTCGACGCCCTGAAGCGAGCAAGAACTCAGCGAACCGCAGAAATCCTACTCGAACAAGCGAGTGGAATTTGGGCCCAGTTCGCACACGACATCACCCGTTTTTTCCCTGACGAGGCACGTCATCGCATCGACTTGGCTTTGTCGTGGGCCGAATTCGGTCGCCACTTGACGGAGCCCTGGAACGTGGTTTTGTGTGGCCGGCCGAACGTCGGAAAATCGAGCCTGATGAATGCACTGGCCGGATTTACACGGTCGATCGTTTCAGAGCAGGCGGGCACGACGCGCGATCTGGTCACACTGGAAACGGCCATCGACGGCTGGCCCGTGCGCATCACGGACACAGCCGGGGTTCGCGAGACCAGTGATCTCATTGAACAGACCGGAGTACGACAGACGTTGTCTGCCATCGATCAGGCTGACCTCGCTCTCATCGTCCTCGACGGGAGCGAACAGCTGCAACCGGAAGACCAGCTGCTATTGAACCAGATCGTGAAGCGGCGGCTGAT
Source organism: Planctomycetota bacterium (assembly GCA_043777375.1). GTDB lineage: Bacteria > Planctomycetota > Planctomycetia > Planctomycetales > Planctomycetaceae > TH-plancto1. The sequence goes on along the minus strand of JAYWHX010000048.1, from coordinate 570 downwards.
CATTGCCCACAAGTCCGACCTGCCAGTCTCCTTGGAGGAGTCCGTCTCTGCGGGTAGCTTGCCGGTTTCATCGGCCAGCGGCCAGGGTGTTGAGGCTCTGCTGCGAGCGATCTCAACGGCCTTGGTGCCCGTCTGTCCCTTGCCTGGACAGCTGATCCCCGTCACTCCGCAGCGGGAGTCGGAACTGCGGGCGATGTGATCACCCGCGCGGGACTGAGTGCAACTTTCGGCGAGCGGGGCGGCGTTAGCCCCCTGGTTCTGCGACTGATGCCAGAGGCACGATCCGGCTCACGCCGGACGCTCGCCGGAGTTTTCCGGAGAGCGAACTTTCATACTTAGATGCGGCCCCTGTTCCGGCAATTCTCTTCCTCAACCGATGGCCAGACAATTCGTTTCCAACGGACTTCTGACACCTGACGGCTGTTCACCGCCCTACGCGGCGTTTACCATCTATCCAGCGATCGCAATGGTTGGTGTGTGTTCTCTGGTGGAAGGGCTGCGGACGCAGCCGGTGACTCATATGACTCCCAAGGAAGTTCTGGCACTGTGTCGGCGTGCCGAGATCAAAGT
>JAYWHX010000047.1:0-157416 GCA_043777375.1 Planctomycetota bacterium | reverse complement strand
TCCTCGCCTTCTGGGACCGGCGCGACATTTTCGAGCGGCGTAAGGCTCTCAACGCCGGCAAGCCGACGTGGTCGTTTTTGGACGGCCCCATCACCGCGAACAACCCGATGGGCGTCCACCACGCCTGGAACCGCACCTACAAGGACGCCTATAACCGCTACTTCGCCATGACCGGCCACGACCTCCGCTACCAACAGGGGTTCGACTGCCAGGGGCTGTGGGTCGAGGTCGAGGTCGAGAAGCAGCTGAACCTCGGAACCAAGACCGCGATCGCCGAGTACGGGATCGACAAGTTCGTGTGGGAGTGCAAAAAGCGCGTGCTGAAGTTCGCCGCTCGCCAAACCGAGCAATCGATCCGCCTCGGCTACTGGATGGAGTGGGACGACCCGGACCAGTTGCGGCGGTTGGCCTCGGCGATTGGGACGGATGAGCCGGTCACGATCACCGCTCCCAAGGGCGTCGTCGCCACCGGCACAGCTGAGCAACTGGTCGAGCAACTCGGCAACCCGGTGTGGGGCGGCAGCTACTTCACATTCAGCACCGAGAACAACGAGACCATCTGGTCGTTCATCAAGAAGTGCCACCAGCGCGGCAAGATCTACCGAGGCCACGATGTGATGCCCTGGAGCGGCCGCGCGGGGAGTGCGTACTCGCAGATGGAGATCGCGGATGGTCGAAAGCTGACCACGCACCGGTCGTGCTTTGTGCGGTTTCCACTGCTGCGGGATGGCCTAGAGCCTAGGGCCCAGGGCCTAGGGCCAGACGCCGAAAATTCAGACTCCTCCTCCTCTCTGGCCCTAGGCACTAGGCCCTCGCCACTAGGCCTCAGGGAGTTCCTGCTCGTCTGGACCACCACCCCTTGGACCCTCACCTCCAACGTCGCCGCAGCCATCAACCCCGACCTGGAGTACGTGCGTCTCAAGGGGAAGGTCAAAGGCGACCCCGAACCGGCCTACTACTACTTCGCCAAGGACAACCTCGAATTCAAACGGCTGGAGAAGGAGTTCAAGGAAGGGTTCGGGCGTCCCGAGTGGGCCTGGCCGAAGGACTGCCCCAAGCTGAAGACGATCGCCCAGATCTTCAAGGAAAGCGGCGGGTACGAGATCGTGGGTGATCCGATCAAGGGGGCCGAGATGGTCGGCTGGCGGTACAAGGGGCCGTTTGATGATCTGGCGGCACAATATTCGGCAGGAACAGAATCAACTTGGAGGAGGCGATACGCTGTTCTCTACTCGCATTTCTGGCAAGAACTTCGTGATCCTAATGAGATCATTGCGAGTGAGTCGAGGGCTCGATTGGATTTTCAAACCTCAGTCAAACGATTGAATCACAGCGATCCAGAGAGCAACGCCGAGGACATTCACCGCGCACAGAAGGATCTTGACCGCGAACTGCTCAGTATTGCCAGAGCGATGGGTGCGGACCTACGCCAAGCGGTTTTCAATCTTCTGACATCGGCGAAGAATTCTGGCGTGTTTGCAACAGAGCTTTCTTCGTTCAGTCACATTCGTGAGATCGTTGATCTTCTCACTAAATTGGACATCTCTGTCACTTCATCAGAATCGTGCATCAACGCATTGGCGCTCGAAGATGTCGTCCATGAGTTAGAGAACGTTGGGCAGAATCCTGCGAAGTGGAACACAGACAGTCTCGAAGCTTTACAGAAGCTCCGAGATAACCGGATCATCGAACCTGACAGTGTGCGATTCCGGGAATGGTTCAGTGAGATCGTCGAGAAATTGTATCGGCAAATATTCAAGGACATCGCTGACCAACTCGTCAAGCTTCCCTATCGCTCATCAGTGGAGTGTCACCGCGTGGTCGATGGCGGTCGTGACTTTAAAGGCACGCCGATGGTCACAGCCGGGGACGGAACCGGCATCGTCCATATCGCACCGGGCTGCGGTGACGTGGACCATACGCTTGGCAAGAACCTGGGGCTGGCGATCATCGCCCCGCTGGGCGAGGACGCCAACTTCGGCGAAGGGTTCGGTCCCTTCACTGGCCTCAACGCGACCGACCCGAAGACCGCTGACCTCGTGTTCGAGTTGATGAAGGCGAACGGATTCCTCGTCTACGTCGAGACCTACCCGCATATCTACCCCCACTGCTGGCGGACGGGGGATGAGCTGATCTTTCGGCTGGTGGATGAGTGGTTCATCAACATGGACTGGCGGGAGGAGATCAAGGAGGTCACGCGGGCGATTACGTGGCTGCCGGATTCGATCCAGGGGCAGGAGCGCGAGGTCGAGTGGCTGAGTTTGATGCGGGATTGGATGATCTCGAAGAAGCGGTTCTGGGGTCTGGCCCTGCCGATCTGGGTGAACCCCAACGACCCGACCGACTTCGATGTCATGGGGTCGCTGGCCGAGCTGAAGGAGCGGGCGGTCGAGGGCTGGGACGAGTTCGAGGGGCACACGCCGCACCGTCCGTGGATCGACAAGGTGAAGATCCAGAGCCTCAAAACCGGGGCGATCCTCGAACGCATCGAGGATGTCGGCAACCCGTGGCTCGACGCCGGGATCGTGCCGTTCTCGACGCTGAACTACAACGGGCGGTATCCCGAATCAGCCCTCAAGTGGAAGGACTGGTTCCCCGCCGAACTCGTCACCGAATGCTTCCCCGGCCAGTTCCGGAACTGGTTCTATTCGCTGCTGAGTCTGGCCACGATGATGGGGTATGAGGAGGGGGAGGGAGGCCTAGAGCCTAGGGCCCAGGGCCAAGGGCTAGAATCAGTGGGGCAGACATTCTTGTCTGCCTCTCCGGTCGATCAACCATCAACCATCAACCCTCAACCCTCCCCTCTGGCCCTAGGCTCTAGGCCCTCGCCCCTAGGCCTCCGCAAACGCCCCTTCAAAACCCTCCTCGGCCACCGCCTCGTCATGAACGAGGAAGGGAAGCCGATGCACAAGTCGGACGGCACAGCGATCTGGTTCGAAGAGGCTGCGGAGCAACTCGGCGTCGATACTCTGCGGTGGTTGTACCTCGCTCAGAACCCAGCTGCGGACCTGCGGTTCGGCACGCGGCATGGCAGTGAGCCGGTCACGCTGCAAACGGTCGATGGCCCGATCTCGCAGACACTCGAAGGGGCCCCGACCTGCAAGGTGACGAGTACGCCCGCCGATGAAGTGCGGCGGCAAGTCCTGATTCCGCTCTGGAACAGCTACTCGTTCTTCGTGAACTATGCCATCCTCGATGGGTTCGATCCGACGATCTCTACTGTTCCCGTCAGTGAGCGGCCCGAGATCGACCGCTGGATCATCTCGAACCTCAACGTGCTCATCGGGACTTGTCGCACGGAGTTCGAGAACTTCAACACGCCGGGAGTCACCCAGGCCGCAGCGGAGTTCATCGACAACCTGTCGAACTGGTACATCCGCCGGAATCGCAAGCGGTTCTGGAAGGCGAGAGAGATTTCCGAGCGAGCCCCCGACGTAAGTCGGGGGAGTGGTTGGGACGCCGACAAACTGGCAGCGTACCAGACGTTGCACGAAGTCCTCGTCACGCTGACGAAACTGCTGGCACCGTGCATTCCGTTTGTGACCGAGCGGATGTTCCAGAACCTGACAGCGAGCGGCAGACGTGAGTCTGTCGAGTCGGACACGGGAGACACGCGGTCGGACTCGACAGACTTACGTCTGCCGCTCGCTTCGGTCCACCTGCAACCGTACCCCGAAGTCAACCACGCACTCGTCGACCAGTCATTGAACCACCGTATGGCCCTCGCCCAGCGGATCGTCAAGATGGGCCACCGGCTGCGCGAAGAGGCCAACCAGCGAGTGCGGCAACCGCTCGCTGAACTCAAGTACGCCTGTGCGAATCCACAAGAGTCCGCCGAGATCGCCGCCCTCGCTGACGTGATCGCTGACGAACTCAACGTGAAAGCGATCACCCCGGCTGACAACCTCGATGCCCTCGTTCACTACAGCTACAAGCCGAACCTGAAGACCCTCGGAAAGAAGCTCGGCAAGCTGTTGGGGGCAGTGAAGGATGCGTTGACGACGGTCGACGCCGCGACGCTGGCTCCACTGCGAAAGGGAGAGTCAGTGACCCTGACCATCACAGGTGAATCGGTCACACTGGCCCCGGAAGATGTGCTCATCAGCACCGAGCAGGCCAGCGACTGGGCCTGCGCCGATGACTCCGGCATCCAAATCGCCCTCTCGACCACGCTGACCCCGCCCCTCGTCCGCGAAGGGATGGCCCGCGACATGATCCGGCAAGTGCAACAGCTGCGCAAGGATCATGACCTCGAAGAGAACGACCGCATCGTCGTCCGCTGGTCAGCGACCACGGGAGCGTACGATCTTGCGACGATGGTCGAGGAGTGGCGCGAAACTGTCCTGACGGAAACTCGCGCCGATCGGATCGAGGCAGACCCGGCAACAGACGGCAAGCCAGTACAGATCGGCGAGGTCGAGGTGCAGTTGAGTATCAAGAAGCTGGGGTGATCTTGGCGGTCATAATCGATTGAAGGGAGCGGCACGGCGTCAGCCTGCCGAGGCGTAACTCCGCTCATCGGCATGAGCCGCAAGACGCTCAGAAATTTAGGCTTTGTTTGAAAACCCATGTCATGGGATTCGTCCCCTCACGAATCTCTGAAATAAGCGGGGTGGGAGGGTCCTGACTGGCAGTTTTCAAACAGAGCCTAGTACGCTCCAGGACGGCGGATGCCTCGGCAGGCTGACGCCGTGCCGCTCTCGAAGGTATGGCTCTCATCCACACGTCCCGCCGCTGCAGCAGCCGGTGTCTTGGACAGGCAGCAAATCGAGTTGGACCGGCGAACAACACCCGGCAGCTTGCTCGGGTTGGTCTGTGAGCCAGTCGAGTTGTGACCGGTAAGGCGGCAGCGAGAGCTGAGCGAATTGCGAATCGGTGATCTGGGTGCGTTCACCGCGCAGGAGTTCGGAGCCGGTGTCGTCGATGACGACCATCCACGGGCCGCGATAGATCACTTCGTGGGCTTGATCGGAGTCGACGATCGCGAGTGGTTTCCAAGCCCGGATTGTCACACTGCGGAACTCGATCCCTTCGATCACTTGCCACGGCTCCGCTTGCCGGGCGAGGACTTCGATCCCTACGAAGCCGGAGCCCTCGAAGGCCCTTCCGAACTGGTCCTCGCGGAAGGCCCCGCTGACGCACCCGCTCCATAACTGAGCGTCCCGTTGCAGTGCTTCCGGGACGTCGGCACTCGACACAATATCGCTAATGACAGCTCGTCCGCCGGGCTTCAACACGCGGAAGACTTCGTCGAACAGCTGCTTGCGGTGGGATTGCTGGACGAGGTTGAGGACGCAGTTGGAGACGACGACATCGACCGAGCCGGACTCGACCAGTGGAGCCGAGGTGCGCAGCTCATCGAGCTGGGGTTCCGCATCCAGCCAGTCGCGTGAGGTGTGGATTGGTGTACTCTCCAGAAGCTGATCGAGACGGTCCAGGTCCAGCCGCAGATCCTGAATCCGCCCGCGACGGAACTCCACATTCGAGTAACCCAGAGACGCCGCGATGGCGGGCTGGTGCTTGCGGGCCAGTTCGAGCATGGGCTCGTTGAAGTCGATCCCGATCACTTTTCCGGCAGGCCCGACAATCTGCGCTGCGATGTAACAAATCTTCCCACCACCCGATCCCAGATCAAGCACCGTGTCGCCCGCCTGCACATGCTGCGAAGGGTCGCCGCAGCCGTAATCCTTGTCGAGGATCTCCTGCGGGATGATCTTCAGAAACTGCGGGTCATAGCTGACTGGGCAGCACAGAGCCGCTTCGCGTTCCTCCGCAGCTGCGGCGTAGCGTTCACGAACGGAAGATTCGGTGGAGGTGGTCATGGGGGAACTCACTGGTCGAGCGACAAAGGTGGGGCACTACCGAATATAGCGACGACCTCTTCGAAAAACCCGGTAGGAGGTCGAATGCCGGGCACGTTCCACGATCTGGCGCGTCAAAACTGAGGAAGAGCCACGAAATGGACTCCGCCAGCCCGGTTCAGTGGTTCACCGACGGTCTGGGGGCTGTTATATTTCAGACTGGCTGGTCGGCAAGGAAGTCGGCGGTCCCCTTCTCTGGGAATTCTCCAAACTCGACACGACGTCTCCGAGAAAGCATCCATCATGGAGTTTCGTAACTGTCCGTCCTGCAAGGCGTCGGTCCTGGAGGACGATGTCGAGGACTGTCCGTTCTGCGGCGCATCGATGTCGGGAAAGCCGACCGCAAAGCCTGCTCCGAAGCCAGCTGCGGGTCCGTCAAAGTCTCCAGCCGCAGGAGCCACGAAACCCGCCGCTCCGACTGCCAAGGGGCCTGCCGCCAAGGCGTCCACTCCCGAGAAAGCTCCGGCGACGAGTTCCGCTCGCACACGCCTCCCCCGTGACGAAGAGCCCGAGAAACCCGCCTATGACGCCGACCCGTTCGAGGTCGATCCACTCGCTCATAAGCAGGCGGCTCAGGTCAGCGTCAAATCCGGCAAGGGCCGGACGATTGAAGTCAAGTGCCCGATGTGCGAGACGGTGGGCTACATTGCCCCGTCGCAAGCCGGCAAAGATGTGAAGTGCTGTAACCCCAGCTGCAAGCTGCCAATTTTCAAATCGCCAAAGCTGCCCGAGGAAGTGAAAGCCGAGCCGGAAAAGCCCAAGGGCCTGTCGGGCTTGATGCTCGCGATGATCGGTCTCGTCGTCGTCGCAGCTGCGGGAGGGATCTACTACTTCGTTCTTCGGGAAGATCCGAAGCCGGTCGTCGGCCCGATCGACAACGGCCCAGTCAAACCGGATGGACCCGCACCTGAGATCAAAGTGCCAGAGAATATAGTTGTTCTCGTTGCGAAGAAGGTCGTCACGACGGTTGCGGAGATCCGTCAGTTGGCACTGGATGACATCTTGAAAGTGACCGGTCAGCATGACATTCGCAGCAAACCGTATGGCCAGCAAATCGCCGCTGAAGCGTTTATGGCTGTCGGCGATTTGTCGAAGGCGAAGGAATTGATTGAGAAGATGGGGCCAGCTGGCGACCAGTATGCCGCAGAACCGATGTCTATCCTGGCACACATGCAACTGGATGCGGGAGACAAGACTGGTGCTGAGGTGTCACTCAATAAAGCGGTCACGATGTCCGCTAAGCTGCGGGAAGATGTGGGGCGTTCGCCACTGGATGCTGCCGCAATTCTCGCGGCAGCGCTGATTCGTTTTGAGAGGAATGCAGAGGCCGTCGCGCTGCTCAATCGATTCACGGGAAAGGATCTCGAAGGACGGGCTCTGCTGTCCGAGATGTGGCGTGATAGTCTCGACCAGGGAACATTTGACTTTGCCAAGCAATCGACGCTGAGCCATCTGGAGTTGTCTGGAAACTCATTGTGGGTGTCGACCACACTCCAGCTGTGTCGGCATGGACAGTGGGATGCTGCGATCAAGTGGGCGCGATCAGCCCCAGACCCGATAACCCAGGATGCTTCTCAAGCCGCATTCGCTGGCATGCTGGCGGCACGGCTATTCCGGACTCCAGACCCCGTACTCGATGCCCAGCTCAAGGCTGCAATTGAGTCGGCGGGACTTGCGGCGAAGGTTCGTATGCAAGTGGCTGCAGCTGAGGTCCGGCTGATGGCAGGTGACAAGGGAATCACAGCGGCCACGGTCGCCGAGATCGAGTTGTTGCTCGCCACAACGCAAATCCCACCTGCTGCTGAGATCCCCGAGATGAAGGCGATCTACGACAGTAAGGGAGTCGCGTTCGCCGGACTCCCCGATCCTCGACCGGGGACATCACTGGCTTTCGCGTGGGCCGACATCGCGGACCTGCAGATGAAACTCGGGGACACGGCGGGAGGGTGGGCCATGCAAGGGAAAGCGATGGACATGTTGCGTTCGGTCTCTCCGAGTCCTGGCATCGCACAGCATCTGGTCGATCAATGCGAGAGCAACGAAGGAGTTGTCACAAACCAGTTAAACATGATTTTGAAACTGGGGAACGATGGAGCGAAAAAGGGCCGAGCTCTGAGTCAGTACCGAGTTCAGTGTAATGAGATCCTCAAGATTGCGAACACTCGTTTTGCCCATCAGCAGACTTTGCTGCGGCGGTCGATTCGGTATGGCCTGTTTTCGGAGGTGTGGAAGTTCGTGCAGGACTCGGAGCAGGGGGAGCTGGCTCGCATCGAGCCTTATCGGTCCCGCTCAAAACTATTGACGGACTTATTTTACGCTGCCCGACTTGCTGGAGACGAGGCGTTCGCGACTCAGGTTCATGCGGAATACACCGAGGATGAAAAGAAGCCGGTCAAGCAAGCTGCTGGCACTGTCGGCATGCTGGCGACTGCGACTTTTGTCGCTCGTGCGGGTGATGTACGCAAGGCTGCTGAAGCGTTGAAGAAGCTGTATGAGGGGAACTTGGTCGACCGCCATCTGATCGATCAGCATGTTCTACAACTCATGATTGAACTCGCAGCCAAATCGATCCCGTCGGCCTACACTTATATTCAGCGGCTGGCCGATCCCACGATTCGTGAGGACTCCATGCGCTTGCTCGCCGGATGGACGATCGTGCAAGGGAAGGGGCCTGAATTGTGGATGTTGATCGCCAACGATCGTGAGATCAAAACGACAGACAAAGCCGCAGCTTACCTCGGATTCCTCGAGGGGATTCAGGCCACGGGAGCGAAGTAGTCGCCCTTCTGAACGGCTCAAACCACAACGGGATTGAAAACTGATGTCGCCGGGATTGATGATCGCTTGCGGTCTGATCGGAGTGGTCGCAATTGTGGCGGTGGCCGCGATCCCACTTGCACGCTGGATGCAGCGGCGGGAGCTGCAGCAGGCGATGGCTGCGTTTCGCCGGCAGCGAGAATCGCTGGAGGCCAAGTTCTTCGAGCTTGCTTCTCAATCAGGCAAGCCACGTGGTCTGCGATGGGTGAAGTGTGACTGGTTGCCGGCAGTTGCGTGGGCTCGTGAGGCACAATCTGGGATACTCACGGCGATCGTGTCGATCGAGTTGCATTTCGACGCGATCGAAGGCGGCGATATGGAAGACGTGGCGGCGGTTGGAACTGTCCGCGATGCGTGCGCTCTGTTCCACTACCAATATGGCCAATGGGGAACCGGCGGAAAAGCCCTGTTCAACATGAACGCCGGAGATGCCGTCGCCAAGCTGCGAGGCCAGTTCATCGCGGTTGATTCAGTCGCGGCTTAATGGATAATCCCTAACGGCACGTTGGGCCATCACAACGGCAGCGGCGAAACAGCCAGTGATCCCCACCGTCTGGGCGGTACTCGCGGGTCAAATCGCAGCGAGGGTTGTACCAACAGTCGAGTGGTCGCTCGCAATCCGCGATGTGGTCGACTCGATCATTCCAGCGGTCAGTGATTCGGCAGACCTGGCAGCCAGAGACAGCAAAGAGAATCGCTAGCATTGATAAGCTGCGGAGCACATTGTTCATGGAGAGATTCGCTGAGTTCCGGGTGGGCCGGGCACGCTTTTGGACTCATGGCCGATCGTAACGACTCTCTACTACCTTCGACTCTTCGCACGTCGGGAGATTGGGATTGTCACGAAAGCAACGCCGGTATCGATAAAAACGCGTCGGCCTGCCGTCAAAGTCAACCGGGATCGCCAGGCAGAACTGCTCATGCGACCATTCACTCGACAGGCTCCATCACCCCTTACGTGGCGGCAGTGGCTGCATGATGTTCTTCATGAACAGTTTGACGATGCCCCAGTGGCTGTGCTTCGCGCTGAGCTGCAATAGTTTGTTGACCCACCCTGGCACAACCAGCGTCAGACCGGCTCGTAACCCGTTGTACCCTGCGAGGGCGACCGGTTTGACCTCCATCGAGTTGAACCGAAAGATCGGGGTCTCACCCATTTTGGCCACGTCATTAAAATTCGTCTTCGTCGGCCCAGGTGCCAGACACGTGACGGTCACTCCCGTCCCCGCCAGTTCCGTTTGGAGCCCATCGCTGAAAAAACGCACGTACGCCTTGGAGGCATAGTATACAACCGCGTTGGGCCCCGGCTGAAACGAAGCTGTCGATGCCACGTTTAGAATCCGCCCCTGCTTCCTCGCGACCATGCCGGGCAGAAACAACCGCGTCAGCTCCGTTAATGCCAGCACGTTCACTTGCAGCATGTCCGACAGTTGGGACGTGGGCATCTCCTCGAGATAACCCATGCCACCGAATCCCGCATTGTTGACGAGGCAGTCGACCGTCCAGCCCGCTGCGGTCACGGCGTCGTACAGCGTTTGAGCGGCCTGTGGGCGAGCCAGATCACTCGTCAGTACGAGCGCCTGTATCCCGTACGTCTTAGCCAGTCGATCGGCCAATGCATCCAGCTTGTCCCGACTGCGCGCCACGAGGATCAGCGCGGACTTGTCGCGGGCGAACAGCTCGGCCAGCTCCTCGCCGATTCCGGATGAGGCACCTGTGATCAGAACCGTTTCAGTGGGCATCAAATGTCTCTTGTCGTAACGCAGTGCGATCCTTGAGGCTTCCATGGGATTGTGTCGGCAAATCCAGAAGCGTCAACTCGGGGTTCAGGGCAATTGTTACATGGGAAAATGGATAGGTAACGTGGGCTTTAGCCCACGCAAACCGAGGTGATCCATCGATCGCGTGGGCTAAAGCCCACGCTACAAAAAAAGCGGATCGCACCGCAGCTGCCACGCACTCAACCCCGTTGATATGATTGAAGCCTGGACGATGCTGGGTCGTTCAGATCCCGGGAGAGACTTCGATGCCCCACCGCCCCACTGTCCATTCTCAGACCAACCCTTCGGCAACTTCTCAGCCGCTCCTCGGGCGGCGCGAGTTTATGGACTGGGTTGGACAAGGGATCGGCGGAGCGGCCCTCGCTGCACTCCTTTGCCCCAACATAGCCCGTGCAACTGGAACTCTGCCCGAGGCGGCTGAACCTTGGCCGCATCACCCGGCGAAGGCCAAGCGAGCGATTCATATCAACTTGTTCGGCGGTCTGAGTCAGGTTGATAGCTTCGACTACAAGCCCGAGCTCGAAAAGTATCACGGCAAGAAGTTCGGCGGCATCGAGTCGGCAGATGTCTTCTTCGGTCAGATCGGCCTGCTCAGGCAGAGCGACTGGGCCTTCAAGCAACGAGGCCAATCGGGTTTGTGGGTGTCGGAGCTGTTCCCGCATCTGGCGGGTGTCGCGGACGAGTTGACGGTGATCCGCTCGATGTATGCGGAGACTTCGAACCATACCCCGGCCACGTTTCAAGAGAACAGCGGATTCCGGCTCAACGGGTTCCCGACGGCGGGGGCGTGGCTCTCGTTTGGGATGGGGGCCGAGACCGAAGACTTGCCCGCGTATGTCGTCATCCCCGACCCGCGCGGGTTACCAGCGGGTGGGTCGATCAACTGGACCAACGGGTTCCTCCCGGCGCGACATCAAGGCGTCATCCTCCGCAGCCAGGGCAAGGCCGTCGACGACCTCGTCCCCGCGCGGCCCATCGCAGCTGGGACTGATCTGGCTTCGCGCGAGCTACTCGATCAGTTGAACCGCCAACACCTCGAACGCCACGGAGCTGAGGACGCTTTCTCCGCTCGCATTCGCAGCTACGAACTGGCGGCGCGGATGCAGCTGGCTGTGCCCGAGGTCACCGATCTGGGCGGCGAGACAGCGGCGATCCACCAGCAGTACGGCCTCGATGGCGAGGAGACCCGCGACTTCGGACGGTCGTGCCTGTTGGCGAGACGGCTGTTGGAGAAGGGTGTGCGTTTCGTCCAACTCTATTCCGGCGGAGCGTTCGGCTCACCTCGCATCAACTGGGACGGACACGAGGACATGAAGAAGAACCACGGACAAGAAGCCGGTCGCATCGACCTGCCATTGGCCGGGTTGATTCGCGATCTGCGGCAGCGCGGGATGCTCGAAGATACATTACTCATGTTCACCAGCGAGTTCGGTCGCACGCCGTTCACGCAGTCGGGTTCAGATGTCCTGGGCATCGGTCGCGACCATAACCAATACGGTTTCTCGACCTGGCTGGCGGGTGCCGGACTGAAGCACGGCATGGCCTACGGCTCAACCGATGACATCGGCTGGAAAGCCGTCGAGAACCGCACCCACTGGCACGACTTCCACGCCACCGTCCTGCACCTACTGGGCATCGACCACACCAAACTCACCTTTTACCACAACGGGATTCAACGCCGACTGACGAACGTGCATGGGGATTTGATTCACGGGGTGTTGGCGTGAAATATTCGTTGTCACCAAAAACATCCACATTCACCTTTAACCTGTCCGTTCTGTTCTTCTCCTATTGAGTCTATGTGATGAGTCCCGAAGAAGCAGCTAAAGTCATCGTTCACATGGTGCCGAACTGGTATTTTGCGGATTACGGCCCCTACATTTTCGAACTAAAGATCAAAGAGGCCCAGATCTCGTTTAAATCCTTTCGCGAGCTGACACCTGACCTGAGAGGGTTTCGAGATAGAGCCCAGACGCTGGCAACTGCATTTGTCGACGATTCCACTGTCAACCTTCCATGCTCTGCGGATGTGCTTCAAGAGATGCTTGCTTTGTCTTGGCTTGAGCGGGTAAGCAGCAAAGTGAACTGGAAGAAAATACTCACTTACGTCGGAACACTGTCCGACAGGACGTATGAGAATGCACCAGTGACAGTGAACATGATCGTCCGCCCAGGTGGTTCTGGCGAACAAATGCTGGACAATGCGATCTACGGTAAATTCACAGATCATCTCGCGAGCAGCCCATTTACATACTTCCTGGTTGACGAAGAACTAAAGATGATCGACTACTGCGAAGTTGAATGGGAAAAGATCAAATCGACTACTTCCTACAAGTATTACCCAGAGTTCTTGGTTCCATTTCAGTCGGTAATGCAAGAAGGCGATTACTCAATTCACCTCACTCGACAACGCGACGTGATTGTCACTCGAAAGGACGGGGATAACTCAGGACTGCTTGCGGCGAGACGAAAGCGTAAATGGAAAATATACGATGTTCGGACCTTCAAGAACGCCGTAGTTGGTGCTATGTGTGACTATGGCGTAGGTGCAACCATCTTCGAAGTTCTGTTTGATTTGAGTTTTCGCCGTCACGGAGCACTGCTAGTGTACGATCCCAAGAACAAAGTGATCGAAAAAGTGGTCAACCCGGAATGCCGACTCAGTACGGAACCCTGTAGTGCGGGGCGAGAGCTCATTGCGACAGCGGCCTCACTGATAAAGCTCACTCGTGGTGTCAGCAGTCCGATTGTCAACAAGCGTCTTTTGCTTGAGTTGGCTGGAATTGATGGTGCCGTTATTTTCAATGACAGTCAAATAACGGCAATCGGCGCGATCATTCAGAATCACGAAAATGCTACGGGCCAGACTGGTGCTCGCAGCACCGCAGCCTTGTCTGCTTACATACATGGCGGCAAGCCAGCGAAGGTCAGTGCGGATGGCGAGATCTGCTTGATATTCAATAGCACAGGAGATGAAGGTAGCTGTCAAGCGTCAATGGAGTGGCTGTAAGTCATCACATGATACGACGGGTGGCGGGGTCAGGAGGCTTTGCGCATGGCCCCGGTGTGGGGAATCGTCGCCCGCCTGTCGCTGCTTCGCCCCTCGCGATGGACTCTCAGCCCAGCCTCCTACTTCCACGTCCACTTCGGTCGGGGCCATGCGCAAAGCCTCCTGACCCCGCCACCCGACCGAATTAGACACTGTCACTGTCCTCTGGCATCCTGACCACCGCTGAGAGCGGCAGGCGTGAGCCTGTCGAGGCCTCGCCCTCGAACCGGCGTGTGCAGTCTCGTAACGTCTCGGCAGGCTGACGCCGTGCCGCTCTCGCAGACATGAGACCCTGGTGTTTCACGCGGGAGCCCACATGCCTCACTGTTCAACGAATCGAATCATTGTTCCAACATTCTCGCGATACGGGGCGTATCCTCCCACGCCAAGAGGGCTCTATGATCGGAGTCAACGCATCGGCGACGGGAGTGACCATGACGCGAACTCAGAAACTGTGGCGGGGCATGTTGTTTGCGGTCATCGCATTGCCGGTGGCGGCACTGCTCTTGCAATGGGTTCAGTCGTATCGCGAGGCCACAGCGCGGCAGACGACCAAGAATCGAATGAAGCAGATCGAGCTGGCTCTTCATCAGTATCACGACGATTACAAGACCTTTCCCCCCGCGTTCGTGCAAGGCCCCGATGAGCGGATGTGGCACAGCTGGCGAACGCTGCTGCTGCCATATCTGGGTGAGCAAGAACTGGCGGCGAAGTATCGCTTCGATGAGCCGTGGGATGGCCCGCACAATCGCGAACTCGTCGCGCAGTGTCCCGAGGTATTCCAGTCACTGCACTGGGGGACCGAACCGGGACGGGCGAACTTTTACGGCGTGATAGGACGGCGAACCGCCTGGCCCGCGCAGCATGCGATCTCGATGGAGCGGGCTCTCGATGGACCTTCGAACACGATTCACGTTGTTGAAGGGCCGCCGGTCGCCCAGTGGCTGGAGCCTCGTGATCTCGGGGTTCGTGAGTGGATGGAAGTCTTCCGGGACCAAGCTCCCCCCGGATCACACAGCTCCTTCATGGATGGGGCCGTACGGAGGCTGAGCAAGAATATTGATCAGACTTTGCTGGTCTCCCTCCTGACGCCTCGCTATGGCCAGTTGATGTACTCCGGTCCCGACTGGCCCGCAGAGCTGACGGAATCCGTGGCACTGTCGAAGACGATGGAGACTCGAAGTGTCACGGACATGAAGCGAACTGATGTACAAGCAACCACATCCGACACTCTCGACCCCACCAAAAATCTGATCTGGTGTGCCACGTTTCAGATGGCCTGGGATGAACTGAGGGCTCAGGTCGGTGGAGCAGTGAAGACCACACCACAGCCAACCATCGTCAATCGATTGAATGCGTCACCGTTCAATCGCAAGGCATTGGCCCCCACAACCTACCTGGCGGTGGCTACGGGGGCTAGTTCGTCTGATACCATCAAACTCAAGGAGAGAGTTCAGCAGAAGTTCCCTCAACTGATGCCACAGATCGAGAGCCTGCCAGATGACGGAATCCCTGACCTGCGGTTGTATGCCTGTCTGGTGAAGTCGATGCCATTCGTCGAGCAGATGGATCGATTCCCCAAACCACTGTCTTTCAGGGACAGAGAGACATCCACAGAGGTCATGTCGTTTGGTCGCATACCCGGTACGACTCAAGGGCTGGGAGAGGTCGTACTCCACGAACAAGTCGTCGTCGCAGACTACATCAACGACGAAGATTTCGTATTACTCCTTAAAACGGTGAGTCCTCAAAAGGATGAGATCATCTTGGCAAGAACTAAGCCCGGAGATGCACTCCAGAGCATGTGGAACTCAATCGCGGACAGACTCCAATCCCCCCACCCGCATCGAGTGCATGTCGATCTGCACGATGCAGAACGCTTGGAAATCCCGATCCTGGAACTTGGGCTGGCGAAGCAGTTCGAGGAATTGCATGGGGTCACGGTCGAGGGACTCGGAACGGAGAACCATATTGGCATCGCCCGTGAGTCGATTCTCTTTCGACTCGATGAGACCGGGGCCGAACTCATCGCAGAGGCGGAATCGATGGTTGTCGGCGAGAATGGCTTTCCCGAAGTTCCCTTCGACCCCACCAAGCCCCGGCGGTTCGTCTTCGATCAGCCGTTCTTCATCGCCCTGCGCGAGAAGGACGCCTCCGAGCCGTACTTTCTCGGCTGGATCGCCCACCCGGAGGTCATGGTCAGCTCGACCTCGTCGCAGTGAGGTGAGCGGCTGCGGTGGCCTCCCTCGTGACCTAGACGGCACAGTCCGTGGTCATCGTCTGTCGTTTTGCTGCGAAAAATAACTCCGCGCTGACGCCGACAGGGCCAGGGCTTTCCAGCTGAGGCGGATGCCTTTTGCTAATCGATGTTACGGAGAGTCGCCACTGGGAGGTCATGGCTTGTCGGCTTCGGTGCGAAGTGTCAAAAAGAACATCCTTTTTCGCAGAAAAAGGGGACAGATATCGACAGATTGTTCGTGAAAGAGTCGCAGGGAAGCTGGCATCGTTGCCGGACTTTCCGAGTCCGGTAGATCGACGACCGCCAGGCAGAATCGACCCTCAGCCGGAGAGAACCTTGAGCATGGCGAAAATGACTGGGACACTAGTGGCCCGTGTTCACCGGATTCGGAGAATCCGGCGACAATGAAGCACCGGCCGCGGCTTGCTCGCGATCAGATCTCTCTCCCACTTTCGGTGAGCAGTGGATCGCGTGGCAAGAGACCGGGGCCGCGAGTTCGGTGTGTGCCGCGACGGAGGGGGGCCGGTTCCAAAAGCTCATCTATCGGCGGTTCCATCGGCTGAATCATTTGCTCCGGACTGAAGGCATCGGAGCTTTCGTACTTCGGCATGGGAGTGTTGTCGCTCGGGAGAGTCCCCATCGGCGTCTCATCAATCAGCGGCACCAAAATATCCCCATCGCGCAGCTGGAGTTCGGCCTGCTGCAGGACGATGCGATCGACGCCCCAGCGGTTGGCCCGGACGAAGAACGATTGCAGCTTCTCTGTCGGCAGATCGGGGTCGACCTTCACGATCAAAACCGTGGTCAGACCTCCATGACGGTGTGTGAACCTCGAGAACGCCTGATCCCAGTGATCATCAGTGATCACCTGCGTCTCCTGGGCAGCGGCCTTTTGAGCCAGCATCAACGAGCGTTGGCCAACGGGCTGCCCCTGCTTGCCATACACCCGCGTCAGCTCAATCGGAGCATAGGCGTACCCGCTGCTGCCGATCGTCTCAGCTGTGGTGTTGAGTACGTTGACGGAAAGATTCAGAGTCTCGCACGCCTGGACGATCGCGCGGACATCGCCGTAACGCATGCTGTCGAAGACGCGCAGCTCAACGAGGAGCTGGGGAGGGGAGATGGTTTGTGGTGGTGAACCAGGGGGAGAAAACGGATCGCTCATCGGTGGCATTATCTGCCCGCTCGCCCGAGCTTTCTCGCATTCCGCCTTCCAGCTCTCCAGAGTCTTCGTCAGTTCCGCGATCCCCTTGTCAGGAGCGGTACTCGGCAGCTCCCGTCCCCAGCAACGCAGCCCTGCGAACTGGCCTGTGGCGTCAGCGAGGGCTTCTAAGGGAAGATGGAATCGGTAGCGATCATGCGGGGGAATATGCAGATGATCCGGCGCCACCACGGGAGGCTTCGTGAGTTCAGCTGGATTCTCCCGCTTTGTCACGACAGCTGTTCCGCCTCGCTCCTTCAGCGAGTTCCAAGCTGCGACCACATGGTCAGGAGTAAAGAATGTCATCGCCCGACTCGCTGGTTCCGGCGCTGCCGAAGCTGCGGGGGGAGCGTCAGGTGTCGCAGCTTCGGCCTCTGGGGGTGCGGGCGGCGTGATCTCAGGCGAAATCTCGGGAGTCAGCGGATCAGCGATACCTGTTGATTGCGGTTGGGGTTCATCCGCCGGTTCAGGCCCCTCCGCACTGAGTGATTCGGGAACGACAGCAATCAGCCCCTCGAAGCGGATCGTCCTCGGAAGAAGTATGTCTCCCTCCGGAAGAGTGACTGTCAGTACATATTGCTCTCCATGAGTGATTGTTCCCTCGCTGGGAAGATCAAGTGTGAATGACCGACCCGGCATGTTGTGAGGCTGAGCTGGTGAGATCCCCCGGTGGATGCGAATGACAGGGACCGTGACTACTCGAGTTTTGAGAATCTTTCCATCGAGATACTGTTCCATCCGTTGCACATACTCAGTCACTGGTAGTCCATTCACTGCTGGGCGGTCTTCGAAGACCGATGAGCTTGGTTCTCGGCGGGGGATCGAACTCTTTGGAATCGGCTCAGTCGTCGGTTTCAATGAGCCAGATCTTGGAGCTTGAGTCAACGAGGGCAATTCGCCGATGTCATTCGTCGGAAATAGGTCATTCGTTTCCTCCGCCCATTCGGGAGAGGCGGCGACGCCCGAGCCTGCTTCGGTTGGCTCGCCGCCGAATGGGGAAAACATCTCGGGCGGGGCGGAAACTCCGGAACCCGCTTCGGTGCGAAGACCGAATGGAGCGAACGCCATAGTCGCGTCCATGGATTGCGGCGCGGTGGGAACCGGGTATTCGCCGCTCCCAGGCGGGACCACATCGCTCGACCTGAGATCGGAATCCGGTGCCTGGTCACTCGATGGGGAGTTCTCTACCGCAGGCCTCAGCACCTGCGACAGAACCTGTGGAAGATTCGCTTGGGCTCCGATGACTCCGAACAGTCCACAATTCAGGATGACCAGCAGTGCCACGGCCCACTTGGATCGCCGTCCCAGACGGGTCGTCTTGTCGGGTGAATCTTGCAACAGACGCTCGACCCGATCCGCCAACGGATTGTTCTTGCCGACCATGCCAATCACTCCGATCATCGGACGAAACACCGGACCCGCTGCAAAGTCCACCAAGGTCTTCGCATACACACGTGCATCCACAGCTGTCGCTAACACATGGTTGTCACAGATTTCTTCTCGCAGATGCGACAGCTGTCGTACGATCCGCCGCAGCCCCGGCTCCCACCAGTAGATGGCCTGGGCCACGCGAGCCAGCAGCGACCACGCGACATCACGCCGCACGAGGTGGGCGCACTCGTGAGTGAGAATCGCGAGAAGCTCCGTCTGATTGTGATGCGGATCATTGAGCATCCGCTCAGGCAAAATCAGCAACGGCGATCGCATCCCGCTGACACAGGGGCTGTTGACCTCAGTGGAGAGACAAAGTTTCGGAGACTGCTTGAGGCCGGTGGCCTGCATAGCTGCGACCAACACCTCGGTCACAACCCCAGCGGGGCAGGGCTTCAGTCGGCGCTGCATTCGCCGAACTCGGAGGACATCTTTGAGCAACAGTGCCAGTGAAATGATGGTTCCGATTCCCCAGAGCAGACTCCCCCAGCGTAGTCCGAAAAGCATCGATCTGGGGACAGTCCATACGGTTGCGGTGTGAGGTTCAACAGTTGGGGGAGGAGTCGACTCGATGGCCATCGCGGGTTGAGCTGGGGGCGGTTCTGCCGGGAGTGGCTCAGGCCTCTGATTCGAGGTGACAAGTGACATTGGACCCGGCGTCCAGAAAACTCGCTCCGGTCGAGTCGGCGCTGCCAGCGGAGTCTGCAACACGACGGCAGCTTTGGTAGTCTCAGAGCTAAGGTTCGCGTCACCCGCCGCCTTGATTGCTGTTGTCGCTAGTGGTTCAGAACTCTCGACGGTCGCAAACGAAAGACCGGCCATCGCACCGCTCAGTACGATCAGCGGCCAGGCCAGAATCAAGCACAGACCGATCTTCAGCACCGATTCACGGGCCGGGGCCGAATGCCGCCGCATGCGCTGCACGACCAGCTGTGTGACCCCGGAGATCAGCAGCGACACGACCGCGAGAGCGACCAAAACCAGTGTCGCTGCCGGATTCGGGAAATCGGAGTACCACGCCATGGAGCACCTCGGATTCGGGAGACACGCTGTTGTGGACGTTGAGGGGATGTGAGTCGCGTAGCGAAATTGCCGACGAGGTTCAGTCCCTCGCGCGAGGCTTCTTCGGTGCAGGCTTGGCAGGTTTTGTAGTCGCCTGATCGAGGAGGCTTCTCAAGCGGGTGATCTCCGCCGGATCGAGTTTCTGCGAACCGAGCAGACTCATCACCAGACTGGATGTCGAGCCCCCAAAGAAGTCCGACACAAACTCCCCAGCCAGGCTCGCCGAAGCTGCTTCGCGTGTGACACTGGTCAGGTAGCGAATCCCGTCGCCGGTATCTTCCCGCGTGAGCCAGCTGCGCTTCTCCAGACGATCGACGAGATTGAGGATCGTCGTACGCGCGACGGAGCGGCTGGCAGAGATACTCTGCCAGATCTCAGCCACGGTTGCCCCCCGCGATCCGGTGGACCAGATCGCCTCCATGATCTCAAACTGCACCGGGGTCAATTGCCCATCCGGCATGACGAGTCCTCCGTGTTCGCGTCGCTCAATATCAGTATAAACTACACGAGACGACAACTGTCGTCAATATCGATTAGAATGCAATCGGTCAGCCAGAGCGGAGCCAGCTGATCACTGGTGCGGTATCTCCACTGGTCGATACACATGCCTAGATGAGTACTGGTCGCCTCGCTGCTAGTTCGGCTCGGGCCAGTTCAAATGCTTATGCAGGAACTTGTACGTCCCGACCCCGTTGATCGTGTGCGGGCCGTTGAAGACGTTTGAACTCACCTTGGATTCTTTGACTTCCGCGTTCGACTCATAATAATCCATGTGACACAAATTGCCAACAAAACAACCGTTTGAAAAAATATCTGGGGCCACCACCCAAGTTTGATTTCCTGTCCCCTGTCGGGGCCATCCGACCAAAGGCTGAATTCAAACAACGCGAAGAGAATCAATGCTGGAATACGAAAACGCCGAGGTCTCACCAAAGCGAGTCTAAAGATCAACGCCGGAAGCACCAGAAAAATGGCGACGAACAGAAGCAATTTGGTCATCACGAAATCCTGAGAATCACTTTGCCAGCTCCGGCCAGTTCAGATGTTTGTGTAGGAACTTGTACGTCCCGACCCCGTTGATCGTGTGCGGGCCGTTGAAGACCTCGAGTTCGGTGCGGTCGCCGATGCCGAGTTTGTCGTAGTGCCGTTTGACCTTGGCGTACTCCCAGGCGACCCACTCATCGGGAGCGACGCCATCGTCGTGCCCGCGTTCGACCATGAACGGTCTCGGCGTCATCAGGTTCGACAGCTCCGCATAGTTGGCCACATGCCCCATGTTCCATTCGAATATCTCATACTCGTTGGTGAAGATGTAGCTGTAGCGGTCCTCGTAGGAGGCGTTCTTCATGACCCACTCGTTGAAGTCGGCAGAGCAGATGGAGAGGCAATAGCCGGGGGGAGGGGATGGTTGATGGTTGATGGTTGTTGGTTGATCGACAGAGGGTCCGGCTTTGGCACTTGATCCGGCCAGCATTGGCGGCACGCGGACAGCTGTCTTGCCGCCATACGACAATCCATAGAACGCCATCCGCTCCGCATCGACATACGGCAGACTCGCTAGCCAGTTCAGCGTCTGCTGATGCTGGGGGATGATGTAGCTGAACAGCGACCGACCCAGCGGGTTGGATTTGCGCTGGATGACGCGGAAGTTGTCATAGCCTTTGTAGGGGTTCTGCGGGGCGTAGACGATGAAGCCACGTTTGACGAGGGCGGAGCTGAACCCCTTGTAGGGAGCAAAACTCGGGTGCTGTGGGTCTTCAATGATCGTGTCCATCGGCACCCCTTCGAGGCCATGCTGACAGACGACGACCGGTCGCTTCTCACCCGGCTTGAGATCCTTGGGCAGCAGCAGGATGCCGCCCGCGATGACCGAGGGGAGGCCTAGGGCTGATGGCCTAGAGCCTAGAGCCGGAGTGGGAGCCGGAGTGGGAGGTGTGTTCTGTTTGTCTGGCTCTAGGCTCTGGGCCTTAGGCTCTAGGCCCTGCTTCTCCCACACATCCAGCACCACCTCGTACCCCGTGTGCGTCGGCTCATCAATGATCTTCCGCGTCCGCGCATTCGGCGGCAGCAACTCATACGGAATCCGCCCGATCAGTTCGTCGTAGACCTTCGTGCGGTACGCTTCCTGGGTCTCTTCCCATTTGGCGAGAGACGACCTGTCCGCCCCCGCCCAATACTTGTCCCGAACCTTGTCAGACAGGTGCATCAGCCGCTGCGTGTATTGAAGGAGTTCTTCGAACTGCCGCTTCTGGCGGGCGGCGATTTTCTTGCGAAGGTCATCAATGTCTTCTGGTGCACTATTTGTTGTAACTCTTTCAATATGCTTTCTATTTCTCGGAATGATAAACTCCGGTAATTGTTGCGAATCGCGAACGAACGCCATTGCTTCTTTAGTACCTGCCGGTCCATTCCCATTTCCTGACTTTATCAGTCGAATGTTGTCTCCTATTCCCAGCTTGTCGAAGTGAGTTTTTGCACGAGCGAACTCACGTTCGACTGTGTCAATTGCGGGAGTGCGAATCGCACCAGGAGCCGCCCCATTGCTGCGTCCTAGACGGGGAGCAGGCGGACCATTCACTTCAGGAGCTGCACAGGCTTCGATGATGAGTCGGCGGGGGGCAATCAAACTCGCGACATCGGAATCGCCAAACTCGGTGAGCTGTCGCCACACGTTACGATAAATCGGCTCGCGCCAGACGTTTTCCCGCTCGTCGAAGTACCCAGAGATAATGCAAATGTCGATGCGAGGATCAATCGCTGCGGCATGCATGGCGATTAAGCCACCTTCGCCGACACCCCATACGATGAGCGGCAATTTCTTTTGAATCAAGTCAGTTACACTTGGTTCCACTTTACCCTCATGTCTTCTGATCTCGATTTCGCAATCAATCAGCTTGAGTACTTTCTGGACTTCATAGCCAATCACATGCCGCCCCATTTCAAAGGCACCTCGATAGATGAACTCTCGATGTGGCTGATTTGTGAAGCGGATCAAAGGGTTCCCGGAGTATTCATCGCTGCGACTCATCAGTGTTGGTATCAAACAACTGCTGCCTCTCTCAAGGTACAATCGCATTGCCAATTGTTGTTCCTCAGCTAAATCTGGCGTGGCTCCAACGAATGCCTCTGGATCATGAGCCGCGTCCGGTATCAGGATTACATCACCGACTCCGTAACTTCTGATTCCCTCAACACTCACTCCGTCAAGAACCTCTGCACGAAATCGATAGGGGTACTTTCCCGTGACCGTCGACTCCGATGGTTTGTACAGAGTGTTTTCCTTCACCCGCTCATCCACCGCCCCAATATACGTCCGTAACCGTTCCCGGTTCGGAGCAATGCTCTTCTCATACGCCTCGGGGCTGCTGTAGTCGCGGTGCCAGTGGGCCTCGCGGCGGTCGCGGGACAGAGCAATCTCCTGCTCCGCGAACTCGCTGATCCCTCGGACCATTACCACATCCAGCGGCTCCTCTAGCACCAGCTTCTGCGTGCCGGGCAGGACATCATCCTCTGCCGTCACAGACCGGAGCGAACTTCCTCCGCCCATGACGAGTGCGAATACAACACACCAGCGGATCAAACCATAGCTGCGATTGTTCATGAGCGGAGTCTCCTCACGTCAGTAGACAGCGTGCGCGAGAATAAATCCAGCATCACTGATGTGATGGAGGAGATCGTGTGCATGCATAACGTCATCGAAGCCCATTCTTCTCCCTCTTCCCCGCCAGATAGTCTGTCCCTGCGAATTCACCGACACAGCGGGGGCGAGTGAGTAAGACTCGGCGATGCACCGATGTTCTGAGAGGCACACACCGGGAGACCTTCGCCGCCAAGACAATCGCCGATCGCTACTGCTCTTTACCCATCTACGGTATGTTGAATAGGCGTGGAGTGACGATCTCACGAACTTGATGGAGTAGACGACATGACGATTCTCTTTCGAACCATTGCTCTCGGGATGTTTCTCTCCGGGGTTTCACTCGTGAGCCGGGCCGAGGATGTGGCGAAGCCAGCTGCGACAGCTCCGGCGGTGGCGCTGACCCCCGAGGAGCAGGCGTTTGCGGATCTGCTGACTGGGGCGGATCTGGTGGGCTCATTCACGGTGGATGGCCAGGACACCAATCCGAAGCAGGACCGGTACTCGATTACCAAGGCATCCAAGCTGAAGGGGAATACTTGGGCGATCATGGCCCGGATCAAGTACGGCGAGGTCGACCTGACCGTGCCAGTGGCTGTGAAAGTCGACTGGGCGGGCAAGACACCCGTGCTGTCGGTGGCGGACCTGAAGATCCCCGGACTGGGCAGCGAGTTCGGGTCGAGCATCCTGTTCCAGGGAGACCGCTACGCGGGGACATGGGAACACGGCAAAGTCGGCGGGCATATGTGGGGACGGCTGGAGCGAACTCCGGTCGAGACCAAGCCTGCGAAGTAGGATTTTCCGAGCGAGGAATCTCTCCTCTCTGGGGAGTGACGATCTGCCCTAGCCCGCAGCGCCAGCAAGGGTTTTCGGCACGCGGCCCTTGCTGGCGCTGCGGGCTAGAACATTGCCATCGCTTGTTTTCGAAGAGGGCGATTCCGAGAGAGCCGCTCGCGCGAGTCAACGTGGCCCTTGGATTGCGGCTCAGCAGGAGCTTCGCCCTCCCAGCTTCAAAGGCCCCGATTCTTTGAAGCGAGGAACCACAAGCCATGTACGAACTACCGGTCCTGAACTCACCGACTCCCGAACCGCCCCCACTCCCTGCCGGAAAAAGCATCCGCTTCCAGGTCGAAGGGATGCACTGTGCCAGCTGTGTTTCGCGAGTCGAGTCAGGACTGCGCGTCGTGCCCGGTGTGGTCGATGCACGCGTGAATCTGGCGACGCGCGAAGCCACAGTCGTGACCCGTGACGGGGCGACGCTCCCGGATTGGGGACCGGTCCTCGAAGGGATCGGCTATCACTACATCGCCCTCGAAGGACCGGCCAGTCGCATCGCTCGACCACCGGCCAGCCCTCGCACGTGGATCATCAGTGCGTGTCTGTCCATCGTGGTGATGCTGCTCTGCATGACCACGCTACGATTTCCCGGCTGGCAAGTGGTCTTGGTCGCCAGCTCAGCGATTGTCGTCTTCGGCCTCGGCCGCGAGTTCTTCTTCGGCGCGTGGGTTCGACTGCGGCAGCGGTCGAGTGACATGAACACGCTGATCGCCTTGGGTTCGGGACTCGCATTCCTTGCGGGCACCTGGGAACTGATCGCTGGGCACAGCCAGCACACCAGCATGCACTTCGACGCGGCGGTCATGATTGTCACGTTCGTACTGCTCGGTCGCTGGCTCGAAGACCGCGCCCGTGGGCAAGCCTCAGCTGCGATTGATGAGCTGATTCAACTGGCCCCGAACGAAGCGGTCGTGATTCGCAATGGTCAGGAGCAGACTGTCGCGATCTCCGAGGTTCGAGCCGGCGATGTCGTGCTATTACGCCCCGGTAGCCGAGTCCCGGTCGATGGAACAATTCTCATTGGACGAGCCGACTTTGAGGAATCGATGCTCACTGGGGAATCGATGCCGGTCCCCAAAGGTGTTGGAGAAACCGTTTCGGCGGGAACGCTCTGTCACGGAGGAAGTGTCACGCTGTCGGCGCAGCGGGTCGGCGACGCGACGACTCTGCAAAAGATTGTGGGTCTCGTCCGCGACGCGCAAGGGACCAAGGCCCCGATCGCTAAACTGGCCGATCAAGTGGCCTCGATCTTCGTCCCAGTCATCCTCGGCGTGGCCTGTGTCACCGCGATCGCATGGCTGATCTTGGAGCCGACTGACAAGCGAATCGAGCTGGCCATCCAAGCTGCCGTCAGCGTGTTGGTGATCGCCTGCCCGTGTGCGCTCGGACTCGCCACACCCACAGCTGTGATGGTCGCGATGGGCCAAGCGGCCAAGAATGGGCTGTTGATACGCGACGGGGCGGCACTGGAGACATTGGGGAAGCTGACGTTAATGGCTTTTGACAAAACGGGAACGCTGACGCGAGGTCAGCCGCGCGTGACGGCGATGTCGGTGGATGGCTCACTGAAGCAGAGAGAGGCACTGGGTCTCGCAGCTGCGCTGGCCCGTCTCTCCGAGCATCCGCTGTCGCGAGCGATCACTGAGTTCACTGCCAGGCAGCAAGCCGTGCCTCAGCCGCTTCCTCTGGATGGCTTTCGCAGCATCCCTGGACGCGGTTTGTCGGCCATCATTGGTCGGCGCAAGATCGAACTTGTTCGAGAGGAATCGATGTCCCGCACGAGTCATTCGGCACCCGCCACGCGCTCCGTGCTGCTGGTCGACGGAGTCACGCAGGCGAGCTTCGACTTTCTCGACGAACTCCGACCATCGGCTCGGAGTGCGATTCGTAATCTGGATGAGATGGGCTTGAAAACCGTCTTACTCACGGGTGATCGAGCCGATGTGGCGCGACTGGTTGCGGAACAAGTCGGCATCGATCACGTCGAGTCGCGACTCAGCCCCGAGCAAAAGCTCGACCACCTGCAGGATGCACAGCGGGCCGGATCGCTCGTGGGCATGGTCGGAGACGGGATCAACGACGCGCCCGCACTGGCACAGGCTGACATCGGCTTCGCGCTCGGCACTGGAACCGACATCGCGATCTCCGCCGCTGATGTGACGATCATGCACGGCGATCTGCTCGGTGTTGTGCGAGCCATCGAACTCTCGCGGGCCACACTGCGGACCGTTCGGCAGAACTTGGGGTTTGCATTTGGGTATAACTTGCTCGGAATTCCCGTCGCTGCGGGAGTCCTATACCCCTGGACGGGGTGGTTACTTCCCCCGCTGTTTGCAGCGGCAGCGATGTCGCTGAGCAGTGTGTCCGTGGTGGTGAACAGCCTTCGACTGCGTGGGATTCAGCTGGCGAAATCTACGGCTGTAACGCATGCGGACTGACGGGCACCTCGCCCGCCGGAATGCGATGCGCCAGCTTCCGTTCCAGTTCGGCGAGCATCTCGGGGTCGAGAAAATGTTCACTCACGTCGGCATGTAAATCGACGTGTCCCTCCGCTGCATTGGCGGACTCCAACAAATAGATTTCCCACAGCCTATGCAATCGCACAGTCTTGCGGGCCTGTTCCAATCCCGCCGGTGTCAGCCACCACAGATCCGCACCGTCGTGCAGAATCATGCCTTCCCGCACGAGGACCCGCAGCAGCACTCGTTGCTGTTTCATCGACCAGCTATGTCGCTCAAGAACTTCTGTTGGCGTGAACTTAAGCGGCGTATCGGTTTGTGAAAGCGGAGCCCGACCATCCAGTTCGATGATCTCATAGATCGCCCGTAGGATATCATCGCGGAGAATTCGATCCTTCAGCTGTCGCGACTGTCCCCATCGGTTGAGCAACCCGCGATGGGTTCCGAAGATGAGGCTGAACACAAACAGTGACACGCCCGCCAAGACAATCATCGCCCCCGTGGGCAGTGAATATCCCGCGCTGATTAGAACGCCGAGAATCGCGCTCACTCCCCCAAATACAGCGGACAGCTGGACGACGCGGCGGACATCGTCAGTCCAGAATCTGGCCGTACTCGCGGGGGTGAGCAACAGTGCAACGACCAGGATTAAGCCCACACTCTGCATTCCCAGGACCGTGACGACAGCCACCAACAAGATCAACAATGCGTCCAGCGTCTTTACCGGCCATCCACCGGCTGTGGCATACTCGCTGTCGAAGCAGGTCAGTAACAGCTCCTTGAAGAACAACGTCGTCAGTGCCAGGACCACCACGCTGGCAACTCCAAAGGTCAGGACATCGGACGCCAACAGCGCTCCTTTGCCCGAGAGATAGGAACTCAGCCCCGCAGTTCCGGCGCTGGGAACTTTCTGAGCGATCGACAGCAAGACGATCCCCGCCCCGTAAAACAGGCTGAGAACGAGAGCCAGAGCGGCATCCGGCTTAATCCGTTGAGACCGTTCCATGAAGAGGACGCTGAGCGCGCCCAGCAATCCGGTGACCAATGCTCCGCACATCAGTCCGGGAACACTTCGTCCCGAGCCCGGTGCGAACCACTCGACGATGAGAAACGCCAATCCAATTCCCGGCAGCGCCGAATGACCGATGACATCCCCGACGAGAGCCCGCTTTCGCAGTACCATGAACGCCCCGACCACTCCGGCACAGACTCCCAGGAGCGTCGTGCCCAGCAGCACGACGCGCGTGTTGTAGGTCCAGAACGCTACAGCGGTCTCGGTGGTCGTTGCCAAAGAATTCAGTGATGGGAGCAGCTCGCTCATGATCTCGACTTCATCTCCTTGAATCCTGTGGGGCAGCCGACCGCTCGTCTCTCATGCCAGTGCAACCACAGGATACGGGAGGGCAGGGTGAAATCACACAGTGCCCAGTTTGCATGCGACTGTCTCAAAAATCAGTCGCCGCGTGTCTTAGTCATTCAACTCAGAATACACCGGCAATCACTTCAACAGGGAACCCTTGGTCGCTTCGATCATCGCCTGACCCGAGTCTGTAGCGAATCGTTTCTGCAATCGCCGAACCACCGGATACCCCAGCCAAGTCAGTGCATGATTTGGACGAGAGAAGGCCACGATGTCGTACCACACACTGTCGTCACTGCGGTCCCACTCGATCAAGAATCGTTCTTCGCCGCTCTCGACGTGACCGGGCAACGTGCCGTAGGCAAACCCAAATCGCTGAACAGAGCCCGCTTTGTCGACGACATACACAATGCGGCACGCATTGATCCACCACACTCCCACCGCATGGCCCATCACGCAGACGACATGACCCGGTTGCAGCGGCGTTTCGCGCGGAGCAGCCTCGACCCAGCTGAGCTGGAACTGCTGCCAGCGCTTCAGGGCGGATACTGCAGCGAGAAAGGTGGGCTCACCAACACCCAGCTTTACTCGCGTATGATCGACGACGTAGCCAGTCGGAGGCGTTCGAGCCGTCGTACCGACACCCTCGTACGTGAGGGGTAGCAAGCCCTGTTCCGCGATGAACCGCCGAATCGACTCAGCATCTGGTTTGCGGAATGACAACATGCTTCGCCCTTGGCCAGTCGCGCTCGTGGCAAAACTCTCTGTGGTGAAAACCCGGACTTCTTCAAACGAAGGACGTCTTGCAATTCGGCTTTGATCTTCAAGCCAGAGACCTCTATGTTCTTGGACAGGCTCGATAGAAGAAATATCGGCTCTCGGTCCCAACTGGCTAGAGCCTGCTGTGTCATGTCTTCGACGGTGAGTCGACTCTGGGCTCGTTCCGACGATTGATCGAGATCAAGTAGAAGTCTCAGCCACAAGGCCCCGAAGCATCTTCAATGTTGTTGCCATCTCGAATCGATACTCGGGGTCTGCGAGCCGCTGCCGAATCTTCTGATTGAGGTCCACTGACTTCTTAAGTAGCAAGCTCAGTATCATTTCGGGCTCAACACCTATTCCACACAGCACAGACTTCGCGAGAAGATCGAGGACTGAAGCCTCTATTGCTGTGCTCCAAACCGGAGATTCGAAAAGTGCTGTTAATACTGCCTGGACGACAATCACACTCGGATCACACAGTGAACGTTGAATCACTCTTTCCACATCGCGGTCGTCTGCATAACCCCGAATGTAGGCGAATACGCCGCTCGCTCTGACTTCCGGGTCAGTGTCCCCTGTTGCTCCAGAAAGAGCGTCACAGGCCCTCTCGGTGACATGATGTTGTGACAGGAAATCACAGGCTGCGAGTCGAATCTGGGGATCGGAATGAGGTATGAGTTCGCAGACTCGCTCGCCGTCTAAGTCGATCTCCTCATTCATCGCGTCCCACAGGGCCCCCAGAATCTGTGTCCGACTCCCAGAGATCAGTGCTTGCTTGTGATCAGATTCGCAAGGGATCACGATGCCGCCAGCGAGTGACCGTCGAAATAATGAGTCCTCCGTTCGTCGCAAAAATCTCAGTCCCTTCTCAAGTGGTTCTCGAGCATCAAGTCGCAGGTACTGGCTCCACTCCGGTGGGCGGTCCTGCTCGTTCCACCAGCAACAGAGGGCAAGTGCGTAACCGAATTCGGGAGATGACAAGTAGCCAGAGCGACTGGTCGTCCACCAACTCCACCCCCCCTCATACCCACTCAGAAAATGAGTCGTTGCATTGGCCAAGGGGAGTCCGCATCCCACAATGCAACCTGCCAGATCGGTCATCTGTTCATGATCACCTTCATCGCCAGTCAGAATGCCACCATGCAGCAGGAGGTCATGAAGCATTTCGTGGATCAGAGTTGCCAGGAGTTGGGCGGGATCGCCGAGTAGTGAACTCAAGAGGAGTATCGACCGATCTTTTTGGCGGTAAACCCCAGAAGCGTTGTCCATCGGAAGCTCGTCGACAACATCAATGGTCAGACCCGCACGATCAATCTTCATGAAATCGCACAGACGCTGAGATAGTGCCTCGACATCAGGAACTTTTCCAGGTGACAACTCAGGAATCGCAGTGGCAGTCGGGATCAGAACGTTGTCCACAATGATTCGATTCACCCCTAGCCGCTGGACCAAATGTCGCAGTCGATATTCAATCCAGACTTTGTGTTTGAACTCAACGGGGCAGGACGTGCGAAACCATGAGAACATGCACGAGTCCTAAGATCCGGGCCGATATGAAAATAGCACCGAGCAGTTTGCTTCAATTTCACATGTAATCTCAGTATCTCCCCCAGCAGACGCCGGGGGAGTCACCAACTCGACCTACTCCACAAACACCCCTGGCATCGCCAGCACGGCGCGTTCTTGTTGCACTTGATCGAGGTGCAGCAGAGCTTGCAGGACCAGCTTCGTGCGGTGCGGGTCGAGACCCTTCAACAGCGGAAGGGCCTGCTTCATGAGGGTGTCGCTCGTGATCGAATCCTGCTTGAAGGAGATTCCGATGCCTTCTCCACCCGGTAGTTCCAGATGCTTGTCGTCTTTCTTCGGAGCCCCAGCGGACAGGTCGCCGAGGAGAGTCTCTAGTGGATTCGTCGGGCGGGGCAGGACTTGCAGCTCGTAATCTTTGGCCACCTTGGCTTCGGAGGCTGCGAATTCAATGGCATCATTCAGGGTGCCAATCTCGTCGACGAGGCCGATTTCAATAGCCTGCTTCCCGGTGTAGACTCGTCCGCCCGCGATGTCGTCGATTGGCTTCTTAATCTTGTCACCGCGACCGGCGGTCACATGGCCCTTGAAGACTCCGTAGATCTCATCCATCCAGGACTGCATCTGGACCCGCTCGCCATCGGTGAACTTGCGACCGGCGAAGAGCATTCCAGCCTTCTCGCCTCGCTCGTTGCCTTGGAAATTGATCCCCACTCGGTTCCAGACTTTCTGCGTGCCCAGCTTGCCGCCCAGCACCCCAATCGAGCCGGTAATCGTCGTCGCATTGGCATAGATCTTCTGAGCGCTGCATGCGACGTAGTAGCCACCGCTGCCCGCGACGCTCCCCATCGAAACGACCACGGGCTTCTTGGCTTTGACTTGATTGACTGATCGCAGAATCACATCACTGGCGGTCGCCGATCCGCCGGGAGAGTCGACACGCAGCACAACCGCCTTCACCTGCGGATCATCCGCAGCTGCTTGCAGTGCCTTACGGAGTGGTTCGCTGTACGCCCCGCCCGAGGACCCCAAGAGGGAGAGCGGCGACGATTCGGGATTGCCCAACGAGATCGCGCCCTCAATATAGACGATGGCGATCTGGTCCTTGTTCGATTTGCGAACTTGTGGACCGTTCAGAATCTGCGCCCAGACTTGCAGCAGCGCAAACGGGTTGTTCATGTCGACCTGCAAGCCCTTTGGCTTGCCGTAGGTCTTGTCGAAGACCAGAGTCTCGCCGTATTCCGCCCGCAAGAACTGTTCGAGAGCCAGTCGCTCTTCTGCGGCATCGATCAGCCCGGCCTTCACTCCACCTTCGGCTGAATAGAGCCCGCCCTTGATCCACTCCTGAGCCTTCTCGGTCGGCACATTGCGACCGGTCGCAATCAGATCCACGACTCGCTCAAAGAGTCCATCGTACAGCCACGTATACATCTCCTTGGCTTCATCACTGGGGCCACTGCGGGTGTACTGCTCCGCTGCACTTTTATACGCCCCGCAGGTCAGGAAGTCGGGCTCGACACCCAGCAGGTCGAACATCCCGCGCAGGTACATTTGCTCGCCATAGATCCCGGTGATCCACAGATCGCCGGTCGGCACCACGCTGATGCGGCTCGCCCCAGCCACCAGCGAATAACTCTTGGTGTCCAAGCTATCAGAGAAGGCGTAGATCTTCTTGCCGCTCGCCTTCACGCGGTCCATCGCTTCGCGCAGCTCCTCGACTTGAGCATAGTTCAGCTCGGGGGAGCTGAGCATGAAGACGACCGCCTTCACATTCTCGTCCGTCGCTGCCTTATCGAGGCGGGCGATCATCGTGTTCAGCGACTCCAGACCCACCGCCCCAAACAACGGATCATCCGGAATCGGCGTTTCCAGCAACGTCCCCTTAATGCCAAACACAGCTGCGATCGGCGGCTTGGCGACGGGCTTTTTATCGTCAGCGGCCTGGAGACCGGATACAGCGAGTGCCCCAAGGGCAAGTGCCACAAGTGCGAACAGGCGGGGAGAGAGGTGGTTCATGATGGGACCTTCCATCGGCGGAAGTGCGGGTAGAACTGCTACCGGTCAAGCCGGGTTTTAGGGATGTTCTACTTCAGTGTACCGATCAGGGTGGAAATTGACGATGGAGAAGTCGATCAGTCGCTCCCTTCGGATACCTCTTGTTCCGCATCCTCGCGAGCCCACCGGGCCTTCTGTTGTGGCCAACTCTCATACTCGGTAAAGCTGTCTTCCGCCTCGTAAAAGAGTATTGGATGAAGGTCTTTGAGTATAGCCACGATTCGCATGAAATACTCATAGTTCTTCTCTCCGACATCGTCTTTTGCTGATTCCGCCTCCTCATAACGCCTCCACCATCTCTCATACTCGATCGATCGCGGTGGCATCTGCTGCCACGGTTTGGGTAATTTCGGATCAGGCTCCCGACAAGCTTGCCAGCCATGCCGAAGTCTGACTTTTTCTCGCTCACCGCGATCTTCGTAAAAGCTGTGAGCGTTAATCTGCAAGAGTATTTCAGCTTTTTCATAATCGACCAACTCACCAGTCCCTCGATTGGGCCAAACTGTACATTCCGTTCCACAAATGGTTGTGGGAGAGTGAACAACGACAGCACTCATTCCGCTGTGATCGGGTTGTGTTAAATCGGTTCGCATCGCATCCAGCGCAGCATCGATTGCAACGCTCAACTCACCTCGAAAATCCATTGACCACTCGTCCCACCCCTCGATCCAACACTGTCGAGTCACACGAACTATTGTTGCAAGCACCTCTTCTGCCAGTTCCTTCGAGAATGGCCGATCGTAGACGATGCTAAGTGAAGCTCTGCCCATGAGTCATTCAATTCTGGACTTTGAAAAGTCAGCTTGAGTAGATTCGGTCATCTACTGGATGACCGAATCGCTCAACCCCCCTGTCTCACTGCCCCTGGAAGTAAACCTCTTCATACGGCTGGATCACGACGAAGCCATCCCCTTCGAACAGCATCTGGATCGATTCGCCGCTGCCGCGACCGAAGAAAGTCTTCAGCGAGATATCGGTCTTGAAGTTCGGTGACAGGCTGCCTGACCACGCGACGGTCGCGTTGGGATCGGTGCAGACAGGATGCCCTGGGCGGACACGCAGAGTCAGCGGGTCATAATGTGTGGTGATCGCAATCATGCCGGTGCCGCTGAGCTTCATATTGAACAACCCCCCCGCCATCATGCCGGTGATCTTGCGCATCATCTTGATGTCGTGCTCGATGCCGTCTTCAAAGGCCAGTACATCATTGGCATTCACATAGATCGAGTCGTCTTCGAGTTCCAGGATCGTGACCTTCTTCCCCGCATCGGCGAGGTACACCTTGCCGGTCCCTTCCGCTTTGGTCAGCGGGGTCCCCTCTCCGGTGAGGGCTTTCTTGAGGAACTTGCCGATGCCGTGTTCCAGAATCCCCTCGCGAGTGAACTTCACGTCTCCGACATAAGCGACCATCGAACCCTTCTTGGTCCACGCCATCCCATCGAGATTGATCTCCAGCAGCCGCTCGCTTTCCAGCTCGAACAGCCCCTGCCCATGATCGCGCTCGGAGCTGCGACGGATGAACTCGTCGAGCGAGTAGCGACCGTCCTCCGGCCCGTCTTCGTTCTGCGATGGTAACGGAGAGCCCAGCGAGCGAGCGGGCTTGGGTGCAGGTGACCCGGAGGGCACTGAGACGGTCGCAGAGCAGGAGGGGCATTTGACCTTCTGTCCGGCGTACTGATCGGGGATGTTCAGGGACTTACCACATTCACACTTGACGGGAATCGGCATCGCTGGCTCCGAGAGGCGAATCGCGAGAGAGGGAAAATACAGACTTATCTGGAATTGGAACCGAGTTCTCGGGCAGTGGCAAGTGTACGCCACTGACTTGGCGAAATACGTGTGCGGTCAAATATTATCGCCTCGGAGAGTATTTCCGACTTCCAGCCCGCTGCGCCAGCATGGGCCCGTACCGGACACCGATCGCTTGGGCTGTGAGTCAATCTGCTGGCCAGGGTCGCGATTCAATGGCGAGGCAACTTTCTTTTCGGAGATCAAGCGACGAGCGAAGCTTACTTTCTGCGAAAACTACGGTGTATGGCACGCGGCCCTCGCTGGCGCTGCGGACTAAACAGAGGTGACCGCCACGCTCTTAGCTAAGGGGGTCATGTCGACGGCGCGTGGGGTGGTGATCCCGGTGCCATAGAATCTGGCTGGACATGCGGAATACTGCATCAGCTCTGTCCACTCACGCTTCCGGCTTGAGATGTTCAGCGCGTGGAGGCAGCGACAATGCCACCAGTGGCCCCGCAGGCTGGCCAGCTGCCGATCCGCACCCCACGCACCCCCCACCACAACCACTGCTGACGGGGTGCAGGAAACTCCAAATGCGGCGCACGATCAGCGCAGCTGAAAAGGCCACACACGCGAGTGCGATGAGGGTTTGCCAGTCGAAGGTCGGCATCAGACACCTCCAGGGGATCGCCTCGAACGGGGCGCGGCACAACGGCCTGCCCATGTTCATCACGATCCATTTAACCAATTGTCTCACAACCGCAGTAGCAGTCCAGAGCCGAATTCGCAAAACTCCGTTTGTTCATCGACTTTCAGAGCGGAATCGCCCGTTCAAAAGTCCTCACACACCGGAGAATCACACCATGTTTGACCGCTCGCTGATACAACGCAAGGCCGATGTCCGCGGCGTTTACCCGAACCAGATCAACGAGGAACTCGCCTGGTTCGTTGGCCAATGCATAGTCCAGCATGTGGTTCAGGCGACCGGCATCGCCCAGCCTCGCATCATCGTTGGACGCGATGGACGAGTCTCGTCTCCGTCACTGTACGCCGCCCTCGTGCAGGGGATCGCCGCAGCGGGCGGAGTCCCCATGCCGTGCGGGCTGGCCACCAGCGACATGGTTCAATGGGGTGTCGGGGAGCAGCTGAACGGGGCGATCGCGGGAGCGATGGTCACTGCCAGCCACAACCCGCCCGAGTACAACGGAATCAAGTCGGTCCTGCTGAACACCGCGACGGGGGCGCTCGACATGATCAGCCCGCTGGCCCACCTCTCGGCGATCTTTAACGCCGCCCCGGCAGAAGGCGCAGCTGCAGCTCCTGCGTGTACACCGTTTGCCAGCGGACCGAATCTGCGGCTGCAGGAGAAGTTTGTCGAGGCGGCCTGCACTCGATCAAAGCAGCTGTCGAAAGCCACCGGCAAGATCGTGCTCGATCCGGGGAACGGCGTCGGTGGGCTGTTCGTGCCACTGCTGAAGCAGGCTTTGGCAGCGCACAAATCGAGCGTCGAGGTGCATGCGGTGGCCGAGCGAATCGACGGGACGTTCCCTACTCGCCC
Organism: Planctomycetota bacterium; assembly: GCA_043777375.1. Taxonomy (GTDB): domain Bacteria; phylum Planctomycetota; class Planctomycetia; order Planctomycetales; family Planctomycetaceae; genus TH-plancto1. Next base: position 122,052 of record JAYWHX010000047.1, on the reverse strand, counting down.
GTCGAATCCGGGGCTGCCGGGAGCGGTCAAGCTGCTGCAACAAACGGTTGTCGAACTCGGGTCCAAGTTTGGAGCTGCGTTCGATGGCGACGCGGACCGGGTCTTCATGGTGGATGAGTGGGGTCAGTTCGTTTCCGGTTCGCTGCTGCTGGCGGCGCTGGGACAGAACGCCATTCAGAAGGCGACCGCAGCTGGGAAGAAACTCCCCGCTGTCGTCTACTCGGCTGTCTCGTCGTGGCTGGTCGTCGAGACAGTTCGCAAGGCGGGCGGGCGTCCGGTGGTCAGTCGCGTGGGGCAGGATGCGCTCAAGGTGGCTCTGGCAAAAACTGACGCCGCGTTCGGGGGCGAGTCTTCGGCGCACTACAACTTCCCGGAATCGTATGGCCTTGATTCAGGGCTGTTCTCGATGGTCGACTTCTGGGACATGCTGCTGACCTCGGGGCAGAGCTGTTCGGAACTGTTGGGTTCGCTCGCTCCGTGGCCGTCCAGCGGTGAGGTCAACCTGCGGATTGAAAGCGGCGATTGGAAGAAGACCAGCAAGCAGATCATCGACGCCTTGCTAAAGCAGTACAACGACCCAGCTGCGGATGCATACGTCTTTACGCTGGATGGTGTCGGCGTGTTCCATCCCCGGTCGCCGAAGTTCAAGACGGTCGATGATCTGTTCCTGATCGATACCCAGAACGACCCGACCGGCGCGACCTATCGCACCGTGGCCGATGGCTACACGCCGAAGTGGTGGATGAATGTGCGTGCCTCGAACAACGAGCCGCTACTGCGTCTGAATGTCGAAGCCCAAAACGCCGCCGATGTCACCGGTCGCAGTTACTCCCTGATCTCGTGGGTGCAGAAGTTCTGCGAGGAGAACAACGCCAAAGCCAAGGTCGAAGACTGGGGCAACCTGCGCTCGGCCTGATTCCGGTGGCCCGCCGCGTCAACAAGTGCAGGGTGACCCGGACAGTGGTTTGGATGCCAAGCGAGGGGCAAAAGGACGAGGGTTTGAATGGCAGGTGGTTCTCTCTGGAACCTCCGGTCGGAAAACATCACAGACGCTCCAAGCATCGTCGCGTCCACTCCCCTTGGGTTGCGGTTTGCAGCATGACCCCAGCCCATAGCGGCGCTGCGCGGCTCTCGCCGCTTCGCTCTGAGCTGATCTGTCGTTGCCCCTGCGGGGCGTATCAGGTGCCAATACTGATCGCCCGCGACACGAGTTCAATCCCAAACATACCGCTCATCGAACTCGATGGCGTGTCGTTCGAACAATGCTCGCAGCTCGTCTTGGAAGGTCATCTTCCGGTGGTGCTCGACCTGGTTCTCAATGTAGTGAGTGACTTCTGCCGTATTCGATTGGCTGACCGAGAAAGCTGCGTAACCGGCTTGCCAAATGAACTCAGCGATACGCGGTCCTTCCGCCTTCATCCATTTCGAACTCCCCTTCTTGACCTCCTCGACGATCCTTTTGAGGGGATGGTTCTTCGACAGTGAGAACAGGGCATGCACATGATCCTCGACGCCGCCGATGATTAAGGCCGGGCTGTCCCATTCCCGAAAGATGCCTGCCTGGTACTTGAACAGGTCGGCTTGGTGGGCCTGCGGAATAAGTGGCAAGCGGTGTTTGGTGCTGTAGACCAGATGCACCAGATTCTTCACGAGCGACTGGGACATGGGGAAAGCCTTGGATTGAGTCGCCGAAAGAGGAGTGAGGGAGGTGTTCATCGGATCGTAACCCGATTCGGATCGATTTGCAGCCAGATGATTCCAAGATGTGTCGCTACAGGTATTGGCCCGGAGGATGTTCACGCGACTCTCACAGATAGTCTCTTCCGCCCCGAAGGGGCAGCCACTGACCAGCCCAGGGCAGAGCGACCGCAGGGAGCGTCGCCCTGGGTCACGAACCCGATTGAGGTCGCAGCCCTGAAAGGGCGAAACAACTCGTTGTCGTGCAACCCTGTACCGCCCTTTCAGGGCTTGGGTCTCCTCGGCGCATCAAACCCAGGGCGGCGCTTCGCGGCATTCGCCGCTCCGCTCCGCTCTGCCCTGGGCTGGTCTGTCGTTGCCCCTTCGGGGCGGAGAGGAGGTGGTTACCCAGTCTCCGGTTGCCGATTCGCATTCACCGAGAGCATCGCGCCACTCAACCAAGCCCAATCACGCTAAATGCCTCACGCCCCGAAGGGGCAGCCACAAACCAGCCCAGGGCAGAGCGACCGCAGGGAGCGCCGCCCTGGGTTACGGGATACCGATTTTGATCCCAGCCCTGAAAGGGCGAAACAAACCGCCGGGCGCACGACCGTGTGTCGCCCTTTCAGGGCTTGAACCCCTCTCGTCTCCCAAACCCAGGGCGGCGCTTCGCGGCTCTCGCCGCTCCGCTCTGCCCTGGGCTGGTATGTCGTTGCCCCTTCGGGGCGTTTCGGACACGGTCCGCAGAATTCAAATTGATCGATTCCCAACCGTCAGTCGCGAGCCCCCGACGTCAGACGGGGGTGCCAAGCGGGAAGTGATCTCACAGCCGCACCTGATCTCCAGAGCCCCGGCGGTGTCACGCCACGCTCGCTCCGGCACGGGGGACTTGACGTCCCCCGCTCACTGGTCCAACGTGCCTGCCGCCCTGAAAGGGCAACCACAATCCAGCCTGGGGCAAAGCGACCAACGGGAGCGCCGCCCCAGGTTCACAAACCCCGATAACTACCCAGCCCTGAAAGGGCGTAACAACTCGCCCGTGGTGCAACGTTGTGCCGCCCTTACAGGGCTTCAACCATTTCGCGCCTCAAACCCAGGGAAGAGCGACTACAGGGAGCGCCGCCCAGGGTCACGATTCCCCATTGAGATCCTAGCCCTGCAAGGGCGAAACAACCCGCCGGAGTACAACCCTGTACTGTCCTTTCAGGGCTTGAAACCGTCTCGTACCTCGTATATGCAGGGCGGCGCTACTCGGCTTTAGCCGCAACGCTTTGCCCTGGGCTGATATGTCGTTGTCCCCTCGGGACGATTCGGAATGATCCAAGCAGACGAGACGTTTGCCACGACGATTGATAATCTTTCGGTATCGGTTCTGCCAATACGTCAAGAGGATGCAAGTGACAGCGACATCAGCCAAAATGCACTCTAACTCTGACTTTCCGGCTTTGAAGGATGGAACCAACCTTCCATTCGGGACTGAGTACTTCGTTGCTGCGAGACGCAGGCTACCGTGGTATCTTCCTCACGAATCTACCCCAACTTATCAATGGAAGGAGAAACTGATTCGGATTCAAAGCCAATTTCAAGAGATCGTCAACAAGTGCCGTCCTCGTCGAGTTACTCTCCATCAGTCGCGAATCCCTGGTAGGCAAGATTCAGAAGACGCAGTCGATAATCCACATCAAAATGGATTCCATTCAAGCGGTCCGGGAATTGATCGGGAGTTTGGTCAACTTTGTGACAAGCAGGGACACCCATTGTTCTCGGATTTTCCAATGGGTAACGTGAATGGCAACCCGATGTCGAATTCCGCCGGGGACGCATTTGCATTTCAATATGGGCTTTCAAGATATCACACGACCTATATTAGGTCAGCCTCGATGCACGAAAGTCGCCCTGAAGCTGGCCCTGAACTCCGAGAACTTGCAATCGAAGCATGTGGCGTAATGTATGGGTTGCCAGGAACTGTCAGCAAGGTTATCTGGAAGAACTGGCCGCAAGGATTCCATAAAGAGATTAGCGAGTGGTTTTGGGTCGACGCTCTATTCGAAATGGCATGGCAGCGACCAAATGGCACATCTCTGCAAGCAGACCGATACGCAGTGATCCGCCAAGCTTCATTCCAACTTCAAGGAGCCGGACTATTTCCTCGGTTGCCAGTCGTTTTCCTCAAGAATTTGGTTGGCGACGGAATAGACCACGAGTACGGAAACCCAGAATCGTACTACTCGACAATTGATGACCTCGCGAGGGCGTCGGTCTCGCTGATCGATGCAATACTAAATATCGAAGAGACCCAGAATCGAGAGCTTTCGACAAAGAAAGAATCAGTAATGGAATCACAAAAATCGGTCTTCATCAGCTACTCGCACAAGGACAAGAAATTCCTAGGTGAGTTGCTGGAGCATTTGAAGCCACATGTTCGAGTAGGCGCATTCACTGCCTGGGCCGACAATCAACTCACCCCGGGCTCGCATTGCTATTCGGAGATTGAAAAGGCAATCGCAAATGCGAGTGTTGCAGTATTGTTGGTTTCGCCAGCATTTCTCGCATCGGACTTCATTCACGACAATGAACTTGGGCCACTCTTGAAGAAAGCGAAGGAAGGAGGAGTGCGAATACTATGGGCACTCCTGCGGGATTGCGCATGGGAGTCGACTCGCCTTGAAAACCTTCAAGCTGTTTACCCCATCAAGCAGAAGATTGCTGGGATGAAACTGGATAGACGAGATCAGGCATGGAAAGAGATTTGCATGGAGATCAAGAAAGCCTTGGAGACGTAGCTAACGCTAGTGATGAAAAGCCCTTGAAACTCGTTCCCAAGCTCCTTGGCTTGGGAATGCCTATCCTCGAAGCTCCGCTTCGGCGAGCCACCCACAACTCTCACTCTCGGGTCATCCTGACGTTTCTGGTTCACGGTGATTGGATGAGTCAGAGTCCAGCCCACTAGCGACGAAGCGGAGCTTCGAGGATATGCAGTCCCAACCCGAAGTTTGGGACTGAGTGAAAGCGTACGCCAACACTTCCGCGACGCTCTTTCGCGGAGCGAAAGGCGACACTCACTCCGCCTTGAACTCCAGCGTCAGCAGCAGATCCCCGGTCTCCACCGCGTCGCCCGGCTTCACGCGGACGTCGCGGACGGTGCCGTCGCGGTCGGCGTAGAGGGAGGTCTCCATCTTCATGGCTTCGAGGGTGAGGAGTTTTTGGCCCTTGGTGACCTGCTCGCCGGATTTGACCGGGACGAGGACGACCATGCCGGGCATGGTGGCGCCGATTTCGGCGGGGTCGTCGGGATCGGCTTTCGCGCGGGCGGCTTGTTGGGGAGCGGCGCTGGTGTCGGTGATGGTCACGTCGCGGGGTTGGCCGTTGAGTTCGAACGAGACGGTTCTCGTGCCATCGGGGTGCGGCTGGCCGACGTTCAGGAACTTGATGAACAGGGTCTTGCCCGATTCGATGTCGAGGGTGATCTCGTCACCGGGCTGCATGCCGTAGAAGAAGTTCGGCGTGGGCAGGACGCTGGTGTCGGAGAACTTGCGGCGGTGGGCGGCGTAGCCTTCGTAGACCTTGTTGTAGAGCAGGTACGAGAGAGTGTGCCGCTTCAGCCATTGTTCCTCGACCGGTTCCCCCGCGAGCAGTTCGACGATCTTCTTACGCGCCGCTTCGAAGTCGGCATCCGGCAACTCGGCCCCCGGACGACCGGTGAATGGCTTGCGATCGCCAAGGATGCGCTTCTGCACTTGCAGCGGGAATCCGCCCGGCGGTTGGCCCATCGCCCCACTGATAAGATCGATGACCCCTTCCGGGAACGACAGCTCGCGCGTGCCGTTGAGTACCTCGTGGCAAGTGAGGTTGTTGGCCACCATGAACAGTGCCATGTCGCCGACCGACTTCGAGGTCGGGGTCACCTTCACGATGTCGCCGAACATCTGGTTGACCTCGGCATACAGGCGGCAGACCTCGCTCCAGCGGTCTTCCAGACCCAGTGACCGGGCCTGCTCAAACAGGTTCGTGTACTGCCCGCCCGGCATCTCGTGGTTATACAAGTCCGCAGTCCCGGCGAGCGGATCGCTCTCGAACGCGGTGTAGAACTGCCGGACCGACCGCCAGTATTCAGCGACCTCATCGAGCGTCCGCGTGTCGAGGCCGGGGTCGCGCGGCTGGAACCGCAGCGACTCGCTCAGCGTGTTGAGGTTCGGCTGGGACGTGCCGCCCGAGAGCGGGGCCATCGCACAGTCGACAATGTCTACGCCGACATCGGCAGCTCTTAGATACGACGACGCTTGAATCCCATTCGTGTCGTGGGTGTGGAAGTGGATCGGAATGCCGATCTCCTGCTTCAACGTCTTGACCAGCTTGGCAGCTGCCTCGGGCTTGCACAGCCCAGCCATGTCCTTAATGGCCAGAATGTGTGCGCCCATCTTCTCCAGCTCTTTGGCCAAGTTCACGTAATACTTGAGGTCATACTTGGTGCGATGCGGGTTGGTGATGTCGCCGGTGTAACAGATGGCCGCTTCGCAAATGCCGCCCGCGTTGCAGACCGCGTCCATCGCGACCTGCATGTTCGGCACCCAGTTCAGGCAGTCGAACACGCGGAAGACATCGTTCCCGCACTGGAACGCTTCCTTCACGAACTCGCGAACGATGTTGTCGGGGTAGTTCGTATAGCCGACCGCGTTCGAGGCTCGCAGCAGCATCTGAAACAGGATGTTCGGGCAAGCCTTCCGCATCTCAGCCAGTCGGTCCCAAGGGCACTCCCGGAGAAACCGCATCGTGGTATCAAACGTCGCCCCGCCCCACATCTCCATCGAGAACAGCTGGGGGAGCTTCTCGGCGTAGATCGGTGCAATCTGCAGCAGATCAAACGTCCGGACCCGGGTCGCGAGCAGCGATTGATGGGCGTCACGGAATGTCGTATCGGTGATCAGCAACTGTTTCTGATCGAGAATCCACTTCGAGAGGCCTTTCGCGCCTTGATCGAGGAAGACTTGCCGGGCACCGGTGGGCAGCGGTTCTTTGGTATCGACGTTGCGGTTCGATTTGGGAATCGGAGCGGGCAACACCCGCTTTCCGACGGGTCGCCCCTTCACCAGAGCGTTCTTGTTGACAATCACATCGCCGAGGTACGACAGGATCTTGGTCGCCCGGTCGCGTCGCTTCGGAATCGTGCGCAATTCGGGAGTGTCGTCGATGAAGCGGGTCGTACACAGTCCCGAGATAAACATCGGGTGAGCGAGCAGGTTCGTGAGGAACGGAATATTGGTCTTCACGCCGCGCACACGGAACTCGGCCAAGCTGCGTTCCATCCGCGAAATCGCGTCGACGAACCGTCGTCCTCGGGCGGTCACCTTGACCATCAAGGAATCGTAGTAGGGTGTCACCACAGCACCCGAGAAGGCAGACCCCGCATCCAGCCGGACTCCCATTCCGCCCGTCGACCGGTAGTGAGCGATGCGGCCGTAATCGGGCGTAAAGTTGTTCTCGGGATCTTCGGTGGTGACGCGGCACTGGATCGCGAAGCCGTTGGTCTTGATGACACTCTGCGAGGTCATGTCGATTTCCGGATCATCAAGGCGGACCCCTTGGGCGACCAGAATCTGCGACTTCACGATGTCGAAACCGGTGACTTCTTCGGTCACGGTGTGTTCGACCTGGATACGGGGATTCACCTCAATGAAGAAGTATTGATTCGTATCGGCATCGACCAGGAACTCGACCGTGCCCGCGTTCTCGTAGCCGACCTGCTTGCCGATGTTGACCGCCGCTTGACACAGGGCGTCGCGAACCTTCGGGTCGAGGTTCGGAGCTGGAGCGAGTTCGACGACCTTCTGGTGACGCCGCTGGACCGAACAGTCACGCTCGAACAGGTGGACCAGATTCCCGTGCTTGTCACCGAGGAGTTGGACCTCGATATGTCGGGCGCGACGGATGTACTTCTCGATGAAGATGTCCGGGCTACCGAAGGCGGTGAGTGATTCGCGGCGGGCGGTTTCATAGCTGGCAACGAACTGGTCTTCGGACTCGACGACGCGCATGCCACGTCCGCCGCCGCCGTGGGCTGCCTTGAGGATCACCGGGTAGCCGAGCTTCTTGGCAGCGATGACCCCTTCGGCGGCGTCCGTGAGAGCGTCTTCAGTGCCGCTGAGGATCGGAGCCTTGGCGAGGATCGCAATCTTGCGGGCAGCTGTCTTGTCGCCGAGGGCTTCGAGGTGTGCAACCTTCGGCCCGACAAAGATAATCCCGGCATCGGCACAGGCCTGCGCAAACGCGGGCTTCTCGGACAAGAACCCATACCCTGGATGAATCGCGTCCGCCCCGGCCTTTTTGGCAGCTGCAATGATCGAGTCGATGTTCAGGTACGACTTGATCGGCTCGCCGGGAACGCCGATCTGGTAAGCCTCGTCCGCTTTGAAGCGGTGGAGTGCATACCGATCTTCGTGGGCATAGATCGCCACGGTACGGATGCCGAGTTCATGAGCCGAGCGGAAAACGCGGATCGCAATTTCGGACCGATTGGCAACAAGCAGCTTAGTGATGGGAGGCATGTTTGGTCGTCAGGCGGGAGTTTCAAGCGGGTTGTGCCCCCGAAGAGCAGAGACACAACTCTATTGTGAGACGTACCGCCCCCGTGAGGCAAGCCAGACGACGATTGCTTCATGTTCCATTCCACCGAATCGGTGTTTCATCAGCTCAATCGTTGTAAATCCCCTCTTGGACATACTCACCTCGTGGGGGCAGAAAGCGTGCTTCCAGTCGGTGGCCGACAGTCGCCGGCTTCTCCGAATCCGGTGGATCATCGTGACGCTGCCACCTGCGGCGTAGAGTGTCCCCGAGAGAAATGCGAAATCCCAGATACGAGGAGTCGGTGTCACCGCCCGGCACTTCCGCTGACAATCGAGGCGAGCGATTCATGGTCTTCTCGAGGCATCTCTTCCTCAAAGCGGTCCATAACGGGTAGTGGGTCGAACGTCACCCATGTGGGCACAACCGAAACCATCGTGGCCAGCAGCGATCCGCCGCGTATCAACCAAATCACATACCCGACCGTCAGTCCGCCTGTGACAGCTGTGGTGGTGCCGACAACGATCTTCTCCATGATGGCCGATGACTGTCGCTGATCACGCAGCTCATTGCGGATCGAATTCAGCTCGTTCCACATCGTCTGATTTCCGAGGAACGAGACGGTCATGTTCTGAACTGGATCTGGGAGGAAGTGGCGGACTACCGGAGCCAGTGTTCCCCACGCTCCTGATCGTCCGCGCTGGGCATGACCTGTCCGTTTTGTCCGATGACCGTTCAATTCCTGGAGGAGAGACTGCTGGATTCCGTCGAGAACCTGTGCCAGGGGATCGGAACCAGTGGTTTGAACAAACGGGATGTCTGTCTCGGTATTGCTTGATCCGTTTGGTCGCAATCCCGTATTGCCAGCGTCCCCTGAAGTGAGACCATTGGTGGTGGAGGACGTCGCGTCCCCCTCGCCGTCTCCAGAATTGTCGGTGTCGATGAGGTCATTGCTCTCATTCTCGGAGTCCGTGTCATCATCGCCATCGTCCCCCGAGTCGAGGCTATCTCCTCCGAAGCCGCTACCACCACCAGCGACGAGACTCACGTCGAAAGTGACTGTTGTGGGACTGCTGAATTCGAGACCATCAGTCGCCTGGTAGGTGAACGTGTCCACTCCGGAGAAGTCATCGTCTGGTGAGTACGTCAACGTTCCGTCGGCATTGAGTGTTAGAGTGCCATGCTGGGGGCCCGAGACGAGGATGGCAGTCATTCCGACGGAATCGGGATCGCTGTCATTGGACAGTACGCTGTTGATCGTGCTCGTGGTGAGTGAGGTGAACTGGTCGAGTAGGTATTGATCGCCCACGGTCAGGGGAGGTTGATTCACGTTGTCGACAACGAGGGTCACGGCAGCGGATTGGGTGAGACCAGCAGCATCTTGAACCTGAACGGTCACGGTGTACGAGTAGCGAGATTCGTACGAGAAGTTTACAGAGTTCGCAACGGTGATGAGTCCAGTGCTCGGGTCGATTGCGAACCGACCTCCAGTGTTGCCAGCGACAAACGAGTAGGTCAGTTGATCGCCGGCATCAATGTCGGAGGCTGTGACCACGCCAACAAAACTACCGACTGCCGACCATTCTTGAATATGAAAAGTACTCGCCAGAACTGTCGGACTTTCGTTCACATTGCTCAGCGTGACAGTGATCAGCTGTTGCTGGCTGAGTCCTGCACGGTCAGTGACTCGCGCCGTAAGAGTGAATGTCCCATTGGACTCAAAATCCATGGCCGCAGAGTTCGCGACCGTGATCGCTCCCGTGTTGGCATGAATCGAGAACGCTCCATTGGTGTTGCCTGCGACGAGCGAGAATGTCAGGGAATCTCCGGCATCGACATCACTGGCGATCAGTGTTCCGACGAGAGTTCCGCCCGCGCTGTTTTCCGCGAGTCCGAAAGAACCACCGACGAGTACGGGAGCCTCGTTCAGGTCCACGAGCGAGATCACAAAGCTGCGGTCGAGGATGAGCCCACTATTGTCGGTGATGCGGGCAACTATCGTGTGGTTGGAGGAGGCTTCGAAGTCGAGACCCCCATTGACAGTCACCGCTCCGGTATTGGTGTCGACGGTGAACAGGCCCCCAGCGTCGTTCAGCAAAGAGTAGGTGGCTCCGTCACCTGCATCGACATCGCTCGATGAGAGTTGGCCAATGAGAGTGCCGACCGAGCTGTTCTCGTTGACCGAGGCGGAACTTAGGCTCAGCGAGGTCGGAACCTCGTTGCGGTCGAGTAGCCGGATCGTGATGGTTGTGGTCTGCGGAGTTCCGCTGCGATCGGTGACGGAGACTGTCAGCAGGTATTGCGGAGTCGCTTCAAAGTCGAGAGCCGCAGAGTTGGCGACTGTAATTAGACCGGTCGTCGAGTCGATGGCGAATGCTGCATTGGTGTTGCCCGCACTGATTGCATACGAGAGTGCATCACCGGTATCGATGTCTGCCGCGATCACTGTGCCGACAACAGTCCCGATGCTGCTGTTCTCGCTCACTGTGAAACCTTGGGGGGCCACGATCGGTAAATCGTTGACCGCTGCCACGTTGACCGTAAAGGTCTGCTGTGATGTGAGGGTCCCGTCACTGACGATCAGAGTAATCGTGACTGGTCCGCCGTTCATATTCGCTGACGGAGTGATCGTCACAGTCCGATTGGCACCTGTTCCCGAGACCACCAGATTGCCGTTGGGAATCAGCCCCTGGTTGCTGCTGCTCGCAGACACTGTCAAGGCGTTCACACTGGTATCGATGTCGCCCAGAGTGATCGCGAGCGGAGCCGTTGTCGTGTCTTCACTCAGGAATTGATCGGGCACGACCGAGATCGTCGGCGCATCATTATTCGCAGCGACCGTGACCAGGAAAGTGGTTTGCGTCGAAAGTAATCCATCACTGACAGTCAGTGTTATTGTCACTGGGCCGCCGCTCATTTCCGCTCTCGGCGTAATCGTGACTGTGCGACTCGCTCCAGACCCGGCGATCACAATACTGCCGTTCGGGATGAGAGCTTGGTCGCTGCTTGTGGCAGTGACCACGAGTGTCGCAGTCGCAGTGTCGATATCACTGACCGTGATCGGGAGAGTGGCTGTCATCCCATCTTCGCCGACTGTCGTATTCGCCGGACCGGTGATCTGCGGGGCCTCGTTGACGTTACTCAGATTGATGGTCACGGATTGCACAGATGATGTTTGAATGCCATCTGAAACGGAAACGAAGAGCGTCAAGCTCGGAGCGGACTCGAAGTCGAGCAACGCACCATTGTTGACCGAAATCTCGCCTGTCGCAGCGTTGATCGCCAAGGCACCCACGCCAGTTCCACCAGTAATCGTCCAGTTCTGAAGAGAACCGACGGTGTCGACATCCGCTGCCAATACCGTTCCCACTGTCGTTCCGTTGGAGCTGTTCTCGGCCAGCGTGAATGACTGACCGGGTGGCACCAAGGGGGCATTGTCATTGGCATCAAGGACCGCCACAACGAAGTCTCTCGATGTCAATGACCCATCGGTGCTCAGGGCCTGGACAGTCAAGTTCAATGACGAGGTCGCTTCAAAGTCGATTGCCCCCGCTACCGTCACGATGCCGGTGGTCGAGTCAATTGTCAGTCGACCGCCCGCGTTGCTGGTCAGTGAGTAGCTGACTGAGTCGGTCCCGTCGAGATCATCGGCAAAAGCGGTGATGCCGACCACAGTGCCTGTATTGGCATTCTCAACGACCTGATCGATGGCTGCGTTCGAGTCGCTGATGGGTGTCGTCGCATACTCATTGAGATCGATGATGTTGATCGTGATGTCGCGGAAACTCGTCGACCCATCCGTGCTGAGAGCTTGGACGCGGATTGAGTGGGCCATTGCGGTCTCGTAGTCGATCCCCGCAGCGACGGTCACCACTCCAGTCACGCCGTTGATCGCGAATCTTCCACCCGCATCATTGATCAGCGAGTAACTGATTGTGTCGTCCCCGTCGAGGTCATCGGCAAAAGCGGTGACTCCGACGACTGTGCCTGCGATGGAGTTCTCTGTGACCTGATCATTCGCGACATTCGAGTCGCTGAGGAGGCTAATCCCGGTCTCATTGACGTCCGTCACTGTCAGCACGAAGTCTTGTTCGCTCGTGGTCCCGTCACTGCTGAGGGCCTGGACGCGGATCGTGTGCGAGGTCGCCGTCTCGTAGTCGAGTCCAGAAGCCAGCGTCACCACCCCAGTCACTCCGTCGATTACAAACCGGCCTCCCGCACTGTTCAGCAACGAATAACTGACGGTGTCTGTTCCATCCGCGTCGTCAGCAAATGCCGTAATTCCGATGGGTGTTCCGGTAGTGGCATTCTCCGCAACTGTCTCCATCGCAATGTTCGAGTCGAGGATCGCAGTCACCGCTGACTCGCTGGCATCGGTGACGGTGATCAACAGTGACTGACTGTCTGTCCGTACGCCATCGGTAGCGCTCACAGAGACTTCATAGACATTGTTTCCGTCGGCATCGAGCGGTGTCTCGTAGTCAGTCGACAGCTGGAAGCTCAACACACCCGTGTTGGTATCGATCTGGAAGAGTCCAGCATCGTTGCCAATGATCGAGTAGGTGACGATCGTCCCCGCATCAGCGTCCATCGACGAGATCGTCGTGACAGCTGTCGTATTTTCGGCGAGGCTCAACGAGACCGTATTCACTCCCCCGTGACTCGTGATGACCGGATCATTGTCGTTCACATCGGTCAGGTTGATCGTGATGATCGCGTTCGCGGAAGCACCAGCGGTGTCACGTACTCGTACGGTCAGGCTCCAGCTCGTCGTGGTTTCGTAATCAAGCTGGACGGAATCCGCGACCGTGATCCGACCGGTGTTGTCGATGGCGAACGCCCCCGTCACATCACCTGCGATGATTGAGAAGGTTTGGGTGTCACTATCATCTGGGTCACTCGCACTGACGATTCCAACAGCTGTGCCATTCGAAGTGTTCTCACTCAGACTGAACGTTGCAGTTCCAATCGTCGGAGAGTCATTGACAGCTGAGATCATGACTTCAAAGGTGGTCTGAGTCGACGTGGTTCCATCACTGACAGTCAGCGTGATCGCTATCGGGCCGCCGAACTGATTCAAGGCCGGGGTCAACGTCACGGTGCGGTTGGCACCGCTTCCTCCCAAAACGATATTCCCATTCGGAATCAATGCCCCATAGCTCGATGTGGCCGTCACCATCAGCGACGCAGCGGACGTTTCGTTGTCACCGATGGTGAATGCGAGTGGTCCAAGAACCGCATCCTCGTTGATCGTCTGGTTGGTGATCGTGCTGATCGTAGGTGCGTCGTTGACATTGCTGAATGTGATCGATGCGGCATTGGGTCCGTGGCTCATTGAACCGTCTGAGACAGTCACGGAATAGCTGGGAGCGACCTCACCACCGTCATGAACGAACTGGACAGCTCCGCTGTTGATCTGGGCTTGGGTAAAGCTGGTGATCGAAGAACCAGGCGCGGCCACCAGTTCGAATTGCCCACCGGTGATGCTGGTCGCGGAGTAGGTCAGCTGGGCTGGAGCGTTGTCGGCGTCGGTCGAGTTGATTTCGTTATTCGACAGAACAACGGTACCTCCCTCGCTGATCGAGAGAGTGTTTGCCGTGATCGTCGGTGCGTTGTTGATCGCCGCGACGGAGATGTTGCGAGTCGCAGGCGTGCTGCCGAGCGTGCCATCACTGACGACAACGCTCACCGTCCGCAGTAATGCACTCGGGGTGTTACTGGTGTTGACATAGGTCACCGATCGCAAGGCCGATTGATAGTTGGCCTTGGTCGTCGTTCCCGAAAGCGTGAGCACTCCCAGAGCCGAATCCCAGCTGCCGGTGATCCCGAGTTGATTGGTGAAGGCCAGCGTGTCTTGCCCCGTTACATAGTTCGTCGAAATCGAGACTGTCGCATTCGTCACGTTCGCGTTGTCGACATCGCTGACAGTGAGCCCCGCATCAATCGGAGTCGCAGCGTCGTTCTCGGTGTAGGCCAGCGTCGTGCCGGTTGTGGTGACAACTGGGGAATCGTTGACTCCCGTGACCGTCATCAGCACGAACTGACTGATACTGTTTAAGCCCCCGTTCGCTGTGCCGCCCGAATCTGTCACGTTGTATTGAAATCCGCTGCTTCCGCTGGCGTTGGACGTCGGTAAGAACTGCATGCCTTGAATATCGGCCAGCGTGTAGGCACCCAATGTCACCGGTGTCGTGCCATCGGCCAGGAACACCCTGCCGAGGCTCACAGAGGGGATGGCCGTCACGGAGTACGTCAGCGTCTGGCCGCTCTCATCTGCTCCACCACCGGAGCTATAGGCCACGCTTCCAAAGCCCAAACTCGTGAGGCCCGCGTCCTCTATGACTGTCAGATTGGCGACTGTCCCCGAGGTGCGAATCGGCGCGTCGTTGACTGCTGTGACATTGGCCCCGATTGAAACCAGGCTGGAGCTGATCGGTGATGTTCCACCGGGACTGGTTGTATCCACCGTGAGCCGCGAGGCCCCGCTGGTGAATCCGCCAGCGTAGCTGTTGTCGAGACCACGGAATGAGAGCGAAGTGGGGGTGCCATTGAAGTCGGCAGCTGGGACAAATCGGAGGTGCGTGCTGACTTCGAGCGCCAGTGCGTTCACTCCCACGGTGCCTACGTCGAACCAGTTGGTCCCGCTGTCGCTCGAGTATTGCCAGATCCCCTCCGAGACCGGAGCGTTGTTCGATGTGATCACAATCCCTGACAGACTGGCCCCTGAATCCACGTCGAAAAAGGTGCCCGAGACCAGGCTCCCGACCGTTGCTCCAGCCGGGTTTGTGGTGTCTTCCAGAATCGCAGAGAGGATTCCGCCACCGATCGTTGGCGAGTCATTGATTGATGTCACACTGAGCAAAAGATTCGCCAATGAGGTGCTGAAGGCGGTGGTGCTTCCTCCAATTCCAGGATCCACAAAGAAGGGAGTGGCGTTGGTTGAGGCTGTGCCAGACGTGCGATCCCAGGCTCGGAATACGACCTTTGGGGAGCTGCCATTCAGACCATCCGGATTAAACCGTAGTTGGGTCGATGCATCGAGTAATAAAGCGTTTGTCGTAAACACTCCGGTGACATTGATCCACGTCAGGCCGTTCGTTGAGTACTGCCAGTTTCCCCCGCCAGTGACTTCTGTGATGGCGATTCCCTGCACGGCACTGGTATCGACATCGGTGTATGCCAGTCCGCCGGTGATGAGTAATGTTGACACGCTGTATGGAGTCGATGGCGCGTCTTCATTTGCCAGCGAGAGGCTAATGTTCATTCCGTTCGTGATTGTCGGCGCGTCATTGACGGAGGCAATGTTGACTGTCACTTGGTCTGAGGCGGAGCTGAATGCCGTCGTGCCGCCGGTGGTGCTCACATCGACCGTGGAGCCAGCTGTCCCCGTGGTTTGATCCCAAGCCCGATAGTCGAGAGTGATCACACCGCCGTTATTCGTATCGGGCGTGAATCGCATCGAGTCGGTGGAGCGCAGCAACAACGCTGATGAAGCGGACACGGACGTGAGACTCAACCACGATGTTCCACCGTCAATCGTGTACTCGAGTGTCCCACCGCTACCAGCCAATGCGAAGATGGTGATACCGGAAAGAGGGCTGCTATCGACATCGCTGATAGAGCCACTTAGAACCGTCGCAATGGTTGCTACAAACTGAGCCTCGTCTTCAGTGGGGTTGTCAGTGGGGGCGTACGGCGTCAGCGCTGGTGCATCATTGATCGCAGTGACCGTCACGCTGGTGCCGTTGCTACCGGCACTGAAAGCTGTATCGGCACCAGCTGAGGTCACATCAGCTGTTCCGCCTGCCATCCCAGTCGTCTGGTCCCAAGCCTTATAAAACAACAGTCCTGTGCTACCGTTGAAGTTGGCATTTGGGACAAACCGAATCGCTGTCGTTGCATCGGCTGTGAGTAACAAGGCAGAAGTTATGGAAGGCGTTCCCACTGATATCCATGTCGTTCCGTCCAGCGTGTACTCCCAGGTGCCGTCCGTTGTGGGAACAGAGGTGATCGCAATCCCCTTCAAGGCACCGGAATCGGGGTCGGTCGCTTCTGTATCGACCATCTGTGACACCAGCGTGCCGGGATTGGTGAAGTCGTCCTCATTGATCGTGTTCAAGCTCGACGAGGCCACAAGTACCGGCGCGTTGTTGATAGCAACAGAAGTCAGCGTCAGGTTTGCCGCGAACTCAGACGTGCTACCGTAGGCAAGTAAGTCACTGACACCGACCTGAGCGGGTGACTCAATGCGGGTCGCAGTGGCGGTGACTGAGTCGCCGACCGCCAGTGAAACTCCGGTCAGTGTCACACCCGAGAAGGTGGCATCGCCGCTGGCATTGGTGGTGACGGTCGTCGAGCCGAGGTAAACGCGGCCCTCGCCGTTGGTGATGTCCGCGGTTCCAGACGGATTGCCGTAGAACTCGATCCGATACTGAGTGCTAGGTCCATCGGTATTAAGCGATCCGCCCAGCGTCAGATCGGTTCCGCTGAGTGAGGCCGAGGTGATCTCCGGATAATTCTGCAAGGCATTTGAGCCAGGGTCAGTGTCGTCCGGGTCATTGCCCGTGACTCCGTTGTCGTGGAGATCGATGCCCAGATCACCATTGCTGCGGAACATGTTGCCGAGGATTGTGTTCCGGGTACCTGCTCCCGAGGCAATCGCGACCCCATCCTGGGCGTTGTTGGCGAAGACGTTCCCTTCCCCAGTGCTTGTTCCGCCGATCAGGTTGTCGTTGGCTCCTGCCCCATCAATACCGATCCCGTGCAATGAGTTTCCGAGGCCGGTCGTTCCCGAGGAGTTGGTCCCGATGTAGTTCCCCTGGATCGTGTTGTCACTCGATCCAGTCAGGTAGATCCCATAGGTGTTTGAGCCCCCGATTGTGTTGTCGATGATTGTGTGACCATCACTGGAGACACCGATTCCCGCGCCGCCCAGGATGGCTGCCTGGGTCGCATTCAGGCCCACCGTATTGTCTCGCACCTTATTGTCTGTTCCAGTCCCCGAGAGGTTAATCCCCCACTGTCCGTTCGCCGCGACCAGATTGTCCCTGATCGTGACATCGCCCGCTCCGAAGTTGACTTCAATTCCGTCGAAGCTGTTGCCCAAGGCTTGCAACCCGTCCTTGTCCGTCCCGACATAATTGCTTCGAATGGTCGCGGAGACTCCCGTGCCGGTCACGTAGACCCCACGCAGGCTGTTGCCAGAGATGACGTTGCCAGCCCCGACGGAACTGCCACCGATGGTATTGCCATCTGCCGAAACATTGACCCCGTTGGCCGAGTTCCCGAGGTCCTGTTCCCCGTCGTCATCGGTGCCGATGTAGTTCCCTTGGACCACGTTGCCGGTGGTTCCGACTCCTTGAATTCCAACGCCGTCACCCTGGTTCCCGGAGATCACATTGCGAGCAGCTGCGGTCGTTCCGCCGATTGTGTTGCCCAGGGATCCATTGTCAATTCGAACTCCATCCCCAAAGTTACCGAGGTCGAGCTCTCCAGTAAGATCGGTCCCAATGAAGTTTCCGACGACGGTATTGTTGTTAGAGGTGTTGTCGAGCCAAACGCCGTGATAGGTTCGACTCCCGGAAATGACATTACGATCAGCGGGCGTTAATCCTCCGATCGTGACATTGGACGAGTATTCAACCAGGATGCCATTGGAGTTTTCGGCAGCCACCGTACCCGTGACATCAGTGCCGATGAAGTTGCCTGCGAGAGTGATGTTGTTTGTACTATTAACCCAGATTCCAGTGGAGTCAAAGTTCTGGATGACGAACCCACGAACCGTACTGCCCGCTGACCCACTCACAAACTCAAGTCCATCGACACCTAATCCTGCTGTGGCTCCGTTGAGGACGACGATTGGTAATCCTGCGAAGTCGGATTCGGTGGAGGCATCCAGGTTGACCGCATCGGTGATTGCTGGAAGAAGACCGCTGACATCGATCGTGTGTGCCCCGCCCACGAGGGGGTTGGTGATCTCGAAGTTCGACGATTGCGTGTCTGCGAGGGCATTGCTGTTCTGGATGAACTGCCGCAGCGAGCCTTGGATGGTGCGATTGTTCGCTCCCACCTCGTCGCCATCGCGCGTGTTGGTGATGACGTTGTAGCTGAAACCGTAGTCGATACCGGCTGCGCTGATGCCCGAGAGAGCGACACGGGTGATGTGCTCGCCAGTCAGCAGACTGGCACTGTTGTCTCCGCGGTCTTGCCGCATGCCTCCAATGAACGCCCCAGCTGTGCCCGTGAAGGTGTAGGCCGAGCCATCCCACCCGACGCTGCCGATCGAGCCGTACGTTTGCTCGGCCCACTGATCGTGAATCGTCGAGCCTGTGTTCAGCCCCGTCGTGCCCACGAATGACCGTGAATCGACGACCACCCAGTAAGTGTCGTTCGACAACGCACCGAACGTGTACTGGCCCGAGGCGTTGGCCAGGATCGAATTGACGATCGAGTCGCCCGCGTCGAGCGTGCCGTCGCCGTCATCGCGGTACAGCGACACGATCGCGTTCGCTAGCCCCACACCGTCGTCGCTCACCAGTCCATCGCCGTCAACATCTTCGAACACAGTGCCCGAGATCGAGTACAGGTCGTTGTCGGTGTTGGTGACACTGACATCGCTGGGATTGAGGCCGTTGTAGTTGAGGTCGGTACTGCTGGCGTTGAGGGTGGTGATCGAGTAGCTGATGTCGCCATCGGTGATCGCGTCATTGACGCCAGTGACGCTGATAATTTGAGGGGTGTTCCAGTTCGCGGACGTAAAGGTCAGCGTGTTGCCGACCAGCGTGGCTCCGGAGATGGTGCCTTCGGTGGTGTCGGTCGAACCGAGTTGGATGGTGACATCGGCCGTAGGAGCGGAGTTGAGCACGACGGAGAACGACGTGGTGCCACCCGCCTCGGTGGTGGTCAGACCGGTGGTCGGGGACACTGTGATGCCCGCAGGCGTGCCGAACGACAAATGACTGGCATAGTTCGTGGCATCGTAAGCGAAGAACATGTCATTGCTGGACGAGCCGCTGACGAGCAGCTTGATCCCCAACGCCTTGCCTGCCGCCGTGGTATGGTTCACCATGCCAAAGTTGAACGTATCTTGAATCCATGTCCCCGTATTCGCCGTGTCCCAATCGCCCCGCGTGATCGTCGCACTCGCGATAGAAAGAGCGCTGGAGCCGTCGGTGTTGGCCTCCACCAGATGAGCCACAACACTGCCGCCTTCCACAGTGTTAAAGTCCTTCATGGCGGTCCAGATGTCCAGTGTCACGACACTGTTCACAATCTGATTGCCGGTGGCCGAAGTCAGCCAGACTTGATACTTAGTGGGGTCGGATTCGCCAGCGCCCGATCCGCCTTTGCTGATAAACAAACCGGGATACGAGTCTCTGCCAAAGTCGAAGTTGTCGAGTGAAGTATCGGTGGGAACTGTCGACTTAAGTATCGCGGTCGGGACATCGGAGCCATCGCCTACACCGTCGAGATACTGCAATCCAGTCAGAGTGACATCGTCGTTCGTGTTGGTCACCGCGACATCACTCACGTCACGGTCGTTGTAGTTCAAGTCGGTCGATACAGCGGCAGTCGTGTTGATCGAAAAAGCAACATTTCCATCGTCGGCAGCATCGTTGACCCCCGTCACGGTGATGACCTGCGGCGTATTCCAGTTCGCCGCAGTAAAGGTCAGCGTATTGCCAACGAGCGTGGCCCCGGAGATGGTGCCTTCGGTGGTGTCGCTCGAACTTAATTGGATGGTGACATTGGCCGTGGGAGCGGATGTCAACACGATCGAAAACGTCGCTGTGCCACCCGCCTCGGTCGTCGTCAGGCCCGATGTCGGGGTCACCGTGATCCCATGCGAGACAACTTTCACCTGCTGATTCGGGCGGAACGTGAACGACGTCGGACCATCCAGGCCGCCGCTGCCACTGGCGACATAATCGCCAATCAAAGCCCCGGTCGTGCCGTTGTATTTGACGATCTGGTCGGTCGTGAAACTCGACACATACAGATGGCCGTCCGGACCGAACGCCAACCCGAAGGCCTCACCGAGGCCGCCGCTGCCTGCCGTCACAAAGTTGTCGATGAAAGCCCCCGTGGTCCCATTGTAGCGCTTGACCGTGCTGTTGGTGCTGGAGACGTACAGGTTGCCATCGTGGCCCCACACGAGCGACGCCGGACCGTTCAGACTGCCACTGGCGGTGGTGACAAACGTGTCGACATACGCACCCGTGGTGGCGTTGAAACGCAGAACACTGTCGGAGTTATAACTGGCCACATACAAGTAGCCATCGGGCCGAAAGACCAACTGCGTGGGACCATCCAGTCCGCCGCTGGCGGACGCGACAAATGTCGACAGGAAGGCCCCGGTTGTGCCGTCGAACTTCAGCACTTTATCGTTGAGCTGGCTGCTGACATACAGATGCCCGTCCGGTCCAAACGCTAGGCCCGAAGCCCCGTTGAGCGTACCGCTCGCAGCTGCGACAAACGTGTCGACATAGGCTCCAGTCGCGGCGTTGTAGCGGACGATATTGTCGGTCCCGTGACCAGCGGCATACAGCAGTCCGTCGGGGCCGACGAGCACAGCGGTGGGATTTTGGAGTTCCGCACCGCTGAACATCTGCGAGAAGCTGCCGGTCGGCCCGGAGAAACGATACAGCCCCTCACCCGTGAGAAACGCGGTGGGAGCGAGTAGATCATTGGCAAAGTGTGCCCCAGCGTCGTCGGTCGCACTGGCCAGGATGTTGAACGTCAGTCCCGAGTTTCCGGCGACGTAGGTGTGCGTCACCGACGTGGGAGCGCCCGCCACGGACTGTATGGTCCCGTCGCCCCAGTTGATCGTCCAGCTTGTGGCGTCTTCGTCGGACGTCAGATTCAGCGTGTAGCTTGCCCCGACTCCGACAGTCGCCGCGCCCGCCGCACTGACCGTGGTGATGGCTTGGTTGGTGACCGTAACGGCTAGATCCTGAGTGTCGCTGCCGCCCGCTCCGTCGCTGACTTGGACCGTGACGTTGTAGACGTTGTTCCCACCGGCATCGGTCGGAGTCTCGTAGTTGGGAGGAGTGGCGAACGTCAGCACTCCAGTTGTGGGATGGATTGCGAACCAGGCTTGATCGACTCCGCTGAGCGAGTAAGTCAGCGACTGCGCGGGCATGTCGGAATCGGTCGCGGTGACTGTGGTCACGGCGGTGCTGTTCTCGGCGACGCTGATCACGGCAGAGTTGCCACTCCCATCGGAAGTGATCACGGGGTCAGCGTTGAGCGCCGCCGTCGCGATCACATTCTGCGAGAACTCCGAAGTATCGACTTCGTTGTCCCCGCCATCCAGCCGCGACGCCGTGGCGCTAATCACGCGGCCAGCGGGGACTGCTGCCGTCAAAACGGCGGAGATCGACGCGACGCCGAAACCATCGGTCGTCTCATCGGCAATGCCAATCAGGGTTTGACCTTCACCGTACCCCTGTCCATCGCTAGTGAAATTGGAGTAGAACTCGATGCGGTAGCTCGTCCACGGGGCACTGTTCAGTGTCCCAGTGATTGTGATCTGCGTGCCGTCAGTCACAGCGCTGGATAATACGGGATAGTTCTGCACTCCGCTGCCATTGGCTGTCACACCGGCGGTTCCCAGGTTGATACCCAGCGACGTGTTGGAGTGAATCGAGTTGCGAACGATCGCGGTGTCGAAGCTACTGGAGACGTTGACTCCGTTACCGGTGTTGTTCGCGATCACGTTACCGGCGCCCGCCGCTTGCCCGCCGATTAGCGTGGTGGTCGAACCGACTTCGACCCGCACGCCATCACCGGAGTTCCCCAGTGCCGTGGTGCCGTCGGTGGCCACGCCGATGTAATTGCCAGCAATGACTGCCCCTGTCGAGCCACTCTCGACGAGCACGCCAACGCTGAGGTTACCGGAAACGATATTGCGTGCCCCGCTGGCGGTGCCGCCCAGAGTATTCCCGGCACCGGCTCCCCAGAAAGAGATACCTCCGTTTGTGTTGCCGAGAGCCAATAATCCGTTGGCGGTTGTCCCGATCAAGTTGCCTTGGACCTGGTTGTTCTGCGAGGTTGTCCCAAGGATTTCCAGGCCGAAGTGGTTGTTACCAGAGATGACGTTGCCTGCTCCGGTCGCTGTGCCGCCGATGGTGTTGTTGCTTGAACCGTTCCCTAGGTACACACCTGTTTGCAGTGTGTTGGCACTTGTGCCAGACACGTCGCTAGTGCCGCTGGCATTGGTTCCGATGTAGTTTCCGGAGATCGTGCTGTAGTCCGCGTTGTTGAAAAAGACGCCTTGTTGCGAGTTTCCCGAGATCACATTCCGCTCGGACGCTGTCGTACCGCCGATCAAGTTGCCAATACTGTTGGTGACATAAACTCCATTGATCCCGTTTGCGGAGGCTGCTGTGCCTGTTGCATTGAGTCCAATCCAGTTGCCCTGAATCGTGTGGTGGCTCGAGCCAGTGATCTCGATGGCTGAGCCCGTGAAGCGGTTGATCGTCAAGCCGCGAATCGTGCTGCCGCCACTGCCAGCTCCCAAGGTCAGGCCCTTGCGCAGCGTGCCCGCGTTGTTGCCGTTGAGTTCGATAACGGGCGTCGACGCGTAGTCGGGTTCGGTCGAGCCATCAATTACAACGGTATCAATCATCGTGGGGAGTTCGGAACTCAGCGTGATCGTGTGTGGTCCGCCCCCGGAGATACTGAACTGGATGATGTCCATCCCGGTGGTCGCGTTCGCGTCGATGATCGCCTGTCGCAACGACCCCGGACCGGAATCGTTGGTGTTGATCACCGTGCGAATGGTCGTCGAGACGGTCACGTTGGCTGCGAATTCGGACGTTTCTACCGGAGCGAACGCACTCGTCAGCCGTGTGGCCGTGGCTGAAATGATGCTGCCCGATGCGACGTTGACGTTGAACAAAGCCCCCCACTCACTGTCGCCAGAACTGTCGGTGCGTGTGTTGACGTATCCCAGATAAGTCCGACCTTCTCCGTTTGGCACGTCTCCAGTGGGGCTGGAGAAGATCTCGATCCGAAAGTTTGTGTTGACCAGACTATTCAGACTGCCATCGACCGCGAAGCGATTGCTCTGGTTGGTCACTGCTCTGGTCAGCACCGGAAAGTTCTGTTGATTGTTGGACCCGCTGTCGGAGTCCATATTGACCGTCGGGTCATTGGCGGTCACGCCTCCGGTCCCCAGATCGATTCCAGTCTCGGTGTTACTGTAGATCGAGTTGCCCAGAATGGCGTTGCCCACGGCGTTGTTGCGGACGCGCACTCCATCCCAGGCGTTGAACGCCAGCACATTGCCTGTACCTGCAGACTCTCCGCCAATCAGGTTGTCATGGGTGCTGTTGTTCAGATCGACCCCAGCCGCACCATTGCCCAGGCTACCGGTGCCTGTGGCGTCTGTTCCAATCAAATTCCCCTGAACGGTCGTCCCGGAAACGCTCGCGCCATCCAAGTAGATCCCAGCGGCGTTGTTTCCGGAGATCACATTTCCGCCTCCAATCCCACCGATTTGGGTGGTTATGGTGAGACCCACAAAGTTGATACCGTCGATCGTGTTGCCGCGATCCAACAGGCCGGTGGCATCAGTCCCGATGTAATTGCTCTGAATGATCGTGCTGGTGGCCGAATCCAAGCCGATGCCGTTGATCTCATTGCCGGAGATTACGTTTCTGGCAGAGCTGGTGGTGCCGCCGATGAGAGTGCCGGTCGCAGCTTGCAGGTGGACCCCGTCATGAGTGTTTCCCAGGTCGGTCGATCCATCGGCCCCCAAGCCCACGTAGTTGCCAATAATGGTGTTGGACGAGGTCGTGGCACCGTCGACGGAGATTCCGGCGTTGTTGTTGCCCGCAATGATGTTGCGCCCGCCAGCGGACAGGCTGCCGATCGTGTTGTTCGACGCTCCAAACTCTAGTTGAATGCCGTCTTCGGCGTTTCCCAGGTCCACCAGTCCGGTGCTGCTGGTGCCGATGTAGTTGCCTTCGACGGTGTTGCCTGTGGCACTTGATCCCGTGATCAGAATCCCGTTGGCCGTGTTGCCCGAGATGACGTTGCGTGCCGATGCCGACGTGCCTCCGATCTGGTTTCCCGAGGACGCAACGACCAGCCCCGCACCAAAATTGGTCACGACTCCGGCTCCCGCCGCGTTGAGTCCAATGATGTTGCCTTGGATAGTGGTCCCGGTGGCACTGGTTTGCAGGTAAATTCCATACGAGCCAGTCCCCGATGTGCCGGTCCCGCTGATCACGTTCCCGGCTCCGGCCACCGTGCCGCCTATGGTGTTGCCGCTGGAATTCACATACATCCCCAGCCAGCGATTGCCTACGTCAGTCGTGCCATCGGCCCCCACGCCGATGTAGTTACCCCGGACAGTGTTATTCGACGCCCCGGTGCCCGAGATGTTGACTCCGTTGTTGGCATTGCCCGAGATCACGTTGCGATCCAGCGAGATCAATCCCCCGATCATATTGCCGGAACTTTGAAAGATGTTGATGCCGTCGTTATTCCCAGCTGCCACGTTGCCGGTGGACGATGTGCCAATGTAGTTCCCGACAATCACATTATTATTGCTGTTGGCAATGTCGATGCCGTTCCCGGTAAAGTTCTGAATCACCAAACCGCGGATCGAACTGCCAGTGCCGCCGTAGATGCGAAAGCCGTTGGCATGCAGGCCGCTGCCAGACAAGACGACGCGGGGAGTGCCTGCGAAATCGGTCTCGGTGGTGGCGTCGATCGTGACTTGTTCCATGATCTGGGGCAGTTCACTCGCGACCGTGATCGTATGGACCATGTCGCCGAGAATATTGAACTGGATTGTGTCCGCTCCACCGAGCGCGTTCGCATCGAGAATTGCTTGACGAAGTGAGCCGACGCCACTGTCAGC
The DNA here is from genome assembly GCA_043777375.1 of Planctomycetota bacterium. Lineage (GTDB taxonomy): Bacteria > Planctomycetota > Planctomycetia > Planctomycetales > Planctomycetaceae > TH-plancto1. The sequence goes on along the minus strand of JAYWHX010000047.1, from coordinate 96,944 downwards.
GGCGCTCGTCACCGAGAACGCATTCAACAGCCCGTTGTATTCATCGAGAGTCAATGCGGAGAATGCGACATTGGTCTCGACATCTCCCAGTTCGTGCTCCAGGTCCCAATCCCCGCCCAGCAGCGATGAGCCGGTATCATCAATACTCGCGGCGATGTCGGCACCGGTCAGGTCGACGAGGTTGTTCAGCAGCGCCCGACCGAGATCGTTCCCGGCCAGGTCGCAGCCGTAGACGAGCAGGTCAGCCCCCGGTTGGAGGGCCTCGCCCCAAGTTGCGATCTGGTCGCGGTTCTGATCGAGAGAAGCGGCGTCGAGCCAAGTGTTGCCGAGCTTGATCGCGCGGTCGGCTCCGTGGGTCACCAGGTGAACGGCGTCTAGCTTTTCGGTGGTGTATTGAGCGAGTGTCTCGGTGATCTGTGCGAGGCCGTCTTCATTGGTGGAGAGCAGCACGACATCGATGTGCCGGGCGGGGTCTTGATGGCCCCAGAGATCTTCGAGCAACATCTGGTAGTTCTCTGCCCCGGTGTCGATGAACACCAGCTCGCGCGTGGTCGCGGTGAGGATGCCTTCGGCTTGGGACTGTTCCAAAACCGACACTTGGCCAGCACTCTGTTGCGAAGCCGGCTGGTCACTTGAGATGACCTCCACCGCTGCATCGAGCGAAGCCGCGACCACCATCTCAATCTGCGCATCGGGAGAGGGAGCGACGAGCAGCGGCCCCGGCGCAGCACTGAACAGCAGCCGGTCCTCCATCGAGACCAACTGCAGTTGCCGGGCCGACGACCGCTTCAGGCGAAAGCGGTCCATCGAATGGGAAGCCCGCATTCCGGTGCGGACAATTAGATCACGAAGAATCATCACAACCCCTACGCTGAGTCGATGCGGTCCGCGCGCAGCGCGGCCCAATCGACTCTATGTCACCCAGTCGGCTCTGGCGGAGTACACCGTCCAGACCCATGTTTAACGCTTAGGAAAAGAATGCGGGCAAATGTCGCGGGTATCGAATATGCAGAAACTGCCGGTGGGAATCTTCGAACGGATGTGTTTGTTCACTTGTCGGCAAAAACGCATCGACACTAGCGAATCGATAACTGTAGCGATACGATCTCTTACAAGGTGGGGTTTCTAGCCTCTGCCTCTTGGCTTTCATGCCCTCACGTCTTCGACCTTTTCATTCGATCTTCATTCGAGCAGCGATACTTTCGCGACTTGTGATCCGATGTGGTGTGGACAGATCGCAACAGGAAACTGTGGCTGGGCACGATGGAGAAGGGCAGAAACCAGAGGACCACACTGAGGACATTTCATTAGTCTCATGTGGGAAGGGCTGCCATGCAGCAGGGCACGATCAAAAAGTTGGTTGCGGACAAAGGTTTTGGATTCATCGCCGGCGGAGAACGGGGGAAGGATTTATTCTTCCACGTCTCAGCTGTGAAGGATGTCGCATTCGACTCTCTGTTCGAAGGACAGTCGGTGGAATACGAAATGGAGTCTGGTCCTAAAGGTGACCGGGCGTCCGTCGTCATCCCGACGTAATCAATCGTCATGAGTTGCGTTCCACCTTGGTGGAATTGAAATGCGACCGGGACTGGAGAAGCCAGATGGTTTTTCCAGTCCCGTTTTAATTTGCGAAATCAATATTCGTGTCACCGCTCGTTATCTCAAAATCGCATGCTGATTGCCCGACTCGTCGTGGGAGCCTTGGCACCTTGAGATCGCTGGCCAGCGAATTCACGATTGCTGAGAGTCTCAGCCAAGAGCAGGAAGAATTCCACTGCTGACGACCACTCGAAACGAGTATGATTTCGAGCATCATCAACCCGCAGGGGATCTCCCCTTCCTCAACCGGACTGTCTGCTCAGCATGTCGAAAAATCCGACGCCGCGCGTGATCTCTTCCGCCAATGGTTTGGGAGCTGTGGCGAAAGCCTGGGCTGAACTAGAGGCTTGTGCGGATCCACTGGACGCCGTCATCGCCGGGGTGTCGCTGGTGGAAGACGACCCACTTGACCTCACCGTCGGGTATGGCGGATTACCGAATGAGGACGGCATCGTCGAACTCGATGCAGCTGTGATGCATGGACCCAGTCATCGGGCGGGAGCGGTGGCGGCGATTCAGGGGATTCGCCATCCGGCCTGTGTGGCTCAGTTGGTCATGCAGATGACGGATCATGTACTGCTGGTCGGCGAAGGGGCGCGGCGGTTCGCGATCTACAATGGGTTTGTCGAGGAGAACCTGCTCACGGAGAAGGCCCGCAAGATCTGGATGTATTGGAAGCGGACCCGGTCTCTCCGCGATGACTGGATTGCTCCGGCACTCGATGAGGTCGACTCCGAGGTTCGCGAGTTCTTTCGATTGGAGGCCGACGACGTTCCCGGAACCGATGCCCTCGTCTACCAGCGGTCCGAGGCTCTCGAACGTCCGACTGGAACGATCCACTGCTCGGCGATCAACCGGGCGGGGGATATCTCCTGTACCACGACCACCAGTGGGCTGGCGTTCAAGATCGCCGGGCGAGTCGGTGACTCCGCTGTGATCGGCGCGGGACTCTACTGCGATAACGAAGTCGGTTCCTGTGGCAGTACCGGTCGCGGCGAGGCCAATCTGCAACACGCCAGTTCGGCCACAGCTGTCGAATTGATGCGGCACGGGGCAACCCCGCGCGAGGCGGGTCTGGAACTGCTCCAGCGGGTCGTGGCCCATACTCGGGAGCCACACTTGCTTGGGAAAGATGGAAGGCCGAACTTCGGGCTGAAGCTCTATCTGCTGTCGAAGACCGGGGAGTACGCGGGAGTGTCGCTGTGGGGGCCGACCGATTTCGCCGTTGCGGATGCGAAAGGGGCGAGGTTGGAGGCATGCGAGTTTTTGTTTGATAAGCGGACCTCGTAACGAGGTCTCCTCGATTCGCCGCCATCCGCTATACTACTAACTCCCATGGCGAGGCGTACGTCACTGTGATATCGCCTCCCCATCCGTAACCTCATTGCCCACCGATTGTTGTGTCATGGACACGAAATTCATTCGTAACTTCTCGATCGTCGCCCACATCGACCACGGAAAGAGCACGCTCGCAGATCAGCTGTTGCTGAAATCCGGGGCGATCACCCAGCGCGAGTTCCACGAGCAGATCCTTGACGATCTGGCGATTGAGCGGGAACGCGGCATCACGATCAAGGCGCGGGCGGTCGCGATCAACTACACGCTCGACGGCGTGACATACGAGATCAATTTCATTGATACGCCGGGCCATGTCGACTTCCAATACGAAGTCTCGCGCAGCTTGGCTGCGTGCGAGGGAGCCTTGCTGGTGGTCGATGCGTTTCAGGGGGTGCAGGCCCAAACGGTCGCGAACGCCTACCTAGCGCTCGACTGCAATCTGGAGATCATTCCGGTCATCAACAAGATCGATCTGCCGGTCACCCGCATCCCAGAAGTCTGCGAAGAAATCGAGCGGATTGTCGGTCTGGATACCAGCGACGCTTTGATGGTCAGTGCCAAGCAGGGCATCGGCATTGAGGAGTGCTTCGCCGCGATCATTAAGCGAATTCCGCCGCCGAAGGGGGACCCCGACGCTCCACTCAAATGCTTGATCTTCGACAGCAAGTACGACTACTACCGAGGCGTGGTGACCTACGTCCGCGTCATCGAAGGGACCGTCAAGAAGGGCGAGCGCATCAAGTTCATGAAGGGTGGCTCGATCAATGACGTGATCGAGATCGGCCAGTTCCGCCCCGATATGAAGCCGTGTGATTCGCTCGGACCGGGGCAAGTGGGTTACGTCATCACCGGCGTCAAGGAAGTGCGGCATATCCATGTCGGAGACACTCTCACTCATTCCGCGCGCCCCACGCTGACACCGCTGACCGGCTACAAAGAGCCACAGCAGATGGTGTACTGCGGGATGTACCCGATCGACACCACTGGGTTTGAACACCTGCGCGAGGAACTCGAGCGGCTGAGCCTCAACGACGCCAGCTTCTCCTTTGCTCCGGAGACCAGCGATGCCCTCGGATTCGGCTTCCGCTGTGGCTTCCTCGGCATGCTCCACATGGAGGTCATCCAGCAGCGGCTGGAGCGCGAGGCCGAAGTTGACCTGATCCAGACAGCCCCCAACGTCACCTACGAACTGCTGCTGCATAGCGAAGTGGTGCAGAAGATCGACAATCCCGTCGACGTTCCCGACAGCGGCCAGATCAAGGAATTCCGCGAGCCCATCGCCAAGGTCCAGTTCATCGTTCCCTCGACCTGCATTGGCACGCTCATGCAGCTGTGCGAAGACCGGCGCGGCATCTACAAGACGACCGAGTACCTCGGCTCCGATCGTGCCCAGCTGGTCTACGAACTGCCGCTGGCTGAAATCGTGTACGACATGCACGACAAGCTGAAATCGGTGACGCGCGGGTACGGCACGATGAACTACGAGATCATCGGTTTCCGTGACGCCGACCTGGTGAAGATGGATATCCTCGTCAAGGGCAGCAAGGTCGAAGCTCTGGCCATGATCGTGCATCGCTCCACAGCGGATCGTCGCGGTCGAGCTGTGTGCAAGAAGTTGAAGGAAGAAATCTCAAAGCACCAGTTCGAGATCGCGATCCAGGCGGCCCTCGGTGGCAAGGTGATCGCCCGCGAGACGATCTCCGCCGTGCGTAAGGACGTGACCGCCAAGTGCTATGGGGGCGACATCAGCCGTAAGAAGAAGCTGCTGAACAAGCAGAAAGAAGGCAAGAAGCGAATGAAGTCCTTCGGCGAAGTCGAGATTCCGCAGAAGGCGTTCCTGTCGGTGCTGGAAGCGCGCGGGGACGAGGGGTGATTCTCGGGGCTTGCCAGGAAGTGTGCCCTGCTGCGAACCGGGAGCCGTGATTGGCCAGTTGAAGGCATGTTTAAGGTGGAGCGTCTTTTCTAGAAGGATGAACCACCTGAGCCACCAGGCGAGTCATTTTGCTTGTAATCACCGACCACTTGATCGGGCCACACGATGCTGACTCTCCTGGACGAATCTGGAGACCCAGGCTTAACACCGGATTCTTCTCCATTGTTCTCCGTCACGGTCGTTCACTTTGCCGACCCCGACGAGGCCAACGCTTGTCAATCCGCACTCGCCGTCCTGCGAACACAACTGAGACTGTCGCCCCACAAGGAGTTTCACTTCGCCAAGGACAATCCAAACATCATCCGGTCAGCGCTGCAAGTCATGGCGCAGCACGACTTCCAATACAGCAGCTTCGTCATCAACAAAAAGGCGATCACCGACCCAGACATGCGCCACAAGCACTCGATCTATCAGTTGGCGTGCCGTTCAGCCTTGTATTCGCTTCGGGGCCATCTGCATCAAACCATCTTGATTATGGATGAATGTGGTGGCGCAACCTTTACCAACGAAATGGGCACTTATTTGCGACAGGCCAGCCGTGAATGGTCCACCTCTGACTCCCCGTGCATCAAAAAGACACGCACTGTGCGATCAAAATCACTCCCACTCATTCAGGTGGCCGACTACATTTCCGGGGCCGTGTACCGTTCGTTCTCGACTCGCCCTGACCGTAGCCAGTACCGCGACCTGATACGACACCGAGTGGCGTTTGTTGAGCTTTGGCCACCCATCGCATAAAAAAACCCGCTTACCTATCCTGCTTTCGCAGGCACGTCACCTTAAGGCAACGGTTCGGTCAACGGGCATTTGCAAGTTCAGTATCGTCACTATTGACGATGTTGGCAACCTGATTGTGAAAAATCTTTTCGTCATTTCCCTGACTTTGTGGGCACAGCGTCATTTTAAGGCAATCGGTTGCGCCCCCTGCGGGTTTGTCACCTGACTTCACCTATCGACGAGATTTTCCATAGAGGTGTTGTCGTAAAGTGTGACCAGAAAGTATTATGCGACTGGCTACTCCGCTGAGGTCGCCACTTGTCGTCAGCCCCGTATCTAATCCCCTATGGGAGGGCCGACGATGGGAGTATGCAGTTGGAGTTCGCGATTGGGTTTGATCCGGCAATCGATCGCGGTCGTGTTTTCGTTGTTCATCCTGTTTGTGGGGTGGTCTTGGAATCCTCATCCGGATTGGATAGTCGATGCGTGCACCATCCCGATTGGAATCACACGGCAGGGAGAATTGGTCGCGGTACTGAGTGCGAGGGATTCCAGTCGAAAAGTGAATTCCACACTGGTGGTCTATGAAGTCTCCAGTGGCCACGAGTTAAGGAGGTCTCCGATACTATGGGAACCGGGACATAGCGTTGCAGTTCTGGCTCATGATGACGAGTGGATCGTACTGGTTTTGGGATCGCCGCAGCAGGCATTGCATCCATTTGCAATCCTCAGTGTCCGAGACGGATCGGTCCTTCACGCCCCTGCCAATGTCTTTATCGATGAGACGATTTCAGTGAGCCCCGATGGGCGCTACATGGGAGTGCGGACCGAAGAACCCGAGAGATTCATTTACGAAGTCGCATCAAACAAGTTGTTGTTTCCCGGACGAAAGCCGGTCTTCTCGTCGGACGGTCGTCAATGGGCCGAGGAGGATTCCTCCGGAGAGAACATCAGGATCAAGTTCCACTCCATGGATGACGGGCGGTTGTTGGGGAGCCATGTCCTCCCCTTCCCTTGGCAAACCGGTTTGAGATTAACGGCGTGGACAGGGAATCGGCTGGAGTTCTCGATTCGAGAGGGAGCGAGTCGTCTCATAAGCCCTTACAGCTGCACAGTCGATGATTATGTGCTCAAAGATATCCATACGGACGTGTTCGTGCCTTACAGTGGTGATCTTCCGGGAACTGAAACTGTCGAGCTGGGTTATGTTCGCGGGAAGAATTGGGCGGGTCAGTGGATGGTGAAACAGACGAATTCAAGGGCAGCCGATTTGTGGAACCGACTGGTCCCGGCGATCAATCTGCCGCGTGCTTGGTATGTACACGCTGGGTATCAACAAACCTGGCAATCCATGGACCCTGAGTCCGGCAAGCCCTGTTCGCGTGTACTCAACATAAATGGCTCGAACCCCAGATTCTCACCCGATGGCCAATGGCTGGTGACCGGGGGGCAGACGTTGCAGTGCTGGAGGATACCGCCGCGATCTCCGTGGCCATTTACGCTGCTGGCAGCAACTGCGCCGTGGCTGTGGATGGAGTTCCAGTGGTTTCGGAGGCGCGAAGTTAAGCTGGCAGCATCGAACGCTGCTTCGATTTGGCACTCGCCAAGCAGCGCGTGGTTGAGCATGGAAGCCCCCTTCGCCGCGAGAGCGGTGTCGGCAGATAGCCGTGGGTGAAACCCACGGATGAGGTATCATCGTAAGGACCCAGCCGCGAGAGCGGCGACAGATGCGATGACGCTACCGGCTCGGAGGGAAAAGCGTGGGTTTGCTCGCGGGGGGACTCGACAGACTGACGTCTGCCGCTCGCTGGTCATCATCATGGTGTATTGACGGCCCACGAATTCGGGGCGGATGGCGTATTTCGATCGGTCGGTCCTATACTTTGATTCCTCTCTCACAGACTTCAGGACTTCCCGCATGCTTGGCAACTCTCAGCCGACCGAGTTCGACCTTCGGTTTTCGATATTTGGGATTCCGGTGCGGGTCTCTCCCATGTTTTGGCTGGGGTCAGTCGTGCTGGGTTGGGGGGCGATGGAGTTGGGGCCGCCATTTTTATTGATGTGGGTCGTGGTCTGTTTCGTCTCGATTCTGGTCCATGAGATGGGCCATGCTCTCGTCGCTCGCTGGCTCGGATGCCACCATGTCGAAGCGTCGTTACAGCTGATGGGGGGGTTGGCCACGTTTCAACCGGGGCGAGACTTTACCCAAGGGAAGTCGATTCTGGTTTCGCTCGCGGGTCCAGGGGCGGGATTCATCCTGTATTTCCTCATGCAATATGTGATTGCTGGGCCACTGCTGCGGTACTCGGTTGGCAATCTCGACCCGAATCTGACTAAGTTGATCGCCTTCGGAGTCATCCAATGGCTGTATCTCAATCTGTGGTGGGGGCTGGTGAATCTATTGCCGGTGTTGCCGCTGGATGGAGGTCAGGTGTGCAGAAGTGTGTGCCTGTCGGCGAGTCCATTTCGAGGAGAGAACACCGCGCGGAGTATCAGCATCGCGGTGGCCGGTCTGGTGGCTGTGTATTTTTTGACGAACCAGCAGACCTATCCCGGGATTCTGTTTCTTTCGCTGGCGGTCTCGAATTATCAGTCGGGCCGTTGAGTTGGGTGAATTGGCGAGCGGGGAGGTCTCTTCGCGAGACTGGAAGCAAACGCACAAACGCCACCGGGGCAGGGAGCACCCGGTGGCGTTGTGACTTCCAAGATGTCGCGTCAGGGTGTTGTTCTGAGGAAGTTGGAGTTCGGCAAAAGTCTCACGACTTCTGCTACGGGAGGGAGACTACCGCTCGACAGCAGGAGCGGACAGTTCTTCGAACACACGGGGAGCGGAGACGGGCTTCGTGCTGAGCTTCTTCCCTTGCCCGGCAGCCTTGGCCAGCTGTTGTGGCTGTCCACTTTGCACCACTTCGAAGGCTGTCTTCAGATCGTTGTCATCGGACAAGCTGGCAGCTGTGTCTTCATTCGCGGTCTGCACGAGGTAGTCGGGTGTCACACCGGCTCCAGCCATTTCGCGACCGCTCGGGGAGTAGAACTTGGCGGTGGTCAACTTCAGCACTCCGGAGACCGTGTTGAGGGGGAAGTGGGTTTGCACCGTTCCCTTGCCATACGAGTGGCGACCGACCACCACGCCGCGTCCGTTTTCCTGGATTGCAGCTGCGAAGATTTCGCTGGCACTGGCACTGTTCTCATCGACGAGGACGACGAGGGGCAGGTTCCAGGTCTTGGCCCGTTTGGCCGATTCGGTGGTGTTGTCCGAGGCGTTCCGTCCCTTGGTCGAGACGATGACTCCCGAGGGGAGGAACAGGTCGGAGACTTGGATCGATTCGGTCAACAGGCCGCCGGGATTCCCTCGCAGGTCGAGGACCAGCGAATTCATGCCAGCGTTGTAGAGCTTCCACATCGCCTTTTCGAGGTCTTCGGCGGATGACTCGGAGAACTGCTTGAGCTTCACGTAACCGACCTTTTGACTCTCCTCGACCATCTGGGCACCGGCGACACTGCTGACATAGACCTGACGGCGTTCAAGGGTGGCCCCGTACTTCTGTCCGGCTCGATCAATCTGGATGTCGACCGTTGTTCCATTGGCTCCTGAGACGAGTTCCGCGATCTGGTTCAGGCCCATCCCACTGAGGGACTGGTTCCCAATTTGGATCAGGACATCACCTCGCTTCAGGCCCGCTTCCGCTGCTGAACCGCCCTCGACGGTTCCCATGATGAGGGCCCCATTGTCGTGTTTCTTCATCTCGATGCCGACGCCGACGATTCGCTCTTCGAGGCCCGCCGTGGCCAAGTTGGCCTGGGCACTGGGGGCGTTTCCGACCTTGTTGGGCATGAAGGAAGAGTACTTGTCCAGTGAATCCAGAGTCGCATTCAGAAACTCGATGGCGACAATCTCCTGACGAATTCCGAGTTGTTGATTCAAGGTGTCGGCAGCCCACTGCATCACTCCCATGGCATCTTCCGCCGAACGGGCGGGTTGTGAATCGATCAGCTGGCTGAGACTGGTTGTCGCCTGTTGCAAGTTGGCGTCACCCCCACGAGCCCCCGCGACCTTGAGGAATTCTGGATTGTCCAAGGCTCGCAGCAATCCCGTGAGGGCGGCAGCTGTGCGGACTTCGTACGAGGTAGGATTCACGTGCCGGGCATCGATCGTCTGTGAGACTTCCATGAACAGCGACGACATCTGCCGCATGTTTGTACTGTTGAGCAGCGACAGCATCTTGGGATCTTGATACCGGGCACTGATTCGCAGCTGGAGTTTCTCCGCATCGCTCTCGCTCGGTTGAGCCGAGGGCGTCACATTGAGGCGCTGGTTGGGGGTGGTGAGCTCGAAGGTTGGCGGAGCGTAATTGACCGGGATGTTTTCCACGGGGCGTGAAGCTCCGGGACGCACAGCAACCCGGATCAGATCCGGGGGTTCCTCGACTTTGTTGTGCTGGCTCAGCAGGTCAATGGCCTGCGTCCGGTTGTCGTCGTGTAACTGATCCGGCGATGTGACGGGCTGGCTGTGCCAGAGTTCCAGTGCTGTGGGGAGAACAAGGCGTGTCTCCTGAGCCAAGCTGAGGGTCAGTCCGCCTAGCATCAACAGGAGCGAGTAAATCGCAGCGATCGTCTTGAGTGAGCTTCGTGATGTGTTGTGTGTTGACATGATGGGAAAGTCCTTTTCAACCGGGCCGCAAAAGCGACCGTGGGAAGACGAGAGCCATCGTACAGCTCTCGGGGTGTGCTGGAGACAGCGTCCGACTACTTCGCAGTGACCACATGGCGACGGGCGAGAACACGGTCCCGCAACGTTTGGGTCGGAATCATCGGTGCATCCGGCTCAACATTCAGTTCTGCTCGGACGACACGCACATCATTCGGTGCTTCGATTCCGATTTTCACTTTCCCATTACTCGTGGAGATCACTTTGATCACAACGTTGTCACCAATTCGAATCATTTCACTTTTCTTGCGGGTCAAGACCAACATGGCATGTCTCCAATTTGCAGAGGTTCGGGCGGTTTCTGGCTCCCCGACAGGGCGCTCGCGATCCGTTGTGCGAGTGTTTGTTTCCTGTCGTTGCCGTCGAAAAGTGATTATGCATTAGGTGTGCCAAACTTGTTTTTCATTGTGTTATTACTTGGATAATAAGGTTTTAACCTTGTCGCTGATGAGTCCGAGTCGGGCACTCTTCATTTGGCTTCCAGGTTTTGAGGTAGATCGTAGAATCCAGACACTCAGGGCGTGTATCGATTTCAACGAGACAAATCGACTCGACAACAGCAGGTGTTGCCGGTCCTGTCATCGAGATGGCGGAATCTACCGGTTGTAGCGGCAACAAATGCCGATATTCGTACACCTATGATGCTCTAAAGTCTCCAAAAGACCTGTTCTGGTGATTCAGATCAGCGGCGCTGCCAGTTAACGACGAAAATGACATTGTAAGAATGGGGAAAGCTCAGGGATCACTTTCGAATTAGGAATTGTATTTGACCTCAGCACTTTTTTCAGCGTGATGCTCAGAGTATCTTAGAGGGAGAGGCTGCCCTCATCTTTTCGAATTCCCTGCATTCGCAATATAGACCCTGTTCTCGGGAGCATGACATTTTCAGTTTTCAGCGTGGCTTGTGGGTCTGCCTGGCATTTTGTCTGTTCGGGTGCGGCACATCGGGTGGATCGGCATCAGTCACTTGTTCTGACTCGGTACAATCAAAGACTTGGCTCCTGGGTGAAGTCGGTGACTCGTTTGAGTCGGACCCACAGGGCTCTTTTTTATACCCTCTGCATAACGGGACTGGGCATCCAGTCCAAATGAAAGTCCGCGCCATCGGGTGCAGCTGTTACCAGGTTCGCAGAGGAGGGACGCGGCTCAAAGTGGGGGATCTGTTCGAAATCGGGACAGATGCCACGGAGGTGCTCACACTGCATCCCAATCGACCGACTGTCGATCAGGCAGCCGATTACCGTTTTTCCGTGGAATATGAAACCATCGCTGGCGAGCCAGTGAAGGTCATTGACTGTCAAGGAACCCTGGTCAGCGTCGCCGAATTTCGGACGAATCCCAGCTTGATGACGGCGGAGTTCGTCCAGAGTTCGCCCGCTCAAACTGTTCGTCTGGAGGTGACGCGGACGGCGAGAACTCGCGAACTGGCCGAGCAGAAGCCGGTCCTTACCGGGTGGCCTGCGGGATCACAGGTCAAGGAACCAGAGGCTTTGGGGCCCGTCGTGGAGTTGAGCGAGCAGCTGTGGCGGCAGAGTTGGCGGGTGTCGGCGGCAATCGTGAAGCCGGAAACAATATCTTTCGTGGATGAATTCTGGTCGATTCGTGTCTCGGGTTCAGAGTCCAGCTCGCCTAGCGGCCAGGCCCGGCTGATGGTCAAGTTTCGCAGCGGTCTGAATGGTCCCCGTGTTGTCCATTTCGGAGAGGTGCCAGTTGGCCAGTCTGTCACTCGCAAGATTCAGATTCTCGCCCGTGATGATCGCCCGTTCCGTATTGTGGGGCCTTCTGGTTCCGGAGTGTCACTTTCAATTCAGCCTGATTCCGCAGAAGCAGTCAAGTCTCACTGGGGAAATCTGATCTTCACCCCCTCAGCTGTGGGGGATTATCAGGAGACGATGCAGATCACGACCGATCACCCAGAGCAACCGAGTCTGGGGATTGAGATTCGCGCTCACGTAACACATTAAGCAGGTAGAGCGGATCGAGAGCCCTCATGCTCGCTCACTACATATATAGACAGATCTCAGCGAACACATGCTGGCATCTCGGCTTTAGGCTCCTGGACTCAGACCCCATGTGCCCAGAACTACCCATGACCCCCAATGTACACCGGAAAATCGATATAGCCGCTACAGCCCGTAAAGTTTGACTCAATAGAACATTCGGCATGTTCCGAAAACAGAGATGACGACTTGGTATCTCGAACGCGTCACTTGCGCTCGGGTTGCCAAGTTATCTCCCAGGTCGGGACCGAGTCGCAATTGCTACCGGTTCATGATCTTTCGACGACGCTGTCAATCGTCTCGAAAGTGTCGGAGGACCCTGGGAGTTAGATCATACGCCGCCGTACGGGGTTGTTCCCCGCCGCAGCTGTTGGAGAAGCTCATGCACTGGAAGCGTTTCTGCCTGGTTTCCCTGTCATTGGCATGGATGGCCTTTCCCGCACGTGTTCGTGCGCAGGAAACCTCCCCAGCTCCTGGATCTTCGGGCCCGGGCTATTCGTCCGTGGACAACTTAAGTGGGGCGATGACGCTCACTTCCGGGGGTGGGACTTACCTGCTCTTCAATAAACAGACCGGTCAGGCTGTGGGTATCCCGAATGGGTACTCGCGGATCGGCATTCGTCATACGATCTTCGAGGACGGTCCTCAACAGGTCTTTGGCGAAGCCCACGCGCTGATTACCGATAGCAATCGGTACGGCTTCAACGCGGGGCTGGGCTACCGTGTCATGGTCGATGACGCCATGTGGGGCGTGAACGGCTGGTACGACACCCTCCAGTCGGACCAGGCATTCAACTACCGCCAGGCGGGCGTCGGGGTGGAGTACCAGAGCGGACCGCTCGACGTACGCGCCAACGGCTATATCCCGTTCGGAAAGCAGAGCAACTTCCTGAGTGTGGTCGATCCCGGCACGACGCCTGTCTTCGTCGGGCACGACTTCTCGACCCTTGGGTCTGCGTTGTTCCAGCAGTCCCTGACCGGCTTTGATGCCGAGGCTGGTATTCCGGTACCAGTGATCAACTGGCTGAGAATGTACGCAGGCTTTTACCACCTCGCATTCGAGCAAGATGACACATGGGGGGTGCGTTCCCGTGTGGAAGGTCGACTGACACAAGGTGTCAACCTCAGCTTCCAGGTGACCAATGACGAGAAGTTCGGGACGAACCTGAACGTCGGCGTTGATGTTCGCTTTGATGGTCGGCTGCCAACCCGCTTCGGCGGTTCGAACGATGCCTACAGTCGTCGTTATGACCAGGTCCGTCGTCAGTGGCAGGTTCAGCTTGCCCAGAACACGGGTGCATACGCTGTCCCATTGAATGACCCCACCACGGGTGACAAGCTGGAAGTCACGTGGGTCAATAATACCTTTGGTGCGGGCGGTGACGGGACCGTTGAGCGTCCCTACAACGTGCTGCCGAGCAGCGTGAACTCTGACTATGTCATTGTGAAACGCGGAGTGGGAGACACGGTCGGCAATATCGCTCTTCAGAATGGGCAGGATCTGTTCGGAGAAGGCAAGGCCCACCAGATCGATACGGATCGTCTGGGATTGGTCACGATTCCGACGTCCTTCCTGTCCAACACCGGCGCCTTCCCGACTCTGCGTGCGAATAACCTCGCAGCACCGGTCGTCACCCTCGCGGACAACAACATCGTCAGCGGGTTCAACATGATCGGCGGGTCCGCTGCGGCAATCGCGGGGACCGGTACGGACAACTTCCTCATCGAGTGCGTGAATGCGACCTCGGCCAGTGGAGTCTCTATCGTTGACGGCGGTGGTATTGGCACCATTCGCGAATCGAACTTCATCAACACCAGCTTGACGGGTGTCGGTGTTTCCGTCTCCAACACTGCGGGTCCAGCTCTCAACCTGGTGGTCGACGATGTCACCACTCAAGGAGGAGCGGTCGGCACAGCTGTCCGTTCCACGGGCGGTGCCGTCGTCTTGAATATGCGGGACTACCAGGGAGCCGATCACACCAATGCGGGTGTGATACTCCAGGCCACCGGCAGCACGCTGACGGCCAACGTGACCAACGCGGCCCTGACGAACGTCGGGGATGGATTCCGCTTCGACGTGGCGGGCGGAGGAACTCTCTCCGGCACCATGTCGACAGTCAGTGCGACCGGCAGCGGCAATCTGCTCGAAGGCAACGTTAATGGCGGTGCACTGAATCTGAGTGCGACCAACGCCACGCTTTCTGGAAGTACTGGCGGCAGCGGCGTCGCTCTCAATCTGATCGATGCCACCGGTGGGGCTCTGTTTACCAACCTCGCCGCGAACGGGAATGCCGTGGATGGAGCTTCGTCGGTTGCGACCGGCGCAGCGACCAACTACCAGCTGGAAATCCACGACAGCAGTCTCGTGGGGAACACCAACGATGCGGTTCACTCCACCGTTCTCGGCGGTGCGAACATGGTCGTGATCGTCGATCCGACCGCAGCCACGAACAGTGGGAATAGCGGTTTCGAATTCGACGTGAGTGGCGCTAGCTCCCATCTGACAGCGATCTTCTCCGATACCAACCTGTCGAATTCCGGGAACGACGGAGTCAACGGGTCCGTGATCAACGGCGGACGGGCGGATGTGGTCTTTGATCGCAATCCGAACACAGGAAGCGGCCGACACGGATTGAATGTGGTCGTTGACAATGGCTCGACACTCGCTGGCGTCTTCCGCGATGGGTCGCTCTCGCAAAGTGGAGTGGGCAATAACGGGGTCGGCATCAATGTCGAAGTCACCAATAATTCCAACGTTGGTCTGACGTTTGGCAATACGACGGCGACGAACAATGGTGTCGCTGGACTCGCCTATCAAGTGGACGGCGGCAGTCTGCTGTCGACGACATTTACGAATAGCAACCTCTCCAGCAATCCCATCAACAATGTCGTCGGGACAGTGGACGGAGATGGCTCGCGGGCGATTCTCAGTTTCACGAACACCAACGCCAATTCTCTCGCTAGTAACGGTGGCTTCGCAGCCAACGTCACAAACGGTGCGGATCTCTTCTCGACGTGGAATAACTCGAATGTTTCGGGCACGCAGGGCGATGGTGTGCGAGTCGTTGGAAGTGGTAACGATACGCAGATCGGCCTGACCTTTAACAACAGCCTGATCGAGAACAATCTCGGGAATGGCTTGGTTGCCAGCTTAACGGGCGGCAATTCGGCCAGCTCGCTGGGCATCCAACTGAATGACTCCACTTTGGTCAACAACGGCATTGACGGCCTGAATGTGAGTGTCGATGGGTTGGGAGTGATTGGTGCTGTGGATATCAACAGCACCCCGATCACCGACAACAATCGGGACGGCTTTGAGTATGACGTGACCGGTGGAGCTCAATTCTCCGCCTCTGTGACAGGCACCGGCAACGACTTCTCCCGCAACGGAGACAACGGAATCGACGGCTTCGTCTCGGGCGCTGCTTCGACCGCTGTCGTCACTGTTGATGGTGCGGACATCAATGATTCAGGCCAGTCAGGTGTTCTCCTGATTGCTCAACAGCAGGGGCAGAATCAGTTCGCCCTGTCGAACTCCAGCATCACCCGCAGTGGGGCCCATGGGGTCGAAGCTGTGGCCAGTACAACAGGCCAGCTGGCGTTCACTTTGAACAACGTCGATATCACCCAAAGCCAGCGGAACGGAATCACGTTCGACGCAGTGACAGGCGGGGACGTGACCGGATCGGTCACTGGTTCCACGACCACCCCACCGTTCGGTCCAGCGGTCATTCGGGGCTTGATGAGTAATAACGGTGTCGGCGTCCCATCCAGCGGCGTTCGCGGAAACGTCAACGGAGTGGGAAGCACTGCGAATGTGCTCTTCAACGCCGTCCAGGTGAACAGCAATACCTTGCATGGCTTCCAATTGAACTCTGGGGCAGGCGGGGCGCTCACAGCCACAATGAACAGTGGAGCCCTGGGAACCCTGTCCGCTAACACGAATGCGGGCGACGGCATCCGCTTGGCAGCTGATGGAGCTGGCTCCTCGGCCAACCTGTTGATGTTCGGCAGTAGTGTCGTGAACAACAATGGTGGCAACGGGCTGCGAGTCTCAGGCAGCGATGCTGAGCAGGTCGCGGTTCAATTCGCAGGCAGTGCGAATGGGAACGGAGCGGACGGAATCAACGTCTCTCTCTCCAATGTGAATAATGCGGCCATCGAATTGGCACCGACCGCAGGGACGATTCAGAACAACGTCGGGGACGGGATTCAAATCGACCTTGTCGATACGGACCTGACCAACCTGACTGTCAACGGAACTCTGGTCGAGTCATTAAAGATCCAGGGGCTGTCGATCCTCAACAACGGAGGAGACGGACTTCGCATCAGTGCGGATAACAGCGACCTCGCCTCGGGGGTGATCTCTGGGAATACCATCACCGGGAATGCCGGAAGTGGTCTCTTGGTTGACTTGGTCAACGGCAGCGACTGGAACCTCAATGTTCTCAATAACAGCCTGAATTCGAATGGTGGCTTTGGGTTTCACATCACCCAGGGTGACGGGACATCCAAGATCGTCGTCGACGGCAACCAGGTCGTGGGTAACACCCTCGGCAACATCATTGTCGACCTCAACGGGACAGCTGTCTCCGAACTTCACATCGACAACAACGTCGTCGATGGTGACGGGGTCGTCGCCTCGGACACGTTCACTCCTGGGTTGAATTTCCTGGGGACGACGCTCGACGATACGACGGGTGTGATCCCACCAGATACCATGGGTGCGGTCGGTCTCAACGAAGTGGTCGAGATGATCAATGGGGCCTTTGCGGTTTATGACAAGACGACTGGAGCATTGATCTCGCGAGTGGACCTCGACACGTTCTGGCTGTCTGCGGGACTACCGTCCGTGCAAACGGGATCGTTCGATCCGCGAATTGTGTTTGACCCGACTGTCAACCGCTGGTTCGCTGCCTCGCTGGATGCTCCGGCGACCGCCTCGGGTGCGGGTAACAACATCCTGGTTGCGGTGTCCGACACGAGCGATCCATCCGGTACTTGGTCGGCCTTCCGGTTCCGCGGCGACACCGAGTTCCAGAGCTTCAACGACTACGTCACACTGGGTGTTGACAATGCAGGCGTCCACCTGGCCACGATCAACTTCCCGACCGCTGGACCAGTCGACCTCTCGGCCTACACGATTCCCAAGGCCGACCTGCTGAGTGCCACGCCGACGATTGCCAATCTGACCCGCATGGAAGATCAACCGCTGAACCTGTTCGGCGGTGGACCACTGCAACCTGCCATCGACTTCAGCTCGCCTGACAACCGCGTGGCAGTCCTGTCCGCGAACGACAACGGGGGAAACACACTTACCCGCACGAACATCTTCACCTTCGGAAACTTTGCGGGGCTGGGCGGCACGACTGACATTGCTGTTCCGGTCTACGCAGCTCCACAGAACGCTCGCCAGCCAGGAGCCCCAGCTGTGGAGAACGACGCTGCCAGGTTTGGCAGCAATGTGGTGGAAGTGAACGGCTCGTTGTGGGCCGCCCATGCCGTCGACGGAACGGGGACTTCGAACTCCGCGATTCGCTGGTATCAGATCGATGTCAACACCAATGCTGTGCTCCAGACCGGTGTGATCGAGAATCCAAACGTCGATTATTTCTACCCATCGATCGCTGTGAACGATACGGGCGCAGTGGTGATTGGATTCAGTGGCTCTGGACCGACACAGTTTATCAGCAGTATGGCCGCCTTTGGCTCAACCACTGGCGGTGTGACTTCGTTCCAATCACCAGTCATCCTGGCTGCCGGGGCAGCTGACTACAACCTGACCTTTGGTGGAGGTCGCAATCGGTGGGGTGATTACAGCTCGACCGTGGTCGACCCGACAGATCCGAACAAGTTCTGGACCTTCCAGGAACGTGTGAGTTCGCTGAACACCTGGGGCGTGCAGATCACGGAGATTGATCATGTGCAGATCGATGCCATCGCTGGCACGACAGTGGGCGATGCGATCGCAGTCAGCGTGAGCGACAGTGCACGTCTGTTGGCACCAAGTTCCATCAACAACAACACCGTCACCGGACATGGGGGCGATGGAATCCGTGTCAACCTGAACGACACGGGTAGCATCGACAACCTGACGATTGATGGGAACACCGTCACCGGGAATACCGGGAACGGCATCGGCTTCCTGACGACAGGCACGCCAACGCTCGGCCAGCTGTCGATCAGCAACTCCGCCAATGTCTCCAACAACGGCGGGAACGGCATCAACGTCCAGCTCTTCAACGTGACGGGGGCACCGGATATCACGATCGATGGCAACAATGTGCATGACAATGCGGGACTGGGGATCGCCGTGGATGGCGTAGACTCCTCGGTCGGCATCGTCAGTGTGCAATCCAACACGATCGCGAACAATGTCGGTGGAGACGGTCTGCGGGTCAACCTTTCCAGTACGACCGGAGCACACGTGGTGGACCGGGTGCTAGCGAACAACAATATCATCACCGGCAATGCCGGTGATGGAATCGAAATCGACCTGCTCGACCTCAGTGTGACCACGGATGTGTTAGCAAATAACAATCAGGTTTCCGGAAACACCGGACGTGGGATCGTGATTGATGTCCTGAACACTGATTTGAATGATGTCGTCGTGTCATCTAACTCCGTCGATGGCAATACCGGTGGTGATGGCATCTCGGTGCTGCTCAACAACACCACTGGTGGTTCGATTGTCGCAGATCAAATCGTGATGATTGGAAATAGCGTTACAAGTAATGCGGGAGATGGTGTCAACGTTCTATTGAATCAGATCAGCAATGTGACTGAAGTTCTGATTGACCAGTCGAACGTACTGAACAACACCGGTGGAGGTGTCTCGGTGGTGGCCAACGGGACTGCTATCTCGAACATCTCATTGCAAGGGAATACAATCCTCGCCAATACGGGAGGTGACGGTGCACACCTGGAACTGATCGACAGCAGTAGTAACTCGCTGGTGGTCGAAGGCAACGAAATTGAAGTCAACAACGGGGAAGGACTGCAAATTCTCCTCGACAATTCCAGCTTGGGCGAGTTGCGTATCGATGACAATAACGCTGGGACTGCAGCCCCGGCGGGCACATATGCCTTCACAGGAAATACAAACAACCTGGGCTGGTTCTTGCAGAATACGTCGAACAACCTGGCGATTGAAATCGAGAACATCGAGTACGACATCACTGGCAATCGCAGCGGCCTAACATTCGCAACGGAACGCGGCTTTTTCGCCAGACCGTTTGGCCACTTCGCTCCATTCTCGACTGCAGTGGGCTTCGAGTCGGTTAATGGGCTGATGATTGATCCAACTCTGACCCCCACGACTGATCTACTGGGAAATGTTCCGGTGGATGGTGGAGTTGCCGATGGTTCAACCGTGGTCAATTGGGGATTCAACGACTTCCAGTCGAATGCCGTCTTGGGAGGCGACTTTGGCTTCAGTGCGACGTTAGTCGCCGGAGATGCCGCAAACAACAGCATCTTTTTTGGCGGAGATTTGTCAGGATCTCCAGTGCGTGTGACGTTCACTGGAGGTCGCCAACTGATCGGACGATTGTCGAACGCTTCGATTGCGACCTTTGGAGCCAGCCAGATTTTCCCGGCGTCCAGTGGAGGTATCTCCAACAACACCAGTGATGGCATCCAAATTCAGGCTCTGAATGGCTCGAATGTGGGGTCGATGTCCATCAACAATAACGTGGTGGATTCGAATGCGGGTGACGGAGTGGTCTTGGACATTCAAGACAGTGTGATTTCGCCTGCACAGACGATTCTTGTCAACCAGAACCGCATCACCAACAACACAGGGTCAGGATTCAGTCTCGTGAATCCTGACACCAATGGAACGCCGATCGAGATTGAGTTTGACTCAAATACGATCACTGGTAACACGGGAGGCCCAGGAATCGACCTGCAGATTGATGACGACCTAGGCGCACTGACTACCCGCATTGTGAACAGCACGATTAGTAATAATGCGGGTGGTGGGGTGAACCTGTTGCTCTCCCAAAGTGTTGTGGCTGATGTGACAGACTTCTCGGGCAACACGGTCAGCAACAACGGCAGCGTGGGCTTGCGAATCGATGCTACCGACAATGCTCAGTTCGCCCTGGCCATGGGAGCCACCGGACACAACACGTTCAATGCGAACGTCGATGCCGGTCTCGGGGTGACCATGAACTCGAACTCACAGGGCCAGCTGTCGATTCTGGATTCTCAGTTCGACAACACCACCAACGGTGCGAACACGACCTTCAACGGAGAAGGCATCCACATCCAGATGCAAGACAATGCAGTTCTGCCGAATTTGGTGATTGGTGACCCAGTCGCGGGCACCTCGACCGCGACTGGCAATGCCAGCCACGGTGTCCAGGTCTTCGTCGATGGGTTCAGCCAGCTGGTCAACCCCACGATTCAGAACATGACGATCAACTCCAACGGTGGTGACGGGATCAACGTCGAACGTCGCGGGATTGGAGTGATCGACAACTTTGTCATCAGCAGTAACAACCTCAATGCCAACCGAGGCGATGGCTTCGACATCCGGGCACGGGCTGCCAACCTGACGGATGAGTACACCATCACCAACAACACCATCAACGGCAGTACAGGCCGGGGCATCGCATTCGGAGTCGACGGGGACGCCGACATGACGACGAACCTGGATGGGAACACGATCACCAACAACGGGGGCACGGGAATCACCGTGAACTCGACGCTGAACGCGGTGACCGATACGCCAACCTTCACCGGAACCTGGCTGGCCAGCACGATCACCGGTAACGGCGGTCGCGGGGTCGACATCCAGTCGCCTGGTCACATCATCCAAATCGGCGATGCCACAGCTGCGTTCCCCGACACGATCATCAGCAACAATGCTCAAGCGGGCGTGTTTGTGGGATCGCTGGGAACTCTGGATTTGGACAACGTGGAGATCAATGGGAACGGAGCCGGTGGTGTGGTGTTCCAGGGCGGCACCGGTGGCCTGATGACCATCGACCGAGCTGAGATTTCTGGAAACACCGGTCACGGTGTCGACCTGCTGATGAATGGAAACACCCTGTCGGTGACGAACTCTCGGATCGCCAGTAACACGCTGGATGGAGTACGAGTCAACAGTGTCGCCGGTGTGAACGATGTCACACTGACGAACAACATTATGACTCTCAATACTCAGGATGGTTTGGAAGTCATCAACAATAGTGCTGCGGGATTCACCGCGACGATCACGAACTCGCAGTTCACCAGCAACACTGAACGCGGGGTCGCAATCATCAACCGTGGCAGTGGACAAGCGAATGTGACTCTGGATGACAACCAGATTGTGAGCAACGGAGAAGAAGGCGTGTACGTGGTCAACACCGCATCCGCTGACCAGAGCACACGGGCCAATGCGACGGTCGCTCTCAGCAGCAACGGATTGGTCAACGCGACGCCTGACCTGGTCTTTGCCATGAACCGCAACACAGTCAGTGCCAACGGCCTGAACAGTGGGTTCACCGCGACTGGCCTGGTGGTGCGAGTCGGAACCGCTGACGGTGGATCAGCTGACTTCACTGATGACGGAGGCTTTGCAGCCACCCGAGCTGGAGTGACAGCCACGGTGCAGGACAACATCCTGCAAGGGAACGCCGGTTCGGATGTCTTCTTCCAATCGTTCGTGTCGACTGTCGATCCACTGGCATCGGTGGGAACATGGGATGCAGCGACCTTCGCTCTGGCCACGTACCAGACTGATCCTCTGGCCCGCCTGGATCTGGTCTACGGCAACAACGTCGCTGACTCGACCGATGCGACCACGATCGGTGCCAGCTACAACAACGCCGAGGGATTGTTCAAGTCTCGCCTGACCAGCCAGACGCCAGCGGGACCGTTCGCCACCGCGACACGTGATCGCAACGCTCAGCGATTGGCAGATCGTGACGTGGCTGCGGGCGGAACACTTCTGGATCCGAACGCTCCGACAGTGCAGGCCAGCTACCTGTACTCAGGTGTGGGAGCCAGTACCTTCCGCGTCATGCTGAATCCTGGCAACGTGTTCGGAACGGGAGCCGGGTTCATTCTCGACAATGCCCCGTACGTCGATCTGAACGATGCTCAGGGAGTCGGTGGACCAGCCTTCCCATTCGGCTGGGGCACGCTGCCTTAAGCCCATCGAGTTGATTGAACTCGGATGAAACTCGCCAACACGAGGAACTGCGGAAGCGGTTCCTCGTGTTGTGTTTTTGAGTGGTGGTCGGTGTTTGGAATTGTTGTTGTGGTCGAGGAGCAGAGGTCGCTGGCCTCCCCGAGAGCCGAAGAGTTCCCAGTCCGCAGGGTCTCGAAGGCGCTGCATCGGTTCTGCTTACTCAACGCAAATGCATTCACAGACTCAGAGGCTGCATTTCGGTTGACGCTATCGGGCTCTCGCCAGATGATCTCACGTCATCGATTCACATCCGACACAGCAAATCACTCTGGAAACCGCGAACCTTGATGGTGGGTGGTGACTCCAGCTGTCTATCATGGGGACGGCGGTTGATCGGATTGTTTCCGAAGATCGCAGCCCGAATTTGGAGTTGTGGATGCCATCCCCCCGCCGCGGTCGATCTGGTTCGAACAAGACTCATCGGCCCGATCGCAAGACGTTGCAAATGTGTAGCCAAGTGCAGCGTACACTGGATCAGGTATTGTCCGGGGAGCTGGATGATGACCGGCTGCGCGATGTGTATGTGGTGCAGGTGACACCGGCTCCCGATGCGAATTGCCTGCTGGTCACGGTGGCTCCTCTGGGTTTTGCGAAGGATTTCCGTCCGGACGAGGTGATGGTTCGCCTGGCAGCCAATACTGGGAGGATGCGGTCGGAACTGGCTCGGGCGATTAATCGACGGAAGACACCCGAGTTGATGTTTCGGGTGGTGCTGGATGGGGATCTCCCTGAGCCTTCTCCCCAGAGCATGGAAGATGATTTTGACGACGATGCGGTATGATGTCGCTCACTCCATTTCGGAGAGACACGGGCACGTAGAAAACGTGCCCCACGGGGAGACGACGAATGACCACACCGAGTGAGCCTGCCCCACAGACCGTGGAGCATGTGACCTTTCCCGAGCCACCCACGTATGGCCGGTTGCTGGGAATCGACTACGGTGACAAGCGGATGGGGTTCGCGATCTCGACACCTGAGCAGACGATCTCCAGCCCCATCGAGAACTACACCCGCCGCACATCCGCTCTCGATCTGAAACAAATCAAAAACTGGTGCGAGGAATACGTTGTGAAGGGCATCGTGATCGGCCTGCCGATTCACATGAACGGCCTCGAAAGCCAGAAGTCCGCCCACTGCCGCCGCTTCGCTGTCTGGCTCTTTTCCCAGCTCGGCCTCCCCACCGCGATGCACGACGAACGCTGCACCACAGCTGTGGTGATCGACCATCTGATCGAGCTGGATCTGTCTCGCAAGCAGCGGAAGAAGAAGCTGGATATGCTGGCGGCGCAGGTGTTGTTGGAGTCGTATTTGAACTCGCGGTTGCCGGTGCGGGGCAGTGAGACGTGCGAGCCCGATGAGGGATGACAGTACTTGTTTCAGTGGGCAGAATTCTGACGAATTCTGCTACTCGGCGGGCGGCAGGGCCTGCTCATCGAGCTTCTGTTGTTCCATGATTTCTTCGAGTGTAGGCAATTCGATCTGGTCGTAGGGTACGTCCTTGGGGGGCGTCCCGAGATTCGGTGGAGCTGTCAGGTCAAACGAGTTTTCGGCGGGCTCGGTCGAGTCGTCATAGAGGTCGATGTTCTCGGACGGACGAGTGCTCCAGGGGTAGCACCGGGTCTCGCAGAACCGGCCATGGGGACCGATGGCCTGCTGGCTTTCTTGCACAAACAGGATGCCGTGCGTTTCCAGAATCGTACCGGTCTGGCGCTCCAGGTTGGCCAGCTGAGTGTTGTACTGGGTCAGGGCGTTCGCTTCGGTGGAAACAGTGTTACCCCAGTCGCTGATGGCCTGCAGGACGTTGAGCAGGATCGCCTGGCCCTTTTGCCAGCGAAGCAGCTGGGCATCGAGATTGATGCGGGCGGCCTGTCGTGCTTCGCGGAGGGCGAGGTATTGCTCGTACTGTTGGTCGAGCGTGCGGACCGTGACGGTCAGGATGTGCGTTGTGGCATGGAACCCCTGCTTCAGGTTGATCTGGTCGCGAGCAATGACCAACTCTTGCTGCCGAACTGTCGCGCGGGCCTGTCGTAGACCAAGCGGCACCGAGAAGTTCACTCCCAGCGTCCAGTCGGTAAATTGTCCCGGACGAGACGACAGACGCGACCCCGTTGGAGTTAGACCATCGAGCCCGTTCCAGCGGTACAACGCCACCGCATCCAGTTGGGGTAGCGAGTTGTTCTGGGCCACGATTCGTTGCTGCATATCCGCTTCGAGGATCAGCTTCAGTTCGATGAGATCGGGGCGCCGCTCCTCGGCCAGTTGCAGCATCTGTTCCCAGTCTGGGATGAATCGCTCGTTGATGGGCGGTGTCGTGGGGATGTAGACAGTTCCGTCGGACGGTGAGATTCCAATCATGTTGCGAAGAGCAGCCTCGCGCAGCAAGACGTTCCCTTCTGCGGTCACAACGCTAGCCCGAATGTTGGCCAGTGCCAGCTGCGCTTGGGCCAAGTCGGCGCGATTGTCGATCGCGTTGCGGACTCGGGCGTCGACTCGTCGCACGGTCTGGGTGAGCTGTTCGACCTGTTGCTTGCGTGCCCAGAGATCTGTCCTCGCGAACACCAATGTCCAGTAGGCTTCGATGACACCTCGGACGTGCTCCTGCATGGAGTCTTTGAACTGGAAATAGGAGCGCTCAGTGTTGATGTTCGCAATGACGATCGGGGCGATATTGGCCTCGATGCGGCCTCCTTTCAGAAGAGGCTGGGTGTAGCTCACAAATGTGGAGGAGCGTGTCAGAGGATTGAGTAGCCCAGTCGTGGGATGAGTGATGCTCGGTGCTACATCCACTCCCAAGGCGAAGTTGCCCCCGGTGAGATCCGTTTTGGAGAGCCGCGTCGACGTGTTGAAATTCCGCGTCTGGACTCCGGAGATGATCGCATTGTTGGGCGGCAGAGGGTCGAAGACAGCTTGCGGATTCTCGAGCAGGTTCCAATTGTTGTCGATGGATAAAATCGGATCGAAGCGAGACTGTTGCTGATCGATGGAGGTATTCGTCAGCGCCACGTCGTAGATCGACCGGCCGGAGTTCGTCGCAGTGACGCCGCTCAGCACTCGAATCACATCGAGGTTCCGCATTGAGGTCCGGAGTGCTCCATCAAGTGCGATCAAACGCGGTTCCAAATCCGTAATCGGGCGGGACACCGTCGAAGGAGCGGAGGCCGCTGGCATCTGGTAACGCGGCAGCTGATTGGGTTCACGGACCTGGATTGAACGACGTTCGGGGAAGATGGTCCCGATGGGTCGCTGGGCAGACACCGACTGGCAGCAAGCGAACGTGATGAAGAGGATCACGCATCGCACATGAAGTCGATTCAGCAGAGTGGCAACTCTCGGTCTTTCAGGACGCGCAGTCGTATCCCGAACGATCGGTCGCTGCGAAAGCCAGTTGCGGATTTTGCCGAAGATCATGCGTCGGGCGCTCGTGCGTGGAAACGGGGTTCTCCCACATCTCCATCGTCGCACGGTCGCTCTTGAATCCGGGGTTACTCCAGAAGACCGGCTTGTAACACCTTTGCGGCTTCTGCGAAGTCCGTCGTATCGCTCACAATCCCCCCATCCCGCAAAACTACAATCCGTTTCGCATTCTTAGCGACATTCAGATCGTGGGTCACGAGTATGATGGTGATCCCATTTCTTTCATTCAGGTCACGAAACAGGGTGATGATCTCTCGGCTGGTCTTCGAATCGAGGTTCCCTGTCGGTTCATCTCCCAGCAGGATGGCAGGCTCATTCACCAGCGCCCGCGCGATCGCCACGCGCTGCTGTTGCCCACCCGACAGCTGACTGGGATGGTGATCCAGCCGATTCCCCAAGCCCACCAGTTCCAGCTTCTCCACAGCCCGTTTGTGTCGGTCCGCGGCCGAAAGACCAGCTGAATAGAGCAGTGGCAGCTCGACATTTTCGAGAGCCGAGGTCCGGGCCAGCAGGTTGAAATTCTGAAAAACGAAGCCAATGCGCTGATTGCGAATCCGGGCCCGCTGGGCAGCCGACATTGCCGCAACCTCTTCTCCAGCTAGACGATAGCTCCCGCTGGTTGGGCGATCGAGGCACCCTAGAGTATTCATGAGGGTGCTCTTGCCGGACCCCGACGGGCCGATCAATGCCATGAACTCGCCGTTCTCCACGGTGAGATTTGCATTCTTCAACGCCTCGACTTTGACTTCCCCCAAGTCGTAAACTTTGGAGCAGTCGCGAATTTCGATGAGAGCCAAAGAACCCGCCTCTTTCCATCTGAGCTGTATTGCACGTCAGTGTTCGGTCGATTGTGACGAGAAGCAGTCCCTAGTGCCAAGGCTGGGGGGGGCAATGAGGGTTATGCGTTGAGCGAAAGTGCTTGGCTCTCAGTCAGTGGTCAGCCAGAGTGGCGGAAGCTCTCGACCTTCACGCATCCTTTCAATTCTCAACTCTCAACTACACTCACTCCATGCGTACACTCTTGAAACTGTTGATTGTCTTCGCCGTCCTCGGGGGGCTGGGGTATGCCGCGAGCGGGCCAATCAAGGCGTATATGGCCGAGCGGAACAAGGTCACTTGGCGCACGGCCAAGGTGGACCAAGGGTCGATCGTGTCAGTTGTGAATTCCACTGGTACGATTAAGCCCAAGTTGCAGGTCGCAATCGGCTCGTTCGTCTCCGGACCGATTCTGGAACTCCACTGCGAGTTCAATCAAGAAGTCAAACAAGGCGACTTGCTCGCCAAGATCGACCCGCGCATCTACAAGGCGGGCGTCGACCGCGACAAAGCTGCGCTCGCCAACCGCGTGGCCGATGTGGCCCGCGTGCAAGCCCAGCTGCAACAGGCAATCAATGACGAGAAGCGCGCTGTCGCACTTCGTGCAGAAGACAAAACCTTTATGGCACAAGCGGAGATGGACAAGTTCATGTTCACCCGCATCTCACTCGAAGCCCAGCTGGCGGTCGCGAAGACTTTGATCGATCAAGCACAGGCGACGCTCGACAACTCAGAACTGAATTTGGGTTACACCGACATCCTGTCACCCGTCGATGGGATCGTCATCAATCGAAAGATCGACCCCGGCCAGACCTTGACGGCCCAGTTTCAGACCCCCGAGTTGTTCGTCATCGCCCCGGATATGCGAGAGGAGATGCACGTCCATGCCAGTGTCGACGAGGCAGACATCGGACAGATTCATGCGGCTCAAGAAAAGAAGTATCCGGTCACCTTCACGGTCGACGCCTACGACGAGTTGTTCACCGGTAAGATCAACGAGATCCGTTTGAGTTCGACGACCTTACAGAATGTAGTCACATACCCCGTCATCGTGGGGGCTCCGAATCCCGAACTCAAACTGCTGCCGGGGATGACAGCCAGTCTGTCGTTTCAAGTGGATGATCGAGCGAACGTCATCAAGATGCCCAATGCGGCTCTACGTTATTATCCCGATGCGAAGTATGTCCGCACGGAAGACCTGCCGATTCTGGAAGGGCAGGCCAGCAGCCAGCCGACGGAAGCGGAACCCTCGGGCGGTGGCGATTCGGTCACTACAGCTGTGATGCAATCGGCTCGGGAGCGAGCTGAGTCCCGCAAGAAGCGCAGCCAGCGTCACGTGTGGATCGCTGAGGGGCAAAAGCTGCGCGCGGTGCCCGTGACCGTCGGTCTGACGGATGGGCAGTTCACCGAGGTCGTTGCCGGGGATTTGAAGGTGGGGCAAGAGCTGGTGACGGGTATCCAGTCGAAGACACCGGGCATGCCGTAGTTGACAATCGACGCTCTTCCACCGAGCGAGACAGAGACTGGTGTCGGACGGACTGGTAGACTGGAGCCCTGTCAAAGCAGAACACAGGGGTTGTCTCCGTCGGGAGAGCGAGGCTCCTGCCGAGCCGCTCATGCATGAAAACGTGGCTCCTAGAGCATGTTCAGAATGGGATGGCAGGAAAGGCAGGCAGGAATGTCTGCCCCACTGCTGATTGGCACAGACCTTCTTGTCTATGTGAACTGAGGACAGATTCTGAATCTGCTCTCTGCTCAGCAGGAGCTTCGCCCTCCCGGGCGAGCCTAGCTCAACGCCTACTCCAAGCTTTAACATCGCACTATTGCCATCTCGCTCTCCAACAAGATTCATCGCCCCCATCGACACTTCTCAAAAGCATAAAGTTTGATGGCACGGAAGCTAACCGTAATCAGTGGTGGACAAACCGGAGTCGACCGGGCTGCGCTCGATGCGGCGCTCCAACTCGGAATCGCGATTGATGGCTGGTGCCCGCGCGGACGAATTGCGGAAGACGGAGTCCTGGCTCAGCAATATGTGTTGAAAGAGACTCCCTCTTCACGGTACCCCGAGCGAACGGAATGGAACGTTCGCGACTCGGACGGCACGCTGCTCCTACCATACGGTCGGCTTCTCGGAGGGACCGGTCTCACAGCTCGTCTGGCGGTAAAACACGGCAAGCCCAGCCTGCGGATTGACCTCGCGGACCCCGCTGACCGGCGGAATGCAGCCAGCAAAATCTTGGCTTGGGTGTGGGCAGCAGGGATCACTCGATTGAATGTCGCGGGGCCTCGCGCGAGCTCTGCTCCCGAGGTCTACGGCATCACCCAGCGGATCATGCAGCGGCTGATCGTGATCTGGAAACTGAAGACCCAGGGTCTCGTTGACACGGGCTCTGTCTCGCCCGAGAAAGCAAAGTCGCCTGCACCAAAAAAAATCCGCCGACCGAAGTCGACGGATCATGCGGCACTGGCCAGTGGAGACGAAGGGAGTCGAACCCTCGGCCTCAGCATTGCGAACGCTGCGCTCTGCCAACTGAGCTACGTCCCCGGCTGTGATGCACAGATCGTACGCGCCGTTTCGGAGAGTGACAAGATCACTTCTCGTTCGACGAAGGCGATTCCCGCAGCGATCGCACCCACTCTTACCGAAGAATCGATACGCACGATTCGCCGCGAACTCCCCAAGTGGTTCGCCCGGTTTGGCCGCGAGCTGCCGTGGCGAGACACCAACGACCCGTATCGCATTCTCGTCAGCGAGATCATGCTGCAACAGACGACAGTTACCGCTGTCCGTCCATTCTATGAACGATTTCTGGCGAGGTTCCCAACATTAGAGTCACTCGCACTCTCCTCCGAAGAGGAAGTCCTCCGGCTCTGGGAAGGGCTCGGCTACTACAGCCGCGGTCGCAACCTGCGTACAACAGCCATCATTGTCAATGAGCGTCCGCAGAAACGTTTTCCCGAGACAGTCGCTGGTCTGAGGGAGTTACCCGGTGTCGGACCTTATATTGCCGGAGCAGTTGCATCGTTCGCTTTTGGGAAGCGGGCTCCCATCGTGGAGGCCAACACGTTGCGTCTCTATTGCCGGTTGTTGGGGTTCACGGGTGATCCTCGCAATTCCCAGGGGCAGCAGCTCCTGTGGGCTTTCGCGGAGTCGATTCTTCCTGCGAAGGATATCGGCGACTTCAATCAGGCGCTGATGGACCTCGGCTCGATGATCTGTACTCCCAAGAATCCAGATTGCCCGCGCTGTCCACTGAAGACAGTCTGCCGTGCGCTGGAGAACGGGTCGCAGAACGAGATCCCCCAGAAGGCGACTCGTCCCGATGTCACCGACGTTACCGAACTGACCGTGGCAGTGATCGCCGGAGATCGAGTGTTTCTCCGAAAGAGGAATTCCGCGGAACGCTGGGCCGGGATGTGGGACTTTCCACGTTTCGCCTGCGAACCGGGAGTTCACTCGGAAGCCCGATTGATCCAGATGGTGACCACACATCTGCACGGCGAGTACGGTCTCTCCGTCGCCTCAGTCAACCCACTGACCCGCATCAAACACTCTGTCACCCGCTATCGCATCGACCTCCGCTGCTACTCCACCCAGCTATGTGGTCACGCAGTCGAGCGGTTGCGTGCCGATGAAGGGTGGGTCGAGAAGGCAGGTCTGGCCACGCTGCCGATGTCTGTGACAGGCCGCAAATTCGCGCAGTCGCTGGGAGTTCTCTCTTCGGATGAGAAGACTTGAGCCACAGAACAGTCGCCGCCGGTCGCGTACCTCGCAATAATCTCACAATCGGATGTTTCCTGACCTGTAAGTGAGTGCTCGGTTGAACAGCTTTCTGCAGCGAGTGATGTGTTGTCTTCTCCTGTTGTGTCTCTGGACCCAGCTTGCAGTCTCGGCGCGGGCTGATGATCCAGCATCGGCGGTTGGGTCGGTACTCAAGCTGCTGAAGAGCGGCAAGGTTCCGCCCGCTCGAATTGGCAGCGTGGTCGAGATGGTCTGCACGCGCGGCAATGAACACGATCTGGATTTCGTGTTTCAACAGGTCGTTGATGAGCAGACCTTGGCCCCCGAGCTGCGACGGAAGGCCCTCGGCTGGCTGAAGGACGCGGCACTCAACCGGAAGACTCTCCCGAGCGATCGCGCGGGTCTTGCCCAGCTGCTGAACCCCGCCCATATGGACCAGGAACTTCAGCTGCGGGCCATCGAACTGGCTCAGGCATGGAAAGAACCGTCGACATCGGGCGCGCTCGTCCAGCTCGCCCGCGCGGCGAACAGCTCCGATGCCACTCGCGCGGCAGCTGTGTCGGCGCTAGTGATCGTCGATGCCCAGAACGCTCAGCTGATTGCCGGGGAGCTTCTGGCAGCCGGGCAGTCCTACGTGAACCGGTCGCTCGGAGTGTCGACCCTCGCCGGCTTGGATCTGACCGCCAGCGCGCAAGCGGGTGCGGCTCTGCTCCAGTCGACCACTTCGGACGATGACCCTGCAGCGTTGATCGATGTCTTCCTGGCTCGCGAGGGGGGAGCGGCTCATTTGGGAGAAGCCTTGAAAGCGACACCGCTCCCGCAGGATGTGGCCAAGCTCTGCCTGCGCCGCGTGTATGCCGCTGGTCGTAGTGATGCAGGACTACTGGACGTTTTGGCTCCGCAAGCGGGTGTCAGCGCGAAGCCGGTGAAGCTCACTCCCGAGCAGGTCACTGCCCTTGCCACAGCTGCCGCTGAACACGGCGATCCGGCTCGCGGTGAACAGGTCTTCCGACGCAGTGACCTGAGCTGTACCAAGTGCCATGCTGTGAACAAGGCGGGTGGCGAGGTCGGCCCCGACCTGACTCCTGTGGGAGCGAATTCGCCGATGGAGTATCTGGTGAATGCTCTGTTCGACCCCGATGCGCAGATCAAGGAAGCGTTTATCACTCGCACGGTCACCACCCTCGAGGGCCGCGTGTTTCAAGGGATTACCGTCGATCGCACGGATCAGAAACTCGTCCTGCGAAACACCGATAGCCAGCTGATCGAAATCCCGATTTCCGAGATTGATGAGGAGGTCGAGGGGAAGTCGCTGATGCCCAAAGGGTTGCCGACGCTGCTGACCGAGAGCGAGACGCACGACTTGCTCAAGTTCCTCTCGGTGATGGGCAAGCCGGGTGACTACGAAGTGCGATCCACGCAGCGGTTCCAGCGCTGGCGAGTGTTACACAAGCCAAAGGCCGAACTACTGGCGGAGATTCCCAATCTAGTGATCTTCGAAACCGAGATTCTGGCGCAAGGGGTGTGGACCTCGGCGTACTCACTCGTGAATGGCACGCTGCCGCTGAACGAGATTGCCCAGACTCAGAAAACTGCGGTGTTCTATCTGCAAGTGGAGATCGATGTCGTCGAAGGCGGCAGCGCGATATTAAACTTCGACACGACGAACGGGTTGACAGTCTGGTCCGGCAAAGAGATCGTCGACTCGCCAGCAGGGGCCACGATTGAGTTGACGAAGGGCCGCCAGACGATCACTCTGCGGGTCGACACCTCGGCTCGCTCCGAGACCGGGTTGCGGTTGGAACTGACTCGACCGGAAGGGACGACCGGGCAGTACCAAGTGGTCGATGGGCCGTAAGCCTGCTCCATTCACTTCGTGCGGCAATCGAGATTCCTTCGAACAGATTGGATGTGGTGCATGCAGTGGATCGAGCAACTTCTCCAGCAAATTCGTGACCATGGAACCAAGCTGCTCGCCGCAGCTGTATTTACCGTAATCGGCTGGGGTGTCGGTCGGTGGAGGGCGAGACGGGCTTGGCAGAAACGAGATTTTCTCAACCGACTGAACTTCTCGCTGAACATCATCCATGATGGACGGCTATGGATTCGAACCCTGATGGAGAAGTCGTGCGAGGATGTCTTCCTGAATCAATCGGCGTCGGAACGAGTCCTGTCCAGTGCGAAGCAAACGACCGCCACGAATCCGTTCTTGCCTCTTCCCAAAGCTGACTATTGGTATTACCTCAATCAAGTCCTCAACGAGCTCGCCGAGAAGTTCGCCACTGGCCAGTTAAAACGTGATTTGAAACTGCCGGTGACATCGGCCCCCTATTTGATCTGCTTGACTAGTGAATCCGCTGGCGAGATTCGCACGCGAAAAATACGGGCCATGATCATTCGCAAAGACCAGTTGATGAGTCTCGCCGAGGCGACGCCCCTGCTGGAAAGTCCACACCACATCACGCGGTGGGAAACGCTGCAGCGCATGAAGGCGGCTTATCTTCGTGATCCGTATTTGTTTCTGGAGATGGAGCTGAGTGTGTAGTCTCAGATACAGACGTGGTACTGTTTGCTGGGATTTGTTCATCACACTACTGAGAAGGCTCCCCGATGATTCTGCGTGTTCTGTTCTCTCTACTGGCTCTCGTGAGCGTGTCGCTCTCTGTTCATCAGGCGAGTGCCGAAGATAAGGCATTCGATCCCACGAAGAAGTACCTGATCATCCATGCGGATGATGCGGGGATGTCGCACTCGGTGAACGAGGGCACCATCGAGTCGATGGAGAAAGGGACCGTTTCGTCGGCCAGTATTATGATGCCGTGTCCGTGGGTGATCGAGATTGCCGAGTATGCCAAGGCACATCCCGAGAAAGATTTTGGACTGCACCTCACCCTAAATTCCGAGTGGGACAAGTATCGCTGGGGGCCCGTCGCTTCACTGGACCAAGTGCCCAGCCTGGCTGATCCCAACGGATTCCTCTGGGACAATGTGGAGCAGGTCGCAGGGAATGCCAAGGCCGCTGAAGTGGAGATCGAGCTCAAGGCTCAGATCGACAAGGCCAAACGACTCGGCATCCCGGTGACCCATCTCGACACGCACATGGGCGCTCTCGTCTGTCGTCCCGATATTCTCGAGGTCTACGTCCGCGTGGGATTGGAAGCCAACCTCCCGATTCTGTTCCTCGACAACGAGCGGGCTCGCAAGGAGTACGCCGCGTTCAACGAAGTCGGCGCACCGCTCGCAGCTGCACTGCGCAAGAAGGGACTGCCGGTTCTCGATGAACTCGCCCAGTTCTATGGGGGCGACACGCATGAGGAGCGCGAGGCCAGCTACTTCCGGGTCGTTCGCGAACTGAAGCCCGGGGTGACCCAGCTGATCATCCACTGCGGCATCGCCAATGAAGAGCTGCGGGCCATCACCAACAGCTGGGAACGCCGCAACGGGGACCGCCTGGTCTTTACCGATCCCAAGATGGCCAAGGAGTTGGAGACGCAGGGTGTCCAAGTGATCACGTGGAAAGAGTACCACGAGATGACCAAGGCTCAATTGTCTAAGGCTCCGTAGTTCTCTGAAAACGGTCCTCCCGCCACCCCGCTTGTCGGGGTGGTTCCCGCGCCTGTGCGCTACAGGTAGCGCACAGGCGCGGGAACCACGGGGACGAGCCCCAGTGGCGGGGGAGAGATCTGCTCACTGACGACGCAGCGCGTCGATCTGCTTCAGCTGCTCAGCGGCCAGCGCCTCAACGGCCTGGATGTCATTCTCGTGGGGCTTGGTCGTCTGGTTGACCCGGGTGTAGCCGATGTATTGCAGCCAGCCGTGGCCACGGGCCGCTTGTCGCTGGCGGACCAGCGAGTACAGCGGGTCGGCTTGAACTTCGGCCAGCTGCTTGGCGAGGTCGCCATCGGGTAGCGGCATCTTCAATCCGGACATGACCGCTTTGGCAATGACGAAGTGCCCCATCTCGGTCGGGTGGACTCCGTCTCCGGAATTGTGCATCGGGTGGTTCGCATCGCGGCAGGGCTTGATCTGCTGGCTGACGGGCACATGAATGCCGACGACGGTCGCTCCGAGTGGTCGCGTCTTCAGCTCCCATTCGGAGTAGGCATCCAGCACCGTGTTGTAGTCGAACTTCATGGTTGCCAGCCCGCCATGGCAGTCGACATCGTACGCGGGCGGAGTGATCAGAATGACCTCGGCCCCAGCGGCTTGGCACTTCTCCACCAGTCGGGTCACGCCGTCCTGAAACGCCTTGAATCGCTCCTCACTGAGCGGCTTGTAAATTCCGTCGTTCATCCCGTAACAGGCAATGACCAGCTGGGGTTTGACATCGGCGAGAGCGAGGTCAAGCCGCTCGTGAATACACGGGCGCGGGCCGGGATGACCTTCCTCGGTCAGCCCAGAGGTCGTCTCACTCGCGAGTCCGGCGTTGACGATGTCGAAGTCGAGCGTCGGGTTATGCTTTTGGAGGTAGTACTCGATGAAGCTCAGGTAACGCCCGTCTTGTGTCACGCTGTCTCCGAGAGTCATCACGCGCTTGCCCGCGAGAGCTGCTGCCCCGGAGTGCGATTTCGGCTCGTTCGCCGGTTTTGAGTCCTCAGCAGCCAGCTGTCCCAGTGACAAGACTCCGAATGCAAACAGAGCAGTCCAGGCGAAGCGATTCATCTTGAATCCCAGTCTTTGAGGCAAAGCATGTCGGCCACGACGGCATGTCACATTCTGCCGAGTTGGTCGGTCATTGTGCAACAACCCGATGAAGAGCGGACCAGCGAGCGGCAGACGTGAGTCTGTCGAGTCTTCGAACGTCTCGGTGACTGAGCGTGCGAACCGGAATGAAAGCAGTCGCCCGGACTGCGGAAGTCGGTCGCGTGAGCGGGGGACTCGACAGACTCACGTCTGCCGTTCGCTGGCCAAGAACAAAAAACTCCCGAGGTCACTGAAGATCTCGGGAGTGCGCGATTCATCGGACGGTTATTCGAGTGATACACGGTGCGGCGCCGAGCGAGACGTTTCGGCGAGCGGGGTGGCGTCGGCCCCCTGGTTCCGCAGCGAGTCTCAGAAGCACCATCCGGCTCACGCCGGACGCTCGCCGGGATGTCTCATTTCGAATCGCGTTAAGCATATCCCCTGCTCAATCAGGTCACTTCCCCAGGCCCGCTTGGACATCAATCGTCTGCGGTTGCGGCTGCGGCATTTGGAAATCAAAATCCTGCAATGAATTGAGACTTACCGGATTCGAAGCGTGTGTCTCCTGCGTCCGATCGTGAATCTTCAGCCGCAACTGGCTACGACGAAGTTCGATCTCGGCCTTCTTGACGTCGAGCTGCAAGAGTTGAACCTGGTGCGAGATTTCAGCGCCCTTGGCGGCCAGTGGGGCAATCTGTTCCAGCTTGATTTTCTTCTCTTCCAGATTCGCTTCGGCCTCCTCGATGTCAGCAGTCAGCAACTCGCGTTGCAGATCGGGTTGTGCGGTTGCATCGCCCAGTGGCTGTGTCTTGTCGACATCCTGGGGGATGGTCTCCAATTGCGACTCAAGTTGATGGAATCGCTTTTGCCATCGTAGAGACTCGTTTTTTCGGAGCGCCTCGTCTCGCATTTTCAATTCTTGATTGGAATCGACGATGACCGGAGTGAGTTTGTCGATGTCTGCGTGTTGTGCATCGCCTACTTCCCCATCGGCAGCGCCCGTCTGATCAGTGATCACGAAAACCGCTTTTCCGTCCAGGGTTGTCGCAGTTTTGAATCCATATCCCACCGCCAATCGATCGCTGACGACTGGTACAGCGGTCTGAGGCACGCGGACCTGCATCGTGCGGGCCGTATCCCCGTTTTTTGCAGTGACCAGTAAAGAACCATCGGTCTGAAGCTCAACGGTAAGCGTGCTGCCGTCATCGAGATTCATCTGGCCGAGCGTTTTGTTTTCCGAGGTCAAAGCCCGAGTGAGATAACGCCAAGAGGCTTGCTCGCCAGGCTTCTCTTGACCGGTGGTTGTATCGAAAAACTGAACATCGCTCACTGCCGCCTCGGACGCCACTCTCATCAAGTATTCGGCTTGGGCCTGATGAGCCTCAGCCGCTAATTTCTCGGCATTCGCAGGATCGATGGCAGTCCCGCTGATATCGAGTACGTGTGCGGATTTGAAATCGAGCGTCACTGGGGCCTTCGGGGGAACCGGAGCGTCGGGGGTAACCGGTGGTTCGAGTGCCTTCGGCTCTACCGGAGCGACTGCATCGGCCACTTGCGGATCATCACTCAACGACCACCCTGGCACGCACAGCACCGCCAGCAGACTAAGCACCATTACACTACTCAGCGACACGCGGCCGCTGGCTCGTTCATTGAAGATCATAATCAGTCTCCTTTCGAGAGATTTACGAGACGCATCACCGACGCCCAGTGCAGACGCCGCGACCCATTGGTCGTTCGATGCAGATGACAATTGCAACAACAGATTGGCATACGCCTGCCGATCGGGAACCACGCTGACCGCCAGCGCATCACACGCCAGCTCGCGCGACTCCCGCAGTCGGAGTTTCAGCCACCACGCCAGCGGGTGCCACCACAGCACCACGCTGACCGCCATCTCGAACCACGCCACGTAATGATCGCGGCGGGCGACATGGGCCAGCTCGTGAGCCACCACACCTTCGCTGGCCTGTGAAGAACCCGCGTCGTCACGCGAGTTCGGCCAGAGCAAGCGGGGGGCTCCCAAGCAGCAGATCATCGGACTGACGATGCGATCCGAGACAACAGTTCGGATCGGACGCATTCGCATCCGGACGGCGACATGCCGCACCAGATCGACCAGCCACGAGGCCGCTGTTGAAGCGTCTCGCCGCACCCGTCGTTGGCGGGTGATTTGCCTCGCCAGCACGATGACTGCCACGAGCATTCCCGAGAGCCAGATCCCGCTCGGAAGCCATGGTAGCCAGTCGTGTTGACTGCTCAGCCATGTGGAGACTTGAGGAGGCCGAGTGACTTCTAGTTCAGAGATCGCGACCAGCTGCGCTTCGGTCAGGGCGAGTTCGGCGGTCAGTTCGTCGATGCCGTGATCGGTGGAGAGGGTGTTCGAGGTCTGTTGGTGACTCGTGGCCTGTGGGGCTTGCCAGGCACCCACGTTCATCGCCCACGGCCAGACCACGACTGGCGGAAGAACCAACTTCACGAGGAGCATGAGCCAGACCAAGTGCTGAACTGCTGGGCGCGACTGGAGTGCGCGGCAGACGAGCCAAGCGACCGGGCAAAGTAGTGCGACGACTATTGAGTTTTGCAGCAGGCCACTGATGATCGTCGTCATAGTTCAACCCTTCCGTGTGCGAGGGCGATTGACCTTGGACGCCAGTGCGTCGATCAGCTTCTGCAACTCGCCGACATCTTTGTCGGTCAGCTTCTTCTGCTGAGCAAACGCCAGCAGCAGCGGCGACCATTCCCCTTCGCACAGCTCATCCGCGACCTCGGTCAGGCGTTGCCGGACCAGATCGTCGCGCGAGACAGCTGCCCGAAACACGAAGGCGAATCCGCTCTTGTCGCTGGAGACGTAGCCCTTTTTTTCGAGCCGTTGCAGCAGTGTGATGACCGTTGAGCGAGTCCACACAAAGCCCTCAGCTGAGAGCTGTTCGGAGACCTCTTTCACACCCACAGCCCCCAGGTCCCACAACACCCGCAAGACTTCCCGCTCTGCGGTACTGATCGCCAGTCGCGTTTCCTCAGCCATGCTGTTCCCTCCCGTGCATCTGTTTACGCTATGTCGACAAGATAAATCTATTTACGGCGTGTCGACAAGTCAAGGGGAGATTCGGAGATATTATCCGGCAACCCGGCCCCAGCAGGGGTCACAGCCATTCGCTGGTGGTTGAGCGTAGAGACACCACCGGACCAGGCTTCACCCCTGCGGGATGAAAGAACGGAGAGCGAGTTCGTATGTCCGACGATTCGCAGGCATCCCTTCCGGGATGGTGACAATTCCCTTACTCGTTCGCGGGCAATACGCAGCCATAGGCGTCGAAGACGATCTTGCGAATCCTGGGCGAATAAAACCACGCCACGATGGACTCATGGCCCGCTTTGGGCAAATCCCCAGAATTCGCCCATGGCGATGTGGTGAGTCGTCGATGCGGGAGATCGCCCGCATTGGCCGTGAAGTAATCGAGTACGGCGTCTGTCGACTGCTCAATGGCGTGCAAGTACGGACGGGCATCCAAGCCAGTTCGTGCGATCGCATTCAGCCATTCGCTGATTTCGCTGTGACGATCCGGAGCCAATAAGGTGAGAACCACAGCTGAGAAATACACTTCGAGTGCCCGGCGATGGTTCGCGGTCCATGTGTGTGGCTCGGTCGCATGGATGGATCGAGCAATCGTCAAGACATCTGGTCCATAGTCCCAATCATCAGTGGCAATCAAATGGAGGATTCGCGGGAGGAAGTACAGATAGTCATCCTTCGATCCCATCGTGGACATCGCGTACCGCCCGTAGCTTCCCAATTCTTTGAGGGGAGCTTCGCGAACTTTCACCTTCAGAAGAGTCTTCGTGTCTACATAGCACATGCTGCATACATGGCACTCCTCGATTGACTGAGGATGTGGGATATTCGCAAACGATGTGTAGAGATTCTCAATGGCGTCGTCGAGACGGCTCATGGAAGGTTCTCTACGGCTGGTGAGAATGAGCGCTTCATGTCACCAGCCCGCAGCGCCAGCAAGGGCCTGCCAGCGAATCCCTTGCTGGCGCTGCGGGCTGATGTATCCGGAGTTCGGCAGAATTCTTGCGAATTCTGCTACGCAGGCAATTACAGGACCGAGCGGATCTTCTCGATGAAGTCTTTGTTTGTCGGGAATTTTTGCAGGGTGCGGACGAGTTGTTCCATGGCCTCGGTGGTGCTGAGGGCGGCGAGGCTGCGGCGGAGCATGGTGATGCCTTCGATGACATCGGGGGCGAGGATCTTCTCGTCACGGCGGGTGCCGGAGCGGGAGACATCGATCGCAGGCCAGACGCGACGCTCCGCCAGATCACGGCTGAGGACGAGTTCCATGTTCCCGGTTCCCTTGAACTCGAGGAAGATCGAATCGTCCATGCGGTTGCCGGTCTCGATCAGGGCTGTGGCGACCACGGTGAGCGAGCCGCCCTCTTCAAAGCGACGGGCTGTGCCGAACATGCGGCGTGGGATTTCGAGCGCACGGTTATCGAGACCGCCAGTGCCGATCTTGCTATCGCGTCCGCCACCGATCCACTTGTTGAACGCACGGGCACAGCGGGTAATGCTGTCCATCAGAATCAGGCAATGCTTGCCCGACTCGGCGAGGCGTTTGCCGCGTTCGATGACCAA
Source organism: Planctomycetota bacterium (assembly GCA_043777375.1). GTDB lineage: Bacteria > Planctomycetota > Planctomycetia > Planctomycetales > Planctomycetaceae > TH-plancto1. The sequence goes on along the minus strand of JAYWHX010000047.1, from coordinate 57,169 downwards.
CTGGCTGATGCGGACGTGGCTTTCGACATCGCGGTCCATTGAGGAGGCAACGACCTCGCCCTTCACATTGCGACGCATGTCGGTCACTTCTTCGGGGCGTTCGTCCACGAGGAGAACGATCAGATGTATCTCGGGGTGGTTCTTGGTCACCGAGTTGGCGATGTCTTGCAGAAGCATTGTCTTGCCGCTGCGAGGCGGGGCGACGATCAGAGCGCGGGTGCCCTTGCCGAGTGGAGTCAGCAGGTCCATGACCCGCATCGTGATCGGCTGGGTGCCGGTTTCGAGCTTGATCTGCTCGAAGGGGTTGATGGGAGTTAGTTCGTCGAAGTTTTTGGTGAGTTCGTAATCCTCGACCGGGCCGTCGTTGATCTCTTTGACGTCGACCAAACGCAAACCTTGCCCGCGTGGCCCCATGCCCGCGTTGCCGAGGATTTTAATCCCCTCTCGCAGCTTGTGTCTTTCGATGAGAGATCCGGAAACGAAGGCATCCGAATCCTCAGCTCCGTAATCGTTCTTGCCCAGACGAAGGAAGCCGTACCCCTTGGGATGGAGTTCGAGGACTCCGCTCAGCAGTTCCAGTTCACCCACGACATCCCCGGTGGGGAGCGGAGCGTTCTGCATGAAGCGGGTCTGCCGTTCACCGGGGGGGCTGCTGAGGCTGCGACGATCACCGCGACCGCGGCGGCCCTCGGATTGTTGCGGGGCGCGTTCAAACCGTCCGGCAGGTGCTGGCCCGCGATCGGATGGCCCACGAGAAGAGGACTGTCCTCGTCCCGACTGGCTATTGCGATCTGACGTTCCGCGATCGGACGGGCCGCGTGAACTGCCTCCGCGATCGCGTCCGGACTGGGGTGTCCGAGAGGGAGCGGAGTTGCGGGAGGCCGGAGCGCGAGTTCCGGTGGAACGTTGGCCGCCAGAGCTCGTCTGACCTTCTCCGCCACGTCCACGGCGGCGGCGGCGAGGACGACGACTCCCGTCGTCACGATCTTGATTGGATGAGTCGCCTCGGTCGCCCTCGGCCGAGGGCCGATCTCCACGATCATCGTCGTGGCTGGGGCGACGGTCATCATCTTGGGACTGTGAACTCCGCGTGGAGCGGGGCGGCTCGACCGGGGGAGTTGGGTCGTCTCGTTCGGGAGCGGGCGCGACGACGCGGGGTTTGGAGGCGATTGTCCGACGGCGACGAGATCCCTCTTCCGGAGAAGAGGCTGCTGGCTCGGCGGCGGGTTTGCGGCTCGGGCCAGGGCTGCGTGAGTCGTCGGAGAGACCGGCACCGAAGTCATTCATATCGCTGGTGTGCTCGAAATCAAAGGATTGCAATTTGCTGCTGGCAGAGCCTTCACCGGACGCGGGGTTGGTCCGTCGGGTCGGGCGCTTCGAAGAACTTGGACGATCGGTCGGCATGAAGAATTCCAAAAAGACACACTCAGCGGGACAAAGCGAGATGCGGCTACGCCCGTGTCGATTCGACAACGTGGCCCAGCGGGCATTCCCACCTCGGCGAGTGGATCAGCATCAAACGAAACAGACTCATCACAGTGTTGTGCGAAACCGTGTTGTGGAACGAAACAGGTCAACAGACCAACAGCACAAAACGCCCATCCAAGACAGGCCTGACCGCTTCCCACGTTGTGCGTCTGCTCTCGGAGCAAACCTGAGTCACTGACGGCGAGTCATTGACGAGTCACGAGGGACAAAAGAACTGTTCGCTGGCAGGTGTTGGAGGGGATTGCTCGCGCCCTGAGAACAACGTCACAGAGATCGGCAACACATCATCCGGAGAATTCCGGACCGGATTTGTCCGGCAACCTCGACCAGCAGGGGGCATCACCCCCGAAGGTTTGTGTGGTACTCACCACAGCCATTCGGCGAATCGGACAGTTGCAGGGGAGGGGATGATTCAACCCCCTGAGCAAGCAATTCCCATTCGGGATCTGGCTTACGAAACGAATGTCGAGCAACGACATCCACCACACAGCACTCTTGACCTAAACCGGGGCCACTCACCGCAGAAATCGGTAAGCACCCACAGCAACCTCAGACAGAATCCTAACTCAGCGAGTCGTTCTGTCAAACGAAGTTGTGTCAACTATCGGCGATCAATACAGGAAAAGTCAAGTGGGCGTCTGTCCAAAACCGCCATAAACCACTGAATGTCGGAATTCGGCACGGCAACATACCACTTCATCTCGCCGAGATTCGGACCGGTAACCGGAGTTGCACCGGAGGCGAACTCAGGTCACTGGCCCGCAGAGCAGAAGGAATCGGTGCTTCCAAGCTGTCGGCGACGGGCTGACGAAGCAGGCGAGTAATCTTGTCCAACGGCTTAAACTCTTTGGGGCTCTGCGAGCGAATGACAATGTCTTCGCCCTGGGATGTCGCATTAGCGGCGAGCGTCCGTCCTAGAAGAAGAGGCTTCGCTCTCTCGCCACGCAGCGGGGCTGCATCATTGACCGCATACTGAGACTCACGTGGCAGGCTCGGACTGCCCGCCATGACCCACTTGCCCCAGCCTTGCTCCAAATCTTGGACGGATTCATACCCATAGTGCTCCTGTATGGCTGTATCCCAGTTTCCATCCAGAGCGTCTTCGAGAAAATTGAGATAGACCCGCTTGCCCTCAGCCCCCGTACGCTGCACAAGGAACTCGGCGAGTGAATACCCTTCCGCATACAGCGTGTAGAGCTGCTCGGGGTCCGAAGGATACTCTCGAATCTCGAACAGTGTTTTGAGTGACATTTGCTGGCGCCGTCCAAAGACCCGGTTGAGCAGGTCGACTTGTCGCAGTCGTTCACTGGGGTGCTCTACGAGCGTGGCTGCTCCCTCGTCGGCCCAGCGAGGCAACGGGCGCCGGAACTTTGACGCAAAAATGGTGTGGCACACTTCATGCGGCACGACTGAGTCCAGAACGCGCTCCAACGATCCTCGGACCCGCATATCCCAGCTGTGAACCTGACCGCCTTCGAATGTGAACGTGGTGGAGCCGCTGGCTCCCATACTGCCGACAGCGACCTGAATCGGGCAGGGGGTGTTCCATTGTGGCAGCTCAGAACCGGTCCATTCCTGTGCCAGAACTTTGCGGAAATACTCGGCGGTCCGGGCCACCTGTTCAGCGGTTTTGGAATCTGACGCATGAGCGACAAAATTGGGTGTCGCGAATGAGGCCCCGGCAGCCGCACGGACGAGAAGCAGCGAAAGGAGGATTCCCGAAATCCAGCGTGTGAGCATCGCATCCCTGCCATGTCAAAGTTCATCTCCCCCGGCGTCATGCCATGTGATGGGAGCAGCATAACCAGCTTGGCAAACGCCGCGCCGCAAAACAAAGCCTCATGTCGAATCGCCACATCATTCGCCAGCATATGCACTTGCGAATCTATTAAGCGGAAGGGCAGCCTCTTGGATCTGTAACATGTACAAAACAATTCGACCGAGTTCACAATCTCTGCGGTGCTGAGATGAATATTCACTCATCTTCATGAGACACATCTGGACTTACGGCGACAGGCTGTGCTAGAAGCCCCGTAGAATACAGACTCTGTGGCATCGATTGATGTCGGAGAGGGCCAGATTCCGTCACTTCAAACGCAGCCAGGCAAGGATGCCCTGATGAACACGATTGCAGCCAACATTGACCAACGAACAGGATCGAGTGCGACGGCCTTGAACATTTCGACACCCCTGGCAACGCAAGCGTCAGTTAAGCGTTCCTTTGCCTATCGTGCACGCTTGTGGATGACCGCAGTCTCGTTGGGTATCGGTTTTGTTTTCACAGCACTGAATCCTCCCCTGGCTCCACTCCCGGGTCATTGGGATTTGGGTCTCGACATTCTCGGCTGGACGATGTTCTTCGCCGGGGCTGCACTGCGTGTGTGGGCGTCAGCGTATATCTGTGCTCGCAAGAGCGTCGATGTGGTCCGGACCGGTCCGTATTCAGTTTGTCGCAACCCACTGTATTGGGGCACATTGCTCATGGTGGCTGCGTTTCCGTTGCTGATTAAGAGCCCAATCCTGGCAGCTTCGATGTTGCCCATCATCGCGCTGTACCTCTTCGCGGTGGTGCCGGTCGAAGAAGCGGTCATGGCCAGTCGTCATGGTGCTGACTACGAAGCCTACCGCCAGACGGTCTCGCGCTGGTGGCCCAATGTCTTCGGCTTCGTCAAAGGCGAGCCACTCGATGGCCAGTCATACGGGTACTATCGTGAGTGTTATCGCCTCGTTTGGTGGGTCGCGATGGCTGTCGGGTTCGATGTGCTGTTCCGCTACGCCAATGCCTCGTGGTGGATGCACCCCCTGCACTGGTGGTAGACTCTTCGGATAGGCGACAACCATGTCGCTGGTCTGAGGAGAAATCGATCCATGTTGCGCCTGGCCCTGTATTGCCTGCTCGTACTTCTGGGATTCGGTGTTGCCTGGGTCTCACCAATTCACGCTCAAGGTCAGCGTGCAGCGAAGGCTGCAGTGAAGCTAGAAGTTCGCATTGAGGAAAAAGCCGGAGAGCCGCCGCTGTACCGCACCCGCAACTTTGCGGTCAAGACGGACATTCCTCCCGAAGAAGCGCAAGAGCTGCTCGAGCGTCTCGAGACGATGCTGGTGTTGATCAGCAAATACTGGGGACGCCCCAACTCGCAATCGATTGATATGTACGTTGTCCGCGATGTCGCCAAATGGCCCGCGGGTATCTTGGACGCCGAGGGGCTCGACCATATCCTTGCCGGAGGAGGTGTCACTGTTGGCCAGACGCAGCAGAATGCCCGCACGGGTGAGGTCCTGGCCAGCCGGGCAGTGGTCTATGCGGTGGCCGATCGGGGCACTCCCCAGCATGAGGCCGTCCACGCCTACTGTGTCCTGAATTTCGGTCGCACGGGACCCACATGGTACTCCGAAGGCATGGCCGAAATGGGCCAGTATTGGAAAGACAAAGACTTCGCGGTGAACTGTCATCCCGAAGTCATCAAGTACCTCAAGTCCGAAGAACCCAAGCTGCTCACCGAGATCACTGACCTTGGGCAGAAGACCGGCGACAGCTGGCAAAATTATGCGTGGCGCTGGGCGCTGTGTCACCTGCTCGCGAACAACACGAACTATGCCCCGCGCTTTCATCCGCTAGGGATGGCGCTGCTCAATGGGCAACGTTCCAGCTTTGAAGATGTCTATGGCCCGATGGCGAAAGAGATCTCGTTCGAGTACGTCCAGTTCCTGAAAAACTTCGATCAAGGCTATCGCGCTGACCTCTGCAGCTGGGACTGGAAGGCCAAATTCAATGGCGTCCTGACACGTCCCATGACCGCCAAAATCAAGGCCGCTGGCGGCTGGCAACCGGCGCGGCTCTTCGTCAAAGAGGGAGTCAGCTACAAGTACTCGACCAAGGGAGAGTGGTCTTTGTCCAAGGATGCTGAGAAGCTCTCAGCTGCGGGCGCGAGCGACGGCCAAGGTCGACTAGAAGCGGTAGTCTTCCACGAATATCAGTTAAGCGACCCAATCGAGCTGGGAGTCGATGGAGCGTTCACAGCCCCTGTCGAAGGCAAGCTGTTCTTGCGGTGTCGCGACTCGTGGGCGGAGATCGGTGACAACAGCGGGGAGATCAGCGTGAAATTTGAGAAGGACGAATAAAGCGAGCGGGCTCGGGTTGTGGGGGCGTCGGAATCTCGACGTCGACTGCGGATGATGTGTTGCTACAACTCGGGTGGCGGCAAGGGAGCCGGAATTTGTGGTGCGGAGATCTCCCTCGATGCGGAGTTGTCGATCCCCGCAGTTCTCGTGCGATTCACGATCTGCGTGCGAATGAGAACGACGATTTCGTACGTGCCTGAAAGAGGAGTCTTTTCAGTGGCAACGGGACTGCGGATCCCCGTCTGTCTCTCGGACTCGATGGGGACACCGCTCTCAAAGTAGAGACCAGCCAACACCGCGCAGCTGCCGGGCGGAATCAGCAAACCACCGCTGGACTCCGCTGCGCGAGACTGATTCTGACTGTTCGAATTGGCGTCCGAAGGGCGTATTTCCAGGCGGATCATGCCGTCTTTCAAGACGGTCGGCCGGAGTGAGAGCTGAACGCTTCCCTCACTCAGCTCGACGGCCTCGTGAGGGGATTCGCTGCGGACAATGACTCTTCGAAAGCCATGCTGTTCTGTGAGTCCAATTTCTGCCAGCTGTTGATTCAGGACCTCGACACGCGGAGTGGAGATGACAGAGGCGCCGGTGAACTGTTTGAGTTTTGAGGCGATGAGCTCAGGACTCTGCGGACAAACCGCGCAGCTGGTGCCGTCACCCAGATCGAGCCAGCCTTGCAAGGTATGTCCGGTCCCGGCGACCGGCCCATTATGAAACTGTCCGCATTTGGGGCAGGGTCCAGCGTCTGTCACGGTCAGTGCTTGACGAAACCCACCACGCGGGGACCCATCGGCATGTTGAATCTGGAGGATTGTTGTTTCGATTTCGACCCGTTGCTCGGCCTCGGCCTGAGGAGAATCCGATCGCGTGACCATGGCCATCACTTCGGGATAGTCCTTCATCACCAGGCGACCCGTGCGGGGCGGGGCGGGGCTGTTCGAGCGGCTCGAGACCTGCAGATGGCCGGTCCGATAGGGCTCGGGCATCATCATGAGTGGCGTGCGAGCCGTGTATGTACCGGATCGAGAATGGGCGGGAGTTGAATCATCCGAGTCGATCGAGGGCGAAACCTGCCCGGACGGGTCCGTGTCCAATTTCAGCGTAATCGGCCCGGAACTGTTATCGCCTTCTCTAGACGAGGCCGATGACTCCGTGCCCTGTGTGACGGCAGCTGGCAGTGGTTCGACGAGGACGAATTCGCCGTCCAGGCGTACTTGCCATCCGTGGGCTTTCAACAATTGGGTGAGAGCTTCTTTCAAGTCGACACCTTGCCAGCGGTGGGTCACAGTGCCTTGCACCTCTGGTCCGCTCACGACGTTCCAACCGGCCACGGGGCCCAATTTTGCCAGCAGTTCCCCAAGCGTGGCTCCGTTGATATCAACATCAAAACGCCCAAGCACATCTTCCGTTGGCATGCAGCGGACTCGCTCTGCCGACGATCTGGAATCGAAGTCCGAGGACTCCGGAACCGTGGATGTTGTGCTCTCCGCATTTGTCGCGGGCAGAGTTTCAGTCACCGGCTCGCTCTGCTCCAAAGACAGCAGTCGCGACTCGGTCAATGCCTGGTGTTCACTCTTCAGCTCGTCGACCTCATGTTGCAGGGTCTCAATCATCCGGCACGTCTGGTGCGAGGAGAGCAGCTGTTCAGCGTGGTGTATCTCGGCCAATTGCCCTTCCAATTGGGTGCGGGCGAGATCACTGACCTGACCCTTGAGCATTGAGATTTCGGATTCCAGATTGGTCATCAAGACCGGAGCTCGGGTCTCGCTGATCGATGAATTCCCAGCCAGTTGCACCGGATCGGAACTCGGTGGCGGAGGCAGTTCAATGAACTGGGGCTCGTCATCGATCGGGCGGGGGTGCCAAGGGCCGGGCTGATCCTCATCGAGAGTTGCGGTCACACTTTGTGGTTCGCTGACATCGGCTTCAGGTGGTTGTTCAAGTGGGTCAGGAACTGGCTTGCGAGGATGATCGTGGAGCAGGCTGACCACATCACCGGCTGCAGCCACTTGAATTGGAAGACTGGCCGGGGCGCTCGAGGAGAGGTCACTCAGTTTCACCACGGGTGTTGAACTGAGGAGCGACACTGCTCCCACGAGACAGAGGATGACTGCGACAGTCAGCCCTCCGGTTGCGACTCGAAATGCGGGATTCCGCCTGACCACAGTCGATCTACTCCTCAGACGTAGCGATGCCAGAGCTGTCTGTTCGCTCAGGACCGTGTCAGGAGTATCGGCGCCGAGAGACCTCAAACTGCCGTCAAAGTCGGCACAATCGGTAAAGTTGAAAAATCGACTGTCGTGACACGCGTGGGGTCTATCCGACGTAAACTCAGTGGTAATTTCGGCTTGTCGGAATTTTCGGATCCGATACACTTCTGCAACTCAGCAGAGACGAACTTTCATGGGAAGATCGTGTCTGCTGCAGTCACTACCCGATAGTGTAACGGTTAGCACAACAGATTTTGATTCTGTTTGTCCAGGTTCGAATCCTGGTCGGGTAACTCGATGCCCCTTGGCACCTCAATCGTTTCGACGAGTGAGGTGTTTTTTATTGGACTTCCTTGTATGCATGTCGGTCGCAAATCCCATGAAAAAACCTCGCAACTCTAAATGAGTCGCGAGGTTTGCGAATTCGGAATTGAGGTCAAAGAACTACTTGGCAGCAGCGTCTTCGCCAGGCTTCTTCTTTACGACTTCCGGTTGCTTTTGAGCAGCACCCGGTTCAATCGGTGCGATGACTTCGTTTCGTGGTGGAATTACGTGCACCACGATCTGGTCGGGTGAACCCTTGATCGTCACGCCAGACGGCAGATCCACGAGATCACGAACGTGAATCGCTTGCCCCATCAGCAGTTTGTCAATTTTGACAACGATCGAGTCTGGCACGTCGGCGGCCGAAGCCTCGATATGTAGTGTGTGAACCGGCTGCTCAAGGATGCCTCCGGTGACCGTTCCCGGAGCAGTTCCGCGAAGATGAACCGGGACCACAACATGGACACGCTCGTTCACATCGATCCGGACGAAGTCGACATGAGTGATGTACTTTGAGAAGGAGTCCCATTGGACTTCGCGAACCAAGGCCGTCTCCACCTTGCCGTCGCAATTGATCTCGACCAGCTTGTGACCGCTGTAAACGAGGGGACGGACCACGTCTTCGCTCATCGACAACATCATCGAATCCTGGCCGTGACCGTAGAGATTCGCTGGAACAAGCCCTTCCAGGCGCAGGCGAGCCGAAGCTCGTGTTCCCTTACCGGTTCGCTTCTGTGCATCAATCTTTGTTGCGTTCGCCATGACTGCGTCCCAAAACGGAGCGATCCGAACGATCGCTGCCTGCTCAAACAACGTCTCCGCGACGCAGCGAGTGGATCAGGCTGCGGCGGAAAGAAGCCCGGTATGATATCGTGCCGTCCGCACCCACGCAACTTTGGAGCGGCCCGGCATTCGACTATACAAACGGACAGTGTCTGATGGCCTGGAATGCCTACCGACCATCGCGCAATCGATCGCCTAGGAAATTATCGAGATCGTCGATCGCATAAATCTTCGCAATCGTCTTGTCGAAGTCGTATGCCACTCGGCGATATCGCACCTTCTGGTCATCAAGAATCACGTAGCAAGACCGGTTGTCGCCATCACGGGGTTGCCCCACTGAGCCGACATTGACCAACACCTTGCGCTCCGTCAGAGCCCACTGAAAATCGATCTCATCCGGGCTGAGGAACGAGTAGTCCTCGGTGAAAATGCCTGGGATGTGGGTGTGTCCTTGAAAGCAGTATTTGTCGACCAGACCAAAGATCCGTTCCATTTTTCGTTGGTTGTAGATGTCCTCGGGAAACACATACTCGTTCAGGGGATTCCGAGCGGAACCATGCACGAACAGATATTTTTCCTCGCGTTTCATGCGCGGCAAATCACCCAGAAACTCCCAGCGTTTCTCGTTTCCGATCCGATCCCCATTCTCCAGCATCTTGCGGGTCCAGAGAATCGCCCGCTCGGCTCCCGCATTGAACCCTGCGGGATCAAACAGAGCTGCCTGATCATGGTTCCCCAGAATGACGGCGGCACAGTTCTTCATGACCAGATCGATGCATTCTTGGGGATTGGGGCCGTACCCAATGATATCGCCAAGGCAGTAAATTTCGTTGACACCCTGTTCGCGCAGGTCAGCCAGCACCGATTCAAGAGCTTCCAGGTTTCCGTGAATGTCACTGATGATCGCTCTCAAGTCGCTCGACTCCCACCCTCTCGGCCCGCCACAACACGATCATCAGAATTTGATCGCTCACAAAATGAATGTCACATTGTGTCATCGGATCGATTAAGAACGCAAGTCCATAGTGGCTGGTCACCTTCGTTGCGATCCCGTCACACAGTCCTCGCATCATTCCATCGCTCGAACTGGCTGGTCCCGTAAAAACCTCTCTCCCCCTGCAGGGCGGGTTTCAGATAGCTTACCACTCCCGGAGGAGCTGGCAGTTTCCCAGATTTCGGCCGCGGTGTTGAGAATCTGTTCGCAAGGAGGCGACCAGCATGCACACACTTCCCCAGTCCACAAATGCCCGCTGGCGGCGCAGTCTGTTGGCCGTCTGGCTGATCCTGCTTCTCCCTCGGATTGGACAGTGCCAGGAATTGCCACCGCGCGCGATCACTCCAGTCGCTCGCGCAGTGACTGTTGACCCCCTGCAAGACGATGCCGCGCTCCATGCGCTGACCTTTGTTGGGGCGAAGTTCGGCTGCGCGGTCGGCGATCGCGGTGTCTGCTGGATCACTCGCGATGGGGGAGAGACCTGGACCTTCTCGCCGACTCCAGTGCCCTGTGCACTCCGCGGAGTCCACTTCCTCACCGACCGCATCGGCTGGGCGGTCGGCGGATACGTCGCCCCTTACACTCGCTTCGCCAGCGGAGTCGTCATTCACACTCGCGATGGTGGCCTGACATGGCAGCTCATCTCCCATGACTCAACCCCTCCACTGACGCAGGTCCGGTTCTTCGATCAGGAGACCGGCATGGCCGTGGGTGACAGCTCTCCCAGCTGCTCGACGGGAGTGTTGACCACGATCGACGGCGGGCAAACGTGGACTCCTGTGGAAGGGCCACGCACGAACGGCTGGCGAACGGCGACCCTTCTGCCGAATGGATCGGGGGTTGTGGCGGGAGCTCGAGGCGAACTGGGCGTCCTGAGTCGTGGTCAACAGCTACGAAACGTCGAGAACCTCAAAGGCCTGCGCGCCCTGAACGCCACCACGATTGCTGCGGATGCGACCGGTTGGCTGGTCGGTGATGGTGGCTGGGTGCTGCACACCAAGAACGGCGGCATCAGTTGGGCACCTCCTGAAGAAGAACTGCCCTCGGCTCTCCGCGACTGTATGGATTTTCAAGCGGTGGCCCAGAGCGGCGAGCACGTCTGGATTGCGGGCGCGCCCGGAAGTGTGATCTGGTACTCGGCAGACCGGGGACGACATTGGGTTCCTCAGCCGACTGGGGAGACAACCCCTTGGCGGGCGATTCATTTCGCTGATGCCCTCCACGGCGTCGCGGTCGGCGATCTCGGGAAGATACTAGCGACACAGGATGGAGGGGCGACTTGGCGGGCCGTGCGCGGCGGCGGACGACGGCTGGCCCTCCTGATGATTCATGCCGACTCCCAGCAGGTGCCACTGGGTGTGACAGCCTATTTCTCCGGTGAGTGGGGATACCGCTCCGGAGTCGTCCTGTTGACGCGCCGCGATCTCGGGACGGATTCGCTGCGCAACGTGCCTCTCGCACATCGCCTGCAAGACGCTTTCTCCGTCGTAGGAGGCAGCAGCGCGATGATCGATTGGCGGTTACCAATCACCGTTCCCGACCTGGACCGCGATCGAGACAAACTGCTGGAAGAGTGGCAACTGTTGACGGATCAGCAGTTGCCGCACGTCGTGACGACTGACCTCATCTCGAAGATCCGTATGTGGCAACCCGAGGTGGTCCTGATCTCTAAACCCGCTGTGACCGATGCGGCGGGGCAGATCGCGTGGGACGCCGTTCAAGAAGCAGTCTCAGCTGCGGGCGATGCCACAGGAGGCACCGACCTGGAGTCACTGATCGGTCTCCCCCCGTGGCAGGTAAAGAAGGTTTTCTCGCATACTCGCGGAGAACCGGGTTCACAGAACGTGCTAGCGCAGGACTATCTGGTGAGGTCCGGCGTGACTGTCGATCAGCTGGCCGAGCCCGCAGCGGCCCGGCTTTTTCAGGGTACTGACATCGTCATCCGGAATGAGGGGCTTACGCTGGTGCGTTCCGAATTGCAAAACGCAGCCGTGGCCGGGCAATCGCTATTTGGTGGCCTCGACATTCCAACCGGAGGGCCCGCGCGGCGAACTCTGTCAACCGCCTCTCTCGACGACATCGAGGAGCGAAAGAACGCCATCAAACGCCGCCAGACGTTCGTGAGCAGCAGCGAACAGCGGATGGACAGCCGTTCTCAAGGAGCAGAAATTATCGCTCAGCTCCTCGGAACTGTCGATGAGTTGCCACCCGATCAAGGGGCCAAGCTGCTCTCGGATGTGGCTCGCGGATATCGCGAGCGAATGCTGTGGGACTCTGCTGAGCAGACGACCTCCTTGCTCCTCGATCTCTATCCGGACCACCCGGAGGCCCCGGAGAGTGCCGCGTGGTTATTGCGGTTCTGGACCAGTGCAGAAATCAGCTGGCAGCGGCTGCGACCTCGACTTTCGAAAAAGACTGAGTTCCAAATGAACCCCGCCATCGAGCAGGCCCGTTTCGAGGCCGAGTTCCAGAAGAACCAGAAGCGGCCGGGCACACTGTCATCTCCGGAAATCGATGCGACGCCTTCTGGCTTTGACGCCTTCGACTCACCAGTACACGTGAAACCCAAGGGGCTCGACGGGATACTCGCGGATGACACCACCGGAGCCGACATCGTCACAGCGCAAGCTGAACAGTGGCGGACACAGGCGACAAAGATCACGGGGTTGATTGAGAAGACCTCTCCCGGATTCTTTCGCGAACCCGATGTGCAGATGTCGATGGCTGCCCTCATGCGACGAAGTTCACGACATGCGGACGCCGACCACATCATCGATCAGCTCTTAAAACTGAACTCACGAGATCCGTGGAGTCTGGTCGCGCAGGGCGAGTTGTGGCTGCTGCGACCGCAGGCACTGTCACCTCGTCCAGTTCTGGTCTGCCGTAAGACAGGACTGGCCCCCAGCCTTGATGGGAAACTCACAGATGCCTGCTGGGTGGGAGCTGCGGAAGTCCTCCTGACCGAGCAGCCTCCCGCGAGTGCCGAGACGGGTTTTGTGGGAGCCAAGGAAAGCGGACGTAAAGTGGGGCTGCAAGTCGTTGGCCCGCGAGCGCTCGTCATGATGTTGTACGATGACAAATTCCTCTACCTGGCCGGCAGCCTGCCGCGCGCGGAAGGCCAGTCACGTGACCAGCCCCAGCATGCGGGCCGCTCACATGATGCCGATCTCTCGCGGTATGATCGGCTGAGTTTTCAATTCGACACGGATCGCGACTACAACACGTATTACGGGTTCAGTGTTGACCAGCGCGGTGCCACGAGCGAAGCCTGCTGGGATGCCACTGGCTGGAATCCAAAGTGGTACGTTGCCGCGTATGGCGACGATCAGGTCTGGCGCTTCGAAGCAGCGATTCCGTGGGAAGAACTGGCCCCCACGCCACCGACGAGTGGAACGTTCTGGGCGGCTGGCATGACGCGAGTCATCCCAGCTGTCGGGCTACAAGGCTGGAATCACCCATTGACGGAGACCCCGGCGCCGCAGACGTTTGGGCTGCTGAAGTTCGAGTGAGCTGTTTAGGAACAAAAGTGTTCCCAGAAGAAGCAATCGAAAGCGACAATTTACGACTCATCGTCCATTCGTCGTGGTGCCGCTGTTGCTTCCCTGAAACGAAAACACAGCCACGTCGATGATCTGAGTGAAGGACGGACTGAGGGCCATGCGGACGTACCGCCGGTCGGGTGAGACGACGGCTTGTACCGCTAGGCTGGCCCCCTCTGGAATGAGGCTTACCACCGGGGCAAAACCAACTCCCCCGAAAGCCCCCCCCGCAGGCACGACGCCTCGCTGGCGAGATTCTAGCATCTCAGCCACCACTTGCCGGGCCTCGCGATCGACCACTCTGCGAGCGGGACGGCCCACTTGTGCCGCTGCCCGCTCCCAATCCCGAGCAACACCCAGAGGAGCTGCGAGGTACGAGGTTCGGCGCTGCTCTCGGCGACCATCATCCAGCGTGAGATGGATCACTTGCTCGGTGATCTTGGCGAACGAGACAGTCTTTGTTTCTGTCTTTTCCGAGGGGCTGCCCGCATGGGTCACGATCGTGAGTACGCCCCGGTCCCCGACAATTTTGCCAGTCGCCTTTTTCACAGTGATCACGTACTCCCCCGTGAATCCTTGGGGACAGACAAAGTCCTCGTGGCAATTCTCCGGAGAGGGGCCGAAACCATCGTTGAGCAGATACCCTCCTCCAGCGGATTCCCGAGAGGTGAACGACGCGACTCCGCCTGCCGGGTCTTGAACCGAGAGGTCCAGATCACCAGTTCCATTCCATTTGAGCTGGATCTGGAGATCGCGGTGGCGGGCTTCGATCGCCTGCTCCTTCAATAGCGCGAGTTGTTCGACCTGCATGGTCTTTTGCAGTTGTCGTTCCGTCTCGGCCAGCAGGTCCTCGGCCTGCTCATGTTGTCGCAAACGGTCGACACCCCAGCTGTTGCGAAGGACTCCGCAGGCGGCCCACATTGCGTCGTCGGCCACCCCGGTTTTTGCTGCGAGTTTGAGTCCGAAGTAGTATGGTTCCGGGCGATCCGGTGTCATACGGGCTGCTTGACGATACATCCGCAAAGCCGCTGCATCGCGATCGAATTTTGCTAAATAGGCTCCCGAGTACATCATTGATTCGTAGGAAGCGTTGCCGAAGTCGGCGACTGACAAGGCAACCCTTTCAATCTCCTCCTTGGGGTATTCGGCGATTCCCATCGTGACGGCCAGCACTTCATACATCCACGGCTGTGCCTGTCCTTCGATGATCGCAGCATTCAGTAACGCAATGACATGCGCATGCTGCTGCTGGTCGTTGAGATACATGACATGCCGCTGGACAGCCCGGACGTTGGGCTGGGTCTTCGTAAAGAAAGGACGCCACACTTCCGGCCCGGACATTTTCTCGTCGGGGAATCCCGCTGAAGGTCTCGAGGGCGTTGCACCAACAACACGGACGACTCCCGGGGCCACTGTTCCGACCTGTGCAGGGGCGGTTGATGGCTTTTCCGAGGGAGGGGGGGAAACGCCAGCAGCGGAATCCGGGGCTTTCCCTGGATTCCGCTGCGTGGTTTGAGACGACTTGTTCGGAAGCTGTGCAAGACTCGCATCCTGCGCAGAGTCACTCAGTTCAGCTGGTTTTTTTTTCCAGCAACAGACATTGGAGCGCGCTGGGCATACGGCACACTGCCGAATCCACCACCGCCGCCGCCTTGTCCTCCGCCCTGGCCTCCCTGACCTCCGCCTTGGCCACCTTGCTGGCCACCTTGACCGCCACCCTGCTGACCTTGGCTTTGAAGAGGAATAATCGGGATCACTAGGTCACCGACCGGGTAGACGCGAGTCTGATACTTCTCAGCCTCTTTCTCCACAGTCGTGATCTTCATCACTTCGTCTTCGATCACAAACGTCAATTCGATGCCCCCCACATCAGCAAGCATCAGATTGAATGCACTGCGGAGAGTGATTCCCGAGATGACCAGACTGTTGATTCGGGTGTCATCGGTGACGCCTGCGTCTTCCAACGTTTGTCGATCCAGATCGATCGTAAATCCGTGCTTTTCCTCGATGAAGTCAAGAACTTCTTTCAGTGTGTTGTCCGGGAACTCCAGTGAGGTTTCCTGTTCGAGCGCCTTGCGGATCTTTTGCTCGTTCGGGCTATCCTTGTGCAAGTCCACCGATTTCCACTTCTCTCGCTTCAGAGTTAACTGTTGCCACACAGCTGCGGGTGGATATCGGACGGGAGGTTCATCCGGGAATGGCACGTGCGACAGTTCCACCTGATACAGCGTTTCCAGGAAGCGGTCATATCGCAGAGCCCGCAAATCTTCCGCCTTTGACAATTGTCCGGCAGCTTCCGAGGTGAAGACTGCAGCTGCCGCCGTCGCTGAATTAGGCAACTGGGATTCCACGATACGAGCCACGGCTTCTGCATTCTCGAAACCGTTGTCGTCACCGTGATATCCGTCTTCCATCAAGGCGCGAATTCGGTCGACAAGCTGCTTGAGCTTCTCGTCCTGTTCGGCTTCGAAATCGATGACGCGTTGCTGAGCATCCTGCTCGGCTTTGCGTTGCTCATTGGCCTGGATACGCCCCTGAAGGTTTTCCATCTTATTCTTGATGGACATCAACGCGGCGTCAGCTTGCTTCAGTAACTGGGCTTGCTCGTCAGCATCAATATCTGTCGCTGACTTGATGGCACCGCGAGTCGATTCCAACAGCGAGACTGAATACTCAGGCGAGGTCGTGACTGCCCGTCCCGCAGCCTTAATATCCATTTCGAGCTGTTGCCGCATCTTCTGAGTGCGGGCATTTCGGCGGGCCTCTTCCTGCTCAATCGGGGAGAGGTCAACGGGCTTATCTCGCCCTTCAAGTGCGGGATCGGTTGCAATCGACGGTTCTTCGGGAGCGACTGCCTCTTCTGCCGGGCTGTCGAGAGTAGGAGCCCCTTCTTCGACAGCCTGAGCGACCGTGCGCACCTGCAACTTGCCCACGCGATTCTTCATTCGGCTGGCGTGAGTGTTACTTGGATCGAGCTGTCGGATTTCGTCCGCCAACACTTCCACTTGTGCCACATCACCTTGAGCTTGCGATTTATCAGCTGCGATCTCCAGCTGCTCAATCCGATCGATAAAGGATTGGCGTGATGCGTTCAAGAACTGCACACCAGCAAACGGCACTGACAAACCATTGGAGGCAGACGCCTGATCCCAGAAGCCAGCCAAGTGTTGGTTGCCCTGGCGGAATTTGGCCTCAGGAACATTCCAGGATAACTCCCCTGTGGTTGTCTGGACCGAAAGCGAAGCCCCCTCGGCCCATTGCCCACGAGCCAGATAGATCGTCTCCCGGTCTGACCGCAGCGGAAGAGGCTGCTGGGGCATCACTTCGGCATCAGCCCAATGAACCGCGAGCGAAGTCGGATAGACGACTGGCAGATCGATCGCTGTCGCGAGACGCTGACCCACCGTGGCGGCATCCGTGGACATCTCATCGATCACTGCCAGACCGCCAGTCGTCTGGGCTAGAGTCCCCAGCAGACGCAGGTCTTTGTTCGCCCCCACGGCAAAACCATGGATGGGAATCTGGCGATCACGTAGGCTGGTGACAAGTGTCTGAAGTTCGCCCTGCTGGAACAGGTGAGCAGTGCTCATCCCATCTCCCAGATAAACGATCGATGAAGCTCGTCCGGTCTCAATCTGAGCCGCCGCCGAGTTCAGAGCCGACAACAAATCAGTCGCCCCCGCAGGCAGACGATTTTGCAACTTCGCAATGGATTGCTCAATAGCACGTGCTGGTGACACGAACCCCTGAGTCATTGGTGTCGACTGGACATCAATCGCGGAGACCTGAACTCGGTCCGTCGCGGGAAGCGCCGACAACAGCTCTTTAAGTACGTCAATCGCCATCGTGCGGTGTTCACCGACCTGGCTGGCGGACGTGTCCACAAGAATCACGTGGTCATGTGGAAGAACGGCTCCCACATGGACCGGTCCCTTCACGGACACAGCGAAGTACGAATGGCCATCGAGAGCCTGATGGCTGTACAAGACGGCTGCATCCGTGATCGACGCTGCGATCGGATCGGCCGCTGACACGGAACCAACCAGTGCCAAGCTGGCCATCCAAGCGAACGCATTCACCTTAAGGGAACGCATACTCCGACTCCTCAGGAAGAACCTGATTTTGGACACACGGCGATTCCACAGACGGAATCACCGGAACATTGCAGACGAAGACAGACGGGGAGGTACCAACGCGAATTGCGTCAAGCATTCAGTCTATCAACTCACTCGACCGGACCTCAAACAGATTCCGCCCAAATCACCGAACATTTGCATCCATCCGTACGGAACATGACCTCACGGTCGGCAGGATCGACACGCCCGGTCTCTTCGGACTATTTCTCGGTTCCGAACGGAGACTTGCCGCCCCCGATCAGCGAGAGCTTTGTCCGCTCAGCAAACATCTTCTCCAGCCGCGTACGCGAGTAGAGCCTCACGAGTTGATCGTTGTAGAGCTTTCGCCCTTGCTCATCTGTGGTCAGAGCATCGTTGACTTCCGGTTTCACACGACCTGCATAGATTGCCGCGAATGACTCGGGATCGACTCCCAAGCCAGATTGCAGGTCTTCCATGGCGTTTCCCCCACCGCACAGCACGAGAAAAGCATTCGGAGCTTCCGTGATTCCTTCGTACTTTCCGTCCTGCTGAAGCGCGTCCATCGCAGATTTGATCGACTCGTGCGCAGCCTGCACTTTGGCAGCTGTGTCGTCTGATAGACCGACATCTTCATCCTGAGCTGTTGCATTGGACTGCAATGTCATCGTTCCAGAACCACACCAATAACCGACTGTCAACATGGCCAAGCCAAAGGCTAGGGTCTTGAAATTCATGAGCATGAACCTCTCATTGAAGAGGGGAGAGACCAGTGGAGAAGCCCCACTGTTCAGTGAACTTTGATGGTAACAACGAGGAATCGCCGTATGCCAGACCCATTTGCGGTTTTGGTACGAAGGGCGAACTTCCAGGCTTCGCAGGTCGGGCTGAACGCGAGGAGCTAGGCTGCTTTCCGGTCTCTTGTCGATTCCGGGTTCGATGCCGGGAAAGGGACAACATCCGGCCGCGTTCGGCGGTGTTGACCCCGAACCACACTTCCGATCTTCTGGCTGATCAGCATCATGATCAGACATCCACCAAACACGATCGCACATCCGAAGATAGCAATCTGATCATCTGTGAATTGGGCTGCAAACTGCATGGGAGGCTGGCTCCGATTGCATCGGGCTGGAAGTGTGGCAACGCCACTTCGACGCCAATAGGACACTCCCATCGCGACGTTCCCGTCCGAGACTTCCTCACTTTCGTCTGCGACAACGAATGGCCTTCACTCCGCCAGTTCGAAACTTCCCAGCTGGGAACGAACTCCGGTCGAGTCTCGACGTAGGCTGTCCCTGCCGTTTGTTCCGAAAATGCCAGTTATGCCGTTCGTGCTGCCCGTCATTCGAAATCGAGCAGGAGTGAACTGAGCCGATTACCCCTGTGCTCCCACGAATCTCGCGATCGCGGCATAGTCGCTCTTCAATGAACGATACAGCTGGGCATACAAGGGATGAGCGACATCGTAGATCTTTTTGATCTTGGCATCTGGTTGCCAGGAGTCGGTCACCTGAATCGTTGCGTCGCAGGCTTCGACCACATTCTTGTACGCTCCTGTTCCGACTGCGGCGAGGAGTGCCACTCCAAACGCCGGGCCTTCGCTGGCGTTGATCGTCGCAGTCTTGACCCCGTAGATATCCGCTTGCAGCTGACGCCAAAAGGCACTGCGGGCGCCGCCGCCGGAGAGACGCACTTCCTTCACGGGCACCTTCATCTCCTGAATGATTTGGAGACAATCACGCATGGCGTATGTCGCTCCTTCGATGACCGAGCGGGCCATGTGGGCGCGCGTGTGCCGCAGACTCAACCCAATCCAGGCTGCACGGGCGTAGGGGTCTGCATGTGGCGTTCGTTCGCCGGTTAGATACGGCAGGAAGAACAGTCCCTCGCTCCCCGGGGGAGCCTGCTGAGCCTGCGCGGTGATGACTTCATAGGGGTCTTGTCCGAGTGACTTGGCCACAGCCGCCTCGCACTGCCCGAGTTGGTTGCGGTACCACTGCAAGCTGCCACCGGCGGACAACACGCAGCCCATCATGTGCCACTTGCCCCGGACTGCATGGCAGAAGGTATGCACGCGCCCTTCGGGATCAATCTGGACTTCATCACTATGTGCAAAAACGACACCGCTGGTCCCCATGGTGGCCGAAAGGACTCCCTTGCGGACGATGCCATTTCCAACCGCACTGGCGGCTTGATCGCCGCCGCCGCCTACCACCGGCGTTCCCACTGACAATCCCATCAGCGTTGCAGCTGTCTGGTGCAGAACGCCGCTGACCTCCTCCGATTCGTAGACCTTTGGCAGGATCGATGACGACAGGTCGAGCTTTTTGAGAAGAGGAGCTGACCACTTGCGGTTCTGCACATCGAGCAACAACGTTCCCGAGGCATCGCTGACCTCGGTGGCGAATTCACCAGTCAGCCGCAGTCGGACAAAATCCTTCGGCAGCAGGCAGCTGACCATCCGCTCGTAGTTTTTCGGCTCGTTGTTTCGCAGCCAGAGGATTTTGGGAGCAGTGAATCCGGTCAGCGCGGGGTTCGCGACCATGCCGATCAACTTCTTGCGCCCACCCGCCCGCTCTTCGATCTCGGCACACTCAGCTGCGGTCCGCTGGTCGTTCCAGAGCAGAGCAGGCCGGATGACTTTCTGGTCTTTGTCAAGAAAGACGCTGCCATGCATTTGCCCGCTGAGGCCGATGCCCTTCACATCCGCGGGCTTGATGCGCCCCTTGTCCATGACTTGTTTAACGCTGTTGACGGTCGCCAGGTACCAGTCTTCGGGATTCTGCTCCGACCAGCCAGGCTTGGGGCTATAGAGTGGGTATTCGATCATGGCAGATGCAAGGATCGTCCCGTCCTCGCGAATTGCGAGGGTCTTGGTGCCGCTTGTGCCGATGTCCACGCCCAGAAAGACGCTCATGCGTTTGCTCTGCTGTGAGAAGTGAGGTTGCGAAGAAAGCAGACCAAGGGGAAAAGTTGTGCTGGCCTGCCGGAGACTGCGTGTGAGTGTACCAATCCTTGAAAACAGTGCGTAGCGGTCCGTTGTGATCGCATTGATCACCGTGTCCTGATCTGGGCAAAAGGCAGTTTCTGTGCCCGCAGAATTTGCCGATGCGGATGTGACCGTTACGTTCGCCAAGTTTTGACTATCGCCGTTCAATCGGCTGTGCCGATCTCTGGGGATAGCCAAGGTTGTGGTCAGGTGGAAGGCATGCCCCTCTCACCCGACACATCAGTCTCGGCCATTGTTGTGGAAAAGAGCTGCCACCATGCATCAAACTAAACTTCTTCTCTGTGCTCTGCTCAGCTGGGCTGGAGCTATTTTCGTCGGTGAATTGTCGGCCCAGCAGGCGGCGCGACGCAGCCCAGCAGGGGTCAGTGTGAATAACGGTCAGGCAGTCCTGCCACTCGGACAGTCCGCACGCCTGGGGATGACACGTCAAAGACCGACGATTTCGGACTCTCCATTCGTCGCAGTCTTTGGTGCCGTCAAGACTCCGGCAGTCTTCGAAACCACGGAACTTTCCGTCCCACTCCAGACACTGATTGAGCGGGCGGGTGGCGAGACCTCGGAAAGCATCGGTTCCGTCCGGATCATGGAACACGCTGCGACTCGCTTCAAACCCAATCAGTCGAGCAAGCTCAATCTGCAAATTGCCCGAGGCCAGGTCGTCTTCGTCGTTCCCCGAGGTGGGAGAACTGCTCAGGTCTTCGATCCTCGCAGGCCAGCTCCTGACAAGATTGTCTTAATCACCGGTCTGAAGAGCCAGCCATTGTTGTTCAACATCGGGAACCAACCTCGAGCATTCGGCGAACTGCTCATCAAACTCGGGCAATCTGAAGATCTGATGGCAAAAGGCCAAGTGGCCGGAACTCTGCCTCAAGGGACCTTGATGGATTTAGAGAGTCAACTTGCTCATCACGTGGGGATTCATTTCGAGCCAGAGGCTGTCAATCAAAAGGGCTTTCAACGGGCAGTTGAGGACGGCTTTTCATCAGAACCCCTGGTTCAGCTGGAAGGTCCACGAACCGCTTCACCCGCATCGCCAACACCCATTGTCCCGATTCTGAACCCCGTGCGCCCAACGCCGGTCATCGAACGCGAACCGACTCCCATTCGAATTACTCCCGCATCCCCAGTGACTTCGGATCTCTCCTCTGTACCCGAGGGGACCGGCATCGAACCCGCTGGATCATCAATCCAGTTTGATGAGCCGATGCCATTTCCGAGCAGCGAAACAGATGAAGATGACGAGGATATGTTGGAGGAAACCCATCGCCAATCCAACGGAATCGTCCCGTTGATGATGCCGAAGACCTGGCAATATCAGGGGAAAAGTCCAGAGGGTGAGGTCGAAGATCCGGTCCAGACGATCAACCGCACCTCCGCTGGCCAGCTCCATAGATCGACACACATTCGAACAGCCTCCGCTGAATTCGAACAGATGTCTCCTCCCAAACTCGATATGGAACCTGAATTGCTTGCTTTAGAAGCTCCGTCAGGAGTGCCTACAGTGAAAAGTTCCACGTACTCTGGCCCTCAATCCTGGTTTGCCCTCTTGGTCACAATAGGAATCGCTGCGTTGAGCCTTGTCGTCTCGCGTCACATCGGACGGGAACGATTCTCGTCACCTCAAGTGGAAGCCGTCACCAAGAAATCAGACCACCTGACGAGTGCCACTGAGGCCACAACTGTCACATCTCAGGAGGACGAGCAGAGATTCCTCCAACGCCTGATCATGAACAAGGTGCCTCTCCTCGAAGAAGAATCGACACTGCCTTCGATTGATCGATTGCACGGCACAGCGATTGGTGGAAGACGGCTCGTGATCAATGATGCTCATGAGAATCTGGCAGGTCCACACTTCAAAGTCCGGGAGCCCCGCGATACACGCGCCGTGGAACTGCGTCTCCGTCAGCTGATGCGAACGGGCAGCAATTCGTCGAGGCAAACCGTCTCTGTCGGCACGACTACAGATCCACGGGAATCACACGTCTCTAAAGTGAGCCCCCTCGAGCGGGCGCTGAGAAATGTCGAACGGGGAGACACTCCATGATTGTGTGTCTCGATGTCGGTACGACCGAGTTTCGCAGCTTGCGGCGAAATTCGAACTGCCTCTCCGGTCGCAGAAGTCCTGCCGTCTACGTCAGCCTGCCTGCAGACGATGCCGACCTGAATCTGCTGCAGCAGATGCGGATTCCCACCATTCATTGCGACGACAGTTTGATTGTCGTCGGTGCTGCGGCGCTCGACCTCGCCAAATCGATGCGCATGCCCAGTATCCCACTGCTGATCGATGGTCTCGTTCCGACGAATGACCCTCTCGGACGCCAACTGATTGCGACGGTCATCGATTCGATCTTGCCATCTTCCAATGACTCCGCACCCTGTGGACTCGTGAGCCGCAGTGCTGTCGATTTCGAACAATCAACCGATCTGCAACTCTATGCTCAGCTGCTGCGATTGAAGGGATATCATCCCGTACCGGTGACATCCGCCTCAGCGGTGGCCTTTGCGGAATTGGGAGCCGACCAATTCACCGGAATGGTTTTGGATTGGGGAGCCAGTGGAGCCAGCTTGGGAGTTTATCGACTTGGTGAAACACTGGTCGAAAGCAATCTGGTGAACGGTGGTAACTTGATCGATGAACGGATCGCCACGCTCCGCAAACGGTTCAGCTGGGACCGCGAAGGGAACCGTTATCTCGACACCCATGTGATCGAGTCCTGGAAGAAATCAGCGGGAATTCGCGTCGATCAACCCCGGTCCGATGATGAGAAGCTGCTGTCGGAGATTTACCGTGAGCAGTTGATGACCATCCTGCTACGGTTCCGGGCAGCAATTCACTCCTCGTCGGCATCCTGGATGTTCGCTGCACCACTGAAACTCGTGTGCTCGGGCGGATGTACTCGGGTTGGCGGTTTCCTGCCACTGCTGGCCAAGTTGATCCAGGAAGTCGAGCTGCCGATCGAACTCTCGGAAATTCAAGTCTGTACCCCGGACCTGTTCCGGTCCGTGCGCGGAGCCATGATCGAGCTGGAACTCGAGCGGATGACCGAGCAAGCCACAATCGCCGCATAGTCGGTGTCCTTGTGGATGCGATTCTCGCTGATTGAGTCGCGGGTTGGCTGTCAGGCCGACTCACAGTCCAAATGAGGATTGTTCGTCACGCGGCCCTTGCTGGCGCAGCGGGCTAGAAGTAAGGCGTTATCCTCGGTGCCATAAAATCTATCCACACACGTTCACCCCTTGGCTCCTCTGGCATACTGTCACTCGCTCAATTTCACCCTACAATTCTCTCATAGACCAATCGCTGACAGCTGAGACACGGGGAATCTCCATGGGACTGACACTCAATCCAAACTCACCGGGGCGGAGCGACCAAAACGCCCTTTTTCTCGCCACGGCTTGCGACCTGGCTTATCTGCCACAGGATCAGGCTCAGCCAGAGTTCGCAGCCCAGTTGGGGCTGAAGGCCAGCCTGATCTCCGTGGACAACACGCAGTGCTATGTGTGCGAGAACGATGCCGTCATCGTCTTGGCATTTCGGGGGTCGGAGATTCCGAACTCGATCGACGGATTCAAGGACTGGCTGCTGACCAACGCCAAGAATTTCCTGGTTCTACCCTCCGGCAAGATCGGCACCGATTTCGTGGCCGCAGGGGTGGGAGCCCGCTTCCACAGGGGCTTTATGGAAGCTCTGGACGAGATCTGGGAACCGTTGTTCAAAGCCACCGACGCAGTCGTTGCCCAGAAAGAACGTCCCCTGTTCATCACCGGTCACAGCTTGGGCGGCGCACTCGCCATGCTCGCGGCCTGGAGATTGCAACGCCAGATGATCTCGATCCACAACGTCTATACGTTCGGGGCTCCCATGGTCGGAAACGAAGCAGCTGCCAAGGCGTTTGAAAAGGAATTCCCAAACCGCATCTATCGGTATGTGGATAGTGGCGACATGGTACCGAACCTGCCGACTGTCAGCATGTTCTCGAACGAGTACTGGCACTGTCTGAGCGAGGTCGTTGTCGGCGCGACCTCTCAACCCGCAGCGAAAATTCAAGCACTAGCTGCGAGCAGTTCAGAGGCTTCGATGAGCCAAGCGGTGATGGATGGGATCTGGACTCAAGCCACCTCCGGCATCCAGAAGCACCTGATGGGCAACTATCTCGCCCAGATCAACAGCCTGTCCGGGAAGTCGGTCTAACCTCTGGGGCTGGATCACTTATCCCGGATGGTGAACGACATCCCGCCCTACTTGCTCGGCACCTCGTCCGGATGTGCCAACTTCCGCGTCACGAGAATCACCGGTTTGGGCGATGATGGCCCCGTTGTTCCCTCAGCAGCCTGATGCAGAAAATCCTCGATCTGTAGATGCCCGTACGGCGTGGTCTTTACGACTAGGATGTGATCGATTCGGGAAATCTGGAATCGATGATCTTGGTGTGGGTTGATGAATGTCGCGATAAAATCTTCGACCTCTTGGCTGGTCTTGGTCGTCAGGGACAAATCGTATGTGAGAGCTTCATAACTTGTTGCCGATCGTTTGACGCATCTCAGATACAAGACATTATCCCGAACAATAAACCGGGCATCGGGGTGAATCTCGGGGGCGAGTGCGTCCAGCAATTGCCGGAGAGTGCAACCATTGGAAGAAATGGAGATCAGAACATTTCGATCGAAGCCGGCACCATCCACGACGGATGTGAGTTTCAACTCATCAGCGAGCTGATTCATGAACTGACCGAATGGAATCTGATCCACCTCGATGTCTACTGTGCGAGCCAAGACCTCTGCAAGCTTTTGATCACTTTGACGCTGAATGCGTGGGGACGGATCAACCACTTCATTGTCCAGTAACTCCTGGGATTGTGGAGATACAGGAGGAAGGGCAGCCACCGGCTCCGCCTGCACTCCTTTCACAGCCTGCGGTCCCTCGGAAGCTTGAACAATCGTTTGCGCTCGAATCCAGAGGTACGTCGAGACATTCCTGGTCGGTTCATCGTTATTCGTTTTGGCAGAGGTTGTGATCGGGCCGAGGAGGACTCCGGCTTTCCCGTCCGTCGAGAGTCTCGTAAAGCCGCGGGAGACCATGCCTGCCACGTTGGGAATCAAGTTTCCTTCGACATCCTCGGCATGGTTCGCGTTTATGCTGCTGATCTCAAAACTGTACTCCAGCAGCAATCGGCCATCCGCCTCACGCTTGTGAGGAGTCAGATCGACCTTGGTGCCGTACTCCTGGACCCGTTGCCGGACATCTTCTGTACCTGTCGATGACGGCACGGACGGAATCGGGAACTCTCCACCGCTTAAGAAGTGTGAGGCGATTCCTAGAGGAGTAACCAATGAGGGTTCCGTCAAACATCTGGCAGTCCCCTCTTTTGTCATGGAGTTCAAGACTTTCCGGAAGTCTGGCTTAGGAGTCAGCCCCGTATCGCTCTTGTCAGCCAGCTGTCCGATGTGCTGAACATCGACTTCAATAAAGGCCATCTCGATCGCAATCTGTTCGGCATTCGCCACGGCACCGACAGCACCAGCCTTCGGTTGGAACGGGGCGTTGGCACCGGGGGGAATGAGGACCCGGCTCACTGGCTTCCAGCCCAGGTAGGTCAGGAAGTCTTTCAGTGAGACCACACGAATGCCACGCTCGACCGCTTCCTGGACCAGCATCTCGTGCTGCTTCTGCACGGCCAGTATCTGCTTCAACTTCGCTGGATCATTCACAGCTGTTGTCAGGTCGCCGACTTCGCCGATGATCAGCCATTTCGTTTGGGTGGTCAGCTGTCCCTCGACGGGAACTCGTAACCCCTCGTGGGTGATCTCGATGTCGATCTCGGCATTGGCGTTCACGAGGAGATCCTTGAGGATCTTGCGATCCTTGGCATCTCTCTCCCCATCGCTGTTCAGATCGCCATCTCCGACGAGAGCAAAATACTCCCTGACCCCCTCTGTCCACGCCGGAGAGAAAATGAGATCATCGATCTCGATCGGATGGCCGGGATCGGCTTCCACAATTCGGGCCACGGAGGAGGTCTCATTGACCTCCACGACTTCAATTATGGCCTTCACGTCCTTGAAAAGCCGGGCAAGATCGGTGCTCGACTTTGCATAGACGCTAAACGTCACCTGGGCCCGCAGACCATCTGTCCGACCAATGTTGAGCCAGACCGTTCCATTCGACGCATCAACGTTCGTTACCTTCCCGTCGGGTACCTCAAACGACAAATTCTGTAAGTCCTCCAGCTGCTTCCGCTGATGATCCACGACTTTGTTTAAGCGGCGAATACGATCGTTGTGTTCCTTGGATTGGCGAGCCAGTTCATCTCGGACCTGCTCCTTTTCAACCTGCTCTGCGCGGTACGACTGCTGCCATTTGAGGATCTCGCCTTCGCTGCCCTGGAGTTTTTCCTCGTACTCTTTGACCAGAACGGGCAGCTGACTTTGTGGTGTCTGCGATGGTTCAGTACTGTTCTTCTCTCCGGGAGCTGACTTCTCGTCAATGAGGACAAAGATTCTGTAAGGCTCGCCCTTCTTGCATGTCACGAGCATCGCCGTATCCCCGATCGCTTTGGCGTCGAGGAGTATCGCCGACGGAGATTTAGGAGTGACTGACAAGTAATCCGGCTTGAACCCGTCAACTTTGGCGATGTGTGACGGGAACTCGAGTTCACGATGTTCACCCACAGTCATCCGCACGGTGGTCTCGACAGTCTCAATCACGATTGGGGCGAAGCTCTCTCTCATTCGGGCGATGCGGGTCGCGTCATCGGACAACGCCGGGGCATCCGCCGTACCAACATCGTCCTCTGGATTGGGGTCCTTGTAGAACGCCAACTTGTTGAAGCGGGCGAACACATCGTCATTCAATTCGCGAGTAATTGATTCTGCAGTCTCCAGATTCACTCGTGCTAGCTGTTTCAATAAGTCTCGAAGCCTCTCGATTTCAGGGTGATTATCACTATGAGTCTTGAGCTTCTGGGAGAGCAGCGTGCTGACACTCTCGATGTTCTTCTCGTAATCCGCACTCCGCAGGTTCGCTAAGAACTCACTGATTTGTCGTTGAATTGGCTCGCTTGCACGGACGATGAATGATTGTGAATTATCGTGATTTGTGATTCGTCCGTTCAGTGACCGAGCGTACTCCAACGCGATCCATTGATGATCAATGTTCAGGGAGGCGATCTGGTAGACCACCGGTTTGAGGTCTGGATTTGATTCGAGGGGACTTTGTTCGTTCTTCAACGGATCTAACTTGGCTGGGCTGCGGACAGCAATAAATACCGCACGCCACAGCTTGACGCGCTTCATCAAATCACGAGTTCGTCTGTCGAAACGCCCATGCGTGATTTCACTGTCAGCCAACTCTTGCTCAGCAGCACGGAGAATCTGTAGCGCCGCATCTGGTGCATTTGCATATACCACTTGAAGTGTAGACAGCGCTTCGTCGAAATCGGATTCATGCAACTTGCCCTGGTCTCGCTTGGTTCGATGGTTTTCCAGAGCCTGCTGGTACAGATCATGGTCTTCCGGGGAAGCCGTAATCTCCATGATGTTGTCATGGAATGTGGCCGTTTTGGATAACTTGTAGAACTGGACGAACTTCTTGCGGAGTTCGGCATCCAGGTCCGTCACGTCATATTTCTTTGTGCGAGTGTTGGCCAATTCCGTCGTGTCGGGCTCCTTTGGTGCCGAGTCAGGCCCCCTGGTTTCCACTTGAGCAAACAATACCGGCTGCGACTCAACCTCGAATCCCTCGCCTGCGATAGTCGAGATCTCGTCGGCCCCGATTCCAGAGTGAGGCAACTTTGAAGGTCGCAACCCGTCTCTGGATTCACCGGCGACCTGCTCCACCGGTGCCGCGCCCCCCGCCATCGAGTTCACAAACGACCCGAATCCCAACACCACCGCGAGCGTGGTCGACACCGTGGTCGCAAGAATGAACGCACTGGCTTTTCCGGCAACAGACATGGCAGCGACCTCCTGGGCGGCAAGCTTGGCAGCTGTGGTGGCTCCCGTGGTCAGTAGAGTACTGGCCGCGGTGCCTCCCAGTGCTGAAATGAGTGTGGCAGAAACGAGAGTGGATGACGGGGCCGCGAATGCGATCGAAGGCACCAGCAGAGTTGCCGCTGTGATCACCGTCGACAGCGTCACTCCTCGCCGAATCAAACGCAGACGCAGCTCCTGCTTCGCCCGCCTCAGACGACCTTCGACAGCTTCGACCGATAGACCCATCAGCTGAGCGATCTCGGCCTGTGACTTCTCTTCAAGGTAATACAGCACGAGCGGAGCGCGGCTGGCCTCGGGCAGTTGTTGCAGCTCCTCGTCGAGCAGCTGTTGTTCGTGGCGGCGGACAAGTTCATCGAGGGGATCGATCTCAGTCGAGGTGGTCATCTCCCCGCCTTTCTCCGCGCGGGAGAGGATCGCAACCTGTGCCAGATGTTGACGCTGCGTGTGCTTGTGTGTCAGGGCCCGGCGAGCGAGATTGCGAGCTGTGCCGTGCAGCCACGCGGCCAGGACCTCGCCCGATTTGATCTTGCGAGCCGATTGTGAAAGGACCAGAAACGTCGCCTGAAACACGTCGTCGGCCAGATGGCGATCGGCGACCGTGCGCATCGCCACACGGTAGACCATCTGGCTGTACCGCTGGACGATCTGCGTAAACGCCTCGGGATCGCGATGGCGAACAAAGGCCGCCAACAGCTTGGCATCCGGCGTCGGTGGCACGAGAGTGGGAGCCTCCGAGTCGGATGCGTGTTTGGCAATTGAGTGAGGAAGAATCGGGAACGGAACCTTGATGGGGATCGAAGCCACGATCTCGCGATCATCACTCGCCCGCCCCAAGTGCGCATCGCCAGCGCGTGGCGACGATACGTCAGCGGAGGAGACCGGAACAGACATCAGCCACCGCCTCGGAAGGCTCGGACGAACTCAATACAGTGTCGCCGATGGCGAGCCCCAGAGCGATGTTGCGGTGGAAATGTCAACTCGCCCGCAGGAGAATCAATACTCCCACAAAGTAGTCCGTCGGGGGCAGAAATTCCGGCGCAGCATTCCAAAGATTCTCGAACACGCGGATGCGTTTCGTTTCACTGTGGTGGCAGAGGGTGTGCTATGAATCGCCTGCCTCACAGGCTCAAACGATATTGTCCGCTACTTCCCCATCAATCCCGCGACGCCTAAAAACAGTCCGCCGCCGATGAAGACGACTCCCAGTAGCATGTAGAAGATTCTCGCAATCGGTCGACCAAGGATCATGACCAGCAATGCCGCGCGGCGATTGTTCATGAACCAATCGTAATCCTGGAAGGCACAGAAAAACGTAAACCCGCCAATGAGCAGGCCACCGGCCATGACACCAATCGCCGACCCCGAATCCACTTGAGCAAGCAGTTGCATGGAATTGCTTTTCGTTGAAAACCAAGATGTCGGCGATCGAGCGATTCGACCGCCCCTAGAGATCGCTCGTATGTAAGCATACAGGCTCGTCCGTTGCAAGCGAAGTGACTGATTTTACCCTATATTCCAAAGACGAAAATCTTCGGCTGGATCAAGGAGTCGAGGCGGAAGTTTGTCGTGGATCGGCGAACAGCCCCTGACCCTGAACGAGGGTATAACGACCGGGCGTGATCTGCGGAAATGTTTCGATCTGTCCGTCGAGCCATTGGACCCGTAGTGATTTCGGAGTGGTCTGACCCAGGCCGAAGTGAACACGGAGGTCGGGGGCGGAGTTGTAGCTGCTGCCGCCGACGATCTCGTGATAGTCGGTTCGCTCGGCGGTCTCCAACCAGAGTTTTGTCGAGAACGCGCTTCGATTGGCAGTGGTGCCGATGCACTGAATCGAAAGCGAATTCCCCGGGGCAGGAGACTCGTTCATGACGATCGAGGAATTGTCGAGCTGGTGGGAGACCACGAGGTCGATACGGCCATCCTGATTCAGGTCGACCGAGGCCACTCCGCGTCCCAGCCACTTCTTCTGGAAGTAATCACCAGCGGATGCGGTGACTTCGTCGAAGGTGCCCTTCTGGGTGTTGCGAAACAGCTGGGGCGGCATCTGGTACGGCAAGCTGGCGACGCGCCATCGCATGTCATCGATGTGGCCATTCGCGATGAACAGATCCAGCCAGCCGTCGTTGTTGGGGTCGAAGAAGAGCGTGCCGAACCCCAGCATTTGTTGACTGGGGGCTGCCATTCTGGTGCGTTTGATCTCTTCCTGGTAGTTGCCATGTTCTGTGGCCCGGTAATAGAGATTGGGTTCGGAATAGAATGTGGTGACGTGCAGATCGAGCCAGCCATTTCGATCTGCATCACCAATCGCAATCCCCATGTTTCCCATCGCCCGACCTGCGGCATCGAGCGCGACACCGCGAATCAAGGCTTCGTCTATGAACGGCTTGTTGTAGCTCTGGCGCATGAAGTAGAAATTGGGAGCTCCGTCATTGCTGACGAAGATATCGGGACAGCCATTCTGGTCCAGATCTGCGACCACGCAGCCCAGCCCTTTGGGAGCGTCGCCACCGATATTCCATTCCCGAGTGACATCGACAAAAGCACCGGCTCCATCGGAGCGGAAGCAGACGTCGGGCTCCCCTTCGTATACGGTTGGAGGGCAGGCGATGTAGCCATCGGGGGCGTTGGGTTCGCGGCAGAGATGCGGCGGATCATCCCCGGTCTGGACGTAGTTGGTCACGTATAGGTCGAGGAAGCCATCACCGTCCAGATCCGCAAACACGGGTGACGAGGACCACACCGGAACTTCAATGCCCAGCTCTGCGGCCATCTCGATGAATGTTCCATCTCCCTGGTTGAGGTAGAACAAGTTCTTGCCGAGTGCCGCAATATACAAGTCCGGGAATCCATCGGAATTCCAATCACCCACCGTGCAGCCATGATGGTAGCCGACCCCGGTGATTCCTGCTTTTTCGCCGGTCGACACGACATGCGTCCCGGCGACGTTTCGGAAGAGTGCGTCCGGCACTCGCACCGCAGCTTGGGACAGTGGCAATCGGCAGCCATTGGTCAGCAATAGATCGGGCCATCCATCCCTGTCGTAGTCGATGATTCCGACGCCCCCTCCGTTGGATTCAAGGATGCGGTGCAGCGGACCAATGTCATCATCGCGCCGGAAGTTCATGCCCCAGTCCAGACTCGCGTCGTGGAAGTGAATATCACTGGCAGGTTCGGCAAGCAGTTGAGCCGGAGGCGACGGAGCTTGGGCGGGGGCTGATGGCGATGGCAGGGTGTCGTTACGACAGCCGGTGAAAACCATCGTCCAGAGCAAGAGCCACCACGTCACGCAGCATGTCCCGGAAGATCGCGTGTTCATGGCTGAAACTCTTTGAGGGTGGCCTGCGCAGCTGAGTTCTGCGGATCGATTATGAGTGCTGACTCCGCCATCAATTGGGCCTGTCGTTTCAAGCCGATCCCGAGCGACTGTTCTGCCAGCTTAAGATACGGGGTCGGATCCCCGGGAGCGAATTGTGCTCCTCCCAGCCGATTCTGGATGAGGGCCAGTTGCCGTGCAGTTTCGAGAAGTTTCGACCTCTGTTCAGCCTGCCCCCGCTTCCCTGCGATTTCCGCGAGGCCGAAGTAACACGCTGTCAGGGTGGGGTCGTTCTCGATGTACAACCGAAAACATCGTTCGGCCAGATCGAGATCATCTCTCGCCAGTGCTTCCTGTCCTCGTGCTCGTAACATCAGCCACGGATCGGTTCGCTCAGGTGGGAGCAGTGTAGAGTTTAGTGTGGCGAGTTGATCCGTCTGGCCCAACTCGGTCAGCAGGAATAGCTTGACCGCCAGTGCTCGTGGATTTGACGGGGACTTGGCGAGAGTGGACTCAATGAGTTGCAACCCCTCTTGGGCACTCGCAGACCCTCCGAGGTATTGAGCCCAGGCGATCTGCAATTGTGGGTTCTCGGGATCTTTTTCGTAGAACTGACGACAGCGATCAACTGCTTGCTCTCCATTCCATCTCAACAGGGAGGCGTAGCCGTAGAACAATGCATCGGAGGGAATCAACTGGCCCTCGGAATGCATTGATGCGAGCAAGACTTGCCTTTCTTCGAACCTCAACTGGATTTCCAACAGATATCGCAAGAGCTGTTGAGCGTCCCGCCGAAACTCGATGCCAGACAGGGCAAGGTATTCGAGAAGCTGTTGCTCCGCAGCTGCGGCCAGATTGAGTTTCAGCAGGACTTGTCCCTGCTGAAAACGAGCGGAGGGTCCGTAGAGCGGGTGGTCAGTCGGGATTTCTCCAAAGCACTGTCGAGCCAATTCGAACTCGTATTTGCGAACAGCGAGTTCGCCCGCGACTGAAATCACGTCAATGCGATCAGGTTCTCGCTGATAGGTAACACGAAATGCCTTGATCGCCTCGTCGCGCAGATCTTCTGGCAACCATGCGGGGGTGGGGGCGGACGGTATGCAGAGCAGGAGTCCACCGACCAGAAGCAGGAGGGCGAAGATACCTCGGGCGAAAAATCTGGGGTTGAGCTGCATTGCCACCCACCAAAAAAGAAACCCAAGGGCATCGAGGATGCCCCTGGGCTTACTGAATCAGAACATGCTCAGCGGTCACTTAGAACTCGCCGAGGATTTCACCACCAGAGACGCTGTTGAGTCCGCGGTGGATGCTGAAGTCAATGTTCTGGCTGATGAACCGGACCGACCCATCGCCCAAAGTCAGGTGGCAACCACCGACGTGCTGGCTGGCAGGAGCACCCTGGCCATCGCCACCATTCCAGCATCCCAGTCCAAGAGCTGGCTGGCTGCTGCATCCCTGGACATCGGCCGCACCGTTTCGACCATCGTTGATCCCGGCACAGTCACCCTGATTGTCGCAACCTGCGACGAGGGACACACCATTACGTCCCATGGCCCAGACGCCACGAGGATCGTCAGCGACTGGGCCGACTCGTGTTTCCCACAGCATTGCGGTATTCGTCGTTCCGTCAACCATGTCACGAATCTGCGACGAACGTCCCCAACCAAACGCACCGCGACGGTCTCCAGGTTGAGAAACCCAGCGACCCAAGCTGCCGCCACGCTCACGTCCCAACGCGCCGCTGTAGTTGATGCGGCCCATCTCCACGTTGCCCATGGCACCGCGAGTGAATTTCACACCACTAAAGGGGTCAGAGGGGCACAAGATCGAACTGATAACCGTGCGGACGACTTGATTGTTCGAGTCGGTCGCCGTCCCAGAGGTCCGGATCAGAACTTGGCTTGGCTGATAAAGGTTGTAAAGTGGGGACTGGTCGATGTACGGGAGGGTCATCATCATCCAGTTGGCACTGTAGTTCAGGTTAGTGAACATCGTGTCACCATTGTTGGATGGCTGATCCTGATTTGGAGTGGCAGTCGCAGGTCCACCGTTTCCAAACCAAATCGCTCCTGGCGGAAGCTGACCAAAGGTGTCGTGGTAATTGTGCAGCGCTAGTCCCAGTTGTTTCGCGTTGTTTTTGCACTGTGAGCGACGAGCCGCTTCGCGGGCTTGCTGGACCGCTGGCAGCAGGAGTGCAATCAGAACGGCTATGATGGCGATGACGACCAACAGTTCAATCAACGTGAACCCACGTCGAATTTTCACAAGAACCATACGTACCTCCGAGACTGTGAACAAAAGATGAAGAGAAGCCACAACGAACTATATCGTCAGCTGGGGAGCAGTCAATTACTTTCGCCTGCCTTTTGAGCATCATTGCGTCGAAGATAGGCTTGAAATCGCCTGCGCGTTCCGCTTAAATCAATGTTCAGTACTTCCAACTTCAATGACAGGATCTCTAAAATGCACAAATCGTGTTTGGCTTTGCTCTTCGCTTTCTTCGTAGGGCTGCAGGGCTGTGGTTCGGATTTTGTGCCCGTGAAACTGGTCCCGGTTTCCGGAAACATCTCCAGCGCAAAGCCTTTTGACAGCAGTGGTTTGGGTGTTATGTTCGTAAATGCAAAGGGGGGAGGCTCTGGCATCGCCAAGGTGGAGTCTGACGGCACATTCGCGGGAGAAGCGCCAGTGGGTGACTGTGTGGCATACCTCTACGGGGCAGCACAAGAGGGCGCAGACCCTGCAGCAGCACATGCCGACTCCGGAAAGTCCAAAACGAAAAAAGCTTTTTGGAATGCTGAGACTTCTCCATGGAAAATGGAAATTCTGGCCGAAGGCAATACGGACATCGATTTGTCTTTAGATGCCGATACCGCATCGAGCGGCGCAGCGGGAGGACACGGCGCGAAGTAAATCAATCGGTTTAGCCATTCGACTGGACCAGAATACTTGAATGATCCCCTGGTCACGATTCATCGTGCCCCGGGTTTTTTTCATTGAGTCGGAGGTCGAAGTGAATTTGGAGCCGGCTCGAGCAAGATCCAAAATCCGCGGAAATCCAAAGAGAGCTCACGAATGACTGCATCCATCGTCTTCGATTCTCAGCCTGGATCGACTGTCATCGGGATTTGAAGTTGGTGACTCGCTGGCGCCCGCCTGACGTTGAGTGCCAGATGAGGCGATGGATATCTCCTCTTTTCAATGCCAGAATGAGTTGCCGGGGAGGTCTGTGATGTTTATTGATCCTCACACACATCAACCGACCCGTCGGCAGTTCATCCAATTCGGTGCAGCGGGCGCGCTGTCGCTGGGTGGGCTACGGAGCGCACAGGCGAATGCCGCGCCCAGCGAGGGCCCCATACGACCGGGAATTCGGGCCTGCATTTTCGTCTTCTACTACGGCGGGCCGAGTCACCTCGACACGTATGACCCCAAGCCCCACGCCCCCAGCTCCGTGCGAGGAGAGTTCCAGCCGATTGCGACCTCGGTCCCCGGGCTGCAGATCAGCGAGCATCTGCCGCACATGTCGAAAGTGATGCACCACTGCGCCCTGATTCGTAGCATGCGGCACACGAACCGGCTGCACGACTCGGCCTCGATTGAAACACATACCGGCCGCCAGGCCGCCCAAGGGGATCGCGAGGAGTTCGCGCCGATTCCGCAGTTCTTCCCGTGTCATGGGGGAGCACTCAGTCACTTGTGGCAGGACCGCAAGTTAGTCGTGCCGCATGCCGCACTGCCATTCGTGTTCCACAACGTGATTCCGACTCCCTGCCAAGGTGGTGGCTTTCTCGGAGCGGCGTTCGACCCCTTTCGCGTGTCTGTGAATCCGGAGCTGCAAAACTACGACGCGGAAGAACTGTCGATCCGCCAGGAGTTGCCAGCCCAGCGGGTCGGATCGCGTCGCGATCTGGTGACAGCGCTGCAATCCGACCTGTTCGCGGACCCCAAATTCTCCAGCGGGATGGACCAGTACTACCGCAAAGCGTATCAACTGCTCGGCTCGGAGCAGGTACGGCGAGCGCTGGATCTCTCCCAGGAGTCGCCGACTGTTCGCGAGCGTTACGGCGTCTACTCGAAGGAGGCGCCGGGCGGGGGCAGCGGAGCGGCACTGGGCTATGCGCGGCACATGCGCGGCCAGAATCTGCTCGTCGCGCGGCGGCTGGTGGAAGCCGGTGTCCCGTTCGTGAATGTCTATGACTTCCGCCAGCAGGGGCAAAACTGGGATAGCCATGCGGACAACTTCGGGCAGAACAAAAACACGTTGTTACCGCCCGCTGACAGGGCGCTGGCCGCGTTGATCAGCGATCTCGATGAGCGCGGTCTGTTGGACTCGACACTGGTTGTTGCGACTGGAGAGTTTGGCCGTACACCGACCATCAATGCGAGCGCAGGCCGCGACCACTGGCCCGATTGCTACAGCGTGTTGCTGGCTGGGGGAGGAATCCACGGCGGCGCGATCCACGGGGCCAGCGACGCCATCGGGGCCTACCCCGCGAAAGACCCGGCCGCTCCCGCTGATCTGGCAGCCACAATCTATTGGCGATTCGGGTTTGATCCGTCGCAACATATTCGCGACCGCCTCGCACGTCCCTGGCCATTGGCCGCTGGAGAGCCGCTCCGCGGGTTGTTTGGAGCGGTGTCGTAGCATCTCGTCCGGGCAGGCAGAACGGCCTTCCCCGACTCGTCTGAACATCAGGGCGATCGCAATATTCATGTCGCGAGGGCGAAAGCCCATGCGACTCATTCCATATTCAAACCGGTGATGGTCTTGGTGAGCCGATGCGCCGCACGTGTTCACGGCGGGTCATCCCCCCCCGGATGAAATGGGTGGCAGCGGCAGATGCGCCAGATCCCCTTCCAGGCTCCCACAATCGGCCCGTACTTGCGGACGGCACCGATGAAGTAGTGGCTGCAGGTGGGATCGAAGCGGCACTGCCGACCGAAGATCGGACTCAGGAAGATCTGGTACAACCGCACGCCGCCGATCAGGAACTCCGATAGCAGGGACTCCACACCTCGCCAGACGGCGACCACGGCGCGACAGATCACAGCTTACTCCCGCTTCGTTCCGGCCACCGGCGTCGCGCTGTGTGGGCTGGCCCCAGCGGATGTCGAATGATTGTCGATGGCTGGGTATTCCAGTGTCTGCACGATCAGTTCGGCGTCCACCATTTTCGGCTGTCCCGAGGCGGTCGAGGCACTGTACAGACTTCCCCCCATCGGATGCAGTCGACTGGCATCGAAGAACTCGGCCACTTGTAGTGGGCCCACGGTCTCTGGTTCTGGCTGCCCATCGATCTCGATTCGCAGCTGTCCGCTTTGGACCATGAAGCGAGTGGCTCCCTCGGGCAGTTTGATTTCGGGAGTGATGGGCAGATCACGATCTCCGAGATCGATGCACAATCGACGTTCCGCATCAAGGACCAGTCGACCGACGCGCGTGTATTGCTCTTCACCTGTGGGCAGTTTCACGGCGAAGAAACAGCTGCGCTGCACGGCGACATGCGAGGGGTTGCCGGTTTCGACCAACCGGCCCGGTTCGATATCCAAGCGGTATCCCACCACTTCGACATGGGGACTGTTCTGGACCGGATCAAACGCGACTTCCCTCATGATCGGAATCATTTCCAGGTAGCCGCACGTCTCTCGATTTGCCTGATTGTGCTGCACGATTCGCGTCCCGAGATCCTCTTCGGCAATGGGAGCAGGCAACAAGCTGCGGAGCGTTCCAGGATGACCCAGCGGAGTGGGGGCGTCGTCGGGATGACTGGCATCGAACAGCGGCGGTGGCGAGCTCAGGTGCTCGGGCCCGGATGCATTTTGGCCGAACTTTTTCCACATCGTAATGATGCCCATCGCGTCCGCGGGGTTCATTCCCTGTAAGGCATCGGCCCACACTTCTCGCTGTTGTTCCGAGACCCCCTCGAGCTCATCCTTCAGCATCTCGACCACTTCGGGGTCGAGTTGAGGAGGCGCAGAGGAGACC
Source organism: Planctomycetota bacterium (assembly GCA_043777375.1). Classification (GTDB taxonomy): domain Bacteria; phylum Planctomycetota; class Planctomycetia; order Planctomycetales; family Planctomycetaceae; genus TH-plancto1. The sequence goes on along the minus strand of JAYWHX010000047.1, from coordinate 19,314 downwards.
GCCTGAGCCTGTTGAGTGTTCGATGGTTCGGGTCGAGTCGCGGTTGTGTTCGACTGAGTCAGTGGTTTGGATGGCGACGCTGGAAACGCGTTCGGGGGAGTGGGGCGTTTCACCGCCTCGCCAATGGCCTGTGCCAAGTCACTCACACCGGCGGGAAGCTCGACCACAGCATCGGCATGAACCGGTTCGTCTCCCAAGTCCGGGTCGTTCAGTACAACAGCTCCTCCGGGAACTGGAATACGAAACGTCTCAGCGACCTCCGGGCCTGGAATCGCGACAGGGAAGTCCAGCCCATCAACTCCAAGTGAAGCCGAGTGCCCCGCAGCGACATCGTTGAACGATAGTCCCAACGAGCGGGAGTGGTCGACTCTCTGCCAGACCGAGACATGTCCAGCTGCAAATCCGACAGCCAGCCCCAAGCAGGAGCCACAGAAAAACGTGAGTCGCAAACGCGCATCCATGAACCGCCTCCTGCGGCCGATCGCTGGTGAGCAACCGGAACGCTGCCATCCGGAGACCGTCCTGGTCCCCTGTCACATCTTCCGAATAAAATCGGAAGCTCCGCAAGCTACCCGAATCTCTCAATTTGTGACAAGACGAGGTCGCAAAAGTGCGAGTGCCAAGACACAGGCTCTGGCGAGCGGGGTGGCGTCAGCCCCCTGGTTCCGCTACGAATCCCGAAAGGACCATCTGGCTCACGCCGGACGCTCGCCGGGATGTTGGATTCTCTCCGCTGGCCGCTAACTGAACAGCATCTGCAAATCGTCCCAGCTGAGTTTCTGGAGCAAGCTGCCGTCGATCGAGAGAATCGCCTCGGCTAGATTCTTCTTTTTCTTTTGCAGGTCGAGGACCTTTTCCTCGACCGTGCCGCGGGTGATCAGACGACAGGCGTGAACCTTCCGCGTCTGTCCGATGCGGTGCGTACGGTCAATCGCCTGTGTCTCGACGGCGGGGTTCCACCACGGATCGAGCAGGAACACATAGTCCGCAGCTGTCAGGTTCAGACCTGAGCCACCGGCCTTGAGGCTGATGAGGAACAGCGGAGTCTTCTGGCCGTCCGATTGGAACTGCTCGACACGGGCTTGACGGTCCTTCAGCGAAGTCTTCCCGTCGAGGTACAGATACGGGATCTTTTCCTTCTTCAGGTGCAATTCCAAGATGCCCAGAAACGACGTGAACTGAGAGAAGACCAGAGCCTTGTGTCCCTCAGCTGTGATTTCGCGGAGGCGTTCGAGCAGTTCTTCGAGCTTGGGGCCGAGTTCCTTTTTGGCGGTGGCATCGAGCAGACCGGGGTGGCAAGCCGCTTGCCGCAAACGCAGCAGAGCCTCCAACACGTGGATCTTCGAATTGGCTAGGCCCTTCTCTTTGACGGTCTGCGTGAGCGAGGCTCGGTAGTGGTCTCGTAGGTCGTTGTAGAGCTTCGTGTGCTTGGGCGACATCTCGCAGTAGAGGACTTGCTCAGACTTCTCCGGCAGTTCAGTCAGCACTTGTCCCTTCGTCCGACGCAGGACGAAGGGGGCAATCGCTTTCGAGAGCCATTGCAGCGATTCGGGTTCAGCGGAGGCCCCCCGCGCGACACGCTGGAAGGCCGTCGAGTTGCCGAGCAGACCGGGATTGATGAACTCGAACAGTGACCACAGCTCCCCGAGATGGTTCTCGATCGGCGTTCCCGACATCGCCAGACGATGGCGGCCCTTGAGCAGCCGCGCGGCCTTGGCCGCCTGCGCGTTCGAGTTCTTGATCGCCTGAGCCTCGTCGAGGATCAGGTACTCGAAGTCGATCTCGCGCAGCTTCTCGATATCGTTCCGCATCGTGCCGTAGGTGGTGATGACGAGGTCAATCTCGGCCAAGTCTTCCAGCCCGACGCGTTCCTTGCCAGTGAAGTTCAGCACCCGCAGCTTCGAGGTGAACTTCGCGGCCTCGGCGACCCAGTTGAAGACCAGGCTCTTGGGCACCACGACTAGCGATGGGCGTCGCTCCTCTCCCGATTTTTCCTGCCGCTGCCGCAGCGTCTCCAGCCATGCCAGGACTTGGATCGTCTTCCCAAGACCCATGTCGTCGGCCAGACAACCGCCGAGGTTCAACTCGTGCAAGCACGCCAGCCATCCCTGCCCATGCTTTTGGTAGTCGCGGAGTGTCCCTCCGAACCCCTTCGGATGAGTGATGGCCTTGACCTTGTGCGTCTTGCGAAGCTTCTCGCGTAGAGACTTAAAGCCGAGATCAAACGTCGCATTCTGGTCGCTGGCCAGCAAGGCATCGAGCAGCAGCGCTTGTGACGACTGGAACCGAATCTGCCCACTCTCGTGCGTGCCCAGATCGGCCATCTGACCGAACCGCTTGATCCAATCCTCGGGCAGCAAACCGACACTGCCATCGTCCAGACGGATCGTCCTCTCACCCCGTCGCACAGCCTCCAGGAGCTTGGGCAGTGTCGTCGATCCCGACTCGAAATCGACCTGACCATCCAGATCAAACCAGTCGATGTTCGTCGGCGAGTTGGAGGTCACGCTCAGCTTCAAATTTCCCGACGTGCGCAGCCGCTCGTGGTTGGCTTCGACGATCCAGCCCGCATCGCACAGCTTTCTTGCGAGGTCTGGGAACTGGGCGAGTTCACACCGCAGCTCTGAGACTCCGTCCCAGTACCCGCTGGTCACAATTTGCAGCGAATGAGCTTGCCGAACGAGTTCCCGCTCGACGATGCGATTGCGGTTGTAGAGCACTCCGTTGCTCGCATCGAAGACCAGCTCGATCGATTCGCCCGCAGCGACACGGCCCTCACCGTACTGGTACTTCAGACGGGCAGTGACTGTGGTTTTCTTGCTATTCGAGTTGAGATCCACCATCAGCACAGGGACTGGATCAATCGAGGCTGTCGCGCAGAACTCATCTGGGAACCGCGTGGCGGGAGTTGGCGAGACCGACGACAGATACTGCAAAAACGTCCCGCGCTGGTCGTCGGTCACAACCCACGGACGTGGAGCCAACGACCCGATCCAGGAATTGTCGGACTCATCCGCCAACATGCCGATGCGGTCTTTGAATAACACCAGCCGAGTGTTAGTCATCACCACATCGGAGAGTGGAGCGACCGTTAAATCACCGTAAGCCGCTAATTCACCGCTGACATTCCATCCCGACTGATCGGCCAGCCGCTCGGCGGTCAGCTGGAACCGATAGGGCGAGGCGTCCCAGCGAATTGGTTTCACCAGGTCCCACGGCTGCCTGGCCTCCAGAATCCAGACCAGTCGGCCCGTCGCAGCCAGTCGGGGAAAGATGCTCTCGGCATCATCTGGGTCGAGCGACAGCTCGTGCTCGCGTCGCTTGGGTGCCGCGAGACGTCGCCGCCAATCATATTCTTGGTGCGGGTTGCTGAGTTGCTGCGTCAGGAACTCGCGTTCGACCCGCGTTGTGGCGGCTGCGATGGCTTGGTACTTCGTCTCAACGGGACGCGGCTTCGACATCGTTCCGTCGGGGTTCAGAGTCCGCACAAACAGATCGATCGCGACCTGATCTTCGGAGACAGACCGCGTTGCATTCATCGCGTACCACAGCTGTGTGTCGAGTGAATGCACGAGTGGGCGCTGAAACTGACGGTCTGCGCGGATCTCCTGCAACGCACTCATCCACGTATTGGGCGCTGGCATCCCAGGAAGGTTCGGGCTGGCTGGAATCATCGCTCCCGGAGATGAACTTTGCGGGACGACTGGTTGTGTGGCTGAGGCGCTGGAGACTGTCGTGACAGTCGTTGGAATTGCGAACGAGGCCAGATCTTCCTCGATGTCATCCATCTCCCTTTCGAAGTCGACATTATCCGGCATCACGTGAGCCAGTCTGAGTCGATTCGTTCCGGGTGGCCCCCAGTCCAGCAGACCATCCGCAGCCAGTAGAGCTGCGTATTCATGCTTACAGCTATCGTCATCCTCAGAGCGGGGGCAGCTGCATGTCGCCTCGATGAGACCATCCTCTTCCGCACCCAAGCAGTTGAGGAAGACATCGTAGGGAGTTCGCAGGCTCCCCTGCACGGTGAAGTGAATGATGTCGCCAACACGGCGCACGAGCTTCACCTTCTTGCGGCTGAAGTATTGCAGGCCCTCGGTCTTCGAGTGGGTATCGAAGTCATGCGCAAGTCGTCGAGAAATCATGGCGTCCCTGCCGGAACCTAGGGGCTTTGATCGAGAGTGAGAGATTCGCGAAGTCGAAAAACCCACGCAATACAGTCAAATCTACCACTGTCCACTGTCTTTCGCCACACTCCAAACTGTCGCGGACCTCAGAAAATGCAGTTGTAACGGAGTGGATTCGAGGCTGGTCAGGGTTGTTTCGTCGATGAGGGTCGTCTCATCCACGAAAGCTGGGAAGGATGTTCCGTCACTGGGATCGATGGGACCAAAGGTCGCTCCGAAAAGAGAGGCTCCCCGGAATCTCGTTCCGCGAAGGTCCGCGCCGCGAAAGTCGGCTCCCTCTAAATCGGCTGGCACACCGCTGTCGTCCGGACAGAACGTCGCCCCGCGCAAGTCGGCTCGATCGAGATGCGATCCTGAGAGATTTGCCCCGTCGAAACAGCTGTCGCGCAGGTCCGCGCCCTCAAAATGCGCATCGCGCAGCTTCGCCCCGCAGGCATTGAGTCCTCGCAAATCGATTCCTGTCGCTGTGAGTCCACGCAGATCACGACCGCCGAAATCCCGAGATGCGAGCAGCTGCCGCACAGCTTGGAGGTCGAGGTTCGCCGCAAGAAAGCGTTCTTCCGTCCAGGGGTCGGCCCCATTGTGATACCCGGCGTTCGCCTCCCAGAACCCGAGTCGATCCTCGGTCAGCAATTCGATCCGCGCGAGCCATTTCAAGCTTTTGTAGAAGTACCGTCCCGGCACGATGACGCGGACCGGACCACCATGCTCGGAGGCGAGCGGCTGCCCGTCCGCTTCGAATGCGATGAGAGCATCCGTCTCTAGCAACATGGCGAGTGGCAGCGAGGTCGAATGTTCTCGCTCGCTGTGTGCCACAAACGATATGAATCGGGCGGAGACCGATGGGCGGCATGCATCGAGAATTGCCGAGAGTGGCACTCCCGTGAACTCGACTCCCAGGCGAGACCAGCGAGTCACGCAGTGAATGTCGATCCGGCGGGTCACCTGCGGCAAGCCCCGCAGTTCATCGAGCGACCATGTCGCCTCGCGCTCGACAGCTCCGGATACACTCACCGTCCATGGCCCATCCGGAATCCGGGGCATTCGTTCTCCCACGACCGGCCATTTCCCGAGAGCGACCAGCTGTTGGTGTGGGGGGAGCGGGGACGGCATCTGTGGCTACACCAAGTTGTCAGTGTCGAAAGTGAATGCCGGAGGGGTGAAATCACTTGTCCGCCACAGGGGCTCATCCCAGTGGTTCCCTTGCTTGTGCGATAAAGTGTAGCACATGCGAGGGAACCACCCCGACGAGCGGGGTGGCGTAGAGTTGATTCTTTCCCGACGAACTAACGCAGTTTCAGAATTGATCTTCAGGAGAGGCAGACAGGAATGTCTGCTCCACTGAGGAGTGGCACAGACATTTCTGTCTGTGCGTACTGAAGACGAACTCTGAAACCGCTCTAACGCCACTGATTCTCGCCGTCTGGCATGGCTAACTCAATCGCAGAGCGAATCACCATCTGGATCACGCCGAACGCTCGCCAGTGGCGAACCGGTACGCGATGGTTTATCTTCACAGCATGCAACGACTCATTGGCTCACATCTCAGTATCGCGGGCGGCTACTACAAGGCGGCGGACGCTGCCGGTGCGCTCGGGATGCCCACCGTCCAGATCTTCACGAAGAACGCCAGTCAGTGGAACGCCAAGCCACTGACCGAAGAAGAGATCCGTCTCTTCAAGGAAGCGGTCGCCCGCAACAACATTCATCACCACTGCTCCCACGACAGCTACCTGATCAACCTGGGAAGCGAGAAAGACGACTTGTGGACCAAGTCGATCGACGCCTTCGTGATCGAACTGGAGCGGGCTGAGGCCCTGGAGCTGACGGGCGTCGTCATGCATCCGGGTGCCGCGGTCGACTCGGAAGAGATCGACGCGCTGAACCGCGTGGTGGAAGCGTTCAACATCATCAACAAACGCACAGCTGGGTTCAAAGTCCAGACTTGGATCGAGACGACGGCGGGGCAGGGATCGACACTGGGTTACCGCTTTCAACACCTTGGCCACATCATCAACGAGGTCGCCGACCCCGACCGCTTCGGCGTCTGCGTCGACACCTGCCACATCTTCGCAGCTGGGTATCCACTGGGGACAGCAGCGGAGTACGCGGCGACGTTTCAGGAGTTCGACGATGTGGTCGGCCTCGACCGCATCCGGGCGTTCCACCTCAACGACAGCAAAAAGCCGCTGGCCAGCCGAGTTGACCGCCACGACCACATCGGCGAGGGGTGCCTCGGATTGGAGCCGTTCCGTCACCTGATGAACGACTCGCGTTTCGTCGATCGCCCGATGTACCTGGAGACGAAGAAGGAAGAACGCGATGGCGAGGACATGGACGCCGTCAATGTACGCACACTGCTGGGGTTGATTCGAGAATAGGTGTCCCCTGAAAATGAGTAGCGCGTCCTCGCGCGTGCCACATCGTGGCGATCTCGACCGGCTCCGCATCCCGGTCCAAACTCGAATCGACCGGATCGACTGAGCCACTCTTCGCGAGGCACGCCAAATCGATCTCGCACTTTGACAGAGTATTTTAGTGGGCAGTGTTGACCACTTTGTGCTCACCGTCTGAGAGCTTCGGCTTTCCGGCGAACCACGGATAGATCGCAGGCACAACCAACGACGTGAGCAGTGTCGACGTGATCAGCCCCCCGATCACGACCGTCGCCAGCGGCTTCTGCATCTCGGCTCCATCCCCATTTGAAAATGCCATCGGCAGGAAGCCCAGGCTCGCTACAGCTGCGGTCATCAGTACGGGACGTAGGCGGGCCATCGCGGTCTCGCGTGTGACTTGGTCCATCCGTAATCCCGTCAATCGCAACTGCTCTGCGGCGCTGACCCAGACGAGACCATTGAGAACGGCAACTCCGAAGAGCGCGATGAATCCAACACCGGCCGAGATGCTGAATGGCATGTCTCGCAGGGCCAAGGCGAAGACGCCTCCCGAGGCGGCCATGGGAACTGCTAGGAAGATCAGCAGTGCCAACCGCACCGAGTGCAAGCTGGTGTGGAGCAGCAGGAAGATGAGCACTAGGACGATCGGTGTGATGATCATCAGTCGTTGTTTCGCCGACTGCAGATTCTCGAAGTCTCCACCCCATCGCACTTCATAGCCAGTCGGCAACTTCACTTGTGCGTTCACAGCCTGCTGAGCGGCTGCGACGAATGAAGCAACGTCACGACCGCGGACGTTGGCTGCAATAAAAGTGCGGCGTCGGTTGGATTCATGTTCCACGCCGGGCGGAGTTTCTTCAACCCGGATGTCGGCCAATTCGCCCAGCGGGACGGGCTTCCCTCCGGATGAAGCGACCGGCAGCTGTTCGAGCATTTCGATCTTTCCTCGCCACGAATCGGGGATCTTGACGGTGATTGGGTAGCGGGCTCGGCCCTCGAAAATCAGTCCCACTTCATGGCCGCCGATTGCAGAGACAACATCCATCACTTTCTGTGCCTCGATGCCATAGCGAGCGAGAGCGTCGCGCCGTGGGACCACAGTCAGGGTACTCAAATTGGCCTGGTAATCGGCCTTCACATCGACCGCGCCAGGAATGCCTTTCAGCACGCGCTCGATCTCCTTTGCTTTGGCTCCGAGGACGGCCATGTCCTCGCCGTACAGCAGAACCGCGACGTCCGCTTTCACACCCGCCACGAGTTCATCGACTCGCATTTCAATGGGTTGAGTAAAGGCGAAGACGGTTCCCGGCACGCTGCCATACAACACCTCTGACATCTCGCCCACCAGCTCATCACGCGTTTTGGGCGATGGCCACGTGGTGTGATCCTTCAGGATGACCCACACGTCGGTCTGCTGCACACCCATCACGTCGTTGGCAATCTCGGGCCGTCCGGTCTTGCAGAAGACGGTCTTCACTTCGGGGAACTTTAGCAGTTGCTTCTCAATGGCATCTGACATGCCAATGGCTCCTTCCAGAGAGGCGCTCGGTAGTCGGTTGGCCTCAATGAGGATGTCTCCCTCCGAGAGCTTCGGCATGAACTCTCCACCCAGATTCCTTCCGACCGGCAGGCTGATGGCAAAGACCAGTAAGGCGATTGTTGTCGTCAGCACCGGGTAAGACACCGCCCGCATGACGACCGGGCGGTAGAACCACTTGATAATTCGGACCGGCAGAATGTCCTTGTCGGAAATCTTCTTGGGTAAAGCGATCGTGGCCAGTACTGGCATCAGCGTCATCGAGAGGATCAGTGATCCGAACAGCGCAAACAGCACCGTCAGTGCCATGGGGCGGAACAGTTTTCCCTCGGTCCCCTGCAACATCAGAATCGGCAGATAGACGACGGAGATAATCAATTCGCCGAACATCGTTGGCTTGCGGACCTCGATGCAGGCGTCTCGAATCACGGCGATGCGGTTGCGGCCTTCGGTGTTGTGGGTGAGTCGGTGGATGCAGTTCTCGACCATGATGACCGAGGAGTCGACGATCAGTCCAAAGTCGATGGCCCCCAGACTCATCAAGCTGGCCGTGATCCCAAACGTGTGCATCAAGTTGGTCGCAAACAACACCGACAGCGGGATTGCCAGCGCGACCACCAGCCCGGCACGAAACGACCCGAGCATGAACAGCAGGACGATGATGACCAGCACGCCCCCTTCCAGAAGATTGGTGAGGACCGTCTTCAGCGTACGGCCAATCAAATCCGCACGGTCGTAGATAATCTCCAGCTTCACCCCTGGGGGTAGCGTCGGGGCGATCTCCGCGATCCGCTCTTTGGCGCGCTCGACCACTCGGCGGGAGTTCTCTCCCACCAGCATCATCACCAGCCCCGTGACCGCTTCGCCGCGACCGTCACGGGTCACTGCTCCCTGCCGTGTCATCGGAGCTGTGACCACTTCGGCGACATCGCGAATCAGGAGCGGTGTGCCCCCGACATCGCGGCGGATGACGATCGAACGGATGTCGTCCATGTTCTCCAGCAGCGCTTGTCCGCGAATGAAGCGTTGCTCATCGTGATGGACGAAGTACCCGCCGCCCGCCGAGGTGTTGTTACTCGACACAGCTGTGAAGAGATCTTCGAATGTGATTCCGTTGCTGGTCAGGCGGTCAGGAAACGGGCGAATCTCATAGGTCTTGTAGTACCCGCCGTGGGTGTTGATCTCCGTCACCCCCTTGACCTCGCGCATCTTGGGGGCGACATCCCATTCCAGGATCGTTCGCAATTCCATCGGCGTGTAACCCTCGCCCCGGACCTCGAATTGCAGGATCTCGCCCAGCGCGGTCGTCAGTGGACCCATCGCGGGCGTTCCAAATCCCGGCGGAATCTTCGCAGCTGCTGCGGTCAACCTTTCGGAGACAACCTGCCGAGCCCAATAGATGTCGGTTCCTTCTTCGAAGACGAGCGTGACGACCGAGATTCCGAACTTGGAAATGCTCCGCACTTCCTCAACGCGCGGAGCGCGGCCGATCGTCATCTCAATCGGATTCGTGATGTAACGCTCCACCTCCACGGGAGACAGGGCCCCCGCATCGGTCATGATCGTCACTTGGACATTCGTCATGTCCGGGACAGCATCGATCGGCAAATTGATCGCGGCACTCACTCCCGCAGCAGCCATAAACAGAGTGAGAATGATGACGAGAAAGCGATTTTCTAAGGACACATCAATCAGGTAGGAAAGCATGGGGCACCGGTGGTGTGAGAAGGAGGCTGGAACACAAAAGCGGAATGAGTCCGACCTCACTCCTCTCGCTCAAGCAACAACTCCGACTTCAGCACAAACGCCCCTTGGTCGACCACAGCCTCGCCTCCCGCTAAGCCGGAGGTCACTTCGACGAAGTTCCCCTCGTGAATTCCCCGCCCGACGAAGACTTGCCGATATGACCGTTCCCCTTCAGCGACAAATACAAAGGACTTCGATTCATGTTCACAGATCGCCGAGTCTGGGACTGCCAGGACTTCCTTCGACTCCCCGAGAGGAAGCAGGACCCGAACGAACAGACCCGGACGCAATAGCCCATCGGAGTTGTTGATCGTGGCCATCAAGGGGACTGAATTTGTCTCAGCGGAGACTTCGCGCCCGATGTAGTAGACCGCTGCATCGAACTCGCGACCCGACATCGCGGGAGTCGTGACGACGATCGGATCGCCAGAGTGGAGTGCCATCGCAGACCATTCTCCTTCTCGCAAATCGGCTGCGACCCACATGCGTGTGGTATCGGCCAACACAAACAGCGTGTCGCCCAGCTGAACGCGTTCGGCGTTGGAGTAGGATTTCTGTTCGATCGTCCCTGCGAACGGAGCGCGGACTTCGACCAGAGACAGATTATTGACGGGCCCCGTCGGTTCGTCCTCTACGGCGTGTTCGTCGTAGCCAAGCAGGGTCGCAAGATGCTGCTGGCTGATTCTCAGTTTGTTTTGAGCCTGCTCGACGGCGTTCCCGGCACGTGTCACGTCTTGCTGGGAGTTAAAAGTCTCCTGTTCGGAGACTCCTTGAAGTGCAGCATCGGCTGACTCGTATTCGTTCTGGCGTTCCGCGACCTGCCGACCCGACAGGGCACCGCTGTTTCCAGCGGAGGCGAGCCCCTTCACGAGCGAATCCGCCAGCAAGTACCGCGAGTAGGCACTCAGCATCGTCTCCCGGCTCTGACCGACGGATCGGTCTTTCAGTCGGGTGCGAATGTCATCAATCGACTGCCGTTTCCGGATGGCATCGACTAACGTTTTCAGACCCTCGTGGGTGTTCGAGGACCATTCGAGTTCCGTTTGCAGGAGCTTCAGTTCCCCGGCGCGTTGGAGTACGTCCGCCCGAGCAGTCCCGACTTCCGGGCTACTGAGGACAGCCAGAACCTGCCCCGCAGAGACCGCATCACCCGGTTTGACTTTGACATCAATCAAGGCTCCCTCGGTAGCGGCTTTGACGGAGATGTGACGTGTGTCGTCATATTGGATGCGACCGGGGACTGTCCTTGTCAGCTTCAAAGATCGCTTCGTGACAGGGACCGTGTGAATCCCGGCAGCTGCGATCTTCTCAGTGGGCAACTGCACGACGCCCACATGCCCGTCGTCTTCTGCGACAGCGGCTGGAGCTGACTCCTCGGGTGTACCACTTGTCCAAAAGAACTGGAGTGTGGCGGCACCGATCAACACGACGCATATGAATATTGCGACCGACCAAATACGAGACTTCATGGCCTGAACCTCGAAGAACCACCACTCGCGAAACGGATGTTCGGGTGATGTGATGAGACGGGAGAAGTGCAGGTCTTCCAGGGCCGTTTTACGCCCAAGGCCTGACTCATGTAGCGACTGACGAGGTCAGCGACCGCTCAACAGCGGGCGACCATCAGCAGGCGAGCCACATCACGGCAGTTCGCGACCTGGACTTGATAAGGAACAAAGGTCGCTCTTCGAGCGGTTTCAAGCTCGGACGATGTGGGGGATAGGCTGTCGTACGATGCCCCCCCATCCGAAGCCCAGCATTCAACAGCCAGTTCCATCGTACTGGATGTGCCGCCACTCGCATTTAGAGTGACCGCGAACTCACCTGCCAAGTCCCTCGGCTGAGGAGACTGGGGGTGAGGATCGGAGTTCGGATGCTTGGACTGAACCTCTCCCCATAGGACCAAGTGCAGATGCCAGCCGCGACAGTGTTCGCAGTCATCCTTAGTATGGCAGACTTGCACATGCTCTGCCAAAGCCGTGTCTCGATCCAGCAGCGGCCCTGCTTTTTCGTGGGCGTGCAGCATCGGGAGAGGAGCACTCCAGAGACTCAAGCACAACAGCACCCGGCACATTCCCCGGAAGAATCCGGTGACCTGTGAACGGGTTGATCGAAATGCTGGGCAGACAATCCTCATTCCATAAGTGTGTCTTGAAGTCCGATCCGTGTCAATTAGAAGCGTGAACCAAAAGACACAATTATGTCTGTCAATTGAGTGGTTACAGAAGAATATCACCACGCAGCACAGTGTCGTTAACAGTCGGTCTCAGAATCTGATTGTCGCAGCCAGTTGTCCAACCCATTCCTTGGTAACAAATCCCGTCTTCGCGTAAGAAGTCCCCACAGCTCGCTCAAATAAGCAGTGGCAGGGGCTGCGTAATTTGAATGCAGTCGGTTTGGCAGGGTGCTGTCATTCCGAAGAGTGCGTGGAAGCAGAAAAACCCCTGTTCAAGAGTAATCTCTCGAACAGGGGTTTGTGATTCAGAGGGCAAATCAAGCTTCTTTAGAACTCGCCGACGACTTCGCCGCGACCACGGGTTCCGAGAGCAGCGAGAGTCTGGCCGTCAATGTTCTCACTGATGAACCGAACAGCCCCATCCCCCAACAGCACCTGGACTCCGCCGGTGTGGAAGGAATACAGTTCGCCGTCGTTTGAGCAATTGATAAAGCACCGTCCTCCGCCAGGAGCCAAGGTGACGGTACCGCTTCCCGAAGTGTTGTTGGGAACGCCATTCGTACCTGTGCCATCAAGGCTGAATCCGTTATTGATGTCGGCCCATCCCCATCCGTCGCCAGTCCAATCAGTCCCGAAGTAGACCCCACTGCGCGGGTTCTTGGCAGGCTTGCGAAAGTTGTAGACGGTCGGACGGCTCGCGTCTTCACCGACCAGTAGAGTGTTGGAAAGACCATCTGTGAAGAGACCTAAGCGGACTCCGTTGGGACCGCGTCCCAATCCACCGTCGTACTCTCTCAGCCCCCAAGACGTTCCTCCAGCAGCCACATTCAATCCGTTCCGGACGGCATTGATTGAACCGTAATCACTCAAGCCCCAGGTCGGAGTGTCGGTTCGAACGCCACCAGTCACAGCACTGTACAGAGCCGAGGTGGGAATCGTGGAGCGACCAGAAGCCGATGGACAAACAACCACAGTGAGGTTGGTTGTCGTTACAGGATCGTTTGCGACAGCGAACCAATTCAAGTTCGAATCGTAGAGATTCGACATCGGAGCCTGATCCAAGTAGGGCAGGCACATTGTCACCCAAGTCTTCTGGAACACAGCGGGGCTCGACAGGTTGATCCGACTCGGTGGGAACATCGAGAAGGTGCTCTCGTAGTTGTGGAGAGCCAGTCCCAGTTGTTTGAGGTTGTTCTTGCATTGTGAACGGCGGGCGGCCTCGCGGGCCTGCTGCACAGCTGGGAGCAACAGGGCGATCAGCACGGCGATGATGGCGATCACAACCAGTAGTTCAATCAACGTAAATCCACGTGCCTTACGGGTCTGGGACATCGGTTTTCCTCTGGGTTTCCGCGAACAGCTGCTGCCCTCAGATCAAATGGCAGCGAATAGATAGTGATCTTCACAATCCGCGTGAGGGCACGATGAAGGCCATGTGAATTAATGATGAATCTGTCGTCGGTTAGGCATCGATCCATGAAAACAGCCCTCGACAAATCGTCGAGGGCTGTTCGTGTGAATCTGATGTCTCGGACTTGTCATGATCCGGCTATTGCGGAGTAATCGTCACAGGCTCTTGCTGATGGAGTGATTGGGGCAGGTCGGTGCTGAGGAGTTCCACCCCGACTCTCGATGTGCCTTCTTCCGCAGCGATCAACACGATATCGAACGTCTGCTTCTCATTCGGAGCGAGCTCATGGACGGGATCAAAGGTGACATACTTGCCATCCTCGGTAAACTTGACTGGCCCCTGGTCCCCTTCTCCCGTCGCGGCGACGAATTTCATTTGAGGAGGAAGTTCAAACATCGCCTGTACCTGCTTCGCCGGGGCGCTGCCTTTATTCCCGACGGTGACTCGCATCGAGACTTGGTCTCCCACGGCCACCGCCTTGCCATCTCCCTGGAAATCGAGTGTCAACGAAGCGAACCCTTGCACTTCCAGCTCCGTTGGCAGTTCGGCACTATACCCCGAGTCGGACACCGCTTGAACTTTTCCCTGAAGCATTCCGGCCCGGGCGGAAACGACTGAGAGTCGCAGGTCCGAATGATCGCCCGGACGGAGTTCCGACACCAGCCATGACACCGTACGGTCCTCGGGATTCCAGCGGAACTTTCCGGCCTCACCAACTGGCGTCACGCCGACTGGGAGCTGTTCGGTGATCCGAACATTCTTCATAGTCTCGACCGAGTGATTTTTGACGGTCGTGACAAAATCAGCGGGCCGATTAACGAATCGCCGAACATGGCCTTCTCGGGTCAGTGTCAGGCGGGACTCGATCACACTCAACTTCAGGGTGCGGTTCTCCTGCTCGATCCCGCCAGAGTAGCCTGCCCCATCGGCCTTATCGATGCCGTTGGTATAAATCGCGACTGTGGGGGCAAACGGACCCGGTTGCGAAGCTGTCAGCTTCAGTTCAATCTCCTTCGCTTCGCCAGGAGCCAGTGTCCCCAGTTCCTTGTCGATATCGAGACCCGCTGGATGGACCAACCCTTGTTCGAGGACAGCCCGCAAACTCGCCTTGCGGGCGATGCCGGTCCCCTTGTTGGTAATCGTGAACTTGACGGGAACCACTTCGCCAACAGCCACCTCGGGCGGATGCTGAATCGAGAGTGACAAGGTTGGCGCGGTGACCACCGTTCGCGTCGCAACTTGAGCAGCGAAGCGGACCGTGGCCACACTGCCTATTGGTCCAGCCTCTGTGGGGACCACTTCGACCCTGATCACCTTCTCCGCATTCGGAGCCAGAGTTCCGAGGTTCCAGCTCAGGGTCTTGGTGCGTCCAATCGTCGCCTGGGGCACAGATCGCTTCATATCGCAGCCTTTGGGGATGCGTTCTTCGACGACCACATACTGGGCGGGCGCTGCCCCCACATTTTTCACGATGATCTCGTACACAAACTTCTCGCCAACCTCGGCCTCAGGCTGAGCCCGCTTCTCAATTCGCAGCTGAGGCTGCTGAGTCGGGGACATCAACGGATCGTCAATGGTGGCGTCCCCGCTGAGCATGTCAGGAGTCACGGATCGTGGAGGCAACACCTTTGTGGGAATCGTGGAACGATCTGTGGGAGTCGGATCGAGAGTTTCGTCGATGGCATGAGTGTTCTTCGGAGTGCGGACCGGACGCTGATTGGGAGGCACCGGCAACGTTGCGGGCTCGTCGATTGTCGTCTCAGGCTCGTCTTGACCCACAGGCGTCGGGATCGATGAACGATCGCGATTCCCAAACGGATTGTCTGTGGGATCCATTTCCGCTGGCTGGGGCTGTTCTACGGCTTCCGGTTCGGTAGTGAGTTCGGGAGCTTGCGTGTCGAAGGGATTCTCCTCCTCTTCGACAGCCCCCGGAGCAGGTCGAGTTCGCCCAGCGGGGGGGATGGTCAACTCACCTGGGCCACCTGCACCTAAAGGTTGATCCCCTGTTTCCTCGGCTCCGACTTCATTCGCGGCAGTGACGATCTGAGAATCCTCGGCCTGCTCGGAGAGATCGCCCGGAGCTGCGGGGCCTTCCGCAGCCTCTGGAGTCGGCTCAGACTGTGCCAGATCGTCAGCGCTGGCGGCAATCACTCGACCGGGAGCTGAACTGCGGGACACGCCTGTCGATGCCGCAGAGTTTGGAATCCTAATCAGTGCTGGAGCCCCCACTTCAGCCTGGAGCTTTCGCAGTGAACTGGGATCGAGTGCCGAGGTCTTGGCCGCAGCTCCCCCCGGAGTGCGGACGCGAGCGGCGGGTACCGAAGCTTCCGCTTTTTCGAGAACTTCGAGTGAGGCGACGCCGGGTTCGGGTTCGGTTTGCTCCGGAGCCTCGGAGGTTAGTGCGGGCTCTTCTTGCTCCGTGGGGAACGCAGCTGGCATGCCGCGTGGCGTCGGCTCATCCTCAGTGATCGCGTTGCGGGAGAATGCGGGGTCAGCCAGGGCGAGACTCTTGTCGTCTGCCAGTTCTGTCTCTTCGTCAATAGTCCGTGATCCGACCGACTGCGAGATCGGCTGTCCCCCTAAGCCGACGCCGTCTTTGGCTTCGCCTTCGAGGGCTGTGAACTGCGTGGGGTCGGCCGTCTCGATCGGCTGGAGCTCGGTATTGGCTTTCCACACGGCAAAGCAGCCTGCGGAAATCACGCCGGAGAGAGCGAGCAGCTTCAGAATCACAGTTGGCATTGGGAGTCCCTTCCCTGACTTTTCGGTGTGGTTTTGAGGCCACATCGCAGTCACAATCACAGTCGCCGCAATCCAGAGCGCGGCCGTCGTGACGCCCCCCTCCATCCGGGATGGGAACGCCTTCACCGGCAACTTTTGCCGCACGACAGGAGGTTCTTAGCAGTTCTTGCAAAATAGGAAAAGAGGAGTTTCAGGGGGGGAAGTCTCGCTTTCAGGCAGCACCGGGACAAGCTGTAGCCCGAACTCCCACCCTCCCACTGAGTCTCGGCGAAGCGATCGCCATCCCCTGTTACGCGCCCGCGAGGCCCAGATCGTCGTAGAGCGCCGTCAGCAAATCGCGGAACCGGC
Source organism: Planctomycetota bacterium (assembly GCA_043777375.1). GTDB lineage: Bacteria > Planctomycetota > Planctomycetia > Planctomycetales > Planctomycetaceae > TH-plancto1. The sequence goes on along the minus strand of JAYWHX010000047.1, from coordinate 2,777 downwards.
GATTATGCGGAACCTCTCCGGGATAGCCGTTCGCCACAGCGGCGACCACCAGATTGTGGACCGGATCAGCAAACCCAATGCACGACTGCGAACCGCCATGGCCGAAGGAATCCCGCGACGCGCGTCGCCCGAACCCGTAGGGGATCGTGTTGGCTCCGTACTGGTTGGAGTTGATGATCAACCCCAGCCCAAAATCGACGGTGTGCTGGAATGTCTGATCGAATTTTCCGATCCGGTGTCGGGTCTTCATCTGACTGACGAGTTCGGGGGACATAAGCTGCCGTCCCGCCCATGATCCGTTACTCAGTAGCATTTCGTAGAACCTCGCCAGTTCGCGAATCGGCCCGCGACAGCTACTACCCGGAGCGGGGGCGGTCACGGCTTCTCGTAAGTGGCTGTGGTTCATCTTCAATGCCCCGGCATTCGAGACGTGGATGCGACCCAGGCGGGGTGCATACTCATCCCATCGCGAGTCCGGAATCGCCAGCCAGGTGTCCATCATCCCCAGTGGCTCGCAGATGTCAGTCCGCAGAACCTCGGCCACGGGGCGACCTTGCAGCCGCTGAATGATCTCTCCCAGAAGGAACCAGCTGCGCTGCGGGTCATAGGCAGGCGTCTCGCCGGGGACTGAACCAGCTTTGAGGGGCGCAGCACAGATGCGGGCAAGGATCTCCTCCCACGGAGTGGTCGGCCACCCCAGCGCGATGGCATCAATCCCAGCGGTGTGAGTCAGCAAGTGACGAGTGGTCACGCTCTCCTTGCCACTCTGTCCGAACTCGGGGATGTGTTCCATCACCGGTCGATCAAGATCGAGCAGCCCGCGCTCCACCAGTTTTAGGATGGCGAACGCTGTCAGCGGCTTACCCGCACTGAGCCAGGGGAGGATGTGGTCACTCGTCAGAGCCTCACCCGATTGGTTCTCTCCCACAGCCAGATCGACGAGAGGCTGTCGGTCACGCGAGGCGAACAGCTGGACTCCCAGATGCAACCCACGCGTAATGCCGCTCTGGATGACAGCGAGGGTCAGTGGGAGAGCGTGTTCGGCGGCGGTGAGGGAATTGATTGGTGGATTCATCGGGTTGCGATTGGAATTCGAGAGGCAGATCTGATGTGGAACGGGGAACTCGGGCGGCTTCAACTTTCAGTTTTTCGGTGATGACCAACCTGACCGGGAGGGCGAAGCTCCTGCTGAGCCGAGCGTGCAAAAAAGCGTCATCCCCAACTCGCGGCTCCCAGTGGAATCCACCCGTCAGGATAAGCGGCCCTCAAACGCCCTTGGGCAGCTCATCCGTGGGATCAACTGTGGCCTTCGCGGTGATGTGGAACTCCTGAATCAACTTGTTCCGTTGGATCTCGATCTGTCGATCAAACGCCGACAGGACATCCAGAGCCCGATCGCGCGAGGTGACCAGCCCGATGATTAGGTACTGCGCGATCGCGAGCACATAGCAGGCCCAACCCGCTGTCCCGGGGATGATCACCGCCAGGATGGCAAACACCGGAGAGGATCGACTCAGGTGATGACAGGCCGCTCCCTTCAAGAAGGGCAGCCAGACCAGCTTCAGGTTCTCCAGAACGCCCTTCTTGCGGTCGATCGGCAGTCCACGCAACCCCGGATGGATCACAGAGAACAGCTGTTGATCGGGCATGGATTCGACCACACCAATGGCGACCATCAAGCGACCCGCTGCGAGCCAGACATTCTGGTCAGAGAACGTCAAATCCCAGTGAATCTTCGTCTCGAACTGCATCCACTCGTTCACGACGAGACGGATGAAGCCTTGCATCCAATGTTCAAAGTTATGGGTCGCCACGAACAGCAGAATCGCCCCGCGGGTCCACTGCTCCAGGTCCTTCTCCAGCTCCTCATCACGCTCAGTCGAATGAGAGAAGCTGCGACGGACTCTCCGAAATGCCGGGACCGCCAACACGCTGACAAACAGCCGCGTGCAGGGGCGCACGATCGGCGAGAGGAGTTGATCCACGAGCCACAACTTCCCAAATGCCGGCACGATGCTGCTCCACGGTTGCGAAGGCGACAGCTGTCCCGCCATGCCGTAACGCGGGGAGTCCGGCTCGACGTTCGAGACCAGACTGCCAGAACAACGGCATTGGGATGCTGGCGGATCATAGCGATTTCAAGAGATCGCCCGACATGCTGGAGCCACTGGCACTTGTGGCGAATGTGTGCGTCTCAGAACGTCGGTGAATCTCCGAGTTCTGCTCCCTCGCCCCCGCAGTGGTGTGAATTCCGAGAAGAGGACTCTCTTGCGGGGGAGAGGGCTGGGGTGAGGGGGCGATTGTTACCCCTCACCCCGCCCCTCTCCTCACAGCCACGATTCCTCTGAAAGTCCCGTTGATCGTGGGGAGAGGGAGAAGAACGGGCTTCGCCGACGTTTGAGAGGAACACACTTGTGGCGAGTGCTCAGTGAAAAAATGGTCAACGATTCCCGAGTTCTTTCGAACTCAAGAGGCAGACCAAGAAGAACTGACGGTCATCGGAGACGGGGAGGTTGGTAAGTCGACAGTGTGAACCAGACGTTGCCATCAGCGTCTGAGTGGAGCAGAGCAGCGACAAGAGGATTGGCTGAGGAGCGTTGGCAGTGACAATCACATTTCACCCCACCCCTCCTGTTCCTACGTCACCCAGACGCTCAAAGCAGCGTCTGGGCCACCCCGCGATGTCTGGGCCATCTATGAAGAACGGATTGTCAAGCCGGGTGGATGCAGAAAATCCGGTCCGGCCCGGTGGGTGGAGGTTCTCCTCGCCGTCGGTC
>JAYWHX010000046.1:0-4803 GCA_043777375.1 Planctomycetota bacterium | reverse complement strand
CTGCCCCGGATCGCCCGTCTTGCCCGGCAATAATCCCTCGACACGCAGCCACTGCTCGTCCGATAGCTCAAACCGCCGCATCACAATCCCCGTCCTTGAGGTCCAATTCCAAGGCGGTAGTCTACTCGGTGGGGCCGTTTTCGGAAAGGTGATTGTCAACACGGCCTAGTCCTCAACGCCCGATCGCCTTGCCACGAGTTGAACAGTCTGATGGTCGGGCGACTTTTGAGCAGCGAGATCGACTGGCCGCACAGCGCGTCTCGCACTCCGGCTTTTGGCGTTGTGGGCCTCTGGATTCCGTAACGGGAACGCGTCGAGGTATACTGATCCGTGTTCGATGTCGGTATTCCCCCACTCGCTCAGGAGCTTCCCCATGGCGACCGCCACTGCGACCCCACCCAAGTCCGTAGCCCGTCCGAAGGTCCGTCAGACGCAGATGTTGATCGGCGGCAAGTGGTGTGATTCCGTCAGCGGAGAGACCTTTGCGACGCATCACCCCGCGACGGAAGAAAAAATTACCGATATCGCGCGCGGTAATGCTCAAGACATTGATCTCGCCGTCAAAGCCGCTCGCAAGGCGTTCGACGAAGGGCCGTGGCCCGCGATGGATGCGCGTGATCGAGGGCGGCTGATCGCGAAGCTGGCCGACTTGATCGAGCAGCACGCCGAGGAACTGGCCGCTCTGGAAACGCTGGACAATGGCAAGCCGATTCGTGACTCGATGGCCGCCGACATCCCGCTCGTCATCGACTGCTTGCGGTACTACGCGGGCTGGGCGGATAAAATTACCGGCGACACGATTCCGATCCGAGGGAATTACTTCTGCTACACCCGCCGCGAGCCGCTGGGCGTGGTCGGGCAGATCATCCCCTGGAATTTTCCCGCCCTGATGGTCGCCTGGAAGTGGGCTCCGGCTCTGGCAGCGGGCTGCACGATAGTCATGAAGCCCGCCGAGCAGACTCCGCTCTCGTGCTTGCGTATGGCTGAACTCGCCATGGAAGCTGGGTTTCCACCAGGTGTGATCAACGTCGTCCCCGGCTTTGGCGACGCGGGGGCTGCTCTCGTCAAGCACCCGGATGTCGACAAAATCGCCTTCACTGGCTCGACTGAGACAGCTCAGTTCATCATGCGTGATGCGTCGCAGACTCTCAAGCGATTGACCTTTGAACTCGGTGGCAAGAGTCCGAATATCGTTTTTGCAGACAGCGACATCGATGCCGCTGTGGCCGGGGCCGAGTTCGGGCTGTTCTTTAACCAAGGACAATGCTGCTGCGCGGGGAGTCGCTTGTTTGTCGAGCAAAGCATCCACGAACAGTTCGTCGAGAAGCTGGTCTCCAAGGCCAGCCAGCGGCAGCTCGGCGACCCGTTCCTGCATGCGACGACACAGGGGCCGCAGATTGACCAGGATCAATTCAACAAGATTATGAAGTACATAGACATCGGCAAGGAGTCCGGGGCCAAGTGCGTAACGGGTGGCGAACGGCAGGGAACGAAGGGCTTGTTCGTCCAGCCGACGGTGTTCGACCACGTCACCGACGACATGGCGATCGCCACGGATGAGATCTTTGGCCCCGTCCTCAGCGTGCTGCCCTTCAAGAGTTTCGACGAGGTCGTCGCCCGGGCCAACAAAACCATGTACGGACTCGCCGCAGCTGTCTGGACCCGCGATGTCGCGAAAGCCCATCGTGTGGCCAAGGCCGTTCGTGCTGGAACCGTGTGGGTCAATTGCTACGACGTGTTCGACGCAGCTGCCCCGTTTGGTGGCTTCAAGATGTCGGGCATGGGCCGCGAACTGGGGGAGAAGGCGCTGGAGAACTACACCGAACTGAAGACGGTGACGATGAGCCTGGGGTAGGAAGAAGCCAGCACTGCGCCAGTGAGACGCATCGGCGAGCGGGGCGGCGTCAGCCCCTGGTTCTACGGCGAGTCCTTGGAATCACCATCCGTCTCACGCCAGACGCTCGCCGGTATTTCTCATTTCGCCCCGCGTCAAGAACACTCCCCACGGATCGTGAGGGCAGCATTTATTGCGACACCCTCGGACATTCATTTCTCGTTCTCAGATTCAGAAAATGCCATGAACGCATCCCTCCCACCGAAAACGATCGCTTTCGCACTGCTCGGTGCCGCTGCTGGCGGCTGCGTGGGGTACTTCGCGTTCTTCTGGATTGCTGGGCAAGGGTTCTACGCGATCATGTTGCCTCCCGCGCTGCTCGGACTGGGGGCGGGATACTTCATGAGCGCCAGATCCCAGCCGCTGGCGATTGGCTGCGCGATGGCGGGTCTAGCGCTCGGGTTGTTCACGGAATGGAAGTTCGCTCCCTTCATCGCGGACAACAGCTTGGGGTATTTCATCACCCATCTCCATGAACTTCGGCAGGTCACGCTAGGGCTGCTGGCGCTGGGCACGTTCTTGAGTTATCGATTGGCGCTGGGTCGTGATCGCGCGTCGGATGCATAGTGACTAGCCCGCCGCGCGAGAAAGGGCCGCGTGCCAGAAACGTGCGTGATATCCAGCGTGCAGGAAGTCTTCGAGGGGCCACTTTTTCCAACAGGGGACGGCGGCTCGTCGGCGAAAGACGGTCATGATCGGCAAGCCGAATTCCGGGACGAGAGATCGCTTTTCGGCACGCGGCCCGTGCTGGCGCTGCGGGCTGGATGATTCTCTATGACCAACGCACCGAGCCTTGAGCGAAACGACTTTAAGCTCTTGGTGAGGGCGCATCACGCAGGAAACTCGTAATCGTTACAGCCAGAGCGTACCGCATCTTGGTCGCGGTATTCCGGGAGTTCGCACCACTCACCAGTTGCTTTCAGGTTCCGCGGCAGTTTTAGCCGATGTGATGGGTACGATGGAGTCGTTGTTCTGGTTACCCAATGGTGACCTTGTTCCGATGGATTGGAACACTCAGCAGCTGTTGCCGAATCGGCGATCGTTTGGGAGTGTTCGAATGTTAAACCGCTCGTTTGGCATGGCCGTGTTGCCGATCTGTGCTTTGGCCGGAGTGCTGCTCGTTTCTGGGTGTGCTTCCAAGGGAAGTTCGTCCCGCGCGTCCCGTTCCAGTGGGAATGTGATGCACAACATCGCTCCGGACAGGGACTACAACCCTCCAGCGGTGCCTGACTTGGACATCCCGCCAGCTCCAGGGGCCTCTGATCCTCCGCCACCCACCCGGAGCACATCGGATTTGCCGCCTGCTCCCCCGCGTGACGATTTCGAATCCGCCCAGCGGCCCGGTCGCCACAGCGCCAGCTTTGGCCCCTACACAGGTCACGTGACCCCGGCGTCGAAGTCCTCCGAGCAGTCGGGCGTCGCCCTCTAATCGCGACGGTTCCCCGACATTGCATCAGAAGTGAACGGGCAAACTCATCGAAGCACCCGCATCCGTCGCGATGCGAGGTGCTTCGTTTGCTTTAGTTTCCCTGCCGGGCCAGCTATTCTGCGGCCCTGAAATTGTCTCGCCACACGGGTCGAGACCCCAGTCTTGGAGTTGTTCATGGCCGCGCAGTACATCATGACCATTGAGGGTCTGACAAAGATTTACGACGAGGACACCATCCTCAAAGACATCTGGTTGTCGTTCTATCCCGGTGCCAAAATCGGTGTCATCGGCAATAACGGGTCAGGGAAATCGACTCTGATGCGGATCATGGCGGGCGAAGATAAAAACTTCGAGGGCACAGTTCGCCCCGCGAAGAATATCAAGATCGGTTACCTGCCACAGGAACCACGCCTCGACCCGACTAAGACTGTCGATGAAGAGGTCCAGGCGGGCGTCGCCGAGTCGCAGGCTGTTCTCGACCGCTACAACGAAATCAACAATCTGTTGTGCGAGCCGATGGAGCCCGAGGCGATGGAGAAGCTGCTCGAAGAGCAGGCTGCCGTCCAAGACAAGATTGATGCCGCCAATTTGTGGGAACTGGACCGGATGGTCGAGATCGCGTGCGACGCGATTCGGCTTCCACCGGGCGATGCGATTGTGGCGAACCTCTCCGGGGGCGAGAAGCGGCGCGTGTTCTTGTGCAAGCTGTTGCTTCAGAATCCCGACGTGCTGTTGCTGGACGAACCGACGAACCACTTGGATGCCGAGTCCGTCGCGTGGCTTGAACGCTATTTGCAGGACTTCAAGGGCACCGTCGTGGCCATCACCCATGATCGGTACTTCCTCGACAACGCTGCTGGCTGGATTCTGGAAATGGAACGCGGTCGCGGACTGCCGTTCGAAGGAAACTACAGCTCTTGGCTCGAGCAGAAGCAGGCCCGCTTGGCCGTGGAAGAGAAGAAGGAATCCAAACGGCAGCGCACTCTGAAGAAGGAACTCGAGTGGGTTCGCATGAGCCCCAAAGCTCAGGCCACGAAGAACAAGGCCCGTATGGCCCGGTTCGACGAAATGCAGGCCCAGCAATATGACGCCCGTGACGATGCTCCGGATATTCAGATTCCGGTGACAAAGAAGCTGGGCGAGCTGGTCTTGCGAGCGGAAGGATTGACGAAGGTCTTCGGCGACCGTGTGTTGTTCGAGAACGTCAATTTCGACCTGCCACGCGGCGGAATCGTGGGCGTGATCGGTCCGAACGGGGTCGGTAAGACGACGCTGTTCAAGATCATCATGGGGCAGGAACAACCGACCAGCGGCTCACTGCGTATCGGCGAGACCGTCGACCTCACCTGCGTCGACCAGTCACGTGACGGACTCTCGATGACGAAGACGGTGTACGAGGAAATCTCGGGTGGCGATGACTTCATGGAAGTCGGCAAGGTCAAGATTCACTCGCGTGCGTACTGCAACCGCTTCAACTTCA
>JAYWHX010000045.1:0-18257 GCA_043777375.1 Planctomycetota bacterium | reverse complement strand
GGCTGGACTCCAAATTCAAATTGCGGCGTTCGAGCAATAGGACCGAAGTGTCGTCGTGACGCCCTTGCCCTTGTGTAAAGGCGTTCGAGTCTTCGAAGAGCTGGAGTAGGGCAGTGGCAATCGGCTCGGTGGTCATGTCGCGGAGCGTCTGTGTGATTCCTTCGATTCCGTACTCGGCATGGGACTCCACGGACGTTCCTGGGAACGCTTCCGCCAAACCATCTGTATAGAACAACACGCGGCAATTGACGGGAATCTCGGTTTGCTGAGCTGTGAACTCAGCTCCATCGAAAACCCCGAGCGGGAGCCCGCTGGAGTCATCGCTGGCGACGTTGAAGATTTCTCCCGTCTCCAGATTTTGCAGCATGGGAACCGGATGCCCGGCGCTGGCCCAAGTCAGGATATTCGTCTTCGGGTCGAGGACGCCGTACAGGAGCGTAATGAAGCCGCCGTCTTCGTTGACGACCTTTTGCTTGCAGAGTCGTTCATTGACATACGCGACAAGCGTGGCCGGATCACGAAACCGATCGGTGCGGATCATCTGAATCAGTGCATGCATCGTCATGATCGACATGCAGGCCTTCATCCCATGTCCCGAGGCATCCCCCACCAGCAGGACGATTGTATCATCGGGCAGAAAGAAGGCGTCGTAGTAGTCACCTCCCGCCATGGTCACGGGTTGACCACCAATGACACGAATCTGAGACGACTCGTAACGGGCCACAATCTCATACCCATCCGGGCTTTGGATATGCTGAGGGATAATTGATTCTTGCAGCCGCCGGACGGAGTCGATTTCGCGACGCAGTTTTTCAGCCACCTGGCGTTCGCGTTCTGACTCGGCCTGACGGATGGCCGCATCCATGATGGCGCTCAACAGGAACATGTAGTCGTTCGAGCTGTCTCGCAGGACGTACGATCGCAGCCCGTTGGTGAGGAAACGGGCAATGCGAAACACATCGTCATTGCGACACGCCCCCACGATTGGGCAATCGGGGCGGTATTCTCGCACTTGCTCGAAAATCTCGAAGGCCGTGTCGAGATCGGGATGACTGATCGACATGAACATCGCATGCCAGGTGTCTTGATTTGTCGCCAGTTTGCGGAATTCCTCCGGGTCCGTGACGACGATTGTATCGTCGGGATTGTCATCAACGTTCAAGTACATCCGGATCAGTTCCGCTTCGGCAGGATCATCCCAGCCAACGAGAATACGCATCATGCGAGCCTTAGAAACAGAGGCGGACTGATGCCGCCAAATCCGGTGTCGAGAGACGAATCAACGAAGTGTTATCTTTTCAACCACCCCTGGGGAGGAATTCCCATCGAGAATCCGGAGATTTTCACGAAGTTCCCTTACACTTCACACTTATCGGTCACACAGTCAATGACCACGGTCTCATCGAAGGCTGCTCACTAACCCTCATTCACTTGGGAGTACGAAGCGTGTCGGCAAAAGCTTGGAGCGGACGATTTCAGGAACCAACTGACAAGCGGGTCGAGCGTTTCACCGAATCGATCAGCTTCGATTCCCGGCTGGCCGCTGTCGATATTCGCGGCTCGAAGGCCCATTCCTCCATGCTGGCTGATGTCGGTCTGATTACCCCCGCAGAACGAGATCAGCTGCACGCCGAGCTCGACAAGATCGGCGGCGAGATCGAGCGCGGGGAGATGGTTTGGAAGACCGAACTCGAAGATGTGCATATGCACATCGAATCGACGCTGATCGCCCGCCTGGGCGATGTGGGGCGAAAGCTGCATACCGGTCGCAGCCGCAATGATCAGGTCGCGACGGATCTGAAGCTATACGTGCGAGATGCCATCGACCATGTGGACCACTTGCTGGGTGAGGTGCAGCGGTCATTTGTCGAGCGAAGTGATCGTGATCTGGACGTGGTGTTGCCCGGCTATACCCACATGCAGCGGGCGCAGCCGGTGTGTGCGGTACATTATTGGCTGGCCTACTGCGAGAAGTTCCAGCGCGACCGCGATCGACTGGCTGACTGTCAGAAACGAGTCAACGTCTCTCCGTTGGGAGCAGCGGCCCTCGCAGGGACATCGCTGCCGATCGACCGTCACAAATCTGCGGAGCTGCTGGGTTTCGCGGATGTGGCCGCCAACAGCCTCGATGTTTCGAGTGACCGCGACTTCCTAATTGAGTTCACTTCTGCTTTGAGCCTGATCGCTGTCCACCTCAGCACGCTGGCGGAAGAGTGGATTCTGTGGTGTACGACCGAGTTCAACGTGTTGCATCTGCCCGATGCCTTCACGACCGGCTCGTCAATCATGCCTCAGAAGAAGAACCCCGACGTGCTGGAGTTGATCCGCGGCAAAACCGCCCGCGTTGTGGGAGCCCTGCAACAACTCTTCGTGTTGGTGAAGGGTCTCCCGCTGGCCTACAACCGCGACCTGCAAGAGGACAAGTTGGCGATGTTCCAGGCGTACGATACTGTCGTCGCGTCTCTCGAACTGACCGCCGAGATTGTGCGACGAGCCGAGCTCAAGCGGGAGCAGATCGAAGCCCGCCTCGAAGATGGATTCCTCGACGCGACGACACTGATGGAATACCTGATCCTGAAAGGTGTCCCGATGCGGAGCGGCCACGAGATCGTCGGCAAATTGGTCGGCCTCTGCGAATCTCGCAAGTGCCGACTCGCCCAGCTGAGCATCGAAGAACTGAAGACCGCCTGCCCGGTGATCGAAGCCGACGTGCGTACCTCTCTGGGCTCCCGCAACGTCGTGAAAGCCCTCAAGAGCTACGGCTCAGGCGGATTCGGACCCGTGAAGGAGCAGCTGGCGAAGTGGAAGAAGCGGTTCGAGGAGTGAGGTCAACTTCGCGAACTGAGCGAGATGTCTCGGCGAGCGGGGTGGCGTCAGCCCCCTGGTTCTTCCGCGAAAGTTCAAATGACCATCCGGCTCACGGCGGACGCTCGCCTCAATGTCTCCTGACACCCCGCACCCAGTACAAACGCAGGGAACCAGCCGAACTCACACCATTCAGGCAGCGGCTCGACCCGCGATGAGTGCTGACGTGAGCACCTGCGGCCCGTGGCGGTCGGACGATTCCCCGTCCCAGCGGTGAGCGGTGACCGACTTCAAGATCGCATCCGCCAGTTCGATCGCCCTCAGACCTGCGACGCCGTCCACGAGTGGGGTCGTACGATTTCGGATGCTGTCGAGGAAGCTGCGGAGTTCGAGAGTCAGAGCGTCGGCGGCTTCGATAGTCGGTGATTCCGTCGGAATGAAACGTGTGAACATCTCCGACTTCAACTGGTTGATATCCGCACCGGCTTGACGACCGAGATCGTAGGGCAGCTGCCCGGCCAGCAAATCGGGACCAGCTGCGAAAGAGGTCAGCGTGCGGGTGTGCAGGTCCGCTGTCACGCAACCCGTCGCGGACCAGACCTGCATCGTCCGAGTCGCAGTTGGACAGACGCGGTTCGCAGAGAGGTCGGCGATGCACCCATTGGCAAAGCGAACGCGGGCTTGAACCACGTCTTCGTGTCCGCCAACCAGCGAGACGCCAAATGCCTCCACAGACACGAAGTCCGACTGGACGAGATGCTGGGTCAGCTCGATGTCGTGAATCATCAGATCGTGGACGACACCAATGTCGGTCGAACGGAAGGCGTAGTTGCTGTACCGCTCCGCCCGGATGTATTTCGGGGCCATGACGCGAGCTGCGAGAGCCTGGAACGCTGGGTTGAAGCGTTCGATGTGACCGACTTGGAGCGGAACAGAGTGCGTCTTGGCGGCATCGACCATCGCCTGGGCATCGGCGATCGTACTGGCCAGCGGCTTCTCAACGAGAATCGGAATCCCGCGATTCAGGAACTCCACTGCGACCCTGCGGTGCATGAACGTCGGGACCACGATCGATGCGGCATCCACTCGTCCCAGTAGCGATTGGAAATCTGGCACCCATTCGCAGTCGCAAGCTTCTGCGACCGTGCGGCCTTGTGTCTCGTTCGGTTCGGCGACAGCCACCAGTTCCACATCCGGGAACGAGGACAGGATGCGGGCATGATGTCGTCCCAGGGCTCCGACGCCAACGACTCCGAGCTTCAATCGATCCATGAACACAGACTCTCGCGTGGGGGAGTGGCCAAGCCCCTGACTTGCCACTCACACTCTGGATTTCAAGCGGCCTTCGCTTGATCAGCAGCCATTCGACGGGGGGCCAAGTTCGGAGCCAGCGTGCGGATGACTTCGCGTCCGCGACCCATTTTTCCGTGTCGCTGGTAGTCCAGGAAACTGAACAGGCCAGCCAGTTCGGTGGGGATGATCCCCTCCAGTTCCCCGAGCATCAGACCGCGAACTTCGTCGAGTGGACGGTGTTCGCGAATCAGAAGCTTGTAGGCCCGCTTAATTGTGGCGATGGTGTTCGCGCTGATCCCTGATCGCTGCATTCCAACGAGGTTCAGTGTTTTCACTCGAGCGTCATCGTTGCCATCGAAAATCATGTAGGGAGGCACGTCGACAACGACCTTCGTGCAACCGCCGACGAAGGCCATGGTCCCGACTGAGCAGAACTGATGAACTGCCGAATTTCCGGAGATGATCGCCTTGTCGTAGACATGGACATGACCCGCCAATAAAGCTCCGTTCACGATCATCGTGTCGGAGTGAACGTGGCAATTGTGCCCGACGTGAGAGTTCGATAGCAGCGCGTTGCGGTGATCGATTCGGGTGATCCCGTCTTCCTTCAGAGCCCCGCGGTTTACGGTGACTCCTTCACGGAACTGGTTGTCGTCTCCGATAATGACTTGGGTCGGAGCCGCGTCCACATACCCTTTATCCTGCGGTTCGCCGCCGATCACACAGTTCTGCCAGAACCGGTTTCGCTCTCCGATCGTGGTGCAACCCGTCAACGTCACGTGGCTTTCGAGACGGCAATGATCCCCGAGCTGAACGTCGGGACCGATATTGCAGAATGGACCAATGAAGACATCGTCACCCAACTGGGCGCGTGGGTCCACGTAGGCGAGTGGAGAAATGTAGGTTGCCATTCAGACGTCCTTGTCTGCGGGGGCCAGCCCGGTCAGAAGCCGCTCAGGCGGATGAAGCCGGTTCGTGTGAGGTGGAATACGCTAAATCATCGGTTTCCGTCAACAGGTTCCCCAAACAGAACTTCCGGTTTCTCGGGACCACGTGAATCTGAGATGCAGAATTCTCAAAAAAATGGTTCAAGAATCAGGCCGATTGGCGTCTGGCCGGTCTCTCGCTCAACATCTGTTCGACCATCCGGTGATTCAAATTGTGCCCCGACTGGACCGCGTGAAAGCAACCCACAGGACTGCCCCCGCACAGAGCCAGATCGCCGATGCAATCGAGCAGCTTGTGTCGCGCACACTCGTCGGGGGCCCGAAGCGAGTTTTCGACAACTCCCTGGGACCCGAAGACCAGCAGGTTTTGTGAGGTCGCCCGCTGGCCAAAGCCGCGGGCCTTCAGCATCGCCACTTCGGACTCCAGCACAAAGGTGCGTGCAAAAGCGATCTCGCGGACAAACTCTTCCGGAGTGATCGTTGCGGTGAATGACTGCGGTGGAATCACCGTGTTGCCATAGTCAAAGTCGTAACGAATCGTCCAATTGTCCGAGCGACATGCCTGAACCGACCCGCGTTCACCAGCCTCCGAGACTTCCATCGTGCCGGTCACGGGAACCTCAGACTGCAACGCCTTCTGTTCGGCAATTCCAGCGTAGAGCACCGCTTCTACGATCTCCAGCGACGAACCATCACCGACCGGCGGTTCGAGCGCATCCAGCTGGATGCGGCAATTGTCGATCCACAAGCCTGCCAAAGCAGCCAGCACGTGTTCGACCATTTCCACGCGGGCGGCTCCGCGTTGTAAAACGGTGCGCCGCGGTTGCGGGACGAGGTATTCGATTCTTGCCGGAACTCGGGGCCGTCCCGCAAGATCGACGCGTTCAAACACCAAGCCGGTATTCACTTCGGCAGGCAGGAGCGACATCCGCACATCCGCTCCGCCAAACAGACCAAACCCCTCGACCAGCACCGGACGAGAGATGGTGCGTTGCCGTCTTGACGCCATGAGAGCACTTTCCAGCGAACGGAAACAGCAGGGTCACAGCTGGGGATACCCACCCAGCGCTGAGGGACCCCGAATCGTTTCCTCTAAACAAAGACACGGATGAACGTCCCACAACGTTCACCCGTGTTGAAGATCCGCAACTCCCAGGAGTTAGCGGGTCGTTGCCGGAGCAGCCCCGCGAGCGGCCTTGGCTGGAGCAGCCCCGCCCGCCGAAGCCTTGCCGTACTCATCGTTCAGGAACGTGAGGATGGGATCGGTCAGATCATCCTGATCGCGGTAGTACACCACTTGGCGATTCATGCTGGTGATGATTTCCTGTGGGTTCTCAGCCGCGTCGACGCTTTGGCGATTGAAGCGGATGATCAGCGTGTACTTGTAGAACTTGGCGTACTTCTGAACCGCTTCTTGCACTTCCATGTACACGGTCTTGTAGATTTCCGCTTCTTTGCGGAGGAACTCACGTTGCTGCACCTTGCGGAAGGTTTCGAGCTTGGTTTGCAGGCCGAGGATCTGCTCCTCATTCTTGGCATAATCGGCGGACCCTTCCTGAAGACTTTGCATCTTCGTCTGGATCTGCTTCATCTGCTCGACCATGGCTTCGGCATCGGCCTGGGCCTTCTTGGCATCACCCTGCATCTCTTCGGTCATGGTCTTGAACTTGTCATAGTTCTTAAACACATGGGCCATGTCGATGAGGCCGACCTGATGGGTACCAGCAGCTGCAGCTGGGGCCTTTTCTTGGGCGAAGGCGGGGGCCATTGCGAAACCGGCGGTTGCGGCGGCTACGGCAAAACAGACGAAGAGTTTCTTCACGGCGTATGCACTCCTTTGCGTGTGTGCCGAATCGGCCGGCGGTTGACGCCTGCCGCGCGATACGGCCCGATCGACGAACTGCCCAGCGGGCCGTTGGGGGTCTCATCCTTGAGAGGGAACTTCAACGAAACTCGTTGAAGGGAGACGGAATGTTCCAGATCGTCCGGATTCGGTCAAGATGACATTCTGCGATCTCGCCGAATCGGAGCGGATTGCGGCAGAAATTGCGGCAGACGAAATCCTCTGGCGAGCGGTCCGGTGTGAGCCGGATGGTCACTTTACGTCATTCAGCGGGGGAACCATCCGGCTTACGCCGGACGGTCGCCGGGAATCGCCAGAATCCACTCGCCCCATGCGGCCTCGCTGGCTCGTTCACGATGCCGGGGATGAATAAAGATCCGCACGCGCTTCACGTAATCGTCGAACTGCGTGAGTGCCAGTGCCTCCACCACGGGAGAAACGTCCCGCAGCGACCGATAGCTCTCTGTCTTCGGAAAATAAATATCGACTGCAAACTCGACTTCGCGGTGCGGAGGTGGGGCATCGACCAGAATCTCAGTCGGCTGGACCTCAATTCCCCAAGCTCGCGAAGCCTGAACCGCCAGCGATTCCGAAATCGCGACCAACTCGCCAAATCGTCGCCCCGACACGCGGCGATACACGTCCGGAGCCTGCGAGGGAGTGAACTCCGCTGCCCGCTTGTAGATCACTCGTCGCAGCCCGAAGACCCCTTCCAAGAGCGACTCGCACAGGCCACCACGGGCCGCGTCTCGCAGCTGAGCAATCATCTCGGCGTCGGTCAGAGTGAACAGATTCGCGAGGTCGAACTGCGGGGAGAGATGGTAAAACGCTCGCGCAAACATGTTCGTCGCGGCACGCACGGCATGGTGCCAATAGACCTCGCTGAACATCACGTAGCGAGCAAACACCATCAGCTCCGCTGCTGTCTTGCCCTTGGAGGTAATCGCGAGTCCGTCTCCCGCGGCATTCACAACGAGCGATTGCATCAGCCGCTGACGGTCAAAATTCCGACCATAAGGGACGCCGCAATGCAGGCTGTCGCGATCCAAGTAATCCATCTTGTCGATATCGATCGGCCCCGACAGGATCGATTGCAGCAGACGATTTGCTGGAGTGGTCGCCTGCCCGGTCAGCAGTGCGACCACAGCCTCGGGAGCCACGTTCCACTCATCCCGCAGCACACCGGCCAATTCGCCATCGGCCTGCAAGAAGTGCGCGGCGTGGGCCTCGTGCGGCGGCATCGCCGGAAGGCCCATGTCCTCGATCGGGTGACAAAACGGCCAGTGACCGATGTCATGCAGAAGGGCTGTCACAATCAACAGCTCGGCATCCGCAACGCTGACCGTGGCCACGAAGCGCGGGTCTTTTCGCAGCTGTTGCAGGTAACGTAGGGCGTTGTGGTAGACGCCCAGCGCATGCTCAAAACGAGTGTGCGTGGCCCCGGGATAGACCTTGGCGACAAGGCCCAGCTGGCTAATGTGCGTGAGTCGCTGAAACTCCGGCGTGTCAACGAGCGACCGCACCCGACGAGTGAATGGAACGTTTTGCTCCATTGGCACCCGGATCAGGTTCCGCCCCGAGTCGAGGTCGGCGAGTTCCGGGATGTCGTCGTAGTGGGGAGCCATCAGCGATCAGCCGTCAGCTTTCAGCCAGAGAATGTTCTGAGCCGTCGAGAGTGTTCGGCGGACCTGCCCGCTTCACACCTTCTTCACGTCACCCTTCTTCGGCAGAAAACCGAAGCACAGGCAGATCAGCATCGAGCTCCAGAAGATCCAGAACTCGGGTCGATTCGCGTGGTGGAAGTCGATCACGTGGGCTTCCTTGCCCACATCGATACCCCAGCTGGTCAGTTGGGCCAAGTATCCTTCGCCCCACGCCTTCGGGAAGTATGTCGGATCGTTGCCCCACCAGTCGACCAGCAGCTTGAATCCGATCACTGTCACCAGCAGATACGCAGCTGTTTCAAACCGAGGGAACTTTTCCAGCAGCTTAATGAACAGGGCAGCTGCGACCCGCATCAGCATCAGGCCGATGATTCCGCCCAGGACCACCACCCACAGCTTGGGGTGGAAACCTTTGTCATTTGGGGAACTTCCGACGAGGGCGAGTGCGGCCAGAATCGAGTCAACCGCGAAGGCGATGTCTGTCAGCTCGATGACGATGACAGCCTTCCAGAAGTCCCAGCCCGCCTTGACGTTCGTTTCTTCGGGCAGTGGAACGGGGACACGTTCGCGGATTTCGATCATTTCCTGCTCGGGAGTCAGGGCGGCCCCGGTGGCAGTCTCGCGCAGCTCCAGTTCCCCCTCGGCATCCACCGTCACAGTTTCCTGGACTGATTCTTGAGACTCAAAGAACAAGTGCTTGACCGCGATGTAAATCAGATACCCGCCGCCGATCAACTTCACAATCATCCACTTGAGCAGCAGACTGGCCATCAGAATGGCCAGGAAGCGAAACACGAACGCCCCCACCAAACCGTATGTGAGAGCCCGCTTCCGCAGCGGCTTCGGCACCCGCTTGGCCAGCAGTCCCAGAACCAGCGCATTATCAATGGACAACACGCCTTCGAGCAGGACCAGCAAGCCGATCGTTGCCAAGTCATGCATCGAGAATGTCTGCCCCATGAATCCCAAGGACGTCCCGGGAATCATCTCGTCAGCCAGAAGCAAGGGGACAGAAAACATCAGACCAGATCCTGAAAGAACAGAGCAGCCAACCCACACGCCCGTTGAGCCGCCTCAACAGCGGGGACACCTCACGGCAACGACAGCGAAACAGCACCGGTTCACGAAAATCGAAGATCGATTTCCACCGATTCCTGAGATCCTGTGAGAGAGCCAGAACACCAACCCGCAACTCGGAATCTCTCTCCACCGGGAACCAGACTGAATCGTAGCAACCGCGCCCCCAAAGGCTACCGTGTCAGCCTCCCCGGGTCTCACCATCCCCATCAGAGATCACGCCACCCCGGACTACCAAACCGCCGCCCAGCCTGTCACCATGCCTTGATCAAGCTGCTATCTGTGAGCAGCCTCACAAGGTGATCACTGGGAGTCTCCTGATGCGTTTGATGTCCGTTGTCTGTTTCATGCTGAGCGTACTGGCGGGGCTGTCCTCGGCGATGGCTGAGGACGAGATTCCCAAGGGCGAGGTACTCAAATTCTCGTTCTCATCCAGCAAGGTGTTCCCCGGCACGGTCCGTGACTACTGGGTCTACGTCCCCAAGCAGTACGACCCAGCGACGCCCGCCTGCGTGTACATCAATCAGGACGGCGTGCAGTACAACGCTCCGCAGGTCTTCGATCAGCTGATCGCCAAGGGCGAGATGCCGGTCACGATTGGCGTATTCATCATGCATGGCCGCGTGCCTGCTCCGAATGGCGAGGCCCTCGACCGCTTCAATCGCAGCTATGAATACGACGGACTCGGCGACGCCTACGCCCGTTTTCTACTCGACGAATTGCTCCCGGATGTGGAGACCAAGACGGCAGGCGACGGACGGGCGATTAAACTCTCGAAATCCGGCAACGACCGCTGCATTGGCGGAGCCAGCAGCGGAGCCATTTGTGCCTTCACAGCTGCGTGGGAACGGCCCGATGCATTCAGTCGGGTGTTCAGCGCCATCGGAACATATGTCAGTCTACGAGGCGGCAACGAATACATGAGCCTCGTGCGGAAGTACGAACCCAAACCGATCCGCGTCTACCTGCAAGACGGCAGCAAAGACCTCAACATCTACGGCGGTGACTGGTGGATGGCGAATCAGGAAATGGAACGCTCGCTGACATTTGCCGGGTATGAAGTCGAACACGTCTGGGGCGAAGGCGGCCACAGCGGTGATCACGGCACTGAAGTGTTCCCCGACGCCATACGGTTTCTGTGGAAGAACTGGCCCGCCCCCGTGAAGGCCGGTCTCGGCTCGTCTCAGCTGCAAGAGATTCTCATTCCCGGTGAAGACTGGCAACTGGTCGGTGAAGGGTACAAGTTCACGGAAGGCCCCGTGACCAATGCGGCAGGCGACGTGTTCTTTAACGAGGGACCATCGAGTACCACGTATAAGATTGGTCCGGAGGGCAAGCCGGTCGTCTTCATCGCTGACTCGAATCAGGGAGACGGCCAGCGATTCGGAGCCGATGGCCATCTGTACGCCGTGGCCCGCAAGACCTCGCAGATTCTGAAGTATGAGCCGGGAGCCACAGCGCCCGGAGCTGTCTTCGCCGATGGTTTCCTTGGAAACGACCTTGTCGTGCGGCACGATGGGCACGTGTATGTGACCCAGCCCGACTGGGACAAATCTCAGAACAGCCAGATCTGGCACATCGCTCCGAATGGCCAGAAGCAGGTCGTGGACTCCGGTCTGAAGTTCTCGAACGGAATTTGCTTCTCGCCCGATCAGACGCTGCTGTATGTCGCCGACTCCAAGTCTCACTGGGTCTATAGCCACCAGGTGCAAGCCGATGGATCGCTGGCTCATAAGCAGAAGTATTTCCACCTGCACGTACCGGACAACGCCGATGATAGCGGCGTCGATGGTCTACGGACCGACAAGAACGGTCGCCTGTGGGCAGCGACGCGCATGGGGCTCCAGATCTGCGACCAGGCGGGGCGTGTGAACTGCATCGTGCCCACTCCGAACGGCAAGGTCTCGAACCTGACCTTCGGCGGACCGAACTTCGACACGGTCTACGCGACATGCGGCGACAAGGTTTTCAAGCGGAAGGTGAAAGTCAGCGGGGCTCCGCTGACACCCCACCAGCCGGAGAAGCCCCGGCTGTAGGTCCCGTAGCAGAATTCGTCAGAATTTTGCCGAATGACTGACGCGTTCGTTGGTCTTTGTTGGAGTAAGTCCGGCCTGCTACTGCGAACATGGGACAGCAAAACTCTGACGAGTTCTGCTACGGGAGTACGCGGCGGCTCCGCATGCGCTGGACGATCGTCGTGATCCGCTGGGCGGCCTCATCGATTTCCTCGGCGATGTTCTCCCGTCCGAGGCTGAACCGCAGGGACGCGCGGGCCAGCTCGCGCGAGCTGCCCATCGCCAGCAAAATGGGGGAGGGCTCGCTCGACCCACTGGCACACGCGCTGCCCATCGAGCAACACACGCCCGCCAAATCGAGAGCCACGAGCAGCGCCTCGCCGTCGCAGCCGGGGAACGCCGCATTCAGGGTATTTGGCAACCTCACAGCACCGGCTCCATGCACTACGACCGGGTCGCACTTCGCGAGCAGCTGGGCGGCGAGTCGGTCGCGTAAGCTGGCGAGATGCGAATGAAGGCGATGGCGGTCTGCGTGCCAGATTTCCAGCGCCTTCGCCATTCCCACTGCCAGCGCCACTGGCTCTGTCCCCGCCCGGTGTTCGCGTTCTTGATGCCCTCCGAAGAGCAGCGGGGTGAGGCGCGAGTCCTCTCGAATCAGCTGAGCGCCAATTCCGCGTGGCCCGTGGAACTTGTGCGCGCACAACGACAAACTCGTGGCCCCCGAAGCGTGAAAGTCGACATCGATCTTGCCGACCGCTTGAACCGCATCCAAATGCAGCGGTACTCCATGACTCTGGCATAGCTTCGCGAGTTCACCCACAGGTTGGATGACACCGGTCTCGTTATGGGCCAGTAGCAGCGTGACCAATCGCAGCTGGGACCAGTCGAGTGCAGCCAGCGAATCGGGGTGAACAATACCGTGTTCATCGATCGCTAGAGTGGCTCGTGACCACCCGGCGGATTCCATTCGCCTGACAGCCATCTCAACAGACGGGTGCTCTCCGTTGGGCAGAGCAATTGTTCCGGTGCGGCCCTGTGTCAGCCCGAAGATCGCAGCGTTATTGGACTCCGTGCCACCACTGGTGAATACCACTTCGGATGGCTTCGCCCCCAACATCGCAGCCACGGATTCGCGCGCGTCTTCGAGAGATCTTCTCGCTCGTCGACCCGCAGAGTGGCGGCTACCAGGATTGCCGAACGCACCGCTCCACGCAGGCTCCATCGCAGCGATCACCGCCGGGTCCGTTGGTGTCGTCGCGTTGTGATCGAGGTAGATTGTGGATGCAGACATGGTAACGGACGACGAGAGAACCTCTTTAACTCTCCGAGCGAGAACGAACCATTTGGACGATCCCCCAGATGATCAGGCCGGTGCCAACAACCGCTGCCCCGACCGTACTATCAGTCCCGCGAATGGCGATCTTCCCGGAGAGTCCGCCGATCAAAAACACCAATCCAATCACAATGTTCCACATGAGCGTCGTCCAAGTCCTGAGGGGATGGAAACGGGAGTTCCCGACTGCTCAGGCAGCTTAGAATGAGACGATTCTACTGACAACTGTCCCCACTCAGAACAGCTCGTGGATTTCGCGCTTGCCGAAGTCGACAATCGGGAATGGTCGCCCTGCTGGGCCGGGCAACAGCGTGTCCAGGTCGAGTCCCAAGCTGTGGAAGACCGTCGCCACGACTTCGCCGGGACCGACGGGGCGATCCGCCGGAACGCCGCCGATCGGGTCGCTGGCTCCGACAGCTTGTCCGCCCTTCACTCCACCACCGGCAAAGTAGACGGTGTAGCATTGCGGCCAATGGTCGCGACCACCGGCTGGGTTCACGCGGGGGGTACGACCGAACTCGGCGATGTTGCAGACCATCGTTTTTTCGAGCATACCGCGCTCGGCCAGATCCTCAATCAAGGCCGAGTAGGCCTTGTCATACATCGGAGCCACGATGTCGCGCATGCCCTCGATCGAGGTGAACGGCTTCGACCCGTGGATGTCCCAGGTGATCTCATCGAACACAGTCAGGAACGTATTGATCGTCACGAACCGCACACCCGCTTCGATCAAACGGCGCGCCAGCAGGCAGCACTGGCCAAAGCGATTCATGCCGTAGCGTTCACGAACCTCGGGCTTCTCCTTCGCCAGGTCAAACGCCCCCCGCGCCTGGTCCGAGGTCATCAACCGAAACGCCGCTTGAAAATTGCCATCGAGCAAAGCCGCGCTTTCGCTGGCTTCGAATTCCTTGACCCGTGCATCGACCACATCCCGCATCTTGCGACGACGATCCAGACGTACCTCGCCGATGTCAGCTGGGGGCAACAGATCCGGCACTTTGAAATTCGGCACTGAGGGGTCCGCCATCAGTGCAAACGGGTCCATCGCCTTACCGAGGAAGCCGCCCGCCTGACCATTCGGCAGATTCCCTCCTCCACGTCCCATCAACTCGGGCAGTACGACAAACGGAGGCAGATCGGTCTTTCGCCCCTTCAGATATGACAGCACCGCCCCCGCATGCGGAGTGTTCACTCCGCCCGAGAACTGCCGCCCCGTTTGCATCATCTGCCATCCGGCATCATGCACAGCTGCGCCGGTGTGACTGACCGAGCGCACGAAGCCGATCTTGTCGGCCACCTTGGCATGCAGCGGCAGGATTTCGGAGAGTTGAATGCCCGGAGCGCTCGTATTGATCGCGTTGAACGGCCCGCGCACTTCCGAGGGCGCATTGGGTTTCATATCGAACGTGTCAAGCTGACTCGGTGCCCCAAGATTGAAGATCATGATGCACGCCCGGTCGTCGTTCGCCGACTGACCCGATTGCTCTTTGGCTGCCAGGTATTGTGGCAGCGTCAGTCCGATCGCTCCCAAGGCCCCGACCTGCATGAAGTCTCGCCGGGTCCGCCCATCACAGGTGATGGTTTTCCCGCTGCCAGTGAATGTCAGCATAACTCTCTGCCTTCGATTCAGGTGTGGCTCAAGTTCCGAGAACAGTCGTGTCCCCTGCCCGAGCCTCGACACATTCATGCTAAATGATCGGTGATCCCAGCGAAAGAGGCGAGACACCGTCTCGCCTCTGTTTACTCATTCGCAGTGTCCACAATGGACTACTTCGGCGTCAGAACCGCCTTGGCAATCTGCCCGCTGTGCATCGCCTCGAACGCTTCGTGCCAGTGTTCCAGCGTCCAGGTTCCGCCCACCACTGGATCGATGTTCAACAGCCCAGTCGCCAGCAGACGCAGCACCCGCTCCCACATGGACCAGTTGTGGCTGAAGCTGCCCTTCAGTGTGATGTTCTTCTGCACCATCGGGTCGAGGGAGAAATTGATCGGGTCGCGGCCCCAGCCGACTTTCGAGATCCAGCCCGCCGGACGCACGATGTCGATGGCGGTCTTCAGCGTGAGTGAAATGCCAGCGGCATCGACAACGCCGTCAACGCCCAGGCCATCACCCGCCATCGCCCACTCGCGCGGGTCGCCGATGATGACCTCGCAGCCATACTGCTTCGCGATATCGAGCCGGACCTTGTCCCGCTCGATGCCGACGACCGCCACGATGCCGCCTTGCAACCGAGCCATCGCCGCACACAGCAGCCCAATCGGCCCCGGCCCCAGAACCACAATTCTGTCACCCGGCTTCACCGACCCGTTCATCACCACTGCGTTGTAAGCCACGCAACACGGCTCGGTCAGGCAGGCCCGATCAAACGCCAGACCGTCCGGCACGCGGTGCAGGCAGCGCGATGGCACCTTCACATATTCCGTCATCGCCCCGTCAACGCCGTAACCGTAACCCTTCCGCGTCGGGTCGAGGTTGTACAACCCCGCCCGCGACATCGGATTGTTCGGGTCGATCACCGCAGCTGTCTCGCTACACGCCCGATCCCCCGCCTTCCAGCCGACGACGCGTGAGCCGACCTGCTCGATGGTCCCCGCGAACTCGTGACCCAGAATCACCGGATAATTGACCGGCCAGCTGTGAGCGGAGGTCCACTGGTGCAGGTCGCTACCGCAAACCCCGACCGCCCCAACCTTGAGGAGGACATCCTCGTCGCCAATGGTCGGACGCTCGACCTGGCGAAGTTCGACCGAGCCCTTTTCCGGGGCGAAATTGACAACAGCTGTTTGTTTCATGGGAAGCAGTGGCTGGGGTGAGGAGACCGGTGGTTCGTGCAGGAGTGTATGTTGTCGAAGAGCGATCGATGCCACAAGCCGAGGTCGCCCTGGCCGCCTACCTTTTCCCTACCCTGAACCAAGTCCATCGTGGAAGTCTCATCGATCGCGTGGGGCGAGGTGAACACCTCCACCTCACCTACAGCCTCACACTTCAATCACTCTTCAAGCGGAAGGATCAAAATGAGAATGAGGCAGCTTCAACGCGGTCGCGATTCTCTCCAGCGTCCTCGCCGTCGGGCTGTGCTTTCCCTGCTCCAGCCGGCTGATATGGCTTTGAGGCAACCCGGATTGCTGCGAGAGCTCCGCTTGAGTGAGACCAGCTGCCTCGCGAGCCTCGCGGATACGCTTGCTCACAAATGCAGTCCAACTGGCCAAGTCTTCTTCGCAACCCTCTAGTGACTCAAGGCTCACCAATTGCGATTTCGGTCGATGCAGAATCTCGCTGATCGCTTCGGCCGCGCTCTTCTTCTCGTCATCATCGTCGCCGTTCAGCAGTTGAGGAATGAGCGACAACACATCTTGCTTGTCGTCTGGCGACAAGCTAGCGATGCACTCCCGAAACACAGCCACTGCCAGCGCGAACGTGTTGTCAGTAATCTGACTCACGGTTGGAATCGTATTCATGTGTCTCACTCCCACAGGTACTCCGTTGGACGAACGTCTTCGCTCGAATCTCTCGAATCAATCCATTGATCCGAATTCGCCACTCTTATACAGCCTCCAGCGGCGCTGGTTTCGCACCAGATCGCCTTTGGGGGTTGGCCCGTTGTTCTGCTTCTTGAAGATTCCCAAGACGATCATGCATCGTCTGGCATGATCCACCCCGAAGAACAGTCGTATATTCAAGCCTCCGAGGACTCCTCCGTAGTCCCGGATCTCGAAGATGTCTTCTCCGATGGACTTAAGATCAAGTGTGTCGCTGACGCTCACTTCGTCTTGGGAAGCGAGTTCCCTGATTTGCAAGGCTAAGTGCCGACGTTGACCATTGTTCAAGATCGACAATGCCTCTCGGTGAGCGAAGTCCAGAACCCCGACGTTCCACTTGTACCCCGGAGGTACACCTTTCCCGACCCGCACGCCCACTTTCAGCTGCTTCCGTTCATCACTCAATTGGCCACCATACCTTTCGGCTTCTTCTTGTCGCCTAATCTACATAATATGCAACACGAGCCGAGAAAATGCAACACATTCCCCTCAAATATACATTTCGCCGGTTGCGCAATCGGCATTTTCTCGCTGTAAGTCCTGATCCTACTTGTTCTTCCCAACCTTCACATCCCCGTACGCATGTACCTTTTCGCAGATCATCCGTAGCGACTCTTCCAGGTTCCCACTTGCGGTTTTGAAGGCGTCGGCGTCGATGGTCAGGGGGGCACCGAGGACGACGAGGGGGGCACCGTATTCGGGGGTGCGGATGGCTTGCTCAAGGGTCAGGCCGCCGACGGCTTGCACGGGGATGCTGACGGCTTGCACCACTTCACGCAGTTGGTCGAGCGGGCTGGGCTGGCGGCCTCCGCTGGCGACGATACCGCGGCGTTCGTCGTAGCCGATGTGGTGGATCACGAAGTCACAGCCGAGGTCTTCGAGGCGTTTGGCCGACTCGATCATGCAGGGGGCGGCCATGTTGTCGCCCATGACTTTGACGCCGTGATCGCGACCTGCTTTGACGACGCACTTGATCGTCTCGGGGTGAGAGCGTTCCATCACAACGACATGCGTGGCCCCGGCCTTGGCCATCATCTCGGCTTCGAGGTAGCCGCCGTCCATCGTCTTGAGGTCTGCCACGATCGGGATGCCGGGGAACGCCTTCCGCAAGGCTCGGATCCCGTGCAGCCCCTCGGCCAGAATCAGCGGCGTCCCGGCCTCGAGCCAGTCGACCCCGGCCCGCATGGCCATGTGAGCGGTTTCGAGGGCCTCGTCGATGTTGGTCAAGTCGAGGGAGATTTGCACAATCGGGAGCATGTGAGCGTGTCCGGGAGGTGGCTCGAAGCTGTTGGAAGGTCGCGATTGAATTTGTATCGTGTGCTGCGGTAGCTGCACAGGGACGCTCACTCACCGCAGCGAGACGCTTCACCTCCCGGGAGGGCGAAGCTCCTGCTGAGCCGCGAGCAGGAGGACACGACATCTCGCACGAGCGGCTCGGCAGGAGCCTCGCCCTCCCGCCGATTGCATGCCCCAGAATCCAGCGGGGACAATGCACTCAGCAGCGGTTAGCCCCTCTCTTCTTCGCTCCCTTCGCCTTCTTTGTGTTCAATTCATCTTTTACGAATAGATTTGAACGGTTAGGCAAAGAGTCTTGAACACAAAGGCCGCAAATGAAGCCAAGGCGGAGAAAGAGATCCGTATTAGGCTCTGTTTGAAAACTGGTTTTGTGGTGTTTATGCCATAGCTGGGAAGCTGTGCGTTGATCCAAGGAGGGACCAGCGATGCGGCATGCGTTGACGG
>JAYWHX010000044.1:0-18403 GCA_043777375.1 Planctomycetota bacterium | reverse complement strand
ACGAACAAGTCCCGTCAGGGACGGCCGACTCCGGCGATTCTCCGAGTGACGAAGAGTGTCGGTGCGAGTTTCTGTCGCCCCTCACGGGGCTGTGGTCGTGGGGGAATTCGTGGGTCCCACCGCTGAAGCGGTGGGCTATTATCGGGAGTCCCTCGCGGGACAAAGAACGGGCGGAAGCTTGAGATCGTTCTGGGAATTGTGTTGATTTCAGAGCTTCACCGCCCAGCAGTCTTAGCCTCTGATGATCGCAATCATGTTCACAGCACTGGCTTCGCCCTCCCATGTAGGACGCAGCAACCCCAATCGTTAGAGTTGACGCCGCTCTAGGCAAGCGAACGTCACGTATTGTGCACCGAGACTCTTTCGCGAGAGAAGAACTCAAAAGAGACATCTCGCCCCCGTGTCTTTCGGTTTTTAGAGACGCAGATTGACCGCTCAGGAACCGTGATCTCTGACATCGTTCTGGATCGAGTGTCCTCGACGAGGTTTCTCATCCGCCTCAACAATCGCGAGGAATGCACTACTTGTCGTAATCCTCTGCCATAGCGGCTCGGTAAATCGCACGGGCTTGGAAGTAATCTAGGAGAGCGTCGACCTCGGTCTCGGCTGCCTCGGCAGCTTGTTGCTCGCGGAGATTGACCAAGAGCAGATCGGAACTCCCGGCGTCGAACTTTTTCTGCTCGACTTCGGCCATGTAGCGAGCCAATCGGAGCGACTCGCGGGCCTTGCCGACACGCTGCAAAGCACCGCTGAGCGCGGCATGGGTCGATTGGATCTCGGTCGCGATCTTGTCTTCCACCATCTGTCGTTTTGCAATGAGCTGCGAGACTTTGGCCTCGATGGCGCACATCTTGCCGCGAGCCTTGCGCCGCTGGATCGGCACTTCGGCGTAAATTCCCGCTTCGAGTTCGAACGGGCTTTTGTCCCGCTTGCTGCTGGTGGGAGTTCCATTGTCTTGTGATCCGCTGATCAATGCATCCACTTGCGGTCGGAAGTCATTCTGGGCAGATGCGTAGTCGACATCGACCTCTCGCCGGAGGATATCGATCGCTTTGAGTTCCGGCCGCATGTTGATCGCGATCTGCATGTCAGTGAACATCTGCTCGTCGCTGACGGCATCCGGCTCTGGGAACTTTGGAATCCATGCTGTGGCCGGAATCACGGGTCTTCCCACATCGTCGCGATAGTACAGTGACAGCTTCACAGCTGACTGCGTCGACTTGCGAGCAGCGTCGATTGCCTTGGCCTCGCGAGAGACGATGATGCGTTGATTGTCGTCGGCATCCGGAGGATCGAGATCACCGGCTTGGACCCTGATGCGAATCCCCTCGTTACGGTCGACAGCGAGGGCTAGTAGGCGGTCTGCGATCTCTTGCCTCTGCCCGGCAGCCACCCATTCCCAGAATTGCAACGAGCCATCGCGGACGAATTCGATCAGCTGGGCTTGGATCTCGGGTTCGGTCCTGTCACGGGCGTAGGTGGCTTTCCAAAGTTCCGCTCGGCGAGCGTCGATCTGGCGGTTGCGGGCAAGCGGAACTTGAACTCCGCCCTTGAATTCCCCGTTGCCATTGGTCTGCCGCTCTTGATACCAGGGCTCAAAATCACCCCGTCCAACACGGTAACCGCCGAAGACTTCCGCACCGCCGTACAGCGGTTGGCTGACGCCGATGCTGTTGCGATTGGTCTGATAGAACCCGAGTGCCCCGCTCTCCGAAGCGGCTTTCAACTTGGTGTCGAAGTTGCCATTCGCGGACAGAATGTCGCCGTTCGCGACGTTTCTCTGGAAGCGTGCTGCTTCGAGCAACGGAAAGTTGGCATACACTGACGAGACGACGGCATCGAGTTGCAGCGTGGCAGGCGGCGGATTCTCGGCGTCACTGGTGGGGAGATCTTGGGCGTCGGCGACCGCTCGGGCAGCCGCCTCGGTCGGGATCACACCGGCTTCTGAGGAGTCGTCCGAGTCCTGCTCGAACTCGACCGCCTGAATATCGGTTCGAGCTAAATCGGGCGGTTCGGCTGTGTCCGCCATCATTGACTGAGCGACTACGCCAAAAGCAACCCCCGACCGATTGGCCGAAAGATGCTCTCGCACTCCGGCACAGCCGACCAAGCTGATCCCGAGGATCACCAGAATAAAACTTCCGTGTTTCATCACGACGCGTACTTGCTCGCCACGCTTCACCGGTCATTCTTGCGAGAATCCATTCCCAGCCGAGTGAGCCGTACTCTGTTCTTCGTCTGACGCGAATCATTCCGGATAACAATCCGTGACGGCTGTCACCGACATTTACAAAGCAAGTGACACGTTCGACATCTCTGTCAAAGGTTTCAGCAATTGACTATTTCTTGGACTTGCCACTGGAATTTCCTTCAGATTCCGGCATGGCGACCGTGGGCGGGAAACCGTTCATCTTCCGCCAGATTTCGTACCAGAGCGGGACCTGTTCCAGCAGAATGAAACCGTTCGAACGCACTCCCTGCCGCAGGTACTTGTCGTTCGGCCAGGGGGCTTCGTCTTTGTCAGGCAGGACGAGTACACGGAACTCCCCCTTCCCATTGTCGGTCGAGTCAACGGAGACGACGTTGGCCCCAAACGTCCCCACAGCGACCGAGGGCCAGCCCGCAAACTGTACAGCCGGCCAGCCCTCGAACTGCAACCGGACATGACTGCCGGGCGTGATCAAAGGAGCATCGACCCCCTTGACCCACAGCTGGACGGCGCGATCGGCGGTATCGGGAACGATGACACACAGCGGGTCGCCCTCCTTGACCATCTCACTGCCTTCGTTCGCCATCAGGCGCAGGATAAATCCGTCGCGAGGAGCGACAACGACCTGTGTCTCTTGTTGAGCCACTTTGATCTTCTTGTCCGTCAGATCATTCTCAGCTTCCAAGTAGCCTTTTCTCGCCTTTTCGATATCGCTATCGACTTTCGAGATGTCTTGCCGCGATTTCTCTTCATACGCTCGAATCTGGTCGACCTTGCTTTGGGCCTCTTCTCGCTTGGCATCGCGTTCTTTTTCTTTGCCTTTGATTTCACTGGCGGCAGCTTCCGCGTTCTTCTTGGCCGCTTCGACCTTCGCTTTGGCGGAGCGGTACTTTTGATCGGCCTGCTGCAGTTTTTGCTCTGAGACGATCTTCTGCTCGAAGAGCGTATTCTGGCGGTTAAAGTCGGCTTCGTCCTGAGCGAGGATCGCTTCGACTTCAACGACCTTCTGGAGTTCCGACTCATACTTGGACATGGCGGCCTTGACGAATTCATCTGCTGCTTCGACTGTCAGATCTCGGGCGGCCATCATCAGGTCGACCTGCCGTTCGTAGGAACTGACCACCTCTTCCGCCGAAACCCGTTGCTTCTCGGTCGCCTTGAGTTCGTTCAGAGCTGCGGTGACTTTCTCATTCGTCTGATTGAGTTGGTCCTTCAGCCGACTGAGGTAGTTCGCATCGACATCCTGGATCTCGGCGATCATCTGCCCTTTTTTGACGTGTGAGTTCTCTCGCAGTCCCTCTCCCCAGGCCACGATCCGGCCTTTAATGGGAGCCTCGACTGTCTGCTGTCGATCGAGCGGAGCGAAGGCGACCACCGTGCCCTTTCCAGCCACCGTCTGTTGCCACGGGGCCACGATGACGAACCCCAGTCCCAGGACCAGCAAGACCATGAGAATGCGTCCCACCCAGCGAGCCAGTCGCGAACTTCTCGCCAGCCGTAATGCGGGCAGATGCACAGGAGTTTCTGTGAGTTCTCTTGGGGGTCGAAGAGCTGTGGCCATTTTTGCAGTCCATCACATCAAGTTCGAAGAATAATCAACAGACGATCGGGGTGAGGTCTGAGTCAATCCTCACCCACTCGCACCTGGGCATTGCAGGACTCACGCAATCTCTGACGTCCACTGACGAGAATCAACACGCGGCTCGAATCCGCCATGAGTCCCGAGGCGATCAATCCCTCGACCTCCTCATCGCTCAGGGAGTCGAGCGCTCCGTCCACCAGCAGCAACCGTGGACGAGCAGCGAGTGCTCTCGCAAAGATGAGCCGCGTGACTTCCGTCTTCGAGAGCGGGCTGCCGTTGATCGCCAGAGGGCAGCGAATCCCCTGTGGGAGCGAATTGATTCGTTGCTCCAGTCCGACCAGGCGAATCGCATCCCACGTCTGCTCGTGGGAGACATCCGCCCGCCCGAGCGAGATGTTATCGGAGATCGTCCCCTCCAGGACTTCCACCTCGCGGACCAATGCGACATCACGGCGCAGCAGATCCGAGCGGATGTCTCGAATGTCGATGCCCGCCAGCTGGATCGATCCCGACTCGGCGACACGCAGCCCATACAACTGGTCAATGAACCGGCCACATACGAGTGAGTCACCCGTGATCGCCACGCTTTGCCCCTGAGAGGCTTCGAAGCTCGAATCCGCCTCAGAACCTCCGATAACTCCACTGAATTTCAAAGCCAGAGGTCGATCACCGGGAATCGACACTGCGCCGACGCAAGGCTCGACAGGCAGGTCAAACAGGTAGCCCAGCTTGTCGATCGAGGCCATCACATCGTAGAACGACTCGAGGTGCTTTCCGAATTTGGCTACCGACGAGACGATGACTGTCACAATTAACTCCGCCGCCACGAGCTGTCCGAGCGTCAGCTGTCCGTTGATCACCAGCCAGCCACCGAGCGCCAGGAGTACAGTGCTGGCCAGAGCTTGCAACATCAGCGAAGACAGCGTCTGTCGCAGCAGGACTCGAAAATGCTTCTTGCGGGCGTCGAGGTATCCCGCGACCTGCCGGTCCATGTGCTGCAGCGCCAACTCCGGGCCGCCATGCCCTTTAAACAACTGAGTGCAGCGGGCGATCTCTTCCAGAGTGTCAGCTGTTGCGTATTTGAACTTCGATTCTTTGATACTCGTCCCGACCGCACCGTAACCCAGGACCAGTAAGATGATGGCGATGGCAATCAACAGCACGATGTCAAATGCAAGGAGTAACGGGTGATAGAACGCCAAGACGGACATCCCGATCAATGTGGTCAAAACGATGCCAATTCCGTCGAGCAGAAACTGCGAGACGACCTTCTGGACTGTGACGACATCAAAGAACCGATTGACGAGTTCCGGCATGTTGCGACCTTCTGTCGCCGTCGTATCCACGCGGGGCAGACGCCACGCCAGGTCAGAGGCGACGCGAGCAAACAACCTCCGCTGGACGATCTCGGCCACAAACGTCTGGAGCGCCCGTAAAGCTGCGGAGAACGAGAGAAACCCGAATAAGATCACCGACAGGACAACAATTGGCTGGACCAACCGCCCGAACGCCACCGTATTGACCAGTGACTCGACTGCGATCGGCGTGGCCAATGTCAGCAGCGCGATCACCAGCGAGTAAATCAAAATCGTCAAAATGTCCGGCCATTCCGGGGCCAGCAAGCGAACGAGCCGCTGCCACGGAGTGAGCCCATGGTGATCCTCAACTCCCAGCGGGATGCCAACTTCAACCACAACAGCTTCTAAATAATCATCCCAACCCGAAAGACACTGAGCCAGAGATCGGTCGGATCGCAACTGGCCGTCCGCATCGATCGTTCGGACGATCCCCCCATTTCCAATCGTCAACCATTCGTGCCCCAAGGAAAGGAGAACAACTCCGCCCGCTAATGCCAATTCTTCCAGGTCCCTGGGCAGACCGTTCAACTTCCGGCACTTCAGCCCCGAAGGTGGACTGGCGGTCAAAAACCATTCCGTCCACTTGGCCGATCCATCTGATTCGGCCCCAGAGGTGGCTTGCCGTAGATCCGCTGCCAGACGGCGTTCATCGCAACTCACTCCCAGATCCGACAAGGCCAAAACCATGAGTCGAGCAGTGGATTCCAGGGAATTCTGAGGCAAACTGGAACTGAGGCTCACACTCGATCTCCACTTCAAACAGGCTACTCACTGAGTTTGGGCATGGCAACCGCCTTCCAAACGCTCCCATCCCTTCGCAATTCTTGGCACGGTACGAAAATCATCGGCCACTAGATCACTCTTTTTTAGACAGAAATAGCCATTCGCCCAGTTCCAGTCATCGAGAACCAGGGCAGTCTCTACTCGAGTACCACGATTGATCGCAACAACTTTGAAAACTCACACAAGCGACACTTATATTGGGGGTGAATTGGCTCTCACCCCGAGATTGGCGGCCTATGCCAGCACTCCAGTCACGACTTTCCCGAAAACATCCGTCAGGCTCTCGTCGCGTCCTTGATGAAAGTACGTCAACAGCTCGTGGTCCATGCCCATCAGGTGTAAAATGGTGGCATGGATGTCGTGGACATGGACCTTGTCAACGACCGCCTCAAATCCCACTTCATCGGTCTCGCCGTAGCTTGTGCCACCCTTCACGCCTGCCCCAGCCATCCACATGCTGAAACCGTAGGGGTTGTGATTGCGACCGGGTGCCCCCTGCCCTTCGCTAAAGGGCATGCGACCGAACTCACCGCCCCAGACGATCAGCGTGGAATCGAGTAGTCCTCGCTGGTCAAGATCCTCAAGCAGCGCTGCGATGGGCTGATCGACTTCAGCTCCATGTCGTCCATGATTCTTCTCAATGCTCTCGTGTGCGTCCCACGTCTCTTCGAGGTGGCCGCCCCCCGAATACAGCTGGATGAAGCGGACGCCGCGCTCCACCAGTCGCCGCGCGATCAGGCAGTTGCGTCCGAATTCGTCGGTCGGTTGTTGTCCCACTCCGTACGCATCGAGCGTGGTCTGCGTCTCCTGTGACAGGTCGACAGCTTCGGGTGCCTCGGACTGCATCCGGTAAGCCAGCTCGTACGTTTGAATACGCGAAGCCAGCTCCTGTCCTCCGGGTCGCTCCTCCAAGTGCTTCTGGTTGAGCTGGCCAAGCAGGTCCAGTTGCCTGCGCTGAGCGACGCGGTCCATGAACTCGGGCCCCTTCAAATCCAGAATCGGATTGCCGACCTGTCGGAAGAGAGTCCCCTGATACGTGCTGGGCATAAATCCACTCGCCCAGTTCGGCTGGCCCGAGATCGGTCCCCCGCGCTTGTCGAGCATCACGACATAGCCTGGCAGACTCTGGTTCTCTGTCCCCAGTCCATACACCATCCAGCTGCCCAGCGACGGACGACCAATCAGCGTCTTGCCCGTGTTCATCTGCACGAGGGCAGAGCCGTGGGCATGGCTATCCGCGTGGCAGGATTTGATGACCGCCAGCTTGTCGGCATGTTTGCGGACATTTGGGAAGTAGTCCGAGATCAGCAAACCGCTCTCCCCGCCGGGATGAAACGGCCGGAAGTTCGGCGTCAGAAATCCGACTTTGCGGCCACCACTATTGATGAACTTCTTATCGTCGGGCAGTGTCTTGCCCGCGTACTTTGTCAGGGCGGGCTTGTAGTCGAACGTGTCGACTTGGCTCGGGGCCCCATTCATCATCAGAAAGATACAGCTCGTCGCTTGGGTTGGGAAATGCGAGTGCTTTGGAGCCAGCGAATTCGCAGCGGCCTGCGTGTCGGCTCGGGCCTGCCGGGTGAAGAAGCCATCACTCGCCAGCTGGGAGGCCAGTGCGCATCCGGCGAAACCGCCACCCATCTGCCAGACGAATTCGCGACGGGTTTGCCCGCAGGGAAAGAGTGAATGCATAGCGAAGTCTCCCAATCACTGCCGTTCCAATCGATCGTCTTTTCCTACAACATCGCTCTCGTGCTTTCTCAACGCACAAACTTCGCATTGAGGAGGGCTCGCCCGGGAGGGCGGAGCTCCTGCTGAGCCACGAGCCAGTGACGAAGTTTTCTGGCCCGCGCGGCTCGGCAGCGGCCTCGCCCTCCCGCAGGAGCATTTCACCTCAAAGATCCGTCACGTCATCGACATCCACTTCCCCAAAATCAGGCTCGGGATCACGAGGCAAGCTGTGGCAGCCGCAAAGTTCAATCCCGGATCTCCGAGTTTGAAATAGATGCAGGTCGCGTCGAGCATGATGACGGAGAGCAACATCATCTTGACTCCCGACTGGACGTATTGCGGTTCGGGAAACTGAATCGCCATCAAAACCCGGCGGTTGATCGTCAGGGCAATCATGCCCAGCAACAACAGGATAATTTTAGGATCGCGGACCCCGCTGCCTCCAGCCAGATATCCAAAGCGAGCTGTCTCGCCGCTGATCCACGTCGCCAAGCCGACGAGTCCCAGATTCAAAATCACAGCTGCGAAGGCGAGCATCCACCGCTTCGAGGTCAACGCCTCAGTGCGGGCAAACCAGGTCACCCCCATGATGTAGATCCCCAGACTGGCAGCCACCCACCACAGCGGAAACTGCCACGCCGAGGCGAAGCGCACTCCGGCAGTACTCGCCCCCAGAATCACATTGAAGAAGCGACAGCCGCCCATGAAGAACGGGCCGAACGGAGTCTTCTTGAAGACTCCGTCATACAGAAAAATACACGCGGTCAACATCCCCGCGATTGCCAGACTTCGCCACCCCGCAGCTGCAGCGCAGCCCAGTCCGAGCAGGGTGAGCACGCTGGCGAAGGTGATGGCTGAACGCAGCGGAACACGACCCGAGGGGATTGGTCGCTTGGGTCGCTCCTGCAAGTCTTGGTCTTGATCAAAGATGTCGTTCCAGACCATCCCTGCGAGATACAAACCGGCTGAGGCTCCCAGCAACAGAGCCAGCGAGGACACCGGTTCCAGACTGGGTCGAGTGAGTAGATAGCCTAGCAGGATGTCGGCCAATGCCGTGAACACGGCCGGAAGACGACACAGTTGGAAGTACGCACGAAGTGTAGACATCAGGAAACGCCGCTCGTCTGGCGGACTCGCCTTTCCCAGAAGAAGACCACGTTGCCCAGCAGAATCAGCCCGATCATCACCAGATGGGCGATCGACTGCGGCCCCATCCGGTTTCGGGCATCACTGAAGCGGGGATCATCCGGATTATCCTTCAAGTAGTGGTCGACCACCAGCTGTTCGTACTCCGCAGCTCCCTTGATCCCGACCAGCAGTCCACCGAGTTGTTCGGGAATATAGGGGAATAGCAGAGGAGCTTGCACTCCGGTACATCCGCCGACGAGTTTGAGTTTGTCCTGATACGGTGTGACCGCGTACTGCACCCATTCCTTCGTGCCGGGATATGAACCGCTGACGTTCACGATCAGCTTCATATCCTGCACGCTCTTCACATCGCGGCACATCGGGATCTGGTCGATGTTGATGCCGCGCGCGTCGGTGGTGTACAGCCCGCGTAGGTTCGTGATAATGACCTTGATGACCCCTTCGTTGCCGGACTTGAAACCCAGATTGACGAAGTCTTCGCCGTAAACCAGATCGGGGTAATCAGGACGAATGACATCATCGATCGTCTTCTCGATCATCTGCGGACCGAGCGGCAGCAGCGTGATGAAGTACAGCTTGGCCTGCTTCGCGGCACACTGCTTGGCGAACGACTTCGACATCGGGCTCAGTTCCCCCTCGGTCGAAGGGTCATAGTCCCACGCCATCAGAACCTTGTCACCCGGTTGGAGTTTTTCAATCGCGTTAAATACATCTTGAGAAAACTGTCCAGGTGTCTCCGCGAACTTCAGCTGGGCCAAGGTCGGAATCGCGACCGCCACTGCCATCAGCAGGAAGATCCAACGTCGATCCAGTGTTTGCAGGAATTGGAGCATGAAGAACGAACGCTAAGAGTTGAGAGTTGAACGAAACCGTTGAGCTGCGACGCGAAGGCCCTGCGAAGCGGAGCATTGCGTGATTCAATCATCCGACCCGAGATACGACCGGTCGATGCCCAGTAGCACCTTGAGACTGGTCGATGCAATCCCCAGTGCGATCCCGATCATGATCGCTCGATTGCCTGCGGTGTTGAAGACGCTCATTACGAAGGCGTAGATGCGGTCCATCCCCAGCATCGAGCCATCGGCGAGGGGAACTTGGACATAGCCCGCGAACATGGTGGCTCGGAACAGAATGATCAGGGCTGTGCCGAGTAGCAGGGATGCCTCAAGGTTCTTCGCGCGGAAGGCTCGAAAAGCAGCCGAAGCGACATAGAACGCCAGCAATGCGAATGTCGTGGTCATCAGGGGTTGGAGCACCCAGGAGTACATCCAATCAAACGGAGTTCCCGAGTCGGCGTAGTCCCCGGACCACGGGTACAGGACCGTATGGGACCGCACATAGACATCTCCCACAGCTCGCCGCCAGGCATACTGATCGCGAGCTTCAGCGAGTAACCAGTCACGCTGCTCGCGAGCGAGCGGCCCCGCTTTGAGCAACTCGACACACAGGGCCTTGTTGCGATCGCCGATGGTGGGGAGTTGTTCGATAAACTGCTCGACCTCAGCCATCCGAGGGGCTGTGAGATTTGCTTTCTGGAGGCTCTCGATTAACGCCTCTGCCGTCATCTCTGGGCTGTTCTGAAAGGCCAGCAGTAACCCCTTCTGCTCCTCGGTCATGGGCTCCAGCGTTCCGGTCGCGGGGATGTCGCGCTGCAGGTCGGCCACTCCGGACTTCTGCTCCTCCAACAACTCGCAGCTGGTCTTACTCCCCGGCTTCGGGGTTCCGGTTCCTTCGAGAACCTGGATGAACAGTTCCATCTGCCACAGGTTGTTGCAGTACCGGTTGAAGGCTTGTTGTTGCGGCTCGTTGAGCGGGTTGCCGTGTGACTCCAGCTCCTTCCGCAATGCCAAGCGTGCGGACTCATTCAGTGGCTTGGCGAGTGAGTAGTGACATGCGGAGCGGGCGAGTTGATCGCGGAGATCGGGTGACACGGGCCCAGTTATACTCAGCCCCGTGGGGGAAACAACAACGACGTCGCCCAATAACTCCGGCACACGAAAGGTCGCTGGCGGTTTGGCGTTGATGGTATGCACCGAGCGTGAGGCGGTCGCTAACTGACCGATGGCAGCTGTCACTTCGGGACGTGGAGGAAAGAGGGCTTCGAGCGCTTGCTGGTCGGCGGGCGACATCACCCCGCGAAACGCCAGTTTGTCGTGATCGGCGAGGTGCCTGACTTTGTCCCGCAGTGCAGCAGGCGGTTGGGCTTTCTCACTCAGCGTCTCGCACGAACAACGCCAGGCCAGCTGATCGTCGAACCCGTCCAGGGTCTCACCCTGCGATCCATCGACCCAGCCTCGGAAGAAGAGCTGGCCGTCAGCCAATCGTAACTGTCGTTGAATCGGAGCGGGGAAAACAGTTTCCGAGTGGACTTCTCGGAGTTGGCCTGCGACGGAATATTCGGGCATCCACTCCAGGGGGAAATGAACGACAGACTCGCCGTGAAACTCGGTACTGGGAGATGGCTGGCTGCCAATCTTAAACAGTCCCAGCACCAGCATGGCGAGGAACACACTCAGCGTGACAGCCGAAAATCCCCAGCCTTTCTTGCGGTCGCTGATCGTCTTGAGGTGGACCTTGAACAGGTTGCCGCCGCCGAGGATGAACGCGATCGCAGCCAGAATATCAAACCAGATCGACGCCACCTCTCCCCACGACTCGAATGCCGGGATGAAGAAGGCAATCACCAGCACGATGCCGCCGAGGGCCGTAATCAGCAGTGGGATCGTGCGCTTCATCAGAGGGGGATTCATCCACGATCAAAGGCTTCGAACCGGGCGACCTACCAGAGGACAGGCTTCATCAGAGGATTGTGGCGTCTGGAGATCGTCGCGACCAGCGAGTGGGTCAGGGGGTGATCGGTGGAAAGCCAGATGACTCGGTCCGGACCTCAACCCCGTCTTGCATTTCGATGGTCAATACCGAACACCCAGGATGTTGCTCAATCCAGGGGATGCCGAGTTGGGCCCCCAGAACATTCACAGCTGTCGCATAGCTATCAGCCTGCCATCCGGTGGGGGCAATAACCGTCGTGCTGCTGCGGCGAGAGAGTCCCAGTCCGGTTTTCGGATCGACGATGTGCGAATAACGTCGCCCCTGGATCTCGACGAACTGCCGCGCATCTCCTGAAGTCGTGATCGCTGCGTTCCGCAGAAGCACCGTACGCGAGCCGGGGTCGTCTGTGCCGCCAGACAGGCCCGCCACGGTCACCTTCCAGCCGACGCGATCCGGTGGCGGATCGCCGACCACAATGTCTCCACTGGCATCGATCAGGGCTAGTGGCAACCCGTGAGACCGCAAAACTTCCAGAACGGAATCGCACGCATACCCAGCTGCGATACCACCGAGATCGATCTGGATTTCGCTCCGTGATAACTCAGCTGTTCGATACTGGGGATCGAGATGGATGGCTTGCCAGCCGACTCGCTGGCAGGCATTTGCAAGTTGCTCGGGCGGCGGCAGCTTCTTTGCTCGCCGTGCGGTCCGCCAGAGCTGGATGACCGGGCCGACAGTGACATCGAAGGCTCCCTCGGTCTCGCGAGCGAGTTCCAGAGAGCGGTCGAGGACCTCGTACAACTCGGGACTCAATCGCACTGGTCGACCCGGGCCGGAGTGCTCGCACAGCTGGGACAATTCACTCTCGGTATTGTAGTCGCTCATGATGCGGTCGAGCTGTCGCACGCGGGCTTCGGCTTGCTCAATCGCTGGAGCGACGGTCTGTTGATCGGGACCATAAACGACGAGATGGTACTTCATTCCCATCGCGGCGAAGTCGTACTCGTAGCGGTGGAGCGGCAGTCGCTCCGCTGCGGGAACAGGAGGTGGGCGATCCTCTGCTGCGTTCCCGAATGAAGAGAGCAAAGCGATCAGCAACAGCAGAGTGAGACCGTGCCAACGATCACCGCAACGAAGTGCCCACATGCTATTCCTTCGGGGTGTCGGCACCGCAGCGGAGGACGCAGCGAAACCCGATATCCGCTGCTGGCTTGGCCATACTGTGACTGCCTCGCGACCAGAGTTCCCAGCGGTCAACTCCTCCTTTGACAACGCGCTCGCCATTGCTGGCCTTGCGAGGGCCGGGCCAGTTGTGCGTGGGCGAGCCGTCCTTGTTCTTCGCATCGACATAGGCCGCGTTGTGGTAGAAATCGCTGCACCATTCTCGGACATTTCCAGACAGATCCAGTACGCCGTAGCGACTGCGGTCGTGTGGATAGCTGCCGACCATGTCGACTTGCCCGATCTTTCGTGGCTGGTGCCAGAGGACGCGATCGTCGCCCCAGGGGAAGACTCCAGCATCAGGCCCACGCCCGGCTTTTTCCCACTCCGCTTCCGTGGGAAGTTCCTTGCCCGCCCATTTGGCGTAGTTCTGTGCATCCTTCCACGACATTTTGACGACCGGAGTCCGGGGATCTCCGTTGAGAGGGACGCTGTTCGCTGGCCCGCCCTCTTTGCCCTGCATCGCAGCTTTGAACTTCGAGAACTCCCCCAGCGTCACTTCTGTGACATCAATGTAGTACGTGTCGAGTGACATGGGATGAGCGGGAGTAGCATCTGCTGGACCGCCATCGACCCCTTGAGTAAATAAACCACTGGGGACGCAGGCCATCTCCTTGCCGTCGATCTCCCCACGAATGCGACGCGGCCAACCCGACTCGGTGACGCCTGCTTGGGGAACGGACTGGAAACCGGCTGGCAACGCCCGAGTGACACCGGCCACCGCGACCGGAGGCTGCTCGACTGTCACGACCGAACCTTCGAGACTCGTCGCGCTGACGTAGTACAACTGACTCTGCGGGGTTTCGCTGAAGACCAAGAAGTTTTGCGTATCCGCACTTTGATCGAAGAGCTGTTCTGGAGGCCCCTCGTCCGTCGTCTTGGATTTGGACGGCTTCACAGCGGGCTTCGGCACAGCTGCCTGAGCTCCTGGATCACGCGCGACAGGGGCCGTCGGCGGAGGCGCGGAGACAGTCGCAGGGGGAGCAGACGGGACAGCCGGTGGTCCAGAACTTCCCCCACAGCCGCTCATCAAAAGCAGTACAGTCACAAGAGTCGAATGTTTCATGCTGATGACTCCGCTGCAGCAGTGGTCACACTCCCGCCAGCCGATCCCGATTCCGTTCATCCCATGATATCACTCGTGTGAGATTCCGCACGACAACACTTGAAACGGTGAGCATTCCTGAGCTATTCGATCGACATGGGCTCAGCCGGTTCCCGCAATCGCTGGCGCGGCACCACTTCGTCCCAGTGGTCTGAATAACCGGAGTAGCGAATCTTCACTGCGCTCGGGCGGGGAACATCGAGGACTTCGCCGGGGAACCAACTGCCGTTCCACTCGACGAGGAATTTCTGTCCCTTTTCGATTTTCTTCTGCGGAGGAACTGGGCTGCTGGTGGGAGGCGGACCCGAATCCGACTTGGCTGCAGCTGATGGGGCTGCAACCTCCTCTGGGTTCGACAGATTGACGGTAAACTTGAAGGGTGTCGTTGTCGACTGGTTCGTTCGACGCTCGATCAATTCTCCGGTTCCGGTCAACGAAACGGGAACCCCCAGCTGGGCGTCGAATTTCCAAGTCGAATTCTGCCTCAGCTCGATACGCGGCTCATCGTCGACCAGGTCCAAGGTCTTGACCGATCGATTCCGCTCCAGAGTCAGCACCCCCTCTGCCGCAGATTGAGTCGACTGCTCATGGGTCGAAGCGGGAAGCCGAGACGATTCGGCAGGCTGAGCAAACGGACCTCGACGGGGAAACCCAAACGGCTCTGTATTCGATTCACTCCTCAAGATAAGTGATGTGGCTCCGTCTTCCTCCCATGTGGGCTGGCGATCTGCAGCGGGGAGCGGACAGAAGAGCCAATTTGACCAGCGTCCAAGGAAGAGCGGCAGGGACGAATCACCAACCTCTTCCGTGGCTCGCCCCTGGGCATCGATGGTGACTTCGTAGCCGCGTTCGAATGGTCCCGGAATGCGGGGAGGGCGGAACCCCAATCCGAATGGCTGGCTGGGATCCGGCGCCTCAAAGGCCGTGAGTTCAGGATTGGAGATATTCAACAACCAAAATCCGCCACTGACGTAGGTCGCGCGCACTGCGGGTTGGCCAGTATGCCGAGTCGTTCCACGGAGTCCGTCGGACTCGATCGAGACCTGGTATTGGTAGGCTCGATGTACATCAAATTTGTACTTCCAGAGCGAATCCAATGCGACGACCGGGACGGTTGCTGGCACGGTGGGCGTAGGCAAAATCGGAGTCGTGAGCGGCGGAGCGGGTGGGACCGACGGCTCGATGGCGATCAGAGGAGCTGTCGGGATCTCGTCGTGAGCAAGCACTTCCTGCGGTGGAATCGTGAACGCCGCTCCGGGAAGCACGATCAGCGTCAGCCCGATAAATGCCAGCCACACCGCGACAGGTGTCGAGCGCGGGAACTGCCCCAGCGGCTGCATGATGTTTTGGAGCCGCTGCTTGGTCACCTCGAACGGGCTGAGGCCATCGAGACCGCTCGTCGCGCGAAGCGCGGATTGCAATTCGAGGACATTCAGCAAGCAGTTCGCATAGTGGGCTGGCTGGCACTGGAGTCGGGCGACGACCTCTTCATCGCAACACGATTCTCGCCAGCGGCGAATCTCGGCATTCAGCCACCAGACGAGCGGATGAAACCACCAGAGCGCCTGAATCCCGAGTTGAATCCAGTTCGTCGCGGTATCCCAGCGCCGGAGATGATTCAGCTCATGTGCAATAATCAGCCGCATGTCGTCCGTCGAGGAGCGATCAACGATGTGCTTGGGAATAACCAGTCGCGGTGACCACCAGCCGACCACGAAGGGGATCGTCGGGTGCGTAGTGACCACCAAATCCGGGCGACTGCGCAGATCGAGCGCGACAGCACACTCCTGAACAATCGACAGCAACTCGTCTTGCGTGGCAACTCGCGTGTCATTGTGAAACCGCTCCAGGTAGACCCGTTTCGCCAACAAGTAGCCCAAGACTCCGACGATACCGCAGACCCACAGTCCGACCAGCGTAGCGATCCCGACTTGTCCCCAGTCGATCGCAGCTGCGTTCGGAGCAACCGCTGGCACAGGAGCGACCGGGAGCGGATCTGGGAACTCCGAATTGGCTTCGTCATCCACCGATGCCACCGAGATGCTGGCCGATGTCCTCTGGCTCGTCGGGTCGAGAAATTCCGTCGGGCGAGTGATCGGCGCGTCGATAGCGACCGCGTTTGACACCTCATCAACCACCGGTGTGACCGCCCCACTCCGGATCGCATGTGACGCCCAGCTGAAGACCCCTGTGGGACTACTCCACACTGGAGGCACCAGGCACTTCACCAGAACCGCCAACAGAATCACGTACCCCAGATGGGAACGCCCTCGACACGTCCATCGAACCAGCCAGATGGCCAATGGAATCAAGAGCGTCAGCTGCCACAGCTGCGCCCAGACGACACCAGTCAGTCCATCCAGATTCAGAATCACGGGACATTCCCCCGGAGGATTGGCAGCATGCCAGAAGACCGCAGCATCAAATCGACAGGGGACCGACGCAGAGCGGGTTACTTGGTTCCCGAGCCCGACTCGAGTTCATTCAGAAGAGATCGCAGCTGTCCGAGTTCGTCTTTGCCCAGCCCTTGATCACGGATCAGATGCTCGACCAGCGGGAGAGGTTCCCCATTAAACAGGTTGTTCAAAAAGTTCTTGACAGTATCGCGTATGACCTGCTTCGGCCGGGCATCGGCGGTGTAGACTAGGCTGCGACCATCGCGTTTGGAGACCAGATAACCTTTGGCCTCCAGTCTGCGCAGAAAGGTCTGGACCGTCTTGTAGTTGATATCGCGGGTTTCAGGCAGGTTGTCGAGAACCTGTCGCACCGTGGCTTCACGGAGCGTCCAGACAATGCGGGCGACTTCCATCTCAGCACGGGAAAGGGCGGGGCGATCAGTCATTCAGCAAACTCCTCTAAACGCAGACATCTGTAGGCATACTGACCGATCAGGCCCCGACAAGTCAAGTATTCACAAGAAATTGTAGCGCGGAATCAGCCCCGTCGCCATGCAACGAGACCCTCCATTACTCGAGGGTCGTGTGTCGAATAAGTCGGCTACGTGAAAAAAAACACCACGGAGGCACGAAAACGCGGAGAAATTCCCGCTTTCGAAATGGTCGGGTTTGAGAAGCTGCACGGGGGCGACAGGAGGAATCCCTTCATACGCAATCGAGTGATCTATGGCACCGAGAGGCTCCCCCGACTGGTTCTCGGATTTCCACACCCAGTCTCCGTGTGTTGGCCCCAAGACCAGCGTCAAGCCCGCTCTGTGCCCGAAAAGCTGGCCGGACACATCCTGTGAACCTTGTTGGCACTCTCGACTCCCCCTCGACTGAAAACCACGGTGGACGGGCGTTCTCACATCGGATTTGCTGCTGGCTGAAAAATGTGAATGATCCATTCCGCAATTCCATTCGTTATGCTGCTGGGCAGCGGTTGAGCGAACCGTGTTCCCGTGACCACTCGTCGATTTCATTGACCCCCGCCGGAGCCTCTCATGAGACACCTGACCTTCCTCTTCCTGGCATCCGTGGCCAGCCTGTCCTGCAACGCTTACAGTCAAGAAGTCTTGCCCGAGACTTCCACAGCTCAAGCCGAAGAGACGGCGACACCCGCACCAGTCAAGGCCCCCGCAATTCCGCTTTCGACGGAAGGGGCCACGGAAAAACTCAACGAGATCGCCAAAACAGTCAACGAGGACGCCCGGGCACAGGAGGCCAGCGCAGGCATTCTCAAGCAGATTTACCTGCTCGCTGAGAGGCTGGAACACCCCGCGTTTCACTGGGCGGCGTTTGCACTGATGGTGACGGGGGTCGTGAGTTTCGCACTCCAGTTGGTGCTCGGGAAATTGTTCGTGCTGGCCAAGATGAGTATCAGCCTGACCGAAATCCTCTCGGACCTGCTGGGACTGGCAATCAGCTTGGTGGGATTGGTGCTCACCACCCAGGCATCGGCCCAGAATTCAACGTTCACATCGAGTCCGGCTGCGGTCCTGTCAGCGACCGCTGCGGGTGCAGTCCTCGGCTTTCTCTTCTCTCGCTGGGGCACAGCGCAGGAATTGTCTGCGGCGGATGGCAGGAAAGTTCCAGCGAAGGCTGAGCCCGTTAAAGGGAAGTAATTCCGTGACGAGGGTAGGGGACTGGCCGTCCCGACTGCTGCGTTCGTCAGAATTCGGATGAATTCTGCGACGTCGCCTGTTCCCCGACACCGCTGCCTTGCTCCCGGTCTGGAAGTCGCGGACGATACTGCTTGCACAGTTCTTTTTTGCAGGTGGAGCTCGCCCGTGACTTCTCGCCCCCCCAATCGGTACACGCCCTCTTCGGGGGGATCTCCGTCACGGAATACGTCTCGCTTCCCGCTCTCGCCGGAGTTCATGACTCAGCAGCCACTCACCCAGCTGGGACCGCTGACGACGGTCATGGCAAAAACGTCCACGGGAGCACCGACACTCTTTCGTCGACGGCTTGCAGATATTCCATCGACCGTTCGGCATGGGGATCTGGTCGCGATCGGACTCGAAGGCGAGGGAATTTGGGCCCACGGGCTGATTAATC
>JAYWHX010000043.1:0-18449 GCA_043777375.1 Planctomycetota bacterium | reverse complement strand
ATTTATCTGAAGCGGGATGCCGACCGGGAAGTCGTGCTGAACCTGCTCTACAAGTATTCGCCGCTGCAAACCACGGTCAGCGTGATCATGCTAGCCTTGGTCGGAAACCGCCCGCAGACGCTCAACATTCGGGCGATGCTGCAGGAGTTCATCCGGCATCGGGTGACCGTCATTCGTCGTCGGACCGAATTCCTGCTGGCCGAAGCCCGCAAGCGCAAGCACACGGTCGAAGGCTTGCTGATCGCCCAGA
Source organism: Planctomycetota bacterium (assembly GCA_043777375.1). Lineage (GTDB taxonomy): Bacteria > Planctomycetota > Planctomycetia > Planctomycetales > Planctomycetaceae > TH-plancto1. The sequence continues at coordinate 18,199 of JAYWHX010000043.1, read as the reverse complement.
TCGATATCGATCTGATCATCTCGACGATCCGCAACTCGCCAAGTCGCAACGAGGCCAAGGTCCGCTTGCAGGAAATTAAGATCGATGGCGGGCTGATCGAACGCGCCCTCGGGGCCACCGGCTATTCGATGTTCCAGGACGAGCAAGGGGTCTTCGAACAATACTCCCTGTCCCTCAATCAAACCGAAGCCATCGTCAGCATGCAGCTGGGATCGTTGGCCAATCTGGAACGTGAAAACCTGCAAGGCGAGCACAATCATCTGCTCGAAGGAATCTCGGAGCATCTGCGTTTGCTGGGTTCGGATGAGGCAGTTCTGGCTCTGATTCGCGGCGAGATGGAGGACATGAAGTCCAAGTACGCCACGCCACGCCGGACGGAGATTTCCGAGGAAGAGCTGACCGATGTCGACAAGGATTCGTTGATCACCGAAGAGCCGATGGTCGTCACGCTGTCGCAGCGGGGCTACATCAAGCGGACTCCGCTGATGACGTATCAGTCGCAGCATCGCGGGGGCAAGGGGATTGCCGGAGCCAAGAACGACGACGAAGATCCGATCGAGCATCTGTTCGTATCGAGCACGCATGCCTACCTGTTGTTCTTCACGAACCGGGGCCGCGTTTACTGGCAAAAAGTCTACGACCTGCCGCTGCAAGGCCGCACCGCCAAGGGGCGGGCACTGGTCAACCTGTTGTCCCTCGACGAAGGGGAAAAGGTGCAGGACTGCATCGACGTGCGCGAGTTCGTCGACAACCAGTTCCTGCTGATGGCCACGCAAGCGGGCATCGTCAAGAAGACTTCGCTCTCCGCTTACAGCCGTCCCAAAAAGGGCGGGATCATTGCGATCAAGCTTGACGAGGGAGACGCCCTCATCGACGTGGTTAAGGTCTCACCGGGCCAGGATGTCGTGCTGAGCACTTCGAACGGGATGTCGATCCGCTTCTGCGAGTCCGATGCTCGGGCGACCGGTCGCGATACTATGGGGGTCAAGGGGATCAAGCTGGGCAAGGACGATCTGGTCGTCGGCATGGTCGTGGCCGAAGAGAACGCCACCTTACTCACCATCTGTGAAAACGGCTACGGCAAGCGGACCCCGTTCGGCGTGATCGAAGCGGATGACCCGGCGAGCGGAGGGCGTGAGCCCTCTGGTGATGAACCCGACAGCGTCGAACCCGAAGTCGCCGAAACAGAACCCACCGGCGAAGAAGAAGACCCCACCAGCCCGTCTGGCATGCGATACCGCCGCCAGCGCCGCGGCGGCAAGGGTCTTCGCGACATCAAAACCACCGACCGCAACGGCAAGGTCATGGGCATCCTCGCTGTCCACGATGGTGACGATGTGCTGATGGTCTCGCAAAGCGGCATGATGCAACGCATCCGCGCTGTCGACATCAGCCTGATCGGCCGCAACACCCAAGGTGTCCGCATCATGCGCCTCGACGGCGAAAAACTCGCCAGCGTCGCCCGCATCCCTGCCGAAGTCGCCGATGAGACCACCACGCCGCCAGCCCAGCTGGAAGCTCCACCGGAGGGCACTCCGCCCGCCGCTGAGTAATCGAACGATCGACCAATCCGCAGGCTTCTCTCTCCGCCTGACCTCTAAGACAGGGCAGGCGGAGCGGTGCTATTGCGGCCGCGCTCGTGGAAAGAATCGCCCGAGTATTTCATCTGATCCGTGCAGAATGACTTCACTTGCCGAAGATCGAGATCTACGGGAGACGGCAATCACGTTCATCGTCGAGCTTTTGCAGGCGATTGCGAACCGGTCTCACAAGTTTGTATGACGTGTTGTAAAAAAAGAGGGCCGACATTTCTGTCGGCCCTCTTGTGGTAACTGAGCAGGCTGGTGGATCGCCCTCACTCCGACCCCTCTCCTCGGAGGAGAGGGAAGAAGAAGACGGCAGACAGGAATGTCTGCCCCACGGTTAGCCTTCCAGAGCTTGCTGGGCAGCGGCCAGTTTCGCGATCGGGATGCGGAACGGGCTGCAGCTGACGTAGTCGAGGCCGAGCTTGTGGCAGAACATCACGGACGATGGTTCGCCGCCGTGTTCGCCGCAGATGCCGAGCTTGAGCTTGGCGCGGGTCGCGCGGCCGTCTTCGCAGGCGATCTTCATCAGGCGGCCGACGCCGGTCTGGTCGATCTTCTGGAACGGGTCATCGCCGATGATGTCGCTTTCGCGATATTGCGGGATGAACGAGCCGTAGTCGTCGCGGCTCATGCCGAGGGTCGTCTGGGTCAGGTCGTTGGTCCCGAAGCTGAAGAACTCGGCGGTTTGGGCGATCTCGCCAGCGGTCAGAGCAGCACGTGGCACCTCGATCATCGTGCCGACTTGGTAGTCGACCTTCACGCCCTTCTCAGCGAAGACCTTCTCCGCCGTGTCGCGGATGATCTTCGTCTGGTGGTCGAGTTCGGCCTTGTAGCTGACGAGCGGGACCATGACTTCTGGATGGACGTCAATGCCCTGCTTCTTCAGGTCAGCTGCGGCTTCGAAGATGGCCCGGGCTTGCATCGCGGTGATCTCCGCATAGACGATGCCCAAACGGCAACCACGGAAGCCGAGCATCGGGTTCGATTCCTTCAGCTCTTCCACGCGGCGCTCGACCGTTTCCTTGGTGATGCCGACAGCCTTCGCCAGACGGTCCGCCAAGCCCGCATCGTCGTGCAGGTGATGCTCCGAGAGGAACTCGTGCAGCGGTGGATCGAGCAGGCGGATCGTGACTGGACGGCTTCCGAGAACCTTGAACAGGGTCGTGAAGTCGGCCCGCTGGAATGGCAGGAGCTTGGCCAGTGCGGCTTCGCGTTGCTCCAGAGTTTCCGAGACGATCATCTCCCGGAATTCCTGGATCTTCGAGAAGAACATATGCTCGGTCCGGCACAGCCCGACCCCTTCGCAGCCGAACGCATCGGCCAGATGGGCTTCGTCCTGTTCCGAGTTGGCCCGGACCTTGAGCTTGCGGTACTTGTCGACCCAGCCCATCAACTGGGCGTAGCGGGTGTAGGTCTCGGAATCGGCTGGCTTCAGCGTCTTGTTGACGAGGACCTGGACGATTTCGCTCGGCTTGGTGTCGACCTTGCCCGCGAAGACTTCGCCCGAGAAACCGTCGATGCTGATCCAGTCGCCTTCCTTCAGAGTCGTTCCGCCGGAGCTGATTGTGCCCTTGTCGTAGTCGACCGTCAGCGAACCGCAGCCGACGATACAGACCTTGCCCATCTGACGACTGACCAGAGCTGCGTGGGAAGAAGCTCCTCCGCGTGCGGTGAGAATCCCCTTGGCAACCTTCATCCCGCGAAGGTCTTCTGGGCTGGTTTCCTGGCGGACCAAGATCAGCTGGACGTTGTTGTCCTTGTTCCACAAAGCTTCCGCATCAGCGGCGTGGAACACGATCTGGCCGGTGGCAGCACCGGGACCGGCGTTGATGCCCTTGGCGATCTGGCGGTTCGACTTGGTCGCGGCCTTTTTCGCTTCAGTGTCGAAGATCGGCTGGAGCAGTTGATTCAGGTCGTCGGCTGGGATACGCCGCTTCTGGAGGGCATCCTTCTCGGTGATCAGACCTTCGTTCACGAGGTCGACCGCGATGCGGACAGCTGCGAATCCAGTTCGCTTGGCGTTACGAGTCTGGAGCATCCAGACCTTGCCGCGCTGGATGGTGAACTCGACATCCTGGACTTCCTTGAAGTGCTTCTCCAGGGTCTTGCCGATGGTGTCGAGTTCCTTGTGAGCGGCAGGCATATCCTTGCCGAGAGTCTCTTCAATCCGCAGCGGAGTTCGGATACCGGCGACGACGTCTTCGCCCTGAGCATTGATCAGGTAGTCGCCGCAGAAGCCGGGGGTGCCGATTGCACAATCGCGGGTCAGCCCGACGCCGGTCGCACAGTCTTCGCCGAGGTTGCCGAAGACCATCGCCTGAACATTGACTGCCGTGCCCCAGTCGTGGGGGATGCTGTACATGCGGCGATAGACGATCGCGCGGTCGTTCATCCAGGAGCTGAACACAGCTCCGATGCATCCGCGAACCTGCTCCATGGCATCGGTCGGGAATTCCTTGCCCGTGTGCTTCTTGATCACAGCCTTGAACTCGGCAACGAGTTCCTTGAGCTGTTCAGCGGTGAGCTGGGAGTCGAACTCGACCTTGGCCTTGTGGCGCTTCTTCTCGATCAGCTCCTCGAAGTGATCGGGATCGGTCTTCTCTTGCGGCTTCAGGCCCATGACCACTTCGCCGTACATCTGGATGAACCGGCGATAGCTGTCCCAAGCGAACCGCTCGGACTTCGACTGCTTGGCGAGAGCTTCGACGGTGATGTCGTTCAGGCCGATGTTGAGGACCGTGTCCATCATGCCGGGCATCGACTCGCGGGCACCCGAGCGGCAGGACAAGAGGAGGGTGTTCGTGGTGGAGCCGAACTGGGCTCCCATCGCGTCTTCGACCTTTTTGAGGGACGCAGCGATCTGGGCTTCGAGTTCCGCCGGGTACTTCCGGTCGTTGGCGTAGTAGTAGTTGCAGACCTCGGTCGTGATCGTGAAACCAGCTGGCACGGGCAAGCCGATGTTGATCATTTCGGCCAGATTGGCTCCCTTGCCACCGAGCAAGGTTTTCATCTTGCCGTCGCCATCAGATTTCTGGTTGCCGAAGAAGTACACGTACTGCGTGGACATGAAGTGCGTTCCTGAGTCGAATCGAACATGAATCGCGGTTGAGCGAACTCGTGATTCCGGAGTGGTTGACTACTCCAGCGAGCGGCACGTCGCGGGTCGGTATGGGCCAGTTGATGTTTCCATCGAACAAGCCAGCTGAGGCAGACTCCGCGCGGTCGTTTAGCGCAAATCCCCCTCAGGTGAGGTCGCAAGGTATCAATCGTGTTGAACGACTGCAAGGAAGAGATTCCACCGGTTGTCTGGCTGGTCCCTCGCTTCTCCAAGCTCTTGCAGGCGCGGCGGTTTCGGATCAGCGTACGCAGATGCATTCGGCGAAATGACATTTACTCCCGCCAGAGCCACCGCATCGCATCCGGCAGCACAGCTGCCCCATGGATATCGTTGTGGCCGCCGGTGCCATAGACGAATTCGAAGTCGTATTTCGCGAATTTGAGAGCTGCGGCCATTTCTTGATTCGCGAGCGGCCAGTTGCCATGTTCGTTATCGAGATCGCCGGAGCCGTCCTGGAGGTAGACTCGAATCGGCTTCGGCTTGGTCTTACGAATCTGGGCGTGATAGACGTGGCCACCGCGAATGTTGGTGAAGCTGCCAACGTGGCTCAGGACCTTGCGAAAATTGTCGGGCCGTTCCCACGCGACCGTGAAGGCACAGATGCCACCCGAGCTGATGCCGCAGATGGCGTGCTTGTTGGGATCGTCGGTGATCTTCACGGTCTTCTGCACCTCGGGCATGATCTCCTCCAAGAGGAATCGGGCATACTGATCCGACAGTGTGTCGTACTCAAAGCTGCGATTTTCGGGGTGTGGTTGCCAGCCCGGCTTCTCGGGGAGTTGCTCTTTCTTGTGTCCGGGGTCGATGAAGATGCCGATCGTGACAGGCATCTCTTTCTTGTGAATCAGGTTGTCCATCACGACTGGGGCGCGGAACTTGCCGTCCTCTTTGACGTAGGTGTGTCCGTCTTGGAACACCATGAGGGCAGCGGCTTCCTCGGCCTTGTACTGTGTCGGGACATAGACCCAGTAGCGGCGGATCGTGCCCTCGAAGATCTGGCTCTTCCAGACATGCTCGGTCACGGTCCCCTGGGGAACGTCCTGTTGTCGTTGAGAGTCCGGGCCAAGGTCATACTCGGTGTCGTCAGCCGCCAAGAACGTCGAGAGTGCCAGAAACAGGACGCCGGTCAGGACTCGCATGGTTCAGCCTTTTTGAGTTGCTCACCGCATCTGGCGAAGCAAAGGACGATTCAATCTGTGTGCTGCAATCTCGTGGCACAGCACAAGTTTGTCAAACGGTGCCGGAGCGAGTGCCACGCGGACAGCCGGGAAGCCTCGGTCGAGGCGGTGTGGACTCGACCGGATTCGCTCTGCCTCAATATGTTCTGAACTACGGAAGTCTAACCAGTTCGCCTTTCCTCTTCACGATGTTCTTGTAGTCCCATTGGAGCGTTTGCGACTCCTTCAGCCATCGCCGAAGGACTGTCTTCTTGATTTCCGTATGGTCGTTGAAGAAGACGGAGGCATCCTTAAACTTCTGGCCAACCACATCGAGCCCCGGTTCTTCGAAGTCGGCACCGCTCCAAAACATCAGCCGGATTCCCAGCTTCTCCCGGCTGTACCCGACGATCGGATTGCCATCCAGGAACCAGACCGGATGCGAGTGCCAGATCTTGCTTTCAGCACCAGACAAGCCACGGTCGATTTCAGCTGCGAGTAGTTCGCAGATGTCCTTGTCGACAGGTTCCAGCTTCTCGTTGTATTCCGTGATCGTTGTGTCCATACCATTCTCCCATTGATGAATCGAGCGGAGGTTCGCCCCTAACTTCGTGTGTCCAGAGGAATCCAAATCTCGATGCCGGTGCCGGGGTTGAAATCAGACGCGTCGCATTCGAAATTCGGGGCGTTCGGACGGGCCTATTTCTTCTTCCCGCCGACACCCGGCACGGCCGTAATCTGTGTCATCCACGCCGCGATCTGGAGTTCGTCAAGTTCATCCACAGATCCCAACTCCACGCCCCGCGTCGCCTTCCCCATCGCCACCGGAGTCACCGGTGGGACCGGGACCAGCGCCTCGCCATTCACGAACATCAACTTGACGTGCCCCGCGAAGCCGCCGCAACTGAAGCACCAGCCGTCGCCGACCCCATAGTACGACATGCCCCACTTCACGCAGCGCTGCAGGCCGGGCAGCGTCTTCGCCGCCAAGGCATCGATTCTCTCAGCGATAATGCGCTGCGGCTGCGGCAAGCTGGCGATGTAGTCGAAGACCGGCTGGTCACCGTCCGCTGGCTTCGCAGGACTGGCTTTACCAGTGATCATCGATTCCGGCAGCGTCGTGTCAGCCTTGCCTGGTGCCGCCGAGCGCTTGGCTGGCTTCTGAACTTTGGACTTGGAAGTCTTGTCTGGGTTGCGTGTGGGCATGGTGGTCTCCGGTGCCTCAGAAGTCTATCGCCGAACGACTGAGCACGGCAGTTCCGGCAGGTCAGGTTTCACCTGATCGCCAAGGCAAAGCCTGACCTACCGGAACTGCTCGGCATGCATCTTTATGTTATGCCGCCTTATTTAGCGGGTGTGGTGAACTGTGAAAGGAACCGCCACACATCGACATTGTGGTGCACTGACCACTCATGTGCGAGCCCGGGAACGGAAATGTACGGCAAATCATTTTCAGTTGCCGTGCGAACAACGGAATCGTAAATCGGGTCGATATCGCCCACAATTACCATGGTTGGTGAAGTTCGTTCAGGCGACGGATCGATCGGTGGTTGTGTGCCGGAATGCGCGACAACAGCAGCGATTTGCTGCGAGCGACAAGCAGCCAGAAGCTGGGCGAATGTAGCGCCGTTAGACATGCCTATTGCGTAGACGCGGTGAGCGTCGACGCTGCGCTGCGATATCAGATTTTCCAGCAAGCGATCAAAGTAAATCAGGTCGAGATTCTCGGCATCGCTACTGACCGGACGAGTATCCCAATATGGCCCAGCAGTTGCCGGATAAACCAACACAAATCCATGCTGGGACGCGAGAGTATTGAGTTGCGAATAAGATGCCATTGATTGAGTGGTGTCCCCGGTGCCGTGAAAGGCGAATACGAGCGGTGGGTGCTGTACAAGTTTGTGGGGCACAACAAGCGTGTATTGACGATTGACCTCGGCAACGGCTATCGACTGATCGGCAAGCACATCCACCGCAGGGGGAGAATGCTCGGCGCGAACAAGCCATACTGTAGCGATGGCAATCAGCAGGAGGATGATCGGCAAATAGCGATTCACATTTTAGATCCCATTGGTGGGGTGGCCCAGACACTGCTTTGAGTGTCTGGGTTGTGGAACAACTAGAGGTTACGGAGGAGACGCCCGCCTTTCAATCCCTCTTGTTCCTGCGTCACCCAGACATCCAAAGCGATGCCTGGTCCACCCCGCGCAGAGCGTCTCTTTTTCTCTGAAAAAGGACGCTCTGTCGCTAAGCGAAATGGGACAATCATTTGCGAACATCGCTTACTTCCGCCGGGTGTATTCAATCGTGAACGCCAGTTCCTCTTTACCATCCGAGGCACCAGCCATAAACATCTGGAAGGTCATTTGGTCTGCCCCCTTCATTTCGGTGGTGGTGCGGAACTTCACCGGCTTTCCATCCGGGCCGGGGGAGGTTCCGGACATGGTGAGCACCTTGTGGTCGGCATCGTAGTTCCCTTCCATCGTCATCGGGGCGCTGGTCATCGAGTCGAACCAGTAGCCGATATGCTTCTTCCTCTGTTGGTCATACCCATCCATCCCATGACCCTGGAACGGAACTCCGCCCAGTTCGCTTTCGAAGTCGTTGGCAATCCACATGCCTCCGCAGACTGATTTGTAGGTCGCCGTGCCCTTCGCCTTTTGGCCACCCATGTCCATGACCGTATCCCAGGTGCCTTCCATCGTCTTCAAGTGAGCATGCTCAGGACCGGGCTTCTGGGGCTCTTGAGCAGAGGCTATTGCCCCCAAACCGCAGAACGCCACTGCCAAGAACAAACGGAACGAGGTGAAAGTGGTGCGAAACATGACTGCTCCTTGGGATGGGACGTTGTTGTGAGTTGCGAGACGGGAGGACTCTTCCCGCTGCTCGATCATGATAGTCGAATGAACCGCAGCTCAACCGACAGGGATTGTGAAAAACTTGCTCGGAATCAGTGGTCGCTGGGTAGATCAAACACCTGTCGGACCTCGACCGCGCCGACGCGAGCCCCGGAGTGACGGGCGGCGATGGCCACTGCTTCCGGTTGGTTGGTGGCAAGTATCAGGTAAAAGCCACCGAGGACTTCGCGCGTCTCGGCGAACGGCCCGTCCGTGACCTGCTTTCGGCCCTCTCGAACGCGGACACTTGTGGCGGTCGTCGATGGATGCAGCGGGGCGGCGCTCAGGTACCGGCCCCGCGAATGTAACTCGTGTGTCAGTGCCACAGCCTCTTGCATCGCCGCCATGTGTGCTTCCGGACCAGCGGCACTCCACACCGCTTCGTCGTCATAACACAGGCACATGAACGTCTTGAGAGTACAGCTGCTCTCCGGCGAGAAGTTCTCCGCTGGCAACCCGTCGAGTTTGAAGAGCGGGCGAATCTCGACGGTCCCTTTCTTCGCCGGGGGCAGTCGACTGGCGATGGCGATCGCCTCGTCCAGATTGGCGACATCCAAGAGGTAATAGCCGCCGAGTTGTTCGGTGGTCTCTGTGAACGGACCGGTCGTGATCAGCGTCTTCCCCTCGCGGACCCGCAACGTGGTCGCAGTCGCGACGGGATGCAGCGGCGAAGCGGACAGGAACTTTCCCTCAGCTGCCAGTTCCTGACAAATGCCCATCGAGGTCTCGACGCAGTGCTTCCATTCGTCGGGAGTCCAGGCGTTCTCGGGGCTGTAGATGAGGAACATGTACTTCATGGGGTGTTCCCTGTGGAGTCTGATTGGCTGGGTGAATTCCCAAGGGCCAGCGAGAAAATCGCCGGTTTACGCAGCCCCAGCGCGACCCACATCACCACTCCGATGATGATCGGGAAGTACCACGGATCACCGACCCGCAGGTGAGTCCAGACCGCTCCGCCCAGATACCCGGTCACGAGGATGGCACCGAGGAACGAAGTTCGCGGAATCAAGAAGAGTAGCGTAGCAGCGACCTCGATCACGCCGAGGGTCTGGGACAGCTCCATCGGGATGCCGATTTTTTTGAACATGACCTCCTTATCCGGGAAGTCGGTGAACTTGCCGACGGCGCTGAGGCCGATCATGAAAAGGCCGACCAGAACGGTCAGAACCCAGCCAGTGATGCGTTGTGCTTTTGGTGACATGGTGATTTCTCCGTTGATTGATGTTGATGATGGCTTGCTGTTGATTGATGGGGGGCGATCAGCAACAGAATCTATCTTCAGTTTGCACAGACAGGAATGTCTGTGCCACTCTTCAGTGGGGCAGACATTCCTGTCTGCCTTTCCTGAAAACCAACTCTCATCTGCTCAAGTGGTTAGGATCCGAAACGGAGGGTTCGTTCTACTTCACTCGCTGGTAGTGAGCTTTCATGAACGGAACCCACTGGCCATCTGGGCCGAGGTACTGCGACGACAACGTCCGTTGGTCGTTGCTGAGGAACTCGATAATGTCCTGATACTTGGCCATCGCTCCATCGCCCGCGAAGCTCGGTCCTGCGGAGTCGAGGGTCAACACTTTTTCGTTCGCGTCGAGTGACCCGTTGTACGGCCACAGGTGCGTCATGCACCCGGCGACGTAGGTTCCGACGAACCGCTGCAACTGCGGGTCGTAGCCCAGGGTCATGATCGACCGAAAAATGTCGCCATCGGGCATCACGTTTTCTCCCTCGCCAACCGTCCACAGACCGCCGAGCGAGCGCACAGTTTCCTTGCCGGTGTTTTTCATGGGCGGTTGATCCGGTCCCATGCTGCATTCACTCTCGCAGGTCCAATCGCCGACGAGCTTGTGCAGCCACTGGTGTTCTTTTTGCGGTGCTGGTGCTTCCATGATGGGATCCTGAGATGAGAAGGGGTTGTGATCGATTGTGAGGTTGTGTTGGAGACTGGTTGTCGAACGCTCGTTGTCGAGTCGCGATGTCGATCTGGAAGGGCGTCGGAAGCTGCTCTCAAAATAGGCGAGCGGGGCGGCGTCAGCCCCCTGGTTCTGTGAGTGATGCCAGAACCACTATCCGGCTCACGCCGGACGCTCGCCATGATGTGGCATTTCATAGGGCGAGTGCAAGCGGGAACCTACTGCCCGTCCGGGATCTCCGGCTCGATAACATGGGCGAGCAGCGACAGCGACTCTTGCCAACCGAGGTAACAGAACTCGACCGGAATTGCAGCTGGGATTCCTTCTTGCACGATCTCGACTTCGGTACCGCACACGACTTTTCGTAACGTGATCGTGACCTGCATCTCACCGGGGAGGTTAGGGTCTTCGAATCTGTCGGAGTACCGGATTCGCTCGTGCGGTGTCAGTTCGACGTATGTCCCGCCGAACGAATGGCTGTGTCCCGTGCCGAAGTTTGTGAATGACATCCGGTATCCGCCACCGACTTGGGCGTCCATGTGATGGACCTTGCCAACGAAACCATGCGGTGGAAGCCACTTGACCATCGCGTCTGGATCGAGAAATGCTCGATAGAGCCGTTCGGCGGGCGACTTGAACACGCGATGCAAACGAATGATTCCGGTAGAGTTCGACATGGAGGCTTTCTCTGTACAACGGCTGCGGCATTGTCGAGCGACTCTCGACTTTCACCCAATAGTCGAACGACCATGTCGTCAATCGACAACTGACCCCCAAGATTCTTTCAGAATTCGAATCTCGCGTCTGGAGCCAAGGACTGGCCAGTAGATAATTTGTATCCCCGATGAATGTTGCAATCATCAACACTCTCAGAGTTGCCTTCCAGGCACACGTCCTGATTCGGAAGTCTGATTCTTGAGTCAGATTCGAGGAATTGCAGCCGTCCTCGGAGCCCTAATCCTGGCCTTGGCGGGTGGCAGCACCACCAAGCCCTGTCGCTCATCGCCGCGTGGTTGCTCGATGACCAGACGCGGCGGGGAAAAAATCCAGCCCCCCGCGTTGACCGTTCCCGCACCCGGCACCTGATCGCTGGCCAGATCGAACACCATCTCCAATCCCACCCCCCGACCCACGCCGCCGCCCAACGCTGGCTCCAAAGCAATGAACTCGCGAGGGCCTACCGCTACAAATCCCGTAATCGCAACCATTCGTTCTCGCGAAACCAGTTAGTCGTAAAGGACGAGGCAAAGCAATGCTGCCCCCGATGGACAATCCCATCGGGGGCAGTGTCTTTTCAACCCAGTTGGTGATTCACGTCGACCCAGGTCTTCTTATCGGCCGATTCCAGCACCGCATCGGCGACGCCTTGGGCGAGGGCCCCGTGGTCGAAACCGGGCAATGCGGGACGGTCTTCGATGATCGCCGAGGTCAGCTCGTACACGAGGTCATAGCGGAAGACGGTACTGGGATTCCCCTCGTCGGGGTTGCGGGGGCTGCCGGGGATGACGAGGAACTCGCGCGGGACGGGGACGGTTTCCATCGTGCCGCCGTGCTTGCCCATCAGGATCGTGTTCGGTTCGGTCAGCCGGTACACAGCTGAGCCTTCGGACCCGTTGATCTCGGCCCATTCCCAGCCGAAGCCGTTGTTGTGGTGCCCCTTGGCGAGAGTGGTCCCTTCCCACACGCCGACGGCTCCGTTCTTAAAGCGACCGATGAGAGCGGACCAGTCGTCGACGTTCGACGGCTCGCAGGGCTTGCCGTCAGCGGTCTTGTCGCGCGGGCAGAAGGTCGCGACTGCGCCGGTAATGGATTCGATCGGCCCGCACAGGTCCATGGCGAAGTCGATGCGGTGAATGGTCATATCGAACAGGTCACCCGCTCCCGCCAAGTGCTTGTACTGCCGCCAGCCCCAGCTGGTTTCCGGCCAGTCGAGGAACCGCTGGCTGCGGAAGTGGCGAATGTCGCCCAGCGCACCGGTTTGAACCAGATGCCGCAAGTACCGCATCGACGGAGCAAAGCGGTAGGTGAACGCGGTCATGTGCTTAAGATTGTTGTCGCGAGCTGCGCGGAACATCTCAGCCGATTGTTCGAAGTTCAACCCGAGTGGCTTCTCGCACATCATGTGCTTCCCGCCCTTCGCACAGGCGAGGACCATCTCGTGATGGGTGAAGTTCGGGGTGGCGATGATGACCGCGTCGATGTCGGGATCGTTCGCGATGTCCTGGTACTTGGTCGTGATTTTGGAAACGCCCCAGTCCTTGACCCGCTGGTGCAGCAGGGTTTCGTTGGGGTCGCAGATGGCGACGAGTTCGGACCGCTTATCGAGGCGGATACCGGGGACATGGTGGTAATCGGAGACCGCACCGGCCCCGATGATGGCGTAGCGAACAGGCATAGGAGTGACGAGGGGCTCGAGGTTAGTGGCAATTGAACGAGACGATGACGGCATCTCCGTATGATGGCGAGCGATACGCAGGTCGACAATCGAGCCGTGCCATCACCATGGACCTGGGATCGAATTGACGATTTGGGCTGACTAGTTCCCGTGGAATCTCGCAGATACACTAGCTCAGCCTGCTGGTCGGAGTCTGGGGATTGGGGACTGAAGCTCTACTGAAGCGATGGTCACCCGCGTTTCCAACAACGAGTTCCGGTGGGCCGAGTACGCATCCCCACCACCCGCCACATCGCTGAACGACCGAGTGCTTCACTGCGAGTGACCGCTCGATAGAGATCCGATTGGCCAGCGTAGTTGAAACCTCTGTGACAGACAGTTCCCCCTCTCAACGTCTCCATGTGCTCTCGAGTCAGCGGACCAATTCGCTGATGGGGGTGCAAGTGCTTGGCACTGGATCATTCGTTCCCGATAACGTGGTGACGAACGCGGAACTCAATAAACGCTTTGGGTTTGATGCCGACTGGATTCGAGAGCGGACCGGGATTCTGGAGCGGTGTCACGCTCCCGCGAACGTCTCCACACTGGAAATGAGCGTCGCAGCTGCCGAGCGGGCCATTCGAGCCTCCGGGATTGATCCGAAAGAGATCGATCTTGTCGTCGTCGGTACGTTCACTCCCGACTATTTGTGCCCGTCGACCGCTTGCCTTGTTCAGAATCGTTTGGGCTTAGACTGTGCCGCGTTTGATGTCGCGGCGGCGTGTGCCGGGTTTATGTACGCGATGGTGACAGCTGCACAATATGTCGCATCGGGCAACTCGAAATACGCGTTGGTGATCGGTGTCGATTGCATGAGCCGGATCATCAACCCCAAAGATCAGCGAACTTACCCGCTGTTCGGAGATGGGGCAGGAGCCGTCATCTTATCCAAGGGTGACGCATCGCAAGGCCTAGTCTGCTACCAGATGGGAGCGGACGGCAGCGGGAGCGATTTGCTCGATCGCCCCGCTGGCGGAGCGCGCTGCCCGATCACGGCTGAGGCAATCCTGGCAGGTGATCAGTATCTGCGAATGGATGGTCGAAGTGTGTTTAAGTGGGCCGTTCGCCTCGTTCAGGATTCGATTGATCTCGTTCTGGAGAAATCGGGCCTCCGTATCGAGGATGTGAGTCTGTTTTTACTGCACCAGGCGAACATTCGCATCATCGATGCTGCGATGCAGAACCTGAAAATCGCGGAAGATAAAGTCTTCTGCAACGTGCATAAGTATGGAAATACGAGTGCCGGTTCAGTGCCGCTGGTCTTGGACGAAGCCCTCCGTGCCGGGAAGATTCGCCGGGGAGATCTTGTTCTGATGTGCGGTTTCGGAGCTGGGTTGAGCTGGGGGACTGGGCTGTATCGCTGGTAGAGGCAGCCAGCCCTCTGTGAGAAAGCAGAACCGCAGACAGCGTACTCCATCGGCGGTTCTTGCCCGAACTGGGAGTTTCGGGGGACTCGCGAAGACCGGGAGGGGCACGCTGGGAAACCCCTATTGACCGGTCCCGCAACATAGATACAATCGGTACGACTGGAAGAATCGGCAAGATCGTTACTTTGAGGGATGCCTGCTCATCTGAGAGACGGTGAGAGCCTTCAGCGTCGAGTCGGTTCAAGTGGCCTCTGGTCGCGATGGGCTTTCGTTCACGGATCGATGGAAGCTGAGGAATTCTGCGCTGCGCGGCGTGGGAAACATGGTCCGGCCGCAGCCTTCCGAGCTGTGGACTCACTCCAAGGGATGGAAAGAGTGCCATGAAGACGGTTTTTACCACCGGCGAAGCTGCGAAGATTTGCAAGGTCAGCCAGCAGACGATTATCCGCTGCTTTGACTCGGGACAGCTCAAGGGCTTCCGCGTGCCGGGTTCACGGTTCCGCCGTATCCCCCGCGAGATCCTGCATAAGTTCATGAAGGACAACGGGATCCCCACCGATGCGCTGGAAAGCGGTCGGCGAAAGGCACTCGTGGTGGACGACGATGTCGAACTCGTCGAACTGATCCGGGACATTCTTGAAGCGGATGGCAGGTTCGAAGTCCGCGTGGCCAACAACGGCTTCGACGCCGGGATGATGGTCCGGGAATATCGTCCTGACATTATCGTGCTCGATATCATGCTGCCCGATATCAACGGCAAGGAAGTCTGCCAGCGAGTCCGCAGTGACTCCTCGCTTGATGATGTCAAAATCATCTGCATCAGCGGTCTGGTGGAACTGGACAAGATCCAGGATCTGCGGGATGCGGGTGCCAACGAGTTCCTGCAGAAGCCATTCGAGGTCGAAGCACTTCTGGGCCGGATGTGCGAATTGCTCGACATGGACAAGACGCCGAGCCGGTCCATGCGGTAGCACAGAATGAAGACGACTGAACATAGCCGTTCAAGGGAGAGTGCGCCGGTCTTTACTGACCTCGAACAACAGAGAGGGCATCTGTGGTTGAAGAACTCATGGTCCCGTCGATTGGCCTCCTTGTTATTGGACTGTTGATATGGTTCGCGGTCTGGTGTGCGCTGATGCAGCGCAAAGCACTCACCAAACAACAAGAGGCCCTTGGCTCAATTGATGAGAGTTTATCACTGGCGAGGCGGAGTGTTGAGCTGGCTGAAAAGTCGGTCCGACATTCTGAGCAGTCGCTCCAACATCAAGTGGAGATGATACGGCGACTCGAAGAGTTGGTCGCTTTTCAGAAGCCTTGAACAAGCGGGTAGAAATGACCGCCCGGCCACTGGGGCTTGGCTCCGTGGTTCCCGCGCTGACAAGCGGATTGCGGTGAGACTTGTTCGCTCGCCTGCCTGATGAACTGACTCAAAACGACTCCCCGATCGGATTTTGAACAGAAGGTCGCAAAGGACGCCAAGGAAGGAAACGTTGGGTTCAATCCTTTGCTTCCTTTGCGACCTTCTGTTCACTCTCTCATCAAATCGGGTTGTGTTTTTCGACCGAGCCCTGAGTCATTGAATTCACCCAGACGGAACCTCCGCGTGAGTCCCACACTCCCCTTCGCTGGAACGACTGTCCCAGCCGAAGGGGTGTCGCATTTCGTCGACGCGATGCTGCGGTCTTCTTCGATGGAGGAGGGGCTGCGATTCCTGCTGGAAGCCCTCATCGGAGAACGGGCGATTGAGGCGGGACTTTGGGTTTGGCCAGAGCCGTCGATGACTGCGATCGGGTTGATCGGGACAGCTCGCGTGTATGAGGTCCGGCACCACGAACTTGTCAGCGTGCCGCCGCTTGATCAGACGCTGGTGGAGTGGACCTGGCGAGACACTCAATCCGTGAACGGCGAGGCGCTAGCCGCCGGTTCCCCTCCCCGACCGCCCCGAGAGGAACCGGCGGCTAGCGCCTCGCCGCTCACGGTCACTAGTCTCGGGACCGTCGGAGCGATCTGCCTCCCATCGACATTCCCTTTTCTCTCCCCCGAGGGACAGCTGTGGTATGGAACCTGGCTCGACTGGCTGGCTGAACGTGAGCACCAACTGCGGGATGCTAAGCTCAGGGCACTTGCCGAGTTCGCGGGCGGGGCGGGTCATGAGATCAACAATCCGCTGGGCACGATTCTCGGTCGTTCCCAATTGCTGCTGCGGCAGGAAACCGACGCAGAGCGTCGCCGCTGGCTGGCGGCCATCGGCGGGCAAGCTCTCCGCATCCGAGACATGATCTCCGACACCATGGTCTTCGCCCGCCCCCCGGCTCCGCAGCCAAAAGTGGTCGAGATTGAACCGCTCATTCGCTCTGTGACTGTTCGCTTTGCCGAAGAATTCAACTCAGCCAAGATTCAGTTGCAACTGAACTTCTTACTCTCAACACTTGTCGCTTCCGTCGACCCGGAGCAGTTCCAGGTTGTCCTCATCGAACTGTTGCGAAACGCCATTCGAGCTGTGGGACATAGTGGGCGGATCGGGTTACGAGTTCGAAATCGTGACTGGCAAAACAAAGACTGGCTGGAGATCGACCTATTCAACAACGGTCCCCAGATGACACCTGCCGAGCGCGAACATGCCTTTGACCCGTTCTTCTCGGGTCGGGATGCCGGGCGAGGACTCGGCTTTGGACTCACAAAATGTTGGAGCATCGTGACCGGCCACGGGGGGCGGATTGGAGTTCACTCGACCGATGAACGCACGGTGTTTCGGTCGCTTTGGCCGACAGATTGCGCTCTCCTTGTTCATCAGCCCGGCCCGTCGGTCTGCGAGTGAAAGTAGTCTCCCCGCAACCCCGCTCATGGGGGTGGTTCCCGCGCTGGTGCGCTACCGATAGCGCACCAGCGCGGGAACCACGGGGACAAGCCGCAGCGGCGCGGAGACTCTTTCTAAATCCCTCTTCGATGTTGGTCAAATCCGATGAAGCGGGGTGAGGTCAAACTGCTGTTCTTTCTGGCCGCAGCGGCGCTGGCAGAATGGCCTCTTGTGAGGCACTTCCGACCCGACGTGCCTCTCTTGTTTGCATTGCCGTTCGCCAAAGTCGCAGTCGCGGTGGTCATTGGATTTCTTATCCTCTCATCGAATCATTTTCGTCAGCAGTCCGAACCACCGGCTTTCAGCACCTGGGGGATTGCCGGACTGATTCTGGCGGCTTCCGTTTTCATGGACCTCTTTTTCTTGGGTCAAGCATTCGCAGATTGTGAGCGATGAGCGGCTTGAAACCGTTCGACCAAATCCGAACGAATCACCCGGTTTTGATCGGTTGAGATTGAGGCCGGTCGGGTTGTGACTCTAAGATTGGGGTTCCTCATCGGACAGATCGACGGTGTCCGATGATTCGATGGGTTGGAAGTGGCTGCGAGAAGCATGTTTAGGGGCAACTCGCTGCCTCTTGTTGTCTGGAGTCAGTTGCGTATGTTCAAGCTGCATGGCTCCCGCCATCGATACTGCGACGGCATCGCTCGTCGATCGTTCTTGCAAGTCGGCGGGCTGGCCTGCGCGGGTGGCTTGGCCATGGCAGACATCGCACGCGCGGAATCCGCAGCTGCGGTTGAGGGGCGCAAGCTGCCGTGGAAGTCGGTCATCATGGTGTACCTGGCGGGTGGGTTGCCGCATCAGGATACGTTTGACTTGAAGCCGAATGCCCCGAAAGAAATTCGCGGCGAGCTAAGTCCGATCCAAACGAAT
>JAYWHX010000042.1:0-4984 GCA_043777375.1 Planctomycetota bacterium | reverse complement strand
ATCGGTGCCAAAAACAAACGCTTCAAAGCCGCCCTCGACCCTAACTACATCCTTGATGTCCTGAAAAGACTCACCGTTTGATGCGTACCGCCTGACCTTCATGACTCCCCCACCCGATCACGATCTCCCGCTCGGTATCCCGGTTCCGGTTGCAAATGTTGACCTCTCCCCGGGGCGGTGTGTGGTGTTGGTGCCGTTTCAGGGGCGGATTGTTTCCAAGTGTCAGGCGGGGTTGGTGGAATTGGAGCGGCGGGGCTACACAGTGCGGCGGGTCGAAGGGTACTCGGCGATTGATCAGGCTCGCAACCAGATGAGCAGCGATGCCCTGGCCGATGGGTTTCAGGAGACGTTGTGGATCGACTCTGATGTCGGCTTCGAAGCCGATGATGTCGACCGTCTGCGTCGGCACGGGTTGCCGGTGACGTGCGGAATATATCCGAAGAAGGGAAAGCGGGAATTAGCGAATCATATCATCCCCGGAACGCCGCGTTTTCGGTTCGGAATTAAAGGCGGACTGGCCGAAATATTATATGGCGGAACCGGGTTCCTGCATGTCCGCCGCGCGGTGTACGAAACGCTGGCCCAGCTACTCGAACTGCCCGTGTGTAATCAGCACGCCGGACGCCCGCTGTGGCCGTTCTTTCAGCCGCTGATCCGGTCGGCACCACGGGAAGTCGGGGCCATCGAGGACTCTGACCCCGCCACCCGCCGCCGTCCTGGGCATTGGTATTTGGCCGAGGATTACGCCTTCTGCCACCGCGCCCGCCAGTGCGGCATTCCCATCATCGCCGACACCACCATCCGCCTGTGGCACGTCGGCGATTACGCCTACAGCTGGGAAGACGCCGGGATCGACCGCCAGCGATTTGCGGATTTTGATTTCGGGTTCGAGGGGTCGGGGTGAGGGGCGGGTGGTGCAGGTTGCCGCTCTGGGCTACCTGAGTGCCTTGGCACAAGAGGAACGCTATGGCGCGACTCTCGGCAAAAGAACCTCCTCTGGATTTGCCAACTCTTGAGGCTCAAAGCAGCCAACCGGGTCGGCCCATCGCGAGTGCGATGGTGTTCCAGTCGGTCACAGCTGACCTCGGGGAGGATTCGGAGAGTAGAGCATCATGGCACGCTGTGGATTGTGCCATTGAGATAGGAGTAGAGTCGCTGGCCGCGACGACTTGTTACAGAAAAAACCGGAGGATTTTCGACAATTGTGTCTCTGGGCCAAGTCGAGAACACTTCACTCGTGCCTGTTGTCCAGCTCCCTGATAGAATCTGAATCTGATGTTCCAGTTCGATTTTCAAAAGGGTGTGCGGTTCGATGCGAGTGGTTCTGGCCATGAGTGGGGGGGTGGATAGCTCGGCTGCGGCCTGGTTGCTGAAGCAACAGGGGCACGAGGTCATTGGGCTATTCATGCGCTCCGGGGTCGCCGACGAACCGACGTGCGAGGTGGGCCAGTTGCCGATTGTCTCGCTGAAGCCGCATCATCAGGGGTGCTGCAGTGCGGGAGATGCAGCTGATGCTCGCCGGGTGGCCGATTCGCTCGACATTCCGTTTCATGCCCTGAACTTTCAGGATGCGTTTGGGAAGATCAAAGATTACTTCGCGGACGAATACCTCGCCGGACGCACTCCCAACCCCTGCGTGATGTGCAACATCTGGCTGAAGTTTGGGAAGCTGTGGGAGTTCGCCCAAGAGGTTGGGGCCGATTGCATCGCCAGTGGGCACTACGCTCAGCTGAAGGATGTCGGCGAGGACCAGCCGGGTCTTTTCCGGGGTCTTGATGGGGACAAGGACCAGTCGTACGTGCTGTTCGGAATCGAGCGGGAGATTCTCAAGCATGTGATCTATCCGGTGGGTGGGTACACCAAGCCCGCGATTCGAGAGATGTCGCGGCAAGCTGGGATTCAAACAGCTGACAAGCCCGACTCGCAGGAGATCTGTTTCATCCCCGACAACGATTACGCCGGGTTCCTGACGCGCTATCGCGGGGAGCAGGACTTGGCTGGGGAAATCGTCGACACCAGCGGCAAGGTGCTGGGCCAGCACACGGGGTTCCAGCAATTCACAATCGGGCAGCGAAAAGGGCTCGGCATTGCGTTCGGCGAGCCGAGGTTCGTGGTCCGTATCGAGCCAGACACCCACCGCGTGGTGATTGGCACAAAGGCCGACCTGGGCAGGTCGTCACTCGATGCCGATCGTCTCAACTGGCTTGTGGAGCAGCCACCGACCGAGATCCGCTGCACCGCACAGATTCGCTACCAACATACGCCAGGTCCCTGCACGGTCACAGTAGTCGGCGACGACCAGATCCAAGTCGAATTCGACGAACCCCAGATGGGCGTCGCACCAGGGCAGGCTCTGGTGATGTACGATGGCGACCGCGTGATCGGCGGGGGCTGGATTCGATAGCGATACTGGCCGTGACGACAGTGCGTCTTCGAAGGTTTGTGAGGAATCTCGCTGACCCGCTTCATCGATCAATCGATATGGCAACTATCGCTGACGCGTTGGGCTTGCGAACTAAAGTAAGCCCCATTGGCCTCACGCCCCACGAACCATGGGTGAGTCCAAGTGGGGTGTCGTGAGATCTGCTGGACAAGGATTTCAAATTTCGGGAAGGCGTAAAATGCGTCCGAGCTATGACTTACGTGTTAATGTGAGCATGCTAATGAAAAAAGTTCTTGAAATTCTTGCATTTCGCTAGAAACTGTAGTCATAGCAGTCAAGTTCGTCTTGCGGACTTGGGTACCAGGGGAGAGCGGATCTCGCTGGGGATGACCAAGGCGGGTGCCGCTGAGCGGCAAAGACCCGATACAGGGAGGGTGGATCATGTTGGTTTTGACACGGAAGATTGGCGAATCGCTGGTGATTGATGGGAATATCACCATCAAGGTGTCCCAGATTCAAGGGAACCGAGTGAAACTGTGCATTGATGCACCGCGCTCACACCGTGTTTTGAGAGCCGAGATTGAAGTCGAAGACGCCCCAGCTCCAGTAATCGCTCGGACTCCAGTCCGGTCCGAGTCGGCGACCAAGTTGGCTCCCGCGAACGCCAAGTGATCAACTCAGCTCCCAACGAGCGGGCGACCCAGCATCAGTAAAACGGTACTATACCGTTCTATCGGTGTTCAATAACCTGCTGCGCGGTGTATCGAACTTTGGCCAGTTGTGCGTATTTGTCGGTCTCCAGTCGATAGCCTGCGGCACAGCCGACACAGGTCGCGTACCCGCTACCTTTCAGGCCGAGAATATCGTCATATTTCGACGGGTCGATCCCTTCCATGGGGCAGGTGTCGATTCCCAGAAGAGCGGCGCTGGTCATGAAATTTCCCAGTGCGATATACGCCTGACGGCTGGCCCACTCGTGCTGTTGAGTCGCTGTCATGCCGCGCACGACTCCGCCCTCGATCATCTTCTTCAGCGGATTGGCAGCCGACTTATCCATGTTGCGGACCTCAGCAATTCGGTCCATATACAGATCCAGATCCGCAGCTGTCATCTCAGTCCGGACAGTGAAGACGACATAGTGGGAGCTGTCGGCCACTTGCCGCTGTCCCCAAGAGCATCCGACCAGTTGCTCACGCAGCTCGGCATCACGGCTGAGGATCATGAACTTCCACGGCTGCATGCCGTATGACGACGGGGTCAGAATCAAGGACTGCTCGAGAGCGGACCACGCATCGGCAGCGATCTTGCGTTGCGGATCGAACTGCTTGGTCGCATAGCGCCACTCAAGTTGTTGAACGAGTGTCGCGGGGGAAATCGTGGCCATGTGTTGTCCGAGTGAGAGGTCTCATCGCATGAATTCGGGCGAGCGCGAATCGAGCAGATGAAGACGTGTGTTGTGTTGGAAGTATTTCCAGATGCTAGTGCGCCGAACGCTCGCTGACTAACTCAGCCGCATCCACAGTGCCTTCAGATATTCCGTCTCTGAGCAGTTTGAAGCGATCGGATGATCTGGCCCCGCCCCTGTTCGGTAGATGATCTGCCCCGTTCGACCGGGCGGAATCGCACCAATCATCAGACGCGAGAAATCCTCCGGCGAGATCAGTCCGCTACAGCTGCAAGTGACGTAGATCCCACCGGGCGCGACAACTTGCATTGCCAATCGATTCAGGTCGAAGTAGCGGCTGCGACCTTCCTCGATCTCTTCTTGGCTGGAAATGAAGCGCGGCGGGTCGACAATCACCACGTCAAACAGCTTACCGTTGCGGACGGCGTCACGCAGCCACGGAAAGGCATCGGAGTGGACGTAGCGAATGTTCTCGCGGTTCAAGCGGGAGTTCCGGCGAGCCTGCTCAACGGCTTTCTCGTCCAGATCGACCCCCGTCACCTCGCTGGCTTTCCCCCGCACACGGGCCGAGATTGAGAAGCCGCCGGTATAGCAGCACATGTCGAGCACTTTTTTCCCGGCGCAGAACTGCACCAGTCGATCGCGATTGTCTCGCTGATCGCAGAAAAACCCCGTCTTGTGCCCCGCCAGATCGACCTCGAATTTCAGCCCATGCTCCTCGACCACGATGCGGTCGCGAACTCCCTCAACGGCAAACGCCTTGGCTTCGAAGCCTTCTTGTTCATAGGTTCGTGGGCCAGGATGCACCACCCATTTCGAAATGCCGAGTTCTTCGCAGAGCAGCTGAGCGAGTGCCTCGGACCGCTGATACATCGCAAGGGTAAACGCTTCGATCGCGATGAGGTCCCCGTAGCGATCGGCGACCAATCCCGGAATCCCATCCCCCTCCGCATGAATCACCCGATAGGCACTCGTGACCGCCTCCAGACCGAGAAGTCGTCGCAGCTCGATGGCCCGCCGCACCTGTCCTCGCCACCAGTCGATCCCCGGTGGGATTCCATCGCGGGTCAGGATGCGGACTGTCGCCTCTGCGCGGGGATTAATCAGCCCGTGGGCCCAAATTCCCTCGCCTTCGAGTCCGATCGCGACCAGATCCCCATGCCGAACGGTCGATGGAATATCTGCAAGCCGTCGAC
>JAYWHX010000041.1:0-64044 GCA_043777375.1 Planctomycetota bacterium | reverse complement strand
TCTGGCACAGGTGACGTTTTACCATCCGGCTCACGCCGGACGCTCGCCGGATTACACAACCTCGTGACGTGTCCCGTCGAACCCCATCACCTGGCTTTTGTCGTCGACCATCGTCTCGATATGGACCGGGCGCCCCCACAGGCGTTGCAGGTTCGTCAGAGTGGCCTTGGCGTAGTCGGCCTTAAGTTCGATCCCCTGGTAGTCGTGTTTCAGATACAGCTCGCCCCGGTTCTTGTAGTTGCCGTCGATCACAGAAATGAACGGGCGGCCGTGATTGGTCAGATTGTTGAGTAGCTGGGACTTGATCTCACTGAACTCGCGGCTGGCGATCTCGTAGTCCTTCTTCTCTTCATTGAAAGCGAAGCTGAAGAACTTGTTCTTGCGGCAGAAGTCCTCGGTCAGGAAGCTGTCGATGAAGGTCACATCGTTGTGGATCTGGCGGACCTCGAAGATCTTTTCCCGGCCCAGGCCGAGCTGGCGGTCCCAGTGCTTCTTCTCTTCTTCGTCGTCGCAGCTCTCCCACTCGGAACCGAATTGGCCGCGATTCCAGCGGTCCTCGATGTCGCGGTAGAGTTCGATGCCGATCTTGTAGGGGTTCAGCCGCATCCCCGACATGGCCATCGTGCCCGAGTGGTGGTCGGCGTAGTCGATGATCTCCGCATCGGTCAGGCCGTGCCGCGTCATAATCGTCGAGTGCCAGAAGCTGGCCCAGCCCTCGTTCATGATCTTGGTCATGCCTTGCGGGGCGAAGTAGTACGCTTCGTCGCGGATGATGGCTAGGATGTCGTGTTGCCAGTCGCGGAGCGGGGCATGCTCGAGCAGGAACAGCATGATGTCGCGCTGCGGCTCCTCGGGGAATTTGCGCTGGGCGGCACGGGCGGCATCGATGCGACGCCGTTCTTCCTGCTCGGCGTGCAGGATTTGCGGTGGGTTAATAAAGGATTCCATGTACCCCTTGGCCTCGAATTTGCCGCGCCCTTCGTTCAAGCCATGCTCGTCTTCCTCTTGTTCTCGATCATGTTTCTGGCGATCCGCTTCCAGCTGTTTCGGGTTGGAACGCCGACGAATATGCACTGAGTGCGGGTCGATCAGGTCTTCGATCGACAGGCACGCATCGACAAACTGCTCGACCACGTCGTACCCATGACGATCGATGTAGCGGTTGATCCTCGAGGCATGGTTCGCCATCTGATCCAGCATGCGGACGTTGGTGTGCTGGAACCAAGCATTGTGCTTGAAGAAATCCCCGTGCCCGTAGACGTGCGCGATCACCAGCTTCTGATCGGTCAGTCCGTTGCAATTGAGCAGGTAGGCGTAACACGGGTCGGTGTTGATCACCATCTCGTAAATCTTTTGCAGACCGTACGAGTACCCCTTCATCAACTCGTCATACTGCGATCCGAACCGCCAGTGCGGATAGCGGACCGGGAACCCGCCGTAAGCCGCCATCATGCTCATCTCGTCGTAGTCGACGAACTCGAAGATGGTCTTGGGGAAATCGAGCCCATAGTTCCGGGCAATCGTGGCCATCTCGCTCTGGAGAGCCAGCAGCTCAGGAGGCAGATCATGGTCTTGAGAAACCGTCATGGTGCGTTGCCTCGGTAGAGACTCCACGTCCAAAATGAACACTGAACGGTCCACTCGCGAGGTGAACCGGGCTTCGGAATCATATGCGCAGCAAGGGGGATGCGGATAGAGGATTACCGAGCGGGGGACTGAGATCAACTTCAAGTGACGTGGTCGATCTCTGGATCAGGTGAGAACCTCTCCGTAGACTGGCAAACATGTCGCAAACATCACTTCAGCGAAATACGGTCATCGGGTTCTTCGCCAGCATTCTCCTGGCTGTGGTCAAATTGGCTGCTGGAGTGTGGGGGCTGTCGAGCGCGCTGGTGGCTGATGCTGTGGAGTCTCTGGCAGATACGGTTGGATCTGTCCTGGTCTGGCAGGCACTGCGTGTGGCGTCTAAGCCACCCGACAAAAACCACCCATACGGATACGGAAAAGCCGAGGCACTAGCATCTCTCGGAGTAGGCGTTCTTTTAGTCGTCGCTGCGGTCTTCATTGTGACGAAGGCGTTGCACGAGATCATGATCCCTCACCAAGCTCCCGCTGGCTGGACATTGTTCGTGCTGATCGGAGTGGTGATTGTCAAAGAGGTGCTGTTTCGGTTCGTCATGCAGGGAGCTGACCAGTTTGATTCCGATGCTGCTCGGGCGGACGCTTGGCATCATCGTTCCGATGCCATTACATCCGTGGCGGCTTTTCTGGGCGTCTCCATCGCGGTCTGGGGACCACGAATGTTTCCGATCCCTGGCTTGGTTTACGCCGATGAAGTTGCTGCGATTCTGGCGAGCGGAGTGATCCTGGTCTCGGCTTCACGTCTAATCCGACCGGCGCTCAATGAACTGCTCGATGCGGTCGCGCACGAAATGGTCGAGAAGGTGATCGCAGTCGCTTGTGGAGTGGACGGCGTTCGCGAGGTGGAGAAAGTCTTCGTGAGAAAAAGCGGTTCGGGATATCACGTCGATATGCATCTGCACGTCGATCCGGAACTGACAATTCGCGTGGCCCATGCCTTGGCGGGAAAAGTGAAATCAATCCTCAAGAGCCAGCTTCCCAGCTTGACCGGTGTGTTGATTCACGTGGAGCCGGGCGAATCGACTCCGGCAGTTTGAATCCATTTGAACAAGGCAAGCAGGGAGAACCTCCCCGACTAGCGGAGTGGCGGGGCGACTATTTTCGCCCGTCTGCTGAGGTGAATAAAGAAACCCACTGATGCAACTGAAGCATCAGCGGGTTGATGAGAGTGTCGCTGTCTTAGCTAACCAATAATCGGCTAGCGATGGCGGCGAACGCGAACCATCTAGTGGGTCACTCGTCCGGAGGTTGGGCAAACATGGCTCACCTGCTGAAACTCTTCATGCATGACTGCTCCAACTTTCGCTGGGGCAGCTGCGGGCAGAATGACCGTGTCGATGATGTGGATTACCCCGTTCGAGGCGTCGACATCTGTCGTGACGAGACCTGCTCCGTTGACTTGTGCCTTGCCATCGACGATCGCCAGCTTCAGCAGGCCACCTTGCAGGCTCTTCGCTTCTTTCGCCTTGATCAAATCGGTCGAGAACACCCGACCGGAGACCACATGCAGCTTGAGAATGTCAGCAAGCTTACCTTTGTTCTCTGGCTTCAAGAGCGTTTCGACTGTGCCCTTGGGTAGCTTGGCAAATGCCTCGTCGGTCGGTGCGAAGACGGTCAATGGCCCCTCTCCGGACAGGGCATCAACCAGCCCGGCGGCCCCGGCAGCGGCGAGTAGTGTCTTGAAAACACCGGCCTTATCGGCGGTCGCAGGGATGTTGTCCGTCGAAGGCATCAGGACAGTGTCGATCACATGAATCACGCCGTTCGAGCAGGCGATGTCAGCCTTGATGACGTTCGCGGCATCGATCTTGACGCCCCCGTCTTTGACAGCCACATCGACCCGCTGGCCATTCACTGTCCCCGCTGCGGTGATCTTGACGACATCAGCGGCCATCACTTTGCCAGAAACGACATGGTAAGTCAGGACGGAAACCAGCAGTGATTTGTTTTCCGGCTTCAGCAGAGTTTCCACCGTACCGGCTGGCAACTTCGCAAATGCCTCGTCCGTCGGTGCGAAGACCGTAAACGGGCCCTTGCCTTGCAGAGTTTCAACTAAGCCACCGGCAGTCAGTGCGGCCGCCAGAGTCTTGAATGATCCAGCCTCGACAGCTGTCGTTACGATGTCTTTTTCTGCAGCTTGGGTCGACAAGGGAGCAAAGCTCATCATCGCCGCCACTGCCGCACCAGTCATCAATTTCCAGTTCAACATGTCACATTCCCCTCACGACTTTTGGGTAGAACTCCTCACCGACTTGAACTAAATCGTTCAAATCGTTCACGCAGTGTTTCTAGGCACCAGTCAGCCAGGGAAACACCATTTCTCGGGACATTTTTCGAATTCGTCTTGGATTGCGTTCGTCACCTTGGGATTGCGATGAATTGGTGAGGAGGGGCAGTTTGGGGCGTAATCTCAGGGCCGAGTGGCTCCCTCGGCTGAATGTCAGTTCCTTCGAACGCTCACACTCACGGACGCCTCGAAGTGGCGAACGCTTGTGAATCGGCCCAGTTTCTGGCGATACTGCGTTTGTAGTAACGACTCACCCTGTCGAAGGATTCCCATGCGACTGGCTGGTTTTGCATTTCCTTTGTTGGCATTCGCCGTCATGACAACTTCCGTTTTTTCTGCGCCTCCCGAAAAAGAGTCTTTTGGCAAGACATCCAAGGATGAAGCCGTCGACCGCTTCACGCTGCGGAACAAGGCAGGCGTTATTGCCCGCTTAATGACTCGGGGAGCGACGCTGACTGAGCTGCACGTTCCCGACAAGAAGGGACATTTGGCCGATGTGGTACTCGGCTTCGACGATGTCGCGGGGTACGAGAGTGATGGGAACCAACATTACGGGTGTACGACTGGGCGTGTGGCGAACCGCATTGCCAAAGGGAAATTCACGCTGGATGGCCAAGAATACAGCCTGACGATCAACAATCCCCCCAATGCTCTTCACGGGGGGACCCAGCGGAATCTGGGCCAGGTCGTCTGGGCTGCTGAACCATTCGAAAATGAAAAGGGACCGGGAGTAATTTTCCGCTACACCAGCCCGGACGGCGAAGAAGGTTTTCCCGGCACGCTCGAATGCACTGTGACCTACCAGCTGACGCATGAAAACGAAGTTCGCATTGATTACGTCGCCACGTCCGACAAGGCGACACCTGTGAATCTCACCAATCACAGCTACTTCAACCTTGGCGGAGCGGGCAGCCCATCGGTTCTCGATCACGAGTTGACGCTGAACGCAGACACTTACACGCCGACTGACGACACGCTGATTCCGACCGGCCAGATTGCTCCGGTCGAGGGCACGCCGCTCGATTTCCGCAAAGCCACCCGCATCGGGGAACGTATCGCCCAACTGGATAAGACAGCTGCGATTGGTTACGACCACAACTACGTGATCAACGGAAAAGCGGGCGAGTTGCGAGAGACAGCCAAGGTCAAAGATCCCGTGTCCGGACGCGCGATGACCGTGCTGACGACCGAGCCAGGCGTGCAGTTCTACTCGGGGAATTTCCTCAAATCGGCCCATGGTAAAGGGGGCAACATGTATGCTCACCGCAGTGCCATGTGTCTCGAAACCCAGCATTATCCCGACTCGGTCAACCATCCCGAATTCCCCACCACAATCCTGAAGCCGGGTGAGAAGTACACGCAGACCTGCGTTTATGCGTTCCACGCTGAGTAAGGCACACACTCGTACGCAGGCAATTCGAGAGGGCGGCGGCACTTTGCCCGGTTCCTTGTTATACTGATAGTTGCGTCACGCTCAGAATTGCGAACGCCCCTGATCTGTGATCGGGGGTTGTTCATTTGAAGGGGGACAATTTCCCCACACTGCATCACCAGAAGTCGATCATGTCAGCTCGCGAACTCGAAGATTTGAATCCCTCCGCACCCACGTTGGTCCGGTTGCAGCGGTATCTGGCCAGCTGTGGTCTGGGGTCGCGGCGTGCGTGCGAAGACTTCATCACCATGGGCCGCGTCACGGTCGATGGTAAGGTGGTGACTGAGCAGGGCATGCAGATTGACCCTCAGGTCAACAAGATTGCTCTCGACGGCGAAAAGCTGAAGATGGAGCGGAAGAAGTATTTCGTGTTCAACAAACCACCGGGAGTTCTCTGTACGAACAAAGACCCCGAAGGTCGACCTCGCGTCATCGACTTTTTCCCGAAAGAAGGCCCTCGCGTCTTCTCTGTGGGCCGTTTGGATGAAGACAGCGAAGGGTTGCTGATCGTCACCAACGATGGCGATCTGGCCCAGAAGATGGCTCACCCGAGCTACCGCATCTTCCGGACCTATCATGTACTCGTCGCCGGTGCCCCGACTCCCGAAACGCTGACCGAGCTGCGGCAGGGAATCTATTTCGATGAGGGACGGTTTCGGGTCGAAGGCGTGAAGTCGATCAAGAAGCAGGGCCAAAGCACGTGGTGCGAAGTCGTTCTGGCTGAGGGGCACAACCGCGAAGTTCGGCGACTCTTCTCGCGAGTCGGCCACAAAGTGATGAAGCTGCAGCGGGTCGCGTTTGGTCCGATTTTCCTTGGCCGCATGGCTCGGGGCGAGATTCGGGAGATTCGCAAAGATGAGATGGAACGCCTGTTTGGCATGCTGGAAAAGAATGAAGAGGGACGTCAGGAGTCACAGCTGAAACGTCGTCCAACTGGCCGGGCTGCCGCCGGTGCTCGCCGGCAAAGCGATGGCGATCTGCTCAACAAGACCAGCCGAAATGCTCCAGCGAGCCGCAACACTCCCACCAAGCGAAGTCCTGCACCCGCGCGTCCAAGTCCCCCCAATCGCCATGGCTCCGCCGTACGCAAGGGGCCGCCCGTGCCACCTCCGCGACGCATCCCCGATTCGAGTCCTCCCGAAGAGCGGGGACTGGGAGTGAGAGATGTCTCCGACGAGGAAATGATGGGCTTGACCGACCGCCCAGCGGGTCGCTCGGGATCTCCCAAGAAGTTCGCCTCCGGGGGCGAACCGTCACGTCGTCCCGCATCCTCTCGGACCGACGGAGCGTTCGGAATGCGCAAAGCCGCTGAAGCCAAGCAGCAAGCGGTTGATCATGAGCGGGGCCTGCGACGAGCCGCTGCCCGTAACGCCTTGGCCGAAGAAAAAGGCCCAGCTCCCGACGCAGATCGTGGGCCTGCTCGCGCCACCAAGGGCGGTTCTGCCATGCCGCAGCGACGAACCCCAGCTGATGCCGAACGTGGGCCTCGCCGTCCGACCAAGAGCGCACCGTTTAAAACGGCCAAGAGCACTGCATCCAAATCGAGCAAGGCCTCTCCCTCTAAATCCGGCAAGGGCAAACGCGGAGAACAAGCGACCGAGAGCTTCGGACGCCGCAGCCCCGGTCAGCCCAAGGGGCCGAAGCGAAAGGGACCGCGTGGTCGCTAACTGACTGCGCTCGATTCACTCGGATTCGTATTTCGCGTCGAGACAGACTTGATTCCGCGAGCAACTCAACAGGGGGAAAACGATGCACATCCGCTCGCTCTGGGGCGTGTTCGTTTGTCTCGCCTCGTCTTCTGCCGTGTTCGCAGCTGACTCCCGAATTCATGTCACGTCTTCGGATTCTGAGGTCGTCGTCCAAGTCGAAAACGTAGACATCTTGAAGTACGTTTTTCGCGACCCCGCAGTCAGCCGTCCCTACTTCGCACCCGTCCGAACTCTCTCGGGTATTCAAGTCAGCCGCAATCACCCGCCGCAGAGCGAGATCGACAAGGCCGATCATCCGGGGCTGCATACCGGGATCTGGCTCTCGTTCGGAGACCTCAGTGGTCACGACTACTGGCGGCTGAAGGCGAAGACTGAGCACGTCCGCTTCCTCACCCCTCCGACTGTGCAGGCCGAGACCGCCCGCTGGACCGTTCAGAATCGTTATCAGTCGACTGACGGCGAGCAAACGATCTGCGAGGAGACCGCCCACTACTCCGTCAAGCTCGTTCCGCAAGGATATCTGCTCGACATGACAAGCGAGTTTCGCCCCAACAAACAACAGCTGGTCTTCGGGGATCAGGAAGAAATGGGGCTGGGGGTTCGATTGAACACTCCCCTGTCCGTCGAGGCAAAACTCGGCGGACAAATCCTCGACAGTGAAGGCCGCCGCAACGGATCTGAAGTCTGGGGCACGACCTCAACCTGGTGCGACTACGCGGGCCCCCTCGACCAGCGCTGGGTGGGGATGACTCTCTTCAGTGACACTCAAAACGTCCGCCCCAGTTGGAATCACGCCCGCGACTATGGCTTTCTGGCTGTGAATCCTTTCGGTCGCGCGGCATTCACCAAGGGTGAGCCAAGCCGGATTGTCGTTAAACCCGGCGAAACGTTCCGCCTCCGCTTCGGGGTGTATGTTCACGAATCGGCCACCGAATCGGACTGTTCGGTCGCTGATCTCTATCAACTCTTCACGGACCTCAAGCCCAACGCGGCTCCCTGATGCTCTGTCATTGAATGACCTGGGAGGAATCGGGAGGGCGAACCTCTGTCGTTTCGCTTGCGTCCGGTGAGTGGCTCCCTCATGCTGTAGCACTGAATTCTCTCGGCCCACCTCGCTGGGGTGTGGGAGTTTGACCGGTCACTGTCCCAGAAAAGCGGCTGCATCGTCTCATGTCTGAAAAGCGTTTGAAACTTGGAATTCCCGCTGGCAGTCTGCAGGACGCCACCGCTCAACTGTTCCGCAAGGCCGGATACAATATTACGTTTGCATCGCGGTCGTATTACCCCACGATCGACGATCCGGAAATTGAATGTCTGTTAATCCGGGCGCAGGAGATGGCCCGCTATGTGGAGAACGGGATCCTTGACGCGGGCATCACCGGGCACGACTGGGTCAAAGAAACAGACGCCGATGTCCACGAGGTCTGCGAGTTGGTCTTTTCAAAGGTCAGCCGCGGTCCAGTTCGCTGGGTCCTGTGCGTGCCGAATGACTCCCCGATTCAGACAGTCCAAGATCTGCAAGGCAAGCGGATTGCTACCGAAGCGGTCGGTCTGACTACGAAGTATCTGGCGGCCCACGGAGTCACAGCCGAAGTCGAATTCAGCTGGGGAGCCACGGAAGTCAAGCCGCCGCGTCTCGCCGACGCGATCGTCGAAGTCACCGAGACTGGCTCGTCGTTACGAGCGAACAACCTGCGAATCATCGCCGAAGTCCTGCAAAGCACGACCCGCTTGATCTCGAACAGGTCGGCGTGGAAAGACCCGTGGAAGAAGTCCAAGCTCGACAATATCTCGATGATGCTGCAAGCCTGTCTGGCCGCCGAAGGCAAAGTGGGACTGATGATGAACATCCGCCGCACAGAACTCGGCGCTGTTCTCGCCCAGCTGCCCGCCCTCCAGCAGCCGACCGTTTCGTCCCTGTCTGACCCCGACTGGGTCGCGGTGAATACGATCATTGATGAAGCGGTCGTCCGCCGGATTGTCCCCGCTCTGCGTAGTGCCGGAGCCCGAGGCATTGTGGAGTATCAGATTAGCAAGATTATCGACTGAGAGCGGGAGGCACTTCCCGCAAGAGACCAGCTGGGGTTCTTCCACCAGGGGCCGTGATCTTACGCGCCCCTGATTTGATCCCAGAGCCACGGAGGTCATGCCGCCCAGAGGTCATCCCTGATTATTAATGCGCCGCTCGATACTCGTAAGCTCTACCCAAAGAAAAAAGGAAGGTGTATGAACACACCTTCCTGGTCAAGCGGAGAGGGGGGGATTCGAACCCCCGGTCCTCTTTCGAGGACACAACATTTCCAGTGTTGCACAATCGGCCGCTCTGCCACCTCTCCTTGTCTTTTAAGACATGGCGACTACTCAGCTGCGTCCTTCTCGGCCCGCCGAGCGAGGACAGCCGCTTGGAGCGCTTCCTTGTCACCGCAGCGATTCAGACGATTGGTGATTTTGCGGACTTCAGCCCGGGCTTCGCGCCAGACGGGGCTCTTGCGCAGGAGTTTTTCCTGAGCCTTGCCGACGAGTCCATCAGTCTTGATGGTCAGGGTAAGACGGTCTAGACGGGACTTCGCGAGACCCACTTGACGTTCCAACAACGCGCGATCCAAAGCCATGGGAGGCATTCCTTTCAGTCGATTCACTGGTCCCATTGGGAAGCCCGATAGTTTGGCAGACAGATGCTGGAAATGCAAACACGCTGTGCGAGAACAAGAAGTCCTGGCGGAAAATTAGCGTTTCTTATTGAATGGCAACATGTTACGCCACCAGAGGAGGTTTGGATTCGAAGACGGAAACGTAACCCCCCTGTCAGTACTCGCAGGCAAACAGATGATGCCGCCTCCCGACGATTTCGACCATCTGCGAGTGGAGTAACGTATTCGATGCCAGAATGCTCGACTTTTTGAGGAGCAGCGGACCACCGCGACCGGTCGACACCTGCCCCCCCGCCTCCTGCACGATGAGCATCCCGGCGGCAAAGTCCCAGGCTGAGAGCTGGTACTCGAAATACGCTCCGTAGAGCCCACTGGCGACATGACACAGGTCGAGGGCGGCAGAACCGAACCGGCGGATGCAGTGGATGTTGAGCCCAAAGAGTTCATCGATCGCCCCGAGTGTTGCCCCCAGCTTGGCATCACGGACGACAGAAAACCCGGTCCCGATCAGGGATTGATCGAGTCGATCGGTCGAGCTGACATGAATTAGGCGGTCATTGTACTTGGCTCCCTGCCCTTTTAATGCGGTGTACAGATCCCCGCGAGCTGGGTTCCACACAACACCGCAGATGGGTTGCCCATACTCGAAATAGCCGATTGAGACGGCGAAGTGCGGGACATCATGCAGGAAATTCGTCGTCCCATCGAGCGGATCAATCACCCACAGCGCGGGCGAGTTCGGGTCGGTGTCGGTCGCGGATTCTTCTCCCAGAATAGCGTGGTTGGGAAAAGTCTGGTGGATCACGCGAATCACCGCTTGCTCGGCATTGATGTCGGCCTCGGAGACAAGGTCCGCGCTTTCGCCGCCTTTGCAGCGAATCGAAACGCCCTGCCGGAAGTAGGTCATCAAGACCTCGCCCCCTGCTTTCGCAGCTGCGGTGGCGACGGTCAGCAGTTGGTTGTGTGATTCAAACATGAAGTTCTCGTGTGGTGACCGGTGCCGGTGTCCACGATGCATTTCGATCGAACGGGCCCCCGGTCAGCATAGAGTTTAGCGGACAGATCGACTGCTGGTGAAGGGGCGGTTGTCTCCGCCAAACGGCTGATTCTCAAGCTGTCGATTGACCTGCCATTTCCTTGCACCGTATTCTCAATTTCTGTCCAGGGCGATCAGCGGGTGGCGAGTCAGCCAGCGGTCGCGTTTCTCAACAGACTCACTCTCAGGAGCCCCCCATGAAGAGATTCTGTCTGTCCGTCGTCGCTTGTCTGGCCCTGTGGGAAATGGCAATGCCACTCTGCGCTGAGGATGTCAAATTGGAAGTCGGATCAGCTGCCCCCACGTTTACGTCCAAGGATGATCAGGGGAAAGACTGGAAGTCAGCTGAACACTTTGGCCAGAAGATCGTCGTGGTCTACTTCTACCCCGCAGACCTGACGGGGGGCTGCACAAAGCAGGCGTGCGGCTTCCGCGACGATATGGCGAAGCTCCAGGGGGAGGGCGTCGAAGTTGTGGGAGTGAGTGGCGATTCGGTCGAGAATCACCAGATATTCAAGAAGGACCGCCAGCTGAACTTCACGCTGCTGGCCGATGAGACAGGTGAAGTTGCCACCAAGTTTGGGGTGCCCGTCGAGATCGCCGAGAAGGTCGCTAAGGTCAAGACCAGCGACGGTACAGAGATCTCCCTGACCCGCAAGGCGACCGCGAAACGGTGGACGTTTATCATCGGGAAAGACGGCAAGATCGCCTATAAGAACGACATGGTTAAGGCCGCCGAAGATAGCCAGACGATTGCCGCGGAAGTTGCGAAGCTGAAGTAGTCATGTGCGGTGGGTTCTCTTGTTTGTGCTCGGGCGAGGCCAGTGCTGGGGACACGCTTGCGTTCGTCGTGGGGCACGTTTCCGACGTGCCCGTCCTCAGCAGAGCGTCAGGCAATCCATCGCCCGAGTGCTGAGTGTTCTCAGAGCACCAGGTTTCTCACGCACATGATCACTTCTCCCCATATCGTTGCTGAACTGACTTCTCGACCGCCCGCCTGCGGCTCTGGACCTGCTCTCGGAATCTGAGACGGTCTACTGGATGCCATTGCCGAACGATCTCATGCATTCGCCGCTTGGCTGAAACTTGCCAGTAAAAATCGACTGGCGACTTTCCGGGGGGAATTGATAGAGTCCGACCGTCACAGAATGTTCCACGCCAGCACCAATCCCAGGAGGGGACGGACGGGGACGTTCCGGGCACACTCTGAGAGACAGCATGCGAATACCGTTCAACAAACCCTTCGTGGCAGGCAAGGAGCTGTACTACATCGCGCAGGCTGTCACCTTCGGAAACATCGCCGGCGATGGGCATTTTACGAAAGCCTGTTCACACCTGTTTGAAGAGCGTTTCGGTATTCGCAAAGTCCTCCTGACTCCGTCTTGCACAGCAGCGCTGGAGATGGCGGCCATCCTCTGCGATCTCGGGCCGGGTGACGAGGTCATCATGCCCTCGTATACCTTCGTCTCCACGGCCGCCGCCGTGGTCAGAACCGGTGCCAAGCCGGTCTTCGTCGACATCCGCCCAGATACGCTGAATCTCGACGAGACCCTGATCGAACAAGCCATTACGGAGAAAACGAAGGCCATCTTCGTCGTTCACTACGCCGGGGTCAGCTGCGAAATGGACCGCATCATGGCGATTGCAGCCCAGCACAATCTGATTGTCGTTGAGGACGCCGCCCAGGGTGTCAACTCGTTCTATCGCGGGCGCGCGCTGGGGTCAATTGGGCACCTCGGCTGCTATAGCTTTCACGAGACCAAGAATTATATCTGTGGTGAAGGTGGCGCGCTGTGCATCAATGACGAACGATTCCGAGAGCGGGCGGAAATCATTCGTGACAAGGGCACCAACCGACAGAGATACTTCCGCGGCGAGGTCGACAAGTACACCTGGGTCGATGTCGGATCATCTTATGTTCCGAGCGAGATCTGCTCCGCGTTCCTCTACGGACAGCTGGAGATGCTGGAAGGCATCGCTCAGCGGCGACAGGCGATCTACGAATTTTACCGGGATCAACTGGCCGAATTAGAAGCCAGTGGCGGTATCCAGCTGCCCCACGTTCCCGCCGAGTGTCAGACCAATTTTCACATGTTCTACGCGATTCTGCCGACCGCAGAGTTGCGAGGAACACTGCTGACGCATTTGAAATCCAAGGGGATTCATGCGGTATTCCATTACGTCCCGCTGCATACATCACCGATGGGAAGCCAGTTGGGATACCGTGTTGGGGATTTACCTGTGACGGAAGATCTGGCCGCCCGGCTCGTGCGACTGCCGATGTTCTACGAGATTACCAGTGAAGAGCAGCAAGCGGTGGTCAGCGAGTTGCTGGCGCATGTCTCACACGCTCCGCCGCCAGCAGCGCTGGTACAGCAATCGTTGTCCTGAGCATGTCGCAGTGGCCTGATCGTTCCAAGGAAGGGAGGGGAATTGAGATGCTGTACTCTCAAGATGAGCTGTTAGCCATGGGGTTTGCGTCTGTCGGAAAGGATGTCCGCGTGACACGGCAAGCCCTCTTTTTCAATCCGGGAATGATCTCGCTGGGAGACCGGTCCCGGATCGATGCTTTTGCCATTCTGGCTGCCGGACCCGAAGGCGTTTCGATCGGATGCAATGTCCATATTGCGGCTCACACTCTGGTGAATGGCAGCGGGGGGCGAGTCGTCTTTGAGGACTTCTCCACGATCGCGCCGAATGTCTGTATCTGGACGACGAGCGACGACTACACCGGCGGATCACTGACGAATGGGACCATCCCCGTCCAGTTCAAACGCAATACCACGGGATCAGTGACCATTGGACGCCATGTCATCATTGGCACCGGCAGTGTCGTGCTGCCTGATGTGCATCTCCACGAGGGGGCTTCCGTAGGGGCCTTGTCGATGGTGACTCGAGATGTCCCAGCTGGGCACGTCGTTTGCGGATGTCCGGCGAAGATGATTAAGTTGCGATCCCTCGATAATCTCCATCGGGCAGAGCAGGAATATCTCGCGACGCTTCCCGCGTGAGCGAGGTCGGGCGACAGGCTTTGGCCGGACTCAGTCGCTTAGGTCAGCGTTCACTCGCGACCTATTGTCGACAGTCGCCGAACGAGTTGATGGACGCGTATCGTTTTCTGTGGATTGGATGCTGGCATGTTGGTCTCGATCGTGGTTCCCGTGTATCGAACCGAGCAGGATCTCATCGACCTCGCTGCTCGTACCAAGGCGACCATGGCTGCCGCACGCCTCCCCTATGAGTTCATCTTCGTCGATGACGGCAGCCCAGATGAGACGTGGGATGTTTTGCAGTCGGTCCAAGCCGCTGATCCGACGATCATTACGGTCGTTCGTCTGATGCGGAATTTCGGTCAACATAACGCGCTCATGTGTGGTTTTCGATACGCGCGTGGTGAGGTCATCATCACGATCGATGACGACTTGCAGAATCCCCCCGAGGAGATTCCCGGGCTCATTAATACGCTGATCGAGGGAGGGTACGATCTCGTGTACGGGGCCCCGGACCAAAAGAAACACGCAGTGTTGAGGAACATGGGGTCGCGTGTGGTCAACATGTTCTATCGCTTGGTTTTCAGTACACGGGCGACGGTCACCTCTTACCGGGCCATTCGTCGTGATCTTTTGCAGGCCATTCTGTCCTACAATCTCAATTTCACGTTCATTGACGGGCTGCTGGCGTGGAACACACAGCGCGTGGGCGAACGAACCGTCGCACATTACTCACGGGAGAGAGGTCGCTCCGGATATTCGATCGCCAAGCTCGTGGGACTGGCTCTCAACCTGTTTACCAACTTTTCGCTACTGCCCTTGCAAGTCGCGTCGGGGGTCGGATTGATCGCCTCCTTTCTGGGATTACTGGCGGGGATGTATTATCTGATTCAATCGCTCGCCCATAACGTCTCCGTCCCCGGATATTCATCGATCATTGTTGCGGTCATGACGCTCGGTGGCTTGCAGCTTATGGCAATAGGCATCATTGGCGAGTACATCGGTCGACTGCATCTGAACGTCAACCGAAAGCCGCAGTACACCGTCAGACGGGTTTTGCCCTGTGATTCAGCTCTCGGAAATCCGAGTTCAGAGGTCGCAGCGGTGAATACAGGCAAACCACTTGTGTGACTGGTCGACTCGGCGAAGTGGCTCACCGTGTGGATCGCTGGGATTAGGAGTCGGTAAACCAGAAGCCACGATCTATTGCAATTCGATGATGAGCATGGCGATTGATTCAGAATTAAGGAGGCACGTCCCTGATTCCTCAAGAGACATCGCGCCAGCATCACTGGACCATGCCATTCTCGAAGAGCCAGGGGGTGCCACCCAGCCCGCATTTCAACACTTTAGAAGACAAGTGGACCTCGCTCCAGACCCTGCACCGGAACGGAAGCGGAACGCTCGCTGAATCTCCCAACAACCGCCTTCACATTCGACTCGCGACTTCGAATCATCGCGAAGAGCGATGGGGCTTCGATCCCTGGCGATATCGGTTGAGCAAACGGGGCGTCGAATCGCGGTGTCAAACCAGCGAGACTGATTCAAAGTCGACACGCAGCCTAGAGAACGCCGGAATCACTGAGAGGGCGAACATCGCTCTCGATTTCGGGCTCGTCGTCAAAATCGACGGGGAGCAGTGGGAATTCATCGTCGCCGGGGCGGACGGGGATCGTCAGCACTTCGGTGTGGTCGTTGGGCTTCGCAGGCATCTCGCCTGGCCCCAGAAAGACTTTGAATCGGATATTCGCAAAGGTCAACTCATCCCCGGGAAGCAGGGCCCCGCGTGTGACGCGCTGGCCGTTGACCTTCGTCCCATTTGTGCTCCCCAGATCGCGCACAAACAGCAGCCCATCGGTGCGGGCAATCGCGCAGTGCAACTTGGAAATGCTGGGATGTTCCAGAGCGATGTCGCACTCTCCCCCTTTCCGCCCCACCAGAGTCACCTCGCGGATGATCAGGAGAGCCGGCGAGCCATCCAGCGGGATGAGCTTCGCAATCATGGGGGAACCTTCGCTCGCAACAGATTTCGCTCAGCACGAGCGAGCTGAAACCAACCGTCCGAATCGAATCTCAACGACCAGCCTGCGCAAATCTCAATCGCTGGTCACTGAGCCTATACGACTTCATTGTGACACCGACAGGGGGCCGGTCAATCCGAAGTCGTCCGCGCGGGCCGAGTTCCCGCAGAAATCGTCAGACGAGGCCGATAAACCGCTCTGGACTCTCCGGTCTCGACTTTCAGCTTCGCCCAGCATGTCATGGATTCGGCTTCCAAAGAGGAAGCCCCGACACGGTGAGCGATAAAATGCGGGTCCGGAAAAAAATGGGGGCACGTAGAAAACCTGCCCCCATTCACACAGGTTTAGAAGTCGCCTGGGTTTCCAAACATTCCCGACTGACCAGGACGACCAGTCCCGCCCTTCAGGTCACCGCGACGCTTACGCTCATACAACTCACCGCCAGCAGGGAGTTCCTGCTCAGCTGCAATACGCTCAGCCTCGGGGTTCACCTTGAGGGCCTTCATCGAGAGGCTGACTCGCTTACGTGATGGCTCGACTTCCAGAATCTGGACTTCGACCGTCTGGCCGACATTCAGGATGTCCTCGACTCGTTTAACCCGCTTGTGGTCTAGCTCGCTGATGTGGATCAGTCCTTCGATCCCAGGTTCCAGTTCGATGAAGGCCCCGAACGGCTCGACGCGAGTGACGCGACCCGAGGCATTCATTCCCTTGGCGTACTTATTCTCCGCGTTCATCCACGGGTTGCCCGACAGCTGTCGCATCCCCAGGCTGATCTTGCCCGTTTCGGGATCGATGGTCAGAACCTTGACCTCGACCGACTGACCTTCCGCCAGAATCTCGTTCGGGTGCTTGATCCGGACCCAGCTGATCTGGCCGACGTGCAGGAAGCCATCCATGCCGCCCAGATCGATGAAGGCTCCGAATTCTTTCAGAGTCTTCACACGACCGGTCAGAGTCTGGCCGACCTGCATCGTCTTCATCAGCTCTTCGCGAATGCTTTCGCGTTCTTCGGTGATCAGAGCGCGACGGCTCACGACCAAACGGCGGCGAGCAGGATTCACTTCGGTGATTCGTACGCGAAGCTTCTGACCGATCAGGCTTTCCAGATTGGCCACAAAGCCCATATCGGCCTGGCTGGCGGGGAGGAAACCGCGAATCGAACTGACAGTCACATCGAGACCGCCCTTGTTCGTCTTGGTGACCATGCACTCGACATCCATGCCGACTTGCAGAGCGTCCCAATCTCCCGAAACCTTATTCGTACTGCGAGGCAGGTTGCACGTAATCAAGCCTGCTGCATCGTCGAATTTGGCGACGATGACATCAATTGGCTCGCCAATGACGGGAGGCCGCTTGGGAGAGAATTGACGGAAGCTGACGACTCCGGGAATCCGCTGCTTCAGGTCGATGAACACGTCATCGCCATTGAGCGACTGGATCACACCCGAGATCTTGGTCCCAGGCACGAGTCCCACTTCTTCCGAATCCAATCCCGCATGCGGCACTGGTGCCACAGCTGCGATGCCCGAGTTGACTTCACCGCTTTGCATGACAGCGGTTAATTCGGCATCGAGCGAATCGTCGAGTGCCTCGTTGCGGGGAATCTCGATTGGATTGGCCCGTGGCGGAGGAGGCGTTTCCGCTTTCGCCTTTTGCTCTTGAGCCACCTGCTGTTCAATCTGAGCGTCCACATCGACCCGGGCATTCTCGCCCGGATTGATGGTCGGCACAGCCTTGAGCTGGGCCGGATCAGCCGTCGGATTCAGGCGGACGCGAGGGGGAGTCGCCTCCGGCACTGGATCAGATGGCGTCGGCACAGACTCAGCAGCAGCTGAGCTATTCGAGGTCGGGACAACATCCTGTACGGGAGTGTTCTCTGAGACCGGAGTCAATCCTTGACCCGGCAGATGTTCCGTGGACATCCAGTGATTCCGTGACAACAGCAGTAATGAGAGGAGAGGAGGTAACGGTTCATCAACCGTTCCCGATGTGGCTTGGATTGTAGCGGCGCATCAACATCCTCGAAAATCCCCCGCAGGCAGAATCTTTAAAACATTCGTTATCCCGTTTCACCCCCCTCGGGGCAGAGTTCCGAGCTGACCGAGGCGCTCAAGCGGCTTTTACAGCGATCAATTGAGGTGCTCCGCTCTCCGAAATCTAACAGCGAATCGCCCTCAATGGGAGGAGCGTTTTGCACCATCAGGAGTCAACCGTCTGCTTGTCGATCCGAGTGCAGGAGGTGAATGGCGTCGATGCCAGAGTCATTCGTCTGCGATCGGCATCAGGGTGTCGGTCTTCCAGAATGTGTCACGCAGAGTCGCAAGGCGCGCGGAGAGGTGGGTGATTTCTCTGCGCCTCTGCGTGACATCTGCTCTTCGACTCACTGAGGTCACCATGTCTGCGGCGAGTATTGAGCAGACGCCGTCCGGAGTGGCTCGGCAAGCAATTCTCGATTTGGAAAAAGGAAATGAACCGAAGGCCTCACAGCAACCAACCAGCTCGGGAGCGGGGGCAGGGGGCTTTGTGGATGGCCCCGACCAGGCGCAGATGGATGCTCCTCGGGGTGAGATCCACTCGCTGACTCGTTCCGAACGAGTGAGGCGAGCAACAGACTCGTCCTGTCGCGTCTTACCTCGCCGGGGCCATTCGCAAAGCCTGTTGATCCCGACACCCACGGCATGAGTCACATTGCAGCGATGCCGGGTTGTGACCTTGTCTTCAACGTTGGAGAGTTGTGTCGGACCAATTGCTCGTCGTGAGAGGGCAGCAAGTTCACATCCGCGACAAATTTCAACCGACGCCTTCGCACGGACCGATGATGGTCTGCGCGCGGCTGGCCATCTCGGCCAGACTCAACCCGACGGGGCGTACCGGTTGCATGGGAGTGGGGGCCAGAACCTCTTCCACGGTCGGTGGCTGCACGGGAGCTACAGCGGGTGACGGCTCGGGTTCCGAAACGCGAGGTGTCTCGCTCACTACGATCGGGGAGGCGGACACCATCTCTTCAGCGGAAGCTGGTTGGGCTTCGGCCAGGACGGCCACTTCGATCGGTGCGGGCGACTGAGCCAGTGGTCCACGGGTCGGTGGCTTCATCGGCTTGAAGTCGAGCGGCGGCGCCGGGACTGGGCGCGTCGAGTATGACGCCGCACTCCGCAGTGGCGGAACAACAGACGCCGTGTTTCCACCCTGAGCCATGGGCCCGCGTGTGGGCGGCTTCATGGGTTTGAAGTCGAGCGGTGGCGGAGGAATCGGACGAGACCACGCCGCAGTCGGTGCTGGTGCGGGAGGAGCGATCTCCATCATCTCTGGCGTGGAACTGGAATCGCCCAGCGGAGCTTCCCCCGTCATGGCAGCTGCCGCTTGTGCCAGCGGGCCACGCGTCGGCGGACGCATCGGCTTGAAATCGAGCGGCGGCGCCGGGATCGGACGCGACCAAGCCGGAGTCGGTGCCGGAGTGGGAGCAAC
This sequence comes from Planctomycetota bacterium, assembly GCA_043777375.1. Classification (GTDB taxonomy): domain Bacteria; phylum Planctomycetota; class Planctomycetia; order Planctomycetales; family Planctomycetaceae; genus TH-plancto1. The sequence continues at coordinate 44,809 of JAYWHX010000041.1, read as the reverse complement.
GATCTCCATCATCTCTGAGGTCGGGTTGGAATCGTCCCGTGGAGCCTCTGCCGCCAGCGCAGCTGCCGCTTGTGCCAGCGGGCCACGCGTCGGTGGACGCATCGGCTTGAAATCCAGTGGAGGAGCCGGAATCGGGCGAGTCCACGCAGCAACGGGGGCCGGAGTCGGAGTCGCCGCGTCCGTGGCCTCGGTCGTCTGTACGGAATCTCCCGACGGACTCTCCGCCGCCAGTGCCGCTGCGGCTTGGGCCAGCGGTCCACGCGTCGGCGGACGCATCGGTTTGAAGTCGAGCGGCGGAGCCGGGATTGGGCGAACCCACGGAGTCGGCGCGGGTGCGTCTGCGGAACTCATCTCTGCGGGGGGCGATGCCTCGGACGACATCATCTCGCCGGTCGCCAGCGGCCCGCGACTCGGTGCCTTCAGAGGTCGGAAGTCGAGCGTCTTCATGCGGTTGATCAGCGCGGGCGTCAACCCGGTAATCGCCGTCGACTCATAGACCAGTGGAGCAGACTCAGACTGTGAGTCGTAATCACGGTGGCTGTCGCTCGACTCCACAGGAGTCGTCAGCGTATCGATAATCTGTCCCGCAGCTGGTCCGCGTGTCGGCGGCTTCAGTGGCTTGAAGTCGAGTGGCGGAGCCGGGACGCTCGCTTCCAGTTCCGCAGCGACGAGCGCAGCCTCGCGCGGAGGACGCGGTCCCTGATACTGATAATACGTGCATTCGATCCGCCCGTTGTAGAGCTTACGTCGGCGATCGGCCTGCTGGTCTGCTTGCCTCTCGAACATCGGGTGCGACGTCAAGCAGTAGAACGACCACGTCGGATGCATGCGGATGATTTCGCCGAAATCTTCATTCAGCTGATCGACCGTATCACGATCACCCATACGCTCACCATAGGGTGGGTTCGCGATCAGGCAACCGTATTCGCGGTACTCGTTGAATTCCGAGAACAGCTTGCGCTCGAAGTGGATGTCATTGCCCACTCCGGCGTCGCTCGCATGTTTGCGAGCCAAGCGAATCACTTGCGGGTCCATGTCGGTCGCGATGATCGCCTGTTCGAGCGGCTTCATTCGCTGGTCACGGGCTTCCTTGCGAGCCTCAGTCCACAGCTTGATCGACACCTGCGGCCACGTTTCAGCGGCGAATGTCCGGTCAGCGCCCGGTGGCATGTTGCGAGCAATCAATGCTGCTTCGATCGGGATTGTTCCGCTTCCGCAAAACGGGTCGACCAGAATGCGATCGCGGTTCCAGTAGCTCAGCTGGATCATCGCAGCTGCGAGGGTCTCCTTGAGCGGAGCCTCAGTGGTCATCTGGCGATAACCGCGTTTGTGCAAGCCCTCGCCCGAGGTGTCGATGGTGAGCAGTGCCCGATCATTGAGCAGCGAGATCTCGATCGCGTACTCGGGGCCTTCTTCATCAAACCAGATGCGGTTGTGTTTGGTCTTGAGCCGCTCGACGATGGCCTTCTTCACGGCCCGCTGGACACTCGGAGTGGCCGTTAGCATCGACTTGACCGACTTGGCATAGACTGGGAATTTGGCATCGACGGTCAGCCACTGCTCCCAAGGCATTTCCTTAGTCCGCTCGAACAGCTGTTCGAAGTCGGGGCAGTGGAACTCGCCGATGACGAGTTGTACGCGGTCGGCCGTCCGCAGCCAGAGATTTGCTTTACAGATCGCGGTGAGGTCGCCCTTAAAGCGGACGCGACCATCTTCGACCTTGGTCTCGGTGTACCCGAGTTTCTGGACCTCGCGCTCGACAATTGCTTCGAGACCAAACGCCGCTGTGGCGATGAGTTCAACCTGTTCCATGATGTCCTGAATTCGTGAGTCGCCGGAATCGATCCCGGCGAGGGGGAGAGGAGAGCTGTCAGCGATTAGCTGTCAGCTTTCAGCCAGCAGAAGAGTTCAATCACCGAAGGTTCCGCCACCCCGACAAGCGGGGTGGCGTTTCGTATCCGCCGTTAGCCCTCTGGCTGCCCGCTGAAAGCTGATGGCTGATAACTTCCGTATTATTCCCGATCTCGCCGTCGTTTGTTAGCCCCCCGCTGGGCGAAGGGGTAGAACCACATCCCAAACGGCGGGTTGAGTATCGGTTGTGGCGATTCCAAGCGGGTCGCCTGCCCGATGACCCAAGCATTCATCCGCAGCAGGAAATCCTCCGGAACACAGGCCGCAGCCACATCTTCCGGCGTTGTGGGGCGACACTGGGCGACCTCAATCGTCCCCACCAAAACTCCCCGTGGCAGCTTCTCAATTTCAAGACCGTACTTCTCCGCAGCTGCCGTCGCATAAGCCGCCTTCGACGGCTGCTTCGAGGCGTACAAGTAAATTGGTCCACCGGGGCGTAGCGGCAGCCGACGAACCTCGATCGTCTTGATCCCTCGCAGGATCAGTTCCGCCCACGGTTGCTGGATGCCGAAGGCGAGATGGTTCGGGAGGTTGTTCATGAGGTCGCAGTTCTCGTCGAGTGATCACCGACAGGCAACGAGTGTCGCCTTTCGCTCGCGAAAGATCGCTCTTTTGCGGAGCGAAAGGCGACTCTGACAGAGACTTATTCTTGGACGACTCCTGATCACCGACCTGCGGGTTGTACAGCATCAATAAAATCCGTCTGGCAGGCACCCAGCACTCGCATGGATGGCTGTTCCTGCACAAAGGCGATCACTCGAGTCTGTGCCCAGTCGATTCCTCGCGGGAGTGAGATGATCACGTCGCCCGACTTGGCGGTCTGCGGGTCAACACTCTCCCAGCCTCGAACGACGTTGGCATGCTTCAACGTCGAACCGGCATTCTCGCCGCGTTTGACCTTGGTTTCCAGTCCTGTCTCCACGATGGCAACTTGCACGACACGGCCCGCGACCGACTCCGACAAATCGAAATGCACCTTCAGTTTGCCGCCTGCGACTGGTTGTGTGGACAGGGTGATCTCGACTTCAGCAGCTGTAGTCTGGGCCTCTGTAATGGCTTGCAAGGCAAGTTTGCGATTGGAACCGACGAACTCGGCCTGCCCGTTCACGACCATTTGCGGCGTGTAGATGCGCTCACTTTTGAAAGCGGCTCCGTACAGCCGTTGCCGTTCCGTAAACCGTCGATCGGCAAATCGGTCTGGCCACCCCAGGTCATCCCAGTAGTCGACATGAAACGTGAGACAGTACACCTCGCTGGGAGTCTTCGCCTGCTGTTCGACCAGTCGCCCCAAGACCAGATCCGCCGGAGGACAACTGCTGCACCCCTCGGAGGTAAACAATTCCACCACCGCCACACCTGGGAGATCCGCAGCAGTGATTGCACGCGAAAATATCAACACGAGGCTCAGGGCGACGACCGGCAATCGAAGAAACATCCGACACTCCTTAAGACATCTAGGAAACCGACGATCCGATTGGTATCACGCCCATGGCAAACTGGTTACAGATACTTCGAGCTTGCTCATGTGGATTGCGCCTCTCAGAATGAATTATCCAAGCCTGCCATGGCTTGGTGCAGGAGACCAGCATGCACAGTCTGTTCCATCGTTCGTACTCCGTCAATCAGAGGCTGATGCCCGAGAGCGGCAAGGCGTCAGCCTGCCGAGACTCCCGCGATGAATGCAACGCGTCCCGACGTTCCACGCCTCGACAGGCTGACGCCTGCCGCTCCCGGTGGCAACGGACAAGGAGATCCGTCTCACGGGCCGTTCTACTCGCCGTTCTCTGCTCTTGCCTACCGCTCTCCGCTGACGATGCCTCTGCCATCCGCATCCTCGAACGACGTTGTATCCAGTGTCATGACGCTGCCGAGGGCAAGGGCGAGCTGTCGCTGGAAGTCCGCGAAGCCGCTCTCCAAGGCGGTGACACTGGCCCGGCCATCGTGCCCGGAAAACTTGAAGAGAGCCTCCTCTGGCAGCAGATTACCGGTGATACACCCGACATGCCGAAGGGGGCTGCTCCCCTCACAACAGCGGAGCGCGAGACGATTCGCGAGTGGATCTTAGCGGGGGCGAACTGGCCAGCGGCGCCGCTCCGGGATCGTCGACACGAGGTCACCGACTGGTGGTCGTTTCAACCGCTGAAGCGGCCGGAGGTGCCGACTGTCGCCTTTTTCTCCGAAAAAGAGCGTCGGGTGCCCGGGTCTGAAGACTCTGCGGAAGGCCCGGAACGTAAGGGCGAGGACATCCAGTCACAGGGCCATGCGCAAAGCCTCCTGACCCTGCCGCCCCTCCACAAAGAGCGTCCTTTTTCGGAGAAAAAGGCGACAATCGACGCCTTCCTCCAACAGGCCCAGGTCAAGGCTGGCCTCACCCCCTCCGACGAAGCCGACCGCACGACGCTCATCCGCCGGTTGAGCTTCGACCTCATCGGGCTGCCACCGACACCGGACGAGGTGCAAGCCTTCCTCGCTGACAGCGAGCCGAATGCCTACGAGCGGCTCGTCAACCGCCTGCTCGACAACCCCGGTTACGGCGAACGCTGGGCGCGGCACTGGCTCGATGTGGTCCATTTCGGCGAGACGCACGGGTATGACAAGGACAAGCTGCGGCTCAATGCGTGGCCGTACCGAGACTATGTGATCCGGGCGCTCAACGAGGACCGACCGTACCGGCGCTTTATCGAGGAGCAACTCGCAGGCGATGTGCTGTACCCCGGCACAGCGGATGGCATCGAAGGGCTCGGCTTCATTGCCGCCGGGCCATGGGACTTCATCGGTCACGCCGAAGTCCCCGAGTCCAAGACCGATGGCAAGATCGCCCGCCACCTCGACCGTGATGACATGATCACTAACACCATCCAGTCATTTTGCAGCCTGACCGTGCAATGTGCCCAGTGCCACAACCACAAGTTCGACCCCATCAGCCAGGAAGATTACTACGCCCTGCAAGGCGTGTTCGCAGCCGTCGATCGGACTGATCGAGCGTATGATCGCGATCCGGAAGTGACCGCTCGTCGAAATCTGACGATCCAAAAGAGGAAGGCAAATTCTATCCGGCAAGCTGAAATTGAGCAGTCCATGCGGACTCGCGCTGGCGAAAAACTCGTTGAAATCGACAAGAGTCTACTGGCTCTCATCAAGCAGGCGGAGATGTCGAATCGGTCTCCTGTCGAGTTCGGCTGGCACAGTGGAATTGAGCTTCGCCCAGATGTTGAGAAGTGGGTGCAAGTCGATCTTCCACAGAGCCTGATCATTCATGAGATTATCCTGCGACCTGCGCGCGACGACTTCAACGACATCGGAGATGGCTTCGGGTTTCCGACAGAGTATCGCGTTCAAGTCGCTGACGATGCAGCCTTCAAATTGAACGTGAGAACGGTCGCAGAGAAGATAATCAGCCAAGCGGATCTGAACGCTGTGCGGATTCAATTTGATCCGCTATCTGGAATGGCGATTCGTGTCACGGCCTCGAAGCTGGCCTTGAGGTGGAAGGATGATTACATCTTCGCACTCGCCGAGTTAGAGGCACTCGGTGTCGACAACCAAAACGTGGCCTTGCACGCCAGTGTCACTTCGCTTGATTCTATCGAGGCCAGCCCTCGCTGGGGGCGCCGGAATCTCACCGATGGGCTCTTTCCGGGTCCAGATCGGGAAGTCGCTGAACGCCTTGCAACAGGTCGAGCCGATCGAGCTCGTCTGGTTAATGAATCGATGACTCCCGAGGAGCGGGCAGAGCGGGCAAGACTGAGCCAAGAAGCCAAGGGGAGCTTCGAAGAGTTGATGAGTCACCCCCGTCCTTTGGTCGCATATGTTGGTTCGGTCCACACGGGCAGCGGCTCATTCACCGGAACTGGAGCCAATGGCGGAAAGCCGCGTCCGATTTTTCGCCTCGCGCGTGGCAGCGTCACCCAACCCTTGGAAGAGGTCGGTCCAGGTGCGATCTCAGCGGTGACTGTTCTTGCTGCACGATTCGATCTCCCCGCCGATCACAAGGAAGGCGAACGTCGCGCGGCCCTTGCCCGCTGGATCGCGTCCCCCGACAACCCGCTGACGTGGCGATCAGCTGTGAACCGAGTTTGGCAGTACCACTTTGGTCGCGGACTGGTCGAGACCACGAACGATTTCGGGAAGAACGGGGGATTGCCGTCGCATCCGGAGTTGCTCGACTGGCTGGCGTGTGACCTGCGCGAGCATCAGTCACTCAAGCAACTGCACCGCGCGATTGTGATGAGCGCCGCCTATCGCCAGGTCTCGACGATCGATCCTGCGATGGCTGAGATTGACAGCGACAACCGGCTGCTGTGGCGGATGAATCGCCGCCGCCTCGAAGCCGAGCCACTGCGCGACGGCGTCTTGGCCACAGCTGGGTTACTCAACAGGCAGATGTACGGCCCCAGCTTTCAGGACTTCGTCATCGAGAAGCCCGAGCACTCGCCGCATTACGAATACCACCTGCACGACCCGAACGACCCCAGTTGCTTTCGCCGGTCGGTGTACCGCTTTCTCGTGCGGTCCCAGCCCGAACCCTTCATGGCCAGCCTCGATTGTGCTGACCCCTCCATGCAGGTCGAACGCCGCAACGAATCGGCCTCTCCGCTCCAAGCGCTGTCACTGTGGAACGATGCGTTCATGCTGACAGCGGGGCGCTTGGCAGAAGAGAGAGCGAAACTCTATTCCCAATCACTCGACGACCAAGTGGCCGATGCTTGGTATGCCTGCTTCTCTCGCCCGATCTTGCCGGAAGACCAGAAGATCCTCTCACAACTGGCCAGCGAACACGGCATGGGCAGCGTCTGGCGGGTGCTGTGGAACTCGAATCAGTTTGTCTTTGTGGATTAGCTTCGCCCGCGTCGTCTGGCTGATCATGCGAATCGCGACTGAGTGGCGATAAATGCCAGAGAGCAGAATCGAAAGCCTTGAGATTCAGACTCACTGATTCAAGTTTTGTGTTGAGTTTGATCTCAACCATTCCAAATATATCTGTCACGTAGAGGCGCAGAGGGCAAAGAGAAAAACTCACAGGCCAGCTCCTCTGCGTGACACCTTCTGGAGGATTGACATCAGGCTGTCAATCCCCGACGAATGGCTCTGGCTTCGAAGCCGACTGCCTCCCGCCTGCTCCTCAGTAGGAAGGCATTGCGACATCGGGAGAGGCATAAACCGGGTTCTCCCAGCTGCTGCTCTTCGGTCAATCCTTGGGCTGCTCTGCGTCTCTGCCAAGACCCGGTTGACCATTAACGGAAGCGGTTCTTGTATGGAGAGACACATCCGTGCTAACGTCCGCTGCCACTCAAAACGCAGCTGCTGTAAGAGCAGCTTGCCCTCCAGTGAGCCTCTTCTGTGCCCGTGACACTCGGCGTCGCTTGATCCCATGACATCACCCACCTCGCCACCGACCCGCAAGCGCACATGGCAATTGATGATCGGCTGGTTGATCGCAGTGGCAGCGATCTACGGTGGGATCGTGTGGTTCTCGTCAGAGACGTTGCAGAACAACTCCGAATACAGTCGGCGCGACTTGTGGATTGCGGTTCCGGATTTGCTGGGAGAGTACTTCTCCTTCACCGAGAATTCGAACGAGCCAGTTCGTCCTTCCGGGTGGCTGTATTTCCCTGAGCGATTGGACCTGTTGGCTGGGGCGGGACTGATTTTGCTCTTCAGCTGGGGCTGGGGGTATTTGATCGTTGATCAACTCTATCCCTGCCCAACGCGTGAGTCAGGGGCTGGCTTGGCAAGCCCACTCCCATACGCCGAACAAGGGACTGATCTGGAGCGGTTGTATTGGTCGCTCGTGACTGGAATCGCAGCTTGGGGAACTCTGACGCTGTTGTTGGGGCTGTGCGGGGTGATGTGGTCAGGTGTGTTTTGGTGCCTGGGGGTGGGGCCAGTCTTGCTCTCCGTGATGAGGTGCTGGTCGGCGAAGCAGAGAGCAGACAAGGGGGTCCGCTCCACCCCTGCGATCTGGTCGGGGCTGGGAGTGGCCTGTGCCATTGTGATCGCTCCGTTTCTGCTGGCCATGTTGCTGGGGGCACTTCAGCCGCCCAACGATTTTGATGTGAAGGAGTACCACCTCGAAGGGGCCAAGGAGTTCTCCCTGCGGGGGCAGGTCGAGATGCTGCCGCACAATGTCTATACCAGCTTTCCCTTCCTGACCGAGATGCTCTGTCTCTCTGGGATGATTCTGCGAGGCGACTGGTTTCGGGGGGCTCTGGTGGGGCAGGCAGTGCTGGCTGCATTTGCCCCACTGACCGCGCTGGGACTGTTTGTCGCCGCCCGTCGCTGGCTCGGGACTGCGGCGGGTTGGTTCGCGGTCCTGGTGCATTTGACCTGCCCGTGGATCTACCGCATCTCGATTATCGCCTACGCCGAGGGGGGACTGGCGTGCTTTCTCTTCGCGACGTTCTTCGCGGCTTTGCGATCGATGGAAGCGACTGACGCTCGGTCCGCTCGCCGCTGGACCATACTCACTGGCCTCCTCGCCGGAGCCTCAGCGGCGTGCAAATACCCAGCTGTGTTAACGGTGGTGATCCCGTTGGGAGCACTCGTCGTCGGACGGGCACTTTGGCCCGTCCGTCCTGGCAGTCTCGCGCCAGAAGGACGGACGGGCAAGCGTGACCGTCCTGCACTTCGGCTCGCCTTCCTCTACACAGTCGGCGTCCTCGCCACCTTCGGTCCATGGCTCGGCAAGAACCTGTGCGAGACGGGAAACCCCGTCTACCCGCTGCTGTATTCCGTCTTCGGTGGGGCTGACTGGGACGAGGCTTCGAATGCCAAGTGGAAGGCCGGTCACCCGCTGCCGCTGAAGGACATCACGGGAGTCGGCTGGGTGGCCCGAGACACGCGCGACCGGCTGTGGGATGTGTTCCTGGGAAGCGATTGGCAGTCGGCGCTGTATCTGTCGCTGGCGGTGGCCGCAGTGTTCGCGATCTGGCGCTCAAACCGTAGCGTGGGCTTGAGCCCACGCGAGATCGTGGCCTCGCGTGACGCGTGGGCTAAAGCCCACGCTACGAATGGCACTCGCGTGCTGCTCCTCGCCGTCGCTTACTCGCTCTGGCTCTTCCTGACTTGGCAATTCCTCACGCATCGCCTCGACCGCTTCTGGGTGCCGATGTTGCCGCTGCTGAGCCTGCTGGCCGGGGCGGGTCTGGCCGCACTGTGGGAGGCGGTCGAGGAGTTCATGCCGAACCGCTCGGGAGAGGTCTACGCCGTCCTGCGTGGAGTGATCGCAGTGCCGGTCTTCTCCGTCGTCCTGTTTAACCTCGCTTTGGCCACCAGCCCGTTGGGCGGGAACAACTCGTACCTCATGGAGATGCAGGCACTCCGCGAGCTGGCCAAAACGCCGTGCATCGCCTTCGTCGAGAGCTTGCAGCTGGCCCCGACCGACAAGGTACTGTTCGTCGGCGAGGCCGCGATGTTCGATGCCGCGTTCCCCTATGAATACAACACGGTCTTTGACCACTCGATCTTCGAACGCGACTGTAGCGAGGGCTTGCCGAATACCCTCGCTACCAATCAACACCTGCGGTCTGCGAAGGAGATTCTCGACACTTGGCACGAGCGCGGGATCACGCACATCGTCGTGAACTGGAGCGAGATCCTGCGGTATCGGACCACGTATCGGTACACCGATTTCGTGCATCCGTCGCGGTTTCAGGCACTGGTCGAGTCCGGTGTGCTGATCGACGATAACCGACGCCAGCTGACGCAGCTAAATTCGATCGCTCCTGAGAAGCAAGCCGAAGTCCTCCGCTGGGCTCCCGACCTGTTGAATTCGAGCTCTGAGGATCAACGAGCCGTGATCCTCTTCGAAGTCTATCGCGTTATCCCGTAGCAGAAGTCGTGAGACTTCGGCCTTCGTCTGTTGCTGGACGACCATCGAAAGTATGATCAGCGTCCGAGCTAACGAGCCCAACCGAACCAGAGTCCCGACTCCGGAGACGACTAATGCCGTACTTCTTTGTCGACGGATATCGTGATCGGAAGCCCGCGTCCGCTTTGTACGTCCAAGCCGACAACGCCGATGCCGCTCTCGTGCGAGCGGCACAGCTGGGAATGGAGGGTATGGGCGTTCGGCCTGCCAAAGCAGTCACTACTGGCGAGCCGGAAACACCAAAAGCATTCACTGTTCAATGTGTATTTATGCTCGTCTTGATCCTCCTTGAGAGTGTTAGCGAGTGGATCACCGGAGCAGTTACGATTCCTTTCAGGCACGGAGCGGTACCGATCATGCTTCTGGCATCAATGCTTTCCCGTACCTACCGCTTGACGTACAACCAACACATCGCACATCTGGAACTCAAGGCGAATCTTCAATCGATGCAAGCGACCATCGAGCAGCTTCAGAACGAGCGATCATCGACCGAAAGCCCATTGAAACCCGCAGGCTGACAATTCGAAAGGCCGAAAGTCGCCGCTTCGGAGAGGGTTGATGCATACAATCTCAGGCAGTGATTGGCAGGCAGTGGTCTGCCGACTACGATAGGCACCGCTGTGCTAGATGGATCGCTCGGTGTTTCTGGAACCGCCCCCGAGGTGGTTTCCAGAAGGCCACGTGATTCGTGAGAGGGCACCGCCACACGGACTGCGGCTTTCCCCCGCCAGGACCACACGACATGTCACACGAGAACTCGATGCTGCCCTACGCCTTGCCCCCCTTGGGACTGAACCCTTCCACGACCGCTGCGGGAACTTCGCCCGGCAGCTTTGCCAAGAAGGCTCACATTGCCCCCGGAGCCGAGGGGAAGTGGACGTTCGCCTCGCCCGACACGCCGGGGATGCCGCAGCCGAGTGAGAAGACGGCTTGGGATTTTCTGCCGGAGGGGTGGAAGACAGAGAGAGGAGAGGCGAGAGTAGAGAGCCAGAATGGGCATCTTTCGACGCACTTCGTCGAGTCTGACGGCACCACTCGCACCGTCATCTGTCCAACGGGCTTCCAGCCTTCGACCCAACTCGAATCCGCCCGCCTCGGCATCATCACTCCCGAGATGAAGCGCGTTGCCGAACGCGAGGGCCACCTCACTCCCGCTCAGGTCCGCGATGAGGTCGCCGCTGGACGGATGGTGATCCCGGCCAACAAGGTGCATCTCGGCTACCAGCTCGACCCGATGGCGATCGGGCGGGCCTCGAAGACCAAGATCAACGCCAACATGGGGGCCTCGCCGGTCTCATCGAGTACGGACGAAGAGGTCGAGAAGCTCAAGTGGGCCGAGAAGTGGGGGGCCGACACGGTCATGGACCTCTCCACCGGCGGCAACATCGATGAGTGTCGGCAGGCGATCATCAAGAACAGCAACGTGCCGATCGGGACGGTGCCGATCTATTCGATGATCATCGGAAGGAAGCTGTACGACCTCAACATCGAGATCATTCTCGAATCGTTGAAGCAGCAGGCCGCTCAAGGGGTCGACTACTTCACGATCCACGCAGGGGTGTTGTACGACCACCTGCAATACGTGAAGAAACGTCTGATCGGGATTGTCTCGCGCGGCGGGTCGCTGCTCGCCAAATGGATGATCGACCACGATCAAGAGAACCCCATGTACACCGCGTGGGATGACATCTGCGACATCATGCGCAAGTACGATGTCACGTTTTCGATCGGCGACGGGCTGCGTCCTGGTGGCTTGGCCGATGCGACCGACCAAGCTCAGCTCGCCGAGCTGTGTACCCTTGGCGAACTGACCGAGCGAGCCTGGCGCAAGGGCGTGCAGGTCATGGTCGAGGGGCCGGGGCACGTCCCGTTCGACCAGATCGAATACAACATGAAGCTTCAGCGGACCCTCTGCCATGGAGCTCCGTTCTACGTCCTCGGGCCGCTCGTCACCGACATCTTTCCCGGTTACGACCACATCACCAGCTGCATCGGGGCCACAGCTGCGGGCTACCACGGGGCCAGCATGTTGTGCTACGTGACGCCGAAGGAGCATCTGGGTCTGCCGAAGAAGGACGACGTGAAGCAGGGGTGCATCGCCTACAAGATCGCCGCCCACGCTGCCGACGTGGCTCTCGGAATTCCCGGAACCCGCGATCGCGATGACGAACTGACGAAGGCCCGCGCCGCTCTCAACTGGGAGAAGCACTTCGAGCTGAGCTTCGATCCCGACACCGCTCGGGCCTACCACGACGAAGACCTCGATGTCGACACCGACTTCTGCGCGATGTGCGGCCACGACTGGTGCAGCGTCCGCATCAGCAAAGAGATCGTCGAGTTCGCCAGCGGCAAGGAAGAAGGCTACCGCTGGGACAAGGCCAAGGTCACCGCCGCCCTCTCTGTCGAGCAGCAAGAGATCCTCGCCAAACGCGGCGTCCTCAGCCCCGACGAGATCCACAAACTCGCCAGCAAAACCCGTAAAGCCCTCGGAGCCGATGCCGGGAAGAAGGCCGATTGCCACAGCGACTACGTGGATCCCGATGTGGCGAAGAAGCTGCAGGACGAGGAACTGGTCCAGTTGGGCGGGTGATGGCCGCGCCGCGTGAGGAGATCGACACATGGACAAACCGCCGCTGATTCGCCGAGTGGTGATCCACAACTACAAGAGCATCGCCAAATGTGATGTAACATTGGGGCGGTTCAATGTATTCGTGGGGCGGAATGGGGCGGGCAAGAGTAATTTCCTGGATGCACTGCAGTTTGTTGCGGATGCGTTGTCACCCGGTTCATTGTCGCATGCCCTGGAGAGCAGGGGAGGCATCCGAGGAGTTTTCAATCGACGCGAGAGTTATCCTCGAAGTTTTCGCATCGAGCTGGATATTCAACTGCCCGGAAAATATGCGAGATATTCTGTCGAGGTTGCGTCCAAAAAAAGAGGTTTTTGGGTCGAGGAAGAATCGCTTTGGGTTGAAGACGCACTTAGCGGAGATGTGATTGATGTATTGATCTGTAAGGCTGGCAAGGTTGAATTTTCAACTTATGAAAAGCTGAGCGAGTATGAATATGCAGAGGACCTCTTACTGCTGCCAATCCCTGCCTCCATTCCATTGTTCCGTACGATTTGCGATGCACTTTCGGCAATCGATCGCTACCAGCCGACCCCAGATCAGATTCGAATGCCGCACCGCATAGAGCCGGAAGCTGCTCTGAACGAGAACGGTAGAAACATCGCTAGTGTCATTTCTCGGCTGGCACGGGAACAACCAGCTACGTGGACTAGAGTTGTCGAGTATTTGTCACAAATCGTTCCGGGCTTAATCGAAGTTAAACCATTGGAATTCAGTGGATACGGGTTTCTCGAATTTGTGCAGCAAGTACACGGTGAATCCCTTCCTCGCACTTTCGATTCTCAGAATATGTCTGATGGAACGCTGCGGTCCCTTGCAGTTCTCGTCGCGGCGCTCCAACACCTCGGTCAGCGTGACTCGTCCCATGTGATCGGTATCGAGGAGCCTGAAACAGGTTTGCACCCGGCGGCTATGGCAGTCCTTCTCGACGCCCTACGCGAAGCCTCCGTCAACACTCAAATCCTCATCACGACTCACAGCCCGGACCTGCTGGATCGTCTCGACATCGAGACAGACTCGTTGTTCGCGGTCTCTGACGAATCCGGAGGCACGGTCATTGCCACGATAGATCGCGCTTCGGCGTCAGCAATACGCGATCACCTCTACACTCCGGGTGAACTTCTCCGGATGGATCAACTTGAACCGCGAATCGACCGGCCAGTTGAGGAAACGTCACCGCTATGACTCGTGTCGTCGTGGCTCCAATCGTGGAAGGTGATGGTGAGGTCTCATCACTTCCGATTCTGATTCGTCGAATCGGGCAGGCCTATTGTCCAGAGGTTTATTTTGATGTCTTGAAACCAATCCGAATGCCCGCTTCAAGTCTCCTCAAAGTCGACGATCCATGCCTCATGAGGGCCGTTGGAATTGCAGAGAGAAAGCTGACGGAACATTGTGAATCGTCTGTACGAAAGTGTGTTCTCATTTTGCTTGATGCGGAAGGCGGATGTGCAGCGACACTCGGCCCAAATCTCAAGCGCCGTGCAACTGAGATCGCTTCTCATCTCCGTATTGCCTGCGTTTTTGCGGTGAATGAATACGAGACCTGGTTTGTCGCTGCTGCGAAATCGTTGACAGGCTACCTTGCTATTGAGCCAGGCCAAGTCCCCGCCGATCCGGAAACCCGTGGGGCGAAGAAGAAATGGATTGAGGACAGATTTCGAGGAGGTAAGTACAAGGAAACCGTCGATCAGCCCAAGTTCTCAGCTGTGATGGATCTCAATCTGTGCCGAAACGGCCCCTCAAAATCCCCATCTTTTGACAAACTCTGTCGGGAAATCGAACGGATGGCGATTCCCGATGATGGCGGTGCGGTGATTTGATGGCTTGATTGACTGAGGATCAGGGCTAAATTCTGGGCAACCATTCGACGCGCTGGCTTGGACTGGCAATAATCACCTCAGTGAGCGGTACGGCGCTAGCCGCCGGTTCCCCTGACCGCTCGAAGCCCGCAGAACCGGCGGCTAGCGCCGTGCCGCTCACACAACTCGGGGGGCTGACGCCGCCCCGCTCGCTGGACTGCTGATTCACAAGGTTTCGTCATGACCGTTGCCGCTGCCACGAAGAATGTTCCCGATGCCCAAGGTCGCTTTGGGGAGTTCGGTCGCCGGTTTGTTCCCGAGACGCTGATGCATGCTCTGGAAGAACTGACGGACGAGTTCCACCGGGCGCAGGCGGACCCGGAGTTTCAGCGGGAGTTGGCGGATCTGTACAAGTATTTCGTCGGTCGGCCCAGCCCGCTCTATTTCGCGGAGCGGCTGACTGAATACGCGGGTGGGGCGAATATCTACTTCAAGCGGGAGGATCTGAATCTGACCGGCGCTCACAAGATCAATAACACGATCGGTCAAGTGCTGCTCGCCAAGCGGATGGGTAAAACTCGCATCATCGCCGAAACCGGTGCCGGTCAACACGGCGTCGCCACCGCCACAGCCTGTGCCCGGTTCGGCTTGCCGTGTGTGGTCTACATGGGTGAGGAAGACATCCGTCGACAGAAGCTGAATGTCTTCATCATGCGAACGATGGGAGCTGAGGTCCGTCCGGTGACCAGCGGATCACGGACGTTGCGGGATGCGATCAACGAGGCAATGCGGGACTGGATGGCCAGCGTCGGGGACACGCACTACATCCTCGGCTCGGTCGTCGGCCCGCATCCGTTCCCGATGATTGTTCGGGACTTCCAATCGATCATCGGCAAAGAGTGTCGGCAGCAGTGCCTTGATCAGCTGGGACGGTTGCCGGATGAGGTAATCGCCTGCGTCGGCGGCGGTTCGAACTCGGCGGGGATTTTCTACCCGTTCGTCGAGGACACGACCGTGGCCTTGGTCGGGGTCGAAGCGGGTGGACGCGGTCCCAACCCCGGCGACCACGCCAGCCCGCTCTCTTACGGCGTCAAGGGAATCCTCCACGGCAGCTACAGCTACGTGCTGCAAGATGACGACGGCCAGACGCTGGATGTGCATTCGATCTCTGCTGGTCTCGACTACCCCGGCGTCGGCCCTGAGCACAGCTATTGGAAGGACACGGGCCGCGTGACCTACACCGCGTGTGAAGACGATGCGGCCCTCGCGACGTATCAACTCGTCGCCCGCCAGGAAGGCATTCTCCCCGCCATCGAAAGCTCCCATGCCATCGCCCAGGCCATCGAGAACGCCAAGAAGCGGTCGCCGAGCGATGTGATTGTGGTTTGCCTCTCCGGGCGAGGGGATAAGGATGTTTACGAGGTGGCCCGGCTGACCGGGCAGGATCTCTAAGTGCTGTAGCGGAAGTCGTAAGACTTCTGCTGGCTGGTGGTCAAGGTGTCACCGTTCGGCATAATTCTACGAATTCAGCGACTCTCATTTGCCGTCCCTCGGTGCTTCCCGTGAAGATTGACGCATGTTCTCGAATGCGTTCCCGCTGTTCATCTCCCAAGCACCCCGCGAGTCTCGGCGAATCGACTCGACGGTGATTCGTTTGTTGTACGCCGGGTTCGCGTTCTCGACTCTGTTCACAGTGTCGCAATTGGACCCGTATGAGACGGGGATGGCGCTCTTGCGGGCGATGACCGTGATCCATGCGGCGCTGGCAGTCCTGTTAGCGGTTCGTCTGGCAGGCGACGTGGCTGGGGACCGAGCGTCGGGACTGGTGGGCCTACTGTATCTCTCGGGGATTGAGGCCCGGCAAGCAGTACTGGTCCGGCTGATGCTTGTGACCACCTCGTTTCTGAGCGTGTGGATCATTCGTATCCCGATGCTCGTTCTGGCCTACTCCCTCGGGGGCCCGACACTGCATCAGATCATGCAGGTCGAGGTGTTGCTGCTGGGGCTGTTCTGCATGACGGTTTGTGGGGGACTGTTACTCGGGCACTACTCACCCGATCGAGCCATGTCGCGGATGATTCTGCTTCTGCCCGCGTTCATCGACTTCGCTCTGACAATCCCCTCCCTGCTGGTCGCAGCTGCGCATTATCTGACTCCGTATAATGTTCCGTTGTGGGTCGAATACGCGTTCGACAGTCTCAAGTATGGGCGAACGACCTCTTGTTTGTACTATTCGTTGCGGTCACCACACCCCTCTGAGTTGAATCTGTTTCCACTCTTGTTGCATTTGGCCATTGCCGGACTCAGCTTGTGGGCGTGGAGGCGAGTCTATTTCACTTGCTTGGATGAAGCCGAGGTTCCGGCGACACCTGAGAACGCACCGAAACCGCTGCGCCCCTCGAAATCGAAGTCCCGCCCCAGCCGACCGGTTTGGGATGACGGACTGGCCTGGCAGGCGTATTACGTTCATACCGATGGCTCACAGAACGTCCTGGCTCGAACTCTGCTGATCGTAGGGTGCCTGGGAGGCACGCTGTTCCTCACGTGTTTGAATGACCCCGCGTATCGTGGGTTGGGGATGGCGCTCCTGGTCATTACGACCGGCTTGATGATGTTTATCGGACGGGGCAAGGTCAGTGACTGCCTGCAGCGTGAGATCAAGGAGAAAACGCTGCCATCGCTGCTCATGACTCCCCACAGCGCCATCGAGATCTGCGATGGATGGGGCCGCGGGGCCTGGAAGCTGATGCAGCCGGATCTGTTCCTGTATGCCGGATGCCTGGTGGGTGTGCTGCTGTATGCCCCGATGGATATGGCTCCGGTCATGGTCGGCGGGGCGATCTTGTTGCAGGCCAGCGGGCCGTTCTTTGTGTTGTCTCCACTGGTGCCGTTCTCTTGGTCGGGAATTTTTTCCGGGTTGGGTTTGATCTTCGCGATCATTCTCATCTTGGTCATCACAGTGCCAATATCGGTCATGGTTCACCCGTGGCTGGGTCCGTTGGTATTGCTCCCGCTGGCGTGGGGCTGGAACCAGCTGTGCCGCCGGATGATTCCGAATTGGTTTGCCAAGAAGCAGGATGAACTGGTGTGA
The DNA here is from genome assembly GCA_043777375.1 of Planctomycetota bacterium. Taxonomy (GTDB): domain Bacteria; phylum Planctomycetota; class Planctomycetia; order Planctomycetales; family Planctomycetaceae; genus TH-plancto1. The sequence continues at coordinate 27,508 of JAYWHX010000041.1, read as the reverse complement.
CCACGAGAACTGCGTTGGCGGAACTGCGAACGGCAGAGCGACTCGACCGGGGATTGGTCATCGTCTTGCCGGGGATTGAGGGGTATAGCCATCTCAACCGCCGCATCGCGCGCGGGCTGGCTCTGGGCGGGATCGCGCAGGCCATCGAGATTTACGACTGGACCTACGGACGATTCTGGCAGCTGTGGAGCCTGCGGTCTCGGCGAAGACATACGGAGCAAGCGACGCTCCTGGCTGGCAAGATCGCCACTTACCAGAACGAGTACCCTGGCCGTCCCGTGCATCTGGTGGGGCATTCCGGCGGCGGGGCGATGATTGCCTACACGCTGGAGGCCTTGGAGCCGCAGAGGAAGATCACCGGCGGGATCATGCTGGTTCCAGCGCTCTCACCGAGCTATTCCTTGAAGGTGGCCGTCTCGCGGACCGAGCGAGGGATCTGGAACTTCTGCTCTCACGGGGACTTTTTGTTTTTGGGAGTCGCGACGCTGCTCCTGGGGACAACTGACGGGCGGCACTGTGTCTCGGCGGGGAATCTGGGATTTACGCCGCGGACTGTGACGGAGGCCGCTCACTCCGATGCGGCAGTCTTACGCAACGTGGGATATCAGTGGAGCATGCTTCAGACCGGCCACTGGGGCGGGCACTTGTCGATCTCGTCGAGCCGGTTCATTGCGCGGGATGTGGCCCCGCTGATTCTTGACATCTCTTAATGTGAGGCTCAGCGAAGAGAGGAATGCTCCGCTGCGCAAGGCCTTCGCGTCGCAGCGAAGCTCACTCGCCGACTCACACGCACGGTGGGTCGTTGTTTTCGGGGCGGCCTTCGGTGTAGTACCAGTTGTGGATCGGCTGAAGGATTTTTTGGACGTCGGCGAGGAGCTGAAGGTCGAGTGGCTTCTGCACCCACTCGGCCCACTGGCGGATGCGTGCGGGGTTGGCACTGCCAGTGACGCAGGTGCTGATCTCGGGGTTCGCCACCGAGAACTGGAGCGCCAGCTGGGCGATGTCGACGCCCTGTTGTTGGCAGTAATCGGAGGCTTTCTTAGCGGTTTCTCGCACGAACGGCGTCGCCTTATGCCACGGCGGCAGCGGATCGTTGGTCAGCAGTCGAGCCGAGAACGGAGCGGCGTTCATAATGCCGACGCCCTTCTCCTTCAGGTACGGGATCAGATCAGCAAACATCGTGTTCTGGAGCGTGTAATGGTTGTACGACAGCACGACATCGAGCGGAGCCCGGTCAAGCACATACCGGAACATCTTCATCGGATATCCGCTGACGCCGATGAACTTCACCTTGCCCAGCTTCTGCTGCTCGCGCAGAGCGGGAAGCGTCTCTTCGACGATCTGCGACATCTCCACGAATTCGAGGTCGTGGCACAGCATGATGTCGAGGTACTCGACGCCGAGCCGTTCCAGGCTGATGTCGACGCTCTCGGCCACCCGCTGGGCCGAGAAGTCGAAGTGTTTGCCGCTGTATCGCCCCAGTTTGGAACCGAGGATGTAGCTCTCGCGCGGTATGCCTCGCAAGGCAACGCCGAGCAGGACTTCCGACATCCCGCGTCCGTAAAACGGGGAGGTGTCAATGAAGTTCAGTCCGCAATCAATCGCAGTCGGCACGCTCTTCAAAGCTTCCGAGAGGTCGACCTGCCGGAATTCCTGCCCGAGTGAGGAGGCTCCGAACGAGAGGACTGGGAGATTCAGTCCTGTACGACCGAGAGGGCGTATCTGCATGATGCGTTCTGTCAGTGGGGAGATCCAGTAGGAGGTGTAGATTGAAGACTCCCCTGTGGAACGACAAGTGAGAATCACTCGAATGGTCCGATCGACAGCTGATCGACTGATTCAGCAAATCCTGCCGACTCACCGAGCGGCGAACTGGCTAAACCTGCCGGAACGCTGGGCGCTTCCGGCCCATGTTTCGGCGACTGTCAGAGGCTCTGTAGCGAGTGTGGAAGGGCCGCAGGGACTCTGGTCGAATACTACTCTGGAACGAGATTGTAAGAATGTTGCATCCTGTTACCGAATTGATACTTGCGACACAAATCTCCACTCTTGAGCCACGTCCGATTCCCATCCAATCATGGACCGCAACAGACGCTGGAAATCTAACAAATCTCCGGTTTCAGTATGACATTAGCCACCCGGATTCGTCGAATCCCCTCTTTCCGCCAAAAAATCCTTCACCTATCGTCGCTGAGGTCCATGGGCAGGCGTGCCTGTGCTGTGGATGGAGTGCGGACCCGTCTGCACTTCTGAAGAGATTGCTGGTTGTCTCAGGTCGCGGTGCGGTCTGAACACAATCGGTCCCCGTGTCTGAATCGGGTTGGAAATTTGCGATGCTGAGACTCAGCGGAGTGAATCTCTTACCGGAAAAAGATGCGTTGGGTCGCCAAGATGGCGACTGTGTGTCTTCGATGGAACGAAGGCAGCACTCCTTGCGGCATCCCACAAAGGTGCATGGATGATCCTCTCCCGAGTGACCCATTTCAGTCTTCGGACATCAACCCGGCACACACTGCGCGCTGCAGTCCTGCTGGTTCTGGTGCTGAGCACAACCGTTAGCCAGGCTCAGCAGACACCGGAAATGGTGTTTGAGCCGTCGCCCGGTTCGACTCCGGCTCAGGCGAGTGCCTCGGCCAGCGGCTTTCCGCAGAGCCACATCTCGGGACCACCCAGTCCCGAAGACGCCGGAGTCGGTGGCTTCGGACTTCTCGGGCGAGTGGGCCACATCGCGGGCGAAACGGTCGAGCGCAAGCAGTCGATTACATACTTTGACTTGTCGCCGTACATGTTCGTGGAAGACACCTATCTGTTTGGAGACGGGCGTCTGTTCCTGACCAATCAGGGTCACATGGGCGGCAGTGCGGGTCTGGGTATTCGGCAGTATTTCCCCCAGAACGATTTCATCCTGGGAGCCTCTGGCTGGTATGACAAAGATGATTCCCGCAGTGAGTCGTTCGAACAGCTGGGGGTGTCGTTGGAAATGTTCTCGCAGTGGATGGACATCCGGTCCAACTACTACACGGCGACCGGTAACAACGTGAAGGAACTGGGCACAACGATTATTCCAGGTTCGGCGGCGTTTGTGGGTCATAACATCACCTTCAACACTCAGACAGCGCTGGCGACGGGGGCAGACTTCTTTGATTTGATGGTCACAGTTCCCGTTCCAGGCGAAATCGCTCAATCCATGAATCTGGAAGCGACAGCTGGCTGGTATCGAGCATTCACACCCGGAATCGATTTGAAGAATATCAATGGGTACAAGTTGCGCATGGATGCGGACTTCCTGGATCGTGTCCTGCATGTCTATACAGAGCTGACTCAAGACTCCTTCTTCGACACGAATTTAGTTGTCGCTGCAGATGTGAATTACTGGCATCATCTAGAGAACCGACCACGCTTCGGCTCCAGCCAGTTCAACCGGATCGCCCAGTGGGTTCGTCGTAACCGAAACGTCGTGACGATCGACGCCTCAGTGACGAATCCTGCACAGTTGGCGATCAATCCGAACACGGGGAACCCCTACTACTTGAATCACGTTCGCAATCTGGAAGTTCCGACCGCAGCTCTGCCGAACTTTCCCGCTCCCGCTGGGACCGGCGACGTGTTGACCCCCTTCCAATTCATTGACCAGGCGCAAGCGGCAGTCCCGAATGCGGATCTGATCTTTGTGCATGCCGATAGCGTGTTTGACAATCGGCCACTGGTATTCAACGATGACGAACTCGTCCTGGGTGAAGGGGTCGGTCAATCCATTCCGATTCAAGGACTATCTCAACCTCTCCAACTGCCGCGAGCCACGAGTGGAGCGAATCGTCCGCTGTTCCGAAATACGGTCGGCAGCGCAGTGACGCTCGCGAACAACAATGTGTTTGCGGGCTTCGACATCAACGATACCCAAGGCACAGCGATTTACGGCGTGACCAAGGCCAGGGGGACGATTCGAGATGTTCGAATCAACCGCACCACGGGAGCGGGGTCCGGTGGAGTTCAGCTGGATAGCTTCGGCGACGGGGCCTTCAACCTGCAGAATGTGGATATTACAGGAACCGAGGGAGATGCATTCTTCATAAATGGCGGATCGGCGTCCGTGATCTTTGGCTCTGGCGTGATCACAAATGCCTCTGGATACGCGGTCCGAGTCGAGAACAACTCGGGGAGCGTGAACATGCTCGGCAGTGACACGACTGACATCGGCGGAAGTGGAGTTCTCGTCCTCAATTCCACCGGAGCCACCACACTGGGGCAGCTCACATTGACCAACAGTATTGGGCACGCAATCGAAGTTCGGGGAGTCAACGGGACCGGGAGTGTCTCGTTGTTTGAAGCGGCTCTGATTACCAACCCTGTCGGAGACGGAATTCGAATTCAGGACGTTTCAGGCAGCTTCAATGCACGGCAAGCCGTCACAATCAACAGCCGGAACGCCATGGGCATCAACCTGTTGAATTTATCCGGCACAGCGACATTTGAAAGCCCAGTCACGATGGGGGTGCCCGCAGCCGGAGGAGCGGGAGAGCACGGGATCAACTTCCAAGGCTCTTCGGGTTTGGTTTCGTTCCAGAACATCTCAATCAACACGAGCAATGGAGCGGGGATCAACATCGGCGATATCTTGCCGAATGCCGCCACAGCCGAGTTCCTGGTTACGGGGACCACGAATATCAGCGAAGCTGCCAACTCATCGATCAGGCTGCGTTCCGATAACTCCCGGGTCGAGTTCAACGGAATCAATATCACCAATCGATTCGGCCTTGGGATCGAAATATTCGAACACGCGGGTTCCACGAACTTTGCCGGTCTGACCACGATTTCGAATGGAAATGATTCGGGGCGATCGGCAGTGGATATTCGAGATTCAACGGGCGCTATCGTGTTCGGCACAGTGGTCGCATCCAACACGCTTCCGGCAGACCCTGGGGTCTCGATCCAGGATAACACGGGAGCTGTCAGCTTCTCGCGACTGAGCGTTCAGAGCATCGGAACCACAGCCTTGGACATTCGAAATAACTCGAATATCTTCATCTCCGGCGGTGTACTCGATGCCACGGGGGCACGGGCTGTGACCATGCTGGATAACACGGCGTTTGGGACCGTGTTTGATGCGGTCAGCAGTACCGCTGCTGACTTTGGAATTTTCGTCAGTAACACAGCAGCCACGCTTTCTCATCCGGGGACTTTTCGCGTGACTGGAGATGGCGCGCTGAATGCGAGTGGCGGCACGATTTCTGATCAGACGATCGCGGGAGCCCGATTCTTCAATGTCGGCTCGGTTGATTTGCGATTCATGGACTATTTGACCAACACGACTGGTGTCGACATCAACGATGTCACGAACACCACTCTCTTTGGAGATCAGGTGATCAGCTCAACGGCCGATGGCCTCGATGTTCTGAACAGCCCAAATATCCTGGTACAGCAATCGATCTTTACGGGAAACCAGGGGGCCAATCAGGTGAGTATCGTCGCAGGGCAAATTCGGAATGCGATTGCCACACCTCTCATCCCCCGGTACTCCGTGATTCTTCGCGACAACATCTTCACGGATGATGCGAATGTGGCCAACGTCGGCGTGGGTGACATGGTCTCCATCCGCACGGTGGCTACCGCAAACAACTCGAACCTGAATTTGCTCGTCGAGAACAATGGACGGACTTTCGCTGGTGGAACCATCGGTTTCAGCTCCAATCGAACAGCTGGGGACGCCGCTCTCAGCACCGTTTGGAACGGCAATGTCACCGCCTCTTATTTCAACAACAACTTCCGGATGTCGAACTTCTCCAATCAGATTGGCGTTCGCCTGGTCTCCAACCGCTCTTCGGCTCTCAACAATGTCGTCTACTCCGGCAATGTGCTCAACGCCGGGGGCGGAAGCCTCGACCGGGGCTTGTTGTTTGATTTCTCGGGATCAACCAACTTGTCTATTCTTGACAACTTTGGAGTCGACGCGAATAACAACCGTGTCGTCGATGGTTTCACCATGGATGGAACGGCTTTGAATTTTGGCTCGACTGCAATCGATCTGATCTTCCGATCGACAAACAATTCGATCGACATCTCTCGCAATCAGATCACTTTCAACAGCACGGACGGCACGGGTGTCCTGTTCGAAACGATCAGCGGACCTTCGACGGTCAACATGGATGGAAACACAATCATCATGTTTGACGACGACTTCTTGCCGAACGAACGCGGGATTGTGTTTCAGACGGTCGCCGGGAACATCTCCCTCTTTAGCCTGGCCAACCAGAACAATGTGGTTCTGCCTTCAGGGCTCTTCACGACCGTGCCACTCACAATTCCCACCGGTGTCTCGACAGGCAGCTTCCTGATCAACGGGACTCGTCTCCCCTAGTGAAACGCGTGGGAGCGGAGAGCATCTCCATCCCGCCCGTTGCTCCGTTCTGCTCCAAGGCATCACCTTCCGTTTGCGGTCGCCTCTTGCTGTTACTAACCGCTCTTCTGAAGTGCCAGCAGGCCAGTGTTCTAATCGATTGGTCTGCCCGTGATTTCCAGGTCGCGCGAGTGCTTGAAGAGCAGATTTTCCGGACCATCGAGTGCATTGCCGACACGCACTCGTCGTCGCTTTCGCTGAAGAGGAATTCTGCACAGCGGATCGGCTAACCCCTGATTGTCCCGATCTCGATTCGGAATGGATTTGAGCAGCTGGATGCTGTCTCGGTAATAAAACGTCCAGAGCCTGCTGGCACGGTTTAGGTTGGAAATACGCCTCAGACTCGGATTGGATGACTTCGCCACTCAGGGGGCAGTCATTCGATCTCCGCAGTGGCGATTCTCTCAAGGATCTGTCGGCCACAGTGCCCGCGTTCGGCACAACGTTTGCCTCAAGTTCCTCTGAATGCGGTGGATTTTGCCGGAAGACGCAATTCTCGCAGTTTTCTCTGGTTGAAGATCGGAGGACTGCCAGTCTTGCAGGCAGGTCTGCGCAGGAGTTGGGCACGAGCCCATCTCGAAATTGTCGGCATGAGTTGACGGACCGCCTCCGGAGCATCATAAACGTGACCCGGCTGTCGGTGGAGCGCTCGACTTCGGCACCGGGCGAGGATTGTCCTCGCCTCCCGGAAAGCATGCAGACGCCTCGCCCGCGATTTTCGTTCTGGAGACATTGATGAGTTCGTCGACCAAGTACAAGTTGGAGTATGTCTGGCTGGACGGTTATACCCCGGAGCCAAATCTCCGCAGCAAGACCAAGATTGTGGACAAGGCGCCGAAGTCGGTCGCTGATCTCGAACTGTGGGGATTTGACGGTAGCTCGACCCGCCAGGCGGAAGGCCGCAGCTCCGACTGCGTGCTGAAGCCGGTCGCCCTCTACCCAGACACGACCCGGAAGAACGGCTTCCTCGTCATGTGCGAAGTTCTGATGCCAGACGGCACGCCGCACGTCACCAACTACCGCGCGACGGTCGGGGATTCCGAAGACCTGTGGATCGGCCTCGAGCAGGAATACTTCCTGTATCAGGACGGTCGCCCGCTCGGCTTCCCTGAGGACGGCTACCCCGCCCCACAGGGTACGTACTACACCGGCATCGGCTACAACAACGTCGGTGACATTGCTCGCCAGATCGTCGAAGAACACCTCGACATCTGTCTGGATGCGGGCATCAACCACGAAGGCATCAACGCCGAAGTGGCCAAGGGTCAGTGGGAATTTCAGTGCTTCGCCAAGGGATCGAAGAAAATCGGCGACGACATGTGGATGGGTCGCTACCTGCTCCTCCGCCTGTGCGAGAAGTATGGCGTCGATGTCAACTTCCACTGTAAGCCGCTGGGCAAGGATGTCGACTGGAACGGTTCCGGCATGCACTGCAACTTCTCTACGGCCTTCATGCGGGACAAGGGCGGCAAGCCCTACTTCGAGAAGCTCATGGCCGCTTTCGACAAGTACAAGGAAGAGCACATCGCAGCTTACGGTCCAGACAACCACCTGCGGCTGACCGGTCTGCACGAGACTCAGTCGATCGACAAGTTCAACTACGGGGTCGCCAACCGCGGCGCTTCGATCCGCATCCCACACAGCTTCGTCAAAGACGATGCCTACCGCGGATACCTCGAAGATCGCCGTCCGAACTCGGCAGCCGATCCTTACAAGATCGTCTCCCGCGTGCTGAAGACCATCAACTCGGTGCCGACCACATAGGTTGTGCGCTGAAGTTGAAACCAGAAACCCTCGACCTCTGTTCGGGGGTTTTTTTGTTCTGCCAATGTGAAACTGCGAGTGGGATGTCACGCAGAGTGATTCGCCGAGGTGCTTTGTACACGGAGGAGGGACATCACCGTATCCAGCCAGATTTTATGGCACCGAGATAAACGCTCGACGCGCTGGCGAGTTTCCCGCCAAGACCCGAGCGTGGCGGTCACCTCTGTCTAGCCCTTGCTGGCGCTGCGGGCTGGACGTGGGGCGTTTTCACAGGTGCCATAAAATCTGGCCGCGCACGACATCACCTCTCCAAACATCGCACTCTATTCGTTCGATTATCTTCCCTTTATTCTATGGCCTCTCGAATTCGCTGCCTCGGGGGAGAGTCATAATGCCAAATTTTCGCGGGATGTTCCTCGCGCTGCTGCTCATTGTTCCGTGGAGTTTCTCAGTGGCTCATGCTCAGGCTCGCACGCACGACATCACGGTCGAAGACTACTTCACGCAAGCGTTCATCAGCGAATGCGCCCTTTCGCCCGACGGCAGTCGTGCGGCCTACGTCGAATCACGCTGGCAAGGCCCCAAGGAGCCCGCGAGCAGTGATCTGTGGCTGGTCGATTGCCAGACGCAGACGATTCAGAGGCTGACGTTTGATCCCTGCTCCGACACCAGCCCGCGCTGGTCGCCAGATGGGCAGTTCCTGTACTTCTCAAGCAGCCCGAAACGTGAAGCGGAAAAACTCCCACCCTACGACGGCAAGGCACAGGTCTGGCGGCTGCATCTGGCCAGTTCGCGGCTCGAGCCGGCCACACGAGTGGAAGGCGGCATCGTCGCGTTCAAGCTCTCGGCCAGCGGTCAGGCCGTCTATTACACGACCTCAACAGAGTACTCGATCGAGGAGTGGAAAGACCTTCGCCAGGAGTTCAGCGACCTTAAATTCGGACACGGTGTCCACAAGGTCTCGACGCTCTCCCGACTCGACCTCGTGACTTGGCGGACGACTCAACTCGTCGATGAGCAACGGCACATCGATTCGTTCGATGTCTCCTCGGATGAGAAGCGAATCGCGATGGTCTCGATTCCCGATGAACTGCTGCTCAGTCGAGAGGGCTGGTCGCGGGTGGATATCCTCGATGTCCCCTCGGCCAAGATCACCACCTTGCCGGACGATCTCTGGCGGAAGGCCGCTCCGTCGCCATACGGATGGCTGTTAGACCCAGTCTGGTCCGGGGATGGGCGGCACCTCGCATTTCAGGTCGGGTTCGATGGCTATCCCTCGGAGTTGCTCGTTGCCACATGGAACGGAGAGACCCCCAGCGTGCGTCAGATGCCTCGCCCCAAGGATGTGTACCTGGACGGCGGCATTCGCTGGCGCGGGATGTCGGATGAGGTCTGCTACCTCGGGGATGTGCGAGCCACAGTCAAGGTCTGTAGCGCTCGTGGACTCAATACCGACACCCCGACGGCGCAAGTGCTGACTCCAGCGGACACACTCACGCATGCATTCAGCTTCGACGCCCAGGGTGACCGTCTGGCCCTCGTGCAGACTGGGCTGACTTATAGCCGGGACGTGTTCCTGAGCAGCTCGGGGCAAGACAAGCAGGCCACGCGGCTCACCACCGTCAATCCGCAGGTCGATACCTGGAAACTCCCCCAACTCTCTCGCGTCACTTGGAAGGGAGCCCACGGCGATGAGGTCGAGGGCATTCTCGAACTGCCACCCGACTACCAGCCGGGGACGAAGCTGCCGCTGATCCTCAGCCTGCACGGCGGGCCGACGGGGGCGGACCACCTGGGGATGAAGTTCTCGATCTATGGCCACACGCTGTTGGCGACCAAGGGGTACGCTGTTCTCAGTCCGAACTATCGCGGCTCGACCGGCTATGGCGACAAGTTTCTCGTCGAGTTGATCGGGCACGAGAACGAGATTGAGGTCGAGGACATCCTGACGGGTGTCGACGCACTGATCGAACGCGGCATCGCCGACCCCGAACGCCTGGGCGTGATGGGCTGGAGCAATGGCGGCTACCTGACCAACTGCCTGATCACCGGCACCGACCGCTTCAAAGCCGCCAGCAGCGGAGCAGGGGTATTCGACATGTCAATCCAGTGGGGCGAGGAAGATACACCCGGCCACGTGATCAACTACATGCAGGGGCTGCCCTGGAAGCAGCCCGCCGAGTACCAGAAGACCTCACCTTTGTATCAACTCAAAGACACCTTCCGCACAGCCACTCTGATCCACGTCGGCGAGAACGACGAACGCGTCCCCGTCACGCATAGTCGCACTCTGCACCGCGCACTGCGCCACTACCTGAAAGTCCCGACCGAACTCGTCATCTACCCCGGCACCGGTCACGGTCTACTGCAGTACCACCACCGCCTGGCGAAGATGAAATGGGATCTGGCCTGGTTTGAGAAGTACCTGAAGAACTGACTCGATGATGAGGAGCCAGTGCAGGATCACGGGGAAGTCGCGCGGCGATGTTCGTCAGAATTCAGCCGTCATGATTATGGCTGAAATATCTTCTGGACAAAGTGGTACAGAGACTGCTTCCACTCTGCCGCGTCGTGCCCATGCTTGGTGACGTGCCAGACGTGCGGCACATCACTTGTCTTCATGTAAGTGTGAACCCCCTGGCTAATGTTGATCAGCCCATCTTCATTGCCACACGAAAGCCACAACAGCCTCAAGACTTTGGCAGCTTTCGGATCAGAGAGCAGCTGGTCTGGCTTCTTCGTGTTGGGTGCGGATGAGAAACCGCCGATCCAGGCGAAGCGGTCAAGGTGAGCGAAACCAAAATTCAGTGATTGTCCCCCCCCCATCGAGAGTCCAGCAATCGCCCGTTGTTCGCGTTCCGTCAAGACGCTGTAGCGGGCTTCGATCGTTGGGATGACATCATCGAGGAGGTCTCGTTCAAAAACAGAAAATGCAGGGGCCGAGGCGAAGACATTCCCCTCGGCTCGGTCGTTTTTTTGCGCCCGACCATTCGGCATGACAATGATCATCGGAGCCGCTTTGCCATCTGCAATCAGATTATCGAGCAGCACTTCCGGCTGTGCGAATCGCTGCCATTCGGTTTCATCTCCGCCGATCCCGTGGAGCAGATACAGCACCGGGTATTTTCTGTCTTTTGAATACTCCGGGGGAGTGTAGACCAGCATCTTTCGCCGCGTTCCCACCGTCTTCGAGTCGTACTCGATCATCTCGCTCTGGCCATGCGGAATGTTCTCTCGCATCTGATCAAACCCTGCTGGCGGCTCAGCACAGGCCGGCACATCATCGGGACCGAGTACGATTGGTCCGCCAAACCCCCGGGGCTCTCCACGACGAGCCGCAGGTGGGGACTGAGGATCTTCAGCCTGAACGGAGAAGGCCATGAACAGCACACAGATCAGCAGGGACGCTCGCATGGAGACTCGAATGATGAGGAGGCAAGATTCAGGTGGACAGGAACTACGCTCAATTTGAGCAGAACACCCGGTCGAGAGAAAGGTGGCGAGGTCGCCCGCACGGCTGGCCAGTTTGACTTTTTCCAACTTCTGCAAAGAATGGAAATGGAATTCAGTCGGATTCCTCGACCCGCTACAGATCCATAGTCGGTGGTAGTTCGGCGGATTCGATACGATTCTCCCGAACAACAATAATGAAAACCTGATAGCCAGCTTCATCGGGGTTCGTTGTGGACGGGGTGTCAAAGAACACGTAATAGAAGTACGTCTCTTTTTTATTCAACGGGTCGTGGCGTACATAGTCCGCCAAATCCAGAAGACGCTGATAGTTTGCCGCAGGTTTTCCCTCCAAGGCGGGAGCATGAGACACATCCCAATGACCACGTTTCCCCGGCACCACCCCCTGAGTGATCGGCGTCAGGATCGTGTCCCGCTCCTTCCGTTGCTCAGCTGTGATCTGTCGTGATTCCGTCCAAGGCTTCTGCTGGCAGCCGATGAAACAGAGGGCGAATAACAACAGCGAGAATCGCAAGGACTTTCGGAGATAGGCTGGCATTGTTTGATCTCCCGGTGGAGCGATGGAGTGTCTTTAGCTGCCGGTGTTACGCTGGACGATTCTGGAACTGCAAACGAAAAACACCCTGCGGGAAGCGATTCCCGCAGGGTGTTCGTTACGTTGCAGACTCGGCAGACTCACGTCTGCCGCTCACTGAGGGCTTACAACCCCTTCTTGATCATCAGCTTCAGCAGGTCGCACACGCGGTTGCTGTAGCCCCACTCGTTGTCGTACCAGCTGACCAGCTTGAAGAAGTTGCTGTTCAGCTCGATGCCGCTGCCGATGTCGAAGATCGACGAGGCGGGGCAGTGGATGAAGTCGGTACTGACGACTTCGTCGCTGGTCACTTGCAGCACACCCTTCAGGTAGGTCTCGCTGGCCTTCTTCATCGCAGCTGCGATTTCGGCGTAGCTGGTGGCCTTGACGGTCTTGACGGTCAAGTCGACGACCGACACGGTTTGGACTGGCACGCGGAAGGCCATGCCGGTCAGCTTGCCCTTCACTTCAGGGCAAACGAGGGCCACAGCCTTCGCAGCTCCCGTGGCACTGGGGATGATGTTTTGAGCAGCTGTGCGGCCACCCTTCCAGTCCTTCTTGCTCGGGCCGTCGACAGTCTTCTGGGTCGCGGTGTAAGCGTGGATGGTGGTCATCAGACCTTCAGCGATGCCGAATTCCTTCAGCAGCACATCAACGATCGGAGCCAGGCAGTTCGTGGTGCAACTGGCATTGGAGACGATGTGATGGTTAGCTGGGTCGTACTTGCCGCAGTTCACGCCCATGACGATGGTGATGTCTTCGCCCTTGGCGGGTGCGGAGATGATGACCTTCTTGGCACCAGCGGTGATGTGGCCTTTGGCCTTTTCCGCTTCGGTGAACAGTCCGGTCGACTCGATGACCACATCGACGCCCATGGCCTTCCAGGGGAGTTCAGCGGGGGTCTTGGCACTGACGACATGAATGTCGTGGCCGTTGACGACCAGGACGTCGTCTTCTGCTTTGTCCGGGCTCGACTTCTTCGAGGAGACTTCACCGCTGAAGCGACCCTGAGCCGAGTCGTACTTCACGAGGTAAGCGAGGTTGTCTGCGGGAACAATATCGCCGACAGCGACAACCTGGACATCCTTGCCGATGATTCCCTGCTCAACCATCGCGCGAAACACGAGCCGACCGATACGTCCAAAGCCGTTGATGGCCACTTTCACTGTCACTGGAAATCTCCTGGAGGAAGGACAGCCTCAATCGTGCGAACGTCCTTCGCAGTCAAGACTTGTGCAACTTGAGCCGCGCTTCGAGCCGCGCGGATGAGCGCCAGCGACCCAAGGCCGACAATAAGCGAAAGATTGTATCGCCAGTCGAAGGCGAGTCGCAAGCGAATGGCGTCACACATCGACCTCGAACGATGCGTCGGGGTCCAGTCTTCAGGCGGCCTTGTCGGCCCCCAAACAGGCTGAAGCCTGAACTCCAACGTCCTTAAAATCGGCATACGGCATACAATCGGAGTCCGCTCGGACTTCATCGCGACGTGAACGGCTCCCATTCCGCAACAGGGTCCATGTTGACCCTATGCTCAAGGGGGAGTGCTGCCAAAACGCAACATCGCGGGGTCGCGCTACGCTCTCGTCTCGGGTTGGTTGTTCATGAGCACACTCATTCCTCCTCCCAGCGAGGCCGTCGTGTCCGAGCCGTTCTTTGAACATCGTGACCCAGATCTGTCGGTATTGCAGGACCGCATTCCCCCGCAGTACCAGCTGACCCGCCGAGCAGTGGTCTTGGTCGCACTGCTGGGGCTGCTCTTCACCATCAGCAGCTATCAGCCACTGTGGCATAGCGATCTGTGGGGGCATCTGAGTTATGGCCGCTGGATCTGGGCCGCGAAGGCGGTCCCGCGCGTCGAGCCGTTGATGCCGCTGGCTCAAGGCGTTCCGTTTGTCGATACCGCGTGGCTCAGTCAGCTGATCGGCTTTCAACTCGTCACGCACACCGGAGTCGCCGGGGCGCAGTTCATGTATGCCGGGCTGATCTCGCTGGCATTCGCTCTTGTCGTCGGTGTGGTCTACAAGCGGACGGGCAGTCTGGTGGCGTCGCTGGCTGCCTTCCTGACATTCGGCTGGGGAGCCTATCAGCAGCTGTTGGTTGTGCGGCCTCAACTGGCAGGGCTGGCGTGTTTCGCACTCGTCATTGTGGTCGCCACGGCATCGGTTGGGCGGCGTTGGCATTGGTGGGTGATTCCCGTGACGTTTGCCCTGTGGGCAAATCTGCACGGGTCGTTCCTGATGGGACTTGGGCTGCTCGGGCTGATGGCGATTGGACGACTGTTCGATGTCATTTGGCGAACCGGTCGAGTGGCTGCGTCGTTGCGAGATAGCGAGTTTCGTAGGCTCGCGCTGCTGACGCAAATCGCCGCAGCTGCGGTCCTGCTGAATCCGTACGGCATCGGGATCTATGGAGAGGTCTTCGCTGTCGCGAGCAATCCGAACCTCGAAGACCTCTTCGAGTGGTTGCCGCTCTCACTACGAATGTCCCAAGGGCAAGCCGCAGCTGCGATCACGATCGGTCTGTTCTTGCTGTACCGGATGAGTCCCAGGCGTGTGCAATGCGGCGAGGTACTGTCGCTGATTGGATTTGGTCTGGCCACGCTCTGGACATCGCGGCTGATTAACTTCTGGGCTCCGCTGGCGGCGTACTATGTCGGCATGCATCTGGCAGCCATCCGCTGGCAGAACTTCGGTCGCCCGGTCGAAGAGCGTCGCAGCTCGGGGTTGAATACAGTCGTCGCCTGCGGACTGACTTGGATTTACTTCGCGTTCACACCGTTCGGCGTCACGCTGCTGCATGGTCAACCGAAAGACGCCAAGATCGCCGCCAGACGCTACCAAAAAGCGGTTTCTCCGCTGACTCCACTCGGTACGACCGCTCATCTGAATGAGCTGGCACCAGTCGGACAGGTGTTCAATACCTATGAATGGGGCGACTACCTGACGTGGGCGGGGCCGAAA
Source organism: Planctomycetota bacterium (assembly GCA_043777375.1). Taxonomy (GTDB): domain Bacteria; phylum Planctomycetota; class Planctomycetia; order Planctomycetales; family Planctomycetaceae; genus TH-plancto1. The sequence goes on along the minus strand of JAYWHX010000041.1, from coordinate 12,345 downwards.
GAGATGCGAGAGGGGAAGCAGGTCTTCGTGAACTCGCATGCCCATCTGGTCCCGCGTGAAGTGTGGCAGGACTATCTGTTGATCAGCTCGGCGTCCGGTGGCTGGGAGCAGAAGCTCGACCAGTACAGCATCAACACGGTGGTTGTGGATCTCGCTCAGCGTGGATCGCTGATCAAGGCGCTGAAGCTCAAGAAGGATGCGTGGGAACTGAGCTATGAGGATGGCGTCGGTGCAGTCTTCCGGCGGATCAAACCGTTGTAAAGCCTATCACACGTCGTCATCACTTGTTTCACTCTTCAGATCAGTCGTTCAATCCGTTAGAGACCATCCCATGCCAGCCCATCGCCCTTCACTCGCCATGATCCTGCTGGTGCAGTTCGTCTCCTTCGGAGCCTTTGCCGTCGCGTGGGCTGTTAGCCGACCCGAAGCCAAGGCGCTCGTGGAGAAAGAACTCTGGCAAAGCGATCCGTATCCCCACGTTGTCGTCCCGCGCGAGAAGCCACTCGTCATCGAGCCGCTCTACGATCGGCCTGACCTGATGAGCGACGAAGACCTCGCAGCTGTGCTAAAACAAGTTCAGCCGCGCTTCCCGCGTCAATCGCTGAAGCCGAACCACGTCGAGCATGCGCTGCGGACGTGGGGGGTGGGAGCCACGTTCCAAGACCCAGCTGTACTTTCGGGGCAAGAGCTGACCGAGTTCTTGACCGATCATGGCAAGTTCATCAACTCGTGGGGCAAGCGAATCGCTCCACTGCTGCAAGACTTGCCAACCGGAGTCTCGATCCGCTTCGACCGCACGGAAGGGGGGAGCATTCACCATGACCACTGGCTGGCCAGTTTGACGGAAGCGGGCGTGACGCTGAAGACGCCGGTCTACTCGCCAGGGCGGAAGAACGCGACGATCCATACGGTTCTCGATCAGGCGCTCCGTGACTTCCGACTTGATGAGCGCGAGACCGAATGGACCGCGCTCGCCTTCGGGCTGTGGATCGCTCCGCAGAAGCAGTGGGTCGGCGGCGATGGTCGGCAGTACTCATTCGACCTGTTGTCGAAGCGTCTGCGTCGCGGTCAGAAGGAGCTCGGAGTCTGTAGCGGGACACATCGCGTGTACTCGCTGATGGCATTGATTCGTCTCGATAAAGAGTTCGACGTGCTCTCCGATGCCGAGTACAAGAACGCGTGGGGCTACCTCGAATCGGTTCGCGACCGGATCACCGACTCGCAGTTCCCGGACGGCCACTGGCCGAGTAACTGGCCCGAAGGCAAGTCAGCTGTGGAGAAGCCGGTCGTCGATGAGTTTAAGTCGATTGTGATCGCCACCGGGCATCACCTGGAGTGGCTCTCCATTGCCCCGAAAGAGCTTCATCCGCCGGAAGAAACCATCCAGCGAGCCATGCAGTGGATGATCAAGACCACCAAGGATCAGCCTCAGCAGACCATCCTCGACAACTACACATTCTTCAGCCACATCGGCAAAGCCGCCGCCATGTGGCGCCAGACCAGCCCGGAAGCGTTCTGGGAAGCGTGGGAGAAAGAACACCCGTTTGTCCCGAGCGAGACACCGGGAGTGGCTCCCGCAATCACCCCCGCGGGATCATCCGAGATCCACTGAACGTGCATGCGAAGCGTGAGCGAATTTGCTGCAAAATGAACATTCGCGTCGCGAGACAAAGACCATTCGATGTTCAAGCGTCGACACCGCGCGTTCAGGCGATGTGCCGCAGTGTTCAGCTTCATTTTTCAAGGCTGCGTCGCATAAAAGCGGCGGTCACCTGATAAATCAGCAATTGTTTATTCGTTCTGGTTCTACATTACTTCTCATTTATTTTGCGGAATTCTCAAGAAAACGATATTTCGGAATCGCCGATTCCTCGGCGTCAATTTAGACTTTCAAACTTAACGATAGCTTCACAAGCACTCGTTCGACAATCGTCGTTTTTCTATCCTTTCGTGGAGTTCCGAAACATGTCTCGATTGGTGTCCAAGCGTCGGGGATTTACCCTGATCGAATTGTTGGTGGTGATTGCCATCATTGCTGTTTTGATCGCACTGCTTCTGCCCGCTGTGCAGCAGGCTCGTGAAGCGGCCCGCCGCTCACAGTGCAAGAACAATCTCAAGCAGCTGGGATTGGCTCTGCACAACTACCATGATGTGTACAACGTGTTCTGCCCGTTCAGTAACGGCCCAGGAACACCCGTCAACGCGGCGGGTTCGACCCTCCGGACCCGTGTCAGTGGTGTGGTCGCACTGCTTCCGTACTTCGATCAAAACGCGATTTCGTCTCAAGTGCAGGCTCTGGGGACCAGTGCCACAATGCAGGCTCCGTGGATTGCTGTCGCTCCATGGCTCAACTCAGTCCCTGTGATGACCTGCCCCAGCGATGTCGGGTCGACACCTCCGGTGGGTGCGTTTCGAGGGAAACGCAACTATGTCTTCTGTGCGGGAGACGGCGTTGCAGGGAATGGTGACAACAACACTTCGACAACCCCCATCGTTGTTCCAACACGAGGAATGTTCGGTGCCCTCGTTTGCTACGGCTTTCGTGATTGTACTGACGGTTCCAGCAACTCCATTGCGATGGCGGAATCCGTTGCACCCATTAATTCCGGAGGTTTCGGTGCCGTCGCGGGGACGCTATCAGTGACGTCGCCAGCTGCGTGCCAGGCGTTATTCAACAAGTCGACACGCCTCTACCCCGCAGGTGGATATACAGCCGACACGACGCGTGGGTATCGCTGGGGTGATGGAGCAGCCTACTTCTCGGCGTTCACAACAGCCACACCTCCGAATTCGGCGAGTTGTTTCACGACAGGGACTGGAAATCACTGGTTCCAGGGAATGTTCAATTCCAGCAGCCTGCACGTGGGCGGTGTGCATTGCCTGATGGGCGATGGAGCGGTTCGTTTCATCAGCGAGAATATCGACTCCGGCAATCAAGGAGCAGCCCCCCCCACGGCGACTTTCTCTGGTCAGAGTCCTTACGGTGTCTGGGGGGCACTGGGAACTCGTGGAGCAGGCGAAGTGGTGGGCGAGTTCTAGTGACCGGGATTTGGTCGCCAGTCAGTTTTTCCAATGCGGCGGATTTCTGTGCGAAATCCGCCGTTTTTTCTGGGAGTCTGGAAGTGATGCAGCGTTCAGTGCTCGGGTGGTTGTGTTGTGTTGTGTTGTGCGTGGGCTGCTCAGGGGAATCTGACAAGTCGAAGGCCAATCGTCCCAAAACTTCCACAGCAAAAGGAGTTGTTACATACGGTGGAAAGCCTTTGGACGACGCCTTGATTGTGTTTGTTCCTGAGGAAAACGAAGGGACAGCCGCTTCTGCGGTCACAGACAGTCACGGCGGATTTTCGATGATGGCTTTTCCTCCCGAGAAGGGGGCCGTGCCTGGCAAATACAATGTGACGGTCAGCAAGACGATTGAACCTCCCACGGTCGAATTTAATGAGTCGTCACACGACGCTCCCGCCCCCAAGGCCAGTAAGCCGAAGTCACTCATCCCGAGCAAGTACTCTCAAGCGAAAACCTCGAATCTGATCGCCGTGGTTCCTGCAGAGGGGACGGAGACGCTCCAGATAGATCTGAAGGATTGATTGCGAAGCATCTGCATCGCAGGTTGCGGACTTGCCGATGAGGCTCTCGGTTTTGACCTCGGAGATTGAAGTGGCCACGAGCCAGCGTGTGGCACAGGGGGAGTGGCAAGACGAGACTCGAAACCGCTCGAATGGCGAGTGTGAGACGCACTTTGCATTCCGCCAAATGCCCAGTCATCACGCAGCTTGATTTCCATCACCCGCCAAGATGCGGCGAAGACTCTCAGGCTGAGAAGGCAGTGAGTGGTCCACAGATTTCGCAGATTCAGAAGAGGTCGGGACCGTGAATGTCCCGGCAGGAGGCACATCGGTCTCCTCCCGAAATCTGTGGAATCTGTGGAAAACTTCTTCGATAATGCATTTTGCATCTCGGCGAACCCGCAGAGAGCGTCTCGCAGCACTACGCCCCGAGCGTGCCCACCAGTTCCTCCAGGTACTCCGCACGACTGACATGGGCCAATTCCCGTTGAGCCAGCTCACGGCGAGTCTCCAAACTATTACGGAACGCGGTCTCGAATCTCTCCGGATGAGCCAGTGCCTGCTCCACCGACGCTAGCAACTTGGCACACAGTTCCATATCCCGCAGCTGTTTTCGTTGCAGACGCTCGAGATACCACTCGCTGTGGAGGAGTGATTCGAGAGTGAACATCGACCGGATTTGCGGGTCGGTTTCGTCCATTCCCTCGTACTGCCCGTGGGCCATGATCGATAGCAAAGCTCGCAGCGGTGGGCAGGCGTCTTCGATCGAGCCGTCGTTGAAGTATTGCAGGGCGACACGCTGGTAGGCTTCCATAATGTACTTGACGCCGTCTGCAAACGACACAGGGTCTTGCTTCTCCGGTTGTAGAATGTGGGCGTCGAAGACCTTGTCCGGGTTGTCGAAGATGCGGGCGAAGAAATGCTTCACGAATCGTTCGGTGATCCGGTAGCCCAGTCGCCGCGAGGGGATTTTCTCGTTCCCAATCTCGGTGTCGGCGACCTTCTCGATGTACTTGTGATCGATCAGGTATTGCGGCTCGCGCTCGTCCTCCGACATCCGGCACCAGACCTCGGGCACCAGCAAACTGATGTCATGATCAAACCGCGAATTCGGCCCGACATGCCCAGCTGCGGAGGAGAATCCCGACAGGTTGGTCAGGATCATCGACACCAGTGCCGAGTTGAGATCGGCCGTCGTCCGCAGCGAGTTGAACGGAGCCTTGGTGAGCGCCCCTTCGCTGCCCGCTGCGGTCGTCGAGGGACTCTTCCCCGTCAGCGAACAGATGTAGTCCATGAACAGCTCGGGCAGCTCCTGGTAATGGATCGGACCATACACGGCGAGGCTGCGGATGTTCTTGGCGGGGTCCGGCGGGTTATTGCGACGACCGCTGATGACCGCGTTGACGGGAAGTGGGACCGGTTTGTTGGCGGGAATCTTGCGATAGAGCCGCACGCCCATCTCGGCAATATACTTATCGAGCGGCCGGACCAGATCGGGTCGATCTTGCAGATAGCGCGGGTTCTTCGAGGGCACGCCATTGATGCGGCGAGGATTGTCCGAGCAGACGATGTACTCCCCTTCACCCAGCGAAGCTCCGTGTCCCATCGACTGCAATAACTCCTGCATCGGTGGGGTGAAGGCGTCAAAGTCGACGACCTTCGAGAGCATCTCCTGAACGGTCGACCGCGACATCGGTTCGTAGTTCGAAACGAAGTTCACATCGCAACGGGCGAGGTCGGCTTCCGCCTGCTTGTCCAATCCCCGATGGACCGCATCATCCGGTCGCTGGAACAGACGCGACTCGCAGTTGGCAATGAACTTGAAGCTCGGTGCATGGTACTTGTCGTTCAATCCCGTCAGCCGCACTCCCGGAACAACAATCGACGCGGTGATGTCATCTTCCGTCTGCACCTTGGCCGCAGCTGCAAAGTCCTGCCGCAGCTTGAACGTTCGCCAACCGTGCTCCCCAAATAGTCCAACCCGCAGGTACGAACCGACAATGCGTCGGTCGTGCAGCTTCAGCTCGTGCCCCGGCATCCCATTGACGACATCGACGCGGAAGTGCTTGCGCCAGTCCTCGCCCCAGTCGGGCTGGTAGAACCGCTTGATGGCGAAGACCAGCGCGTGCAGGTGATTGGGGATTTTGGAGAGCCAGAAGTTGTAGTCCTCTGTGTACTCTTCCGAAGGAGTCAGCAACTTAATGACGCTGCCGAGTGAGCGTTCGGAGGAGAGCAGTGGTCGACTCGGGCGATCCTTGTATTTGGCCTGCCGGGTTTGGGCCGACTTCCAGCGGGTGCCGTAGTCCTTGTGAAAGACACCATCGACCAACCGCGAATCGCTCTCAAAGTTCATCGCATAGATCGGCCCGTACTGCATGTAGTCGCCGATTTGCTTGCTAATCTCGCTCTTCCCACCGCCCGAGACCGTACACGGCTTATGAATGAAGACTCCTTCGCCCGCCGTGCCGATCAGCCGCCACGACGGAGCCTGCGGGTGCTTCTCCATCCGCAGCTTGTACCCGCTGGGGGCGAGGTACGTTTGCCCCGGCAGGAGTGGGATCGATCGCATCGCACCGTTTTGCGGCCACGTGATCGTCTGGAGTCGCAAGTCAGCCTTGGCTTCTTCCGAGATGTAGATCACCTCGGGGAATTGGCGGTCGATCCCGTACCCATGCTCGTGGACTTCGATGGTGTCGGGGTAATCGCGAAACACATCCGCGAGGGTTCGTCCGTTGTACCGTTTGCTGTTGAACTGGAACTGCTCGCCCAGGCTGAAGCTCGCGAAGACCAGTGCCCCGCCCGCATGCTCCTCTTCCACGTTCCCTAACAGATTCGCGGCATAGCTGATCTGCGTCTTGACCTCTTTTTTGCAGTACCCGTAGTAGTTGTCGGCGATGATCGTGACGATCACCCCTTCCTCGGTACGGCACGTCACCTTGAAGGCGTTGCCGCCGTTGTAGAGTTCGTCCTCGCTGTCCCAGAACATCCCGTCTCGAAGCTCGGTGGGCCTCGCCAGACTGCGGTGCGGCAGCCCCAGCGACTTCTTGCTCAGCAGGACCAAATGCGGAGCCAGGATCACGCAGCCGGTGTGGCCGGTCCAATGCTCGACATCGAGTCCCGCATCGTTGTGTGCCAGACTCGGGTCGCCCGCATTCCCGAAGATCGACTCCACAAAGTCAAGGTTACTCACCAGGCTGCCGGGAGCGAAGAACCGCACCTCCATCGTCCGCTCGGGGCTGTAGCCAGACACTGCGGGCGAGACGATCGGGCGAAGCAACAACGACACCCATGTCTTCGTCTGTTCCGCTTGCTTGTCCGTGAATGGGAGCTTCAACAGTTCGTCCGGCGGACTGACAGCGGCTTTGAGGAGTGCCAGATAGGTCTGTCGAGGAACAGCCAGCTTGTCCCCCGGTATCGACAAACCTCCCTTGCAAACATGGAACGTCCCCTGCGTGGTTCGACGATCCGAGCGGGGGTTGTGCAGCACCCCATTCCGTACTCGGTAGGAGGTCAAAAGTTCGCTCTCGTACTTGCTGCCATCTGCCGGGACTGACAACACGCGGCCCACTCCATACCGATCAAGTTCCAACGAGTGGATCGGCAGACGGGCCTGCGCCCCCTCTGGCAGCTCGGCAAAGTGCTCACGCAAATACGCCTCGATCCGCTGATCCACCGGGCTGCGATACTGGCCCAGCTGCCGACTCTTTTCAGCGGTGCGTTCGACCAGCGACCCAGCCACTTCGAATAGCCGCTCTGCTTCGGGGTCATTCAGCGGGGCTGTGGGCAATCCCTGACTGGCGAGCAGCAGGTTGGCGTACCGTCTCAGGCTCTTCCACGCCTCGGCATCCAGACAATTGGCATGGTCACGGAAACCGAGGGACTTCTCCAGGTTCATCGAACAGCTTTCGGATGTGGCATTCCGCCCGAGGCCAACTGCGGTGCGGCGCTGGCTCTCACTTCAAGTCTCTGACGCCCCAGATTCTACAGAGGTGATTTGATCCGTCGAGGACAACGTGTCACATCAACGGAGCCCGTCCGTCTTTTTTAGGGCAAATCGTCTCACCCGGCGCCCCAGCCAGGGGCCGACTGCCAAATTCTCAGGCAACAGAGCCGTTTCGACCAGCAACTGGCTCTTGTTTTTGCACGCCGCTCGATGGCACTAAAATCATTTCGCTTCTGGAGAGAATGGATAGGCGACGCTGTCGCCAATTCGTTAAGCTGACAGCAGACAGTGACCAGTCTCAAGGGGCCGATGATGCACTTAAATTGTCCACACTGCCATCAATTCATTGAAGTCGTCAACGATCACGAACTGGAAACCCCGGTCACATGCCCCTCCTGCGGCAGTGAGTGGAAGACCTGGGACACCGAAACTGCCACGTTCCGCACAGCTTCCAGCGTGACTGTCGGACGTTTCGAGTTGCTGAACCGTCTCGGCCAGGGGCAATTCGGGGAAGTCTGGAGTGCCCGTGACCCCAAACTCGATCGCCAGGTCGCCATCAAGCTCCCTCGAAAAGAGGCGCTGGACGATACCGACATCGAACGATTTCTGCGTGAAGCCCGCGCGGCAGCCCAATTGCACCACCCGAATATTGTCGGTGTCCTTGAGGTCGGCGAAGACGGCCGAAGTCTCTACATCGTCAGCGACCTGATTCAAGGCGTGAACCTCGCCGATCGCCTGGCGATGGGGTGGAAGCCGTCTTTTCAAGAGACCGCCCAGCTGTGCCTGACACTGGCCGAGGCGCTGGAGCATGCACACTCGAAAGGGGTCATTCACCGCGACCTAAAGCCGGCCAACGTCATGGTCGACAACAAGAATCAGATTTTCCTGACCGACTTTGGCCTCGCGAAACGGCAGGCGGGCGAGATCACAATGACCATTGAGGGTCGCATCTTCGGCACCCCGGCCTACATGCCGCCGGAACAGGCCCGCGGCGATGGGCACAACGCCGACGCCCGCAGCGACGTCTACTCGCTGGGGATCATGCTGTTTGAGCTGTTGACTGGGCAGCGTCCCTTCAAGGGGGGATCCCAGATGCTGATTCATCAGATCCTGACCCAGGATCCGAGTCCGCTGCGGCGAGTCAATCCGAATGTACCCGTCGATATGCAGACGATCTGCATTAAATGCCTGGAGAAAGACCCCGCCCAGCGCTACCAAACCGCCCAGGAAGTCGCCGACGAACTCCGCCGCTACCTCGCCGGAGAGTCGATCCACGCCCGCCCGACCCCACTGACTACCCGCCTAGGCCGCTGGGCCAAACGCAATCGCAAACTCGCTTGGCTCGCCGCCTCATGTCTGGCCCTCGTGATGCTGTTGGGAGTCGTCGGCACCCACAGCTACCAGAAATGGAAGCAGGACCAACCGGCGATTCATAATGTGTTGATTAAGACGTACCCGGAGGGGGCGAGGGTGGTGTGCGTGCCGCTTGATCCGACTACTGGTGAGCCGATGCCGGAAAAGAAGATCGAGTCAAAGTCGCTCTCTCCAACCACCATGCCACTGAGTCCGGGGGACTATCTCATTGAGGTGGAAGTCACCGGGCACGGATTCCATGAGGTTCTCCGACGAGTGCCCGTTTTTGAAGAAACCGAGCTATCATCGAACTTTATGCATTTTCAGTGGAAATGGTCATCGGGAAATAGTCTGACTCTCCCAACCATCATTATACCAAATTCGCCCGACTTAGCCATAGAGATGATCAAGTGCCCAGGAGGTTCCATAAAATTGCTTCCAGCAGCAAGCCAAAAATCAACGGGTGGCATTAATCCGAAAGTTCAACCGAGAATGAAATCCGCAGAGGTTCATGTGGCACCATTTTGGATTCAAGCCAGAGAAACAACTAAACAGGACGCAATTTTATTCATACAGGAAAGATGTAAGTTACCTCGCGAGGTTCTGGACGAATGGTACAGTGATTTAGAGGATTGCGAGAGTCTACTCTCGCTGATCAATCCTGGTTCACAGGATGTCAGCTCTCCGGTTAACCTCATCGACTACAACTTGGCAACCACTCTCGCGGAAATCGCCGGGATGAGATTGATGACCGAGACCGAGTATTTACATGCGGCTACAAATGGAGGCCGGAGCAAATATCCTTGGGGAGACGTGGTTAGGCAGCTCGATGCATGGCCAATCTCAGCACTGCCAAATGACGTGACAACCACGCCTCCAGGAATCCGAGGCCTCTATTCTGGGGTAGCGGAATGGACTCAATCATGGAATATCTCACTTCCGACCGAACCAAATTATCCCTCTCCATTCGCACCAAATCTATTCAGGGCAGTTCGAGGTGCACCGCCATCGGGAGTCTTTTCGGAAATGTTGGATGCAACGGAGGCACTCGACGGACCTCAACTTCGTTTCGGACAGATGGTCACAGTGCCTCATCAAAGAATTGGCTTCCGCCTCGTCCGTTCCGTTGCTCCAAGATTCCTCACTCTCCGAACTAATTCACCATGACGGAACTCACGCTATACATCTTACCTGGCTCATCATTCGTGAACCACTTTTTGTAGATTGACGCTGAGCCGGGGTTCCAGTTTTCATAGACTGCTGTAATTGGAATTTGGATAATCCACACGTTGGGGTCATAGGAAGCCTTCGTCGCAGAGAAGACTTCTTCACTCACGGGTCTCGGTTGAGGATTCACTCTTGGGTCGACTTGCTGCGAGATAGTCATGGGCACAAGGTAAGATGTCGTGGTTCCAAAAATGGGTCCAGACAAGACTCCGTTACGAGTGACCACAAACACTCGAACTAATCGCTCATCATTCTCAATTGCAACTTTGCATACGAAATCGGTATGGATGACAACACCAGATTCGATCATTGGTGCATTCAAGTCGATTCCAGTAAAGTTGACTGTACGATAATGGAAATCGGATGTGTCTGCTTCTCCTCCTCCTCCGATGGCATCGTTGCACATATTACCCGAGCAGGACGTCTGATGCGGAATAACATCAGATCCGCTGGCATAGTCACCAGCGCAGGCATTTCCTGCGTACCCAGTCTTGCAGTAGTAATACACGCGCCCGCCAAAGTTTCCGACATACGCGAGTGGGCAAATGGAGCCCCCCCCGAAACTCTGGGGCGTTGCGACCAAAGTGATTGCAAGCATCACCCAACCAATCAGTTTTCGATTCATGATGTAGCCTCTGTTCGACCGTGAGGAAGAGTGGCATTCTCGGATGGCCGAGTCACTAAGATTGCCGGAACTTGAATTGGGGAGACTTTCCACGATCACAGCTCACAAGTTTCGCGTGAGCCTTCAAAAGACTGTCGTAATCCGAGTCATTACTTGCTAAGCGTTCGGCGAGCGTCTGTGACCAAAGCAATGAAGTCATCCAATTCTGTTTGTTAACACATTCATCCCGTGTTTCCGTCAAACCCGTTGCGGACACAAACGATGTTGCCGATATATCGTCATACACTGTTTCAAACCTCCCAGATTGACAGGAGTGGATTGACAAATGAATACGATCTACGGTTGGAATGTAGCTCTTCAGATTAGAGGGTGTCAGTTGATATGGGGAGAGCCCTCTAAGATTGAGTGTTTTCGTCGACAGATCGTCGTCATTGTGTATGCAAGTCTGGAACTGAAGAAGTTTCAGTTCATTTTTCTTTGCCTTGGTGTTTACAACACACTTGATAGCTCCTTCAATTCCTGAATGGCCAGACAGGAATAGCCAGAGTTCTTGGCATGTGCTCAGCAGTCGAGGACTGCTTAGGGCTTCTTTCAGATTTGCTTTTGTTGCTGCTTTCAACTTGAATGTTGGCGTGTGAACAGCTGACGCTGGAAATCCTGTTGAATGTAAAACGTTAATGTTCTCAACGGGCACACCAATGTAACCTGAGAGGGTCTTGTAAACATGTACGGTGTCATTGTAGAATGACATGTCCGCCGAATCAAAATGGCCACAGAAGATGATGGCGAAAGCATTGGCTCTCGTAGCGGCACTCGGTGGAGGAAGTGCCTTCAAACTGTCACAGCAATCTGTTGCAAGGTTCATAATCTCGCTATCGCTCTCGTTTTGATGGGGGTCTTTTCATGGGTGATTCTCTCAAGGTGTAGCGTCCTCATGTGTAGTAGGCATCATTGGCTGTCGTGAAGAACCGGCCTAGTGTCGGGAGGTAATCTTCATCATCATCAGCAAACAAATCTCGCCCCAATTCCGCCTGAGGCAGCATCTGTCCAGCGTGCGGGTGATGAGTCTTTCCGCAGCTAATACAGCTTTTTCGTTCAGCGGTCATCTTATGTTCCTCTAGCCGGAGAGATCACAACTCGTGATGAGTCCGTATAGCTTGGTTGCCACCTTTAGGCTTGTCAAGTCTCACGAAAGCAGAACTCCGGTCGCTTCCCTGGGCCGCATTCGTGAATCGCCTGATAAGCATTTAACGGTGATGCCGTAAGCGATCTTGCAATACACTCTTCGAAAGACAACTACTTTGAATTCCTATTGTTATGGTATGCAGCACTTCATGGCTACATGAGATCATTCTGTCTGTTGTATCAAGTAATCGCATGCATCGCAAATTGGAATGGCCACAAGCTCAGGACGTTCGGCTGGACTGCTCGCTTAACACTTGGGCCTCGACTTGGTGCCGAATTATCGTCTTCGAGAAGGGCGAGGCATTTGCCGTGAACATCATCATCGTGAAGTCGTTCACTGTGGGGCACGTAACCATTCACACCCCGACCGTGTGACGGGTCACTTGGCGGGCAGCAGTGAGGGGCTTGGTGTGTGGTGGTTTTGGGCTTCGAGGGCGGTGGTCAGG
>JAYWHX010000040.1:0-18685 GCA_043777375.1 Planctomycetota bacterium | reverse complement strand
GGTTTCTGTATCGCTCGAACAAGCTGATGTACGACCACGAGACAGAATCGCTGTGGTCAACGCTCGATGGTGAGCCTGTCGTCGGCCCTCTCGTAGGTACCGGAACCCAGCTGACTCCGCTGTCTGTTGTGACGACGACCTGGGAAAAATGGAGGACGGATCACCCCGCGACTCGAGTTCTCTCTTTAGAGACACACTATCGCCGCAACTACGACGAAGGTGTCGCGTACAAGCACTATTTCTCGAATGATGATCTGATGTTTTCCGTGCCGGGCACCGACAAACGCTTGAAGAACAAAGACGAAGTCTTCGTGGTTCGAATCGCTGAACCGGGACAACCTCCAGTGGCGATCTCGGTCGCTTTCTTGCTGAATCATCCAATCCACCTTGAGCGGGTCGGGGATCAAGAGATCATAGTACTGACCGATTCGACGGGAGCCAATCGAGCCTACCAAGCCAGCTCAGCGCGATTCGTCAGTCTCGATGAGAAGCGACAAGTCATTGACGAAACTGGAACACCGTGGCAAGTCACCGAAGCGGCGATCCTCAGTCCGGACGGGAAAGAACAGCTGCCACGTTTGCCCTCGCATCGCGCGTTTTGGTTCGGTTGGTACTCCGCCCACCCCGAAACCCGCTTGGTCCAATAGCCCTCCTCACAGCCCGTCTGATCACAAATCCCCCTGACGAGGGTCGATCCAAATTGACTTGCATCAAACCGTGAAGGCTACACGTCCGATACAAGCCTCAACAGACCCTGCGTAAAACAAGCAAGCACCGATTTCAGGAGAGTGAGATCAGACCACGGGTGGTTAGTGACCTCACCCCAGAATCTCCTCCACCACCCGGCCATGCACATCGGTCAGCCGGAAGTTCCTCCCCTGAAACTTGTACGTCAGGCGTTCGTGGTCGATGCCCATCTGGTTGAGGATCGTGGCTTGCAGGTCGTGGACGTGGACGGTGTCTTTCACTGCGTTCATACCGAATTCATCGCTCTCGCCGTAAGTGATGCCGGGCTTCACTCCGCCGCCGGCCATCCATGTGGTGAACGCATACGGGTGGTGGTCGCGGCCCCAACGAGGGCGGTCGGCGATGTTTCCCTGGATGAAGGGGGTCCGCCCGAATTCGCCGCCCCAGATCACCAGCGTGTCATCCAGCAGGCCGAGACGCTTGAGGTCCTGAATCAGCGCAGCTGAGGGCTGATCAGTGTCGCGACACTGGTTGTAAAGTTCGGTCGTGATCGAGTTATGTTGATCCCACCCGGCATGCATCACTTGCACACAGCGGACTCCACGCTCGATCAGGCGTCGGGCCATCAGGCAATTGTGGGCAAACGTCCCGCGCTCCTGCACCTGCGGCCCGTACATCTCTAGTGTCTCTTTTGTCTCGCCGCTCAAATCAGTCAGTTCCGGCACGCTCGCCTGCATCTTGAAGGCCATTTCGTACTGAGCAATCCGCGTCGCGATCTCCGGGTCGCCGAACTCCTTCAGCTTCATCTCGTTGAGCTTCGCAATTTCATCCAGCAGCCCGCGCCGCATCGTCCGCGTCAGCCCCTCGGGGTCCTTGAGGTACAGCACCGGATCGCCGCTCCCCCGAAACTTCACTCCCTGGTACATCGACGGCAGGAATCCCGAACCCCAGTAGAAGTCATAAAAGATCTGACCACAGCTGGTCCCCTTGGAGATCGAAGTCATGACCACAAACGCGGGCAGCTCTTCGGTCTCGCTCCCCAATCCATATGTCAGCCACGCCCCGAGAGAAGGGCGCCCCGGCTGTTCGCCGCCGGTCAGCATGAAGGTGATCCCCGGAGCATGATTCACCGATTCAGTATGCATGCTTTTCACGAAGCACAGATCATCAACCACTGTCGAAATATGCGGGAGAAGGTTGCTGACCCACGCCCCCGACTCTCCATGCTGAGCGAACGGCTCGACCGGAGCCAGGACCAACTTGCCCGTCGGATCACCGGTCATCGTGCTGAAACGTTTCCCCTTGAAGAATTCCTCCGGCATCGGCTGGCCATGCAGTTGTTGCAGCTTGGGCTTGTAGTCGAACAGATCACAATGCGTCGGGGCGCCATTCTGGAACAGGTAGATCACGTGCTTGGCCTGAGCGGCCAAGTGCGGCAACTCCGGCAAACCGCCAAAATGTGGAGTCGGGGAAAGAGATGCGCTCATGGGAGCTGCGAACCCGTCGCGCCCCAGGAGTCCGGCCAGTGCCCCTATACCAAGCCCACTTGCCGAACGCCCAAATAATTCACGTCGAGTGATCTGTAAACGGTGTGCGTCGAGTGGGTTCATCGGTTGCTCTGCACCTCAGTCGTATGCGGTGGCAGACAGTGCTGCCTGATGTGCATTCATTGTAGCTGCCGGCGGGTGATGCGACAGCCGATCCGATGCCTCCAGCTTGCATATCATCCTGTCCCCGTAGCCGAGCTGCATGCTCGCGCTGTGGGCTGTGCGGCCAGATTGTATGGTCAAGGGATCATGGATATTGAATCTGTCCATGCACATGCGGGGCTGATCGCAGTGTCCACCACTGGACGACGTGATTAGAATCTCACCTTCACCTCCCTCACAGGCTGCTGCCGAGCCAGACTCATGTCGAACTTGATCGAACTTCAAGCCCGCTTGTCCCAATACGGGCAGTCGCATCTGCTCCAATGGTGGGATGAGTTAGGCGATTCCCAGCGAAGCTCTCTGCTGGCCCAGCTGGATTCGATTGACTACCAGCTGATCGCACGCCTGTTCGAGGAGCAGAAGAGTGCGGGGAATTCGTCGAGTCACAATCTCGCTGCCCGAGCGACCCCGCCGACTCAACTCGTCACCCAGCCCCAGACTACCGCAGAGCGAGATCATTGGCGACAGGCAAAAGCCAACGGCGAATCGCAGCTGCGCGACGGGAGTGTCGGGGCGATTCTGGTCGCGGGAGGGCAGGGGACTCGCTTGGGATTCGACAAGCCGAAGGGAATGTACCCGATTGGCCCCGTCTCGCACCGGTCGTTGTTCCAGGTTTTCTGTGAGCAGTTGCTAGCACGCGGTCGGCAAGCCGGAGCAGTGATCCCGTACTTCGTGATGACCAGTGATGCAACGCACGACGATACTGTCGCATTCTTCGAAGAGAACCATTTCTTCGGCTTGAAGTCGCGCGATGTGTACTTCTTCCGCCAGGGGAAACTCCCCGCGGTCTGCGATCAGACGGGGAAGATTCACCTCGCTGAGAAGCATGAAGTGGCCCTCAGCCCCGATGGGCATGGGGGGCTCGTCAAAGCACTTCGCGCGGCGGGGCTGCTCGATCTCATGCGGGATCGGGGACTGGAATCGCTGTACTACCATCAGGTCGACAATCCCACAGCCATCGTCTGCGACCCGGCCTTTCTGGGACTACATGAGTTGCATGGTTCGGACATGAGTACGAAGGTCGTGTCCAAAGTCTCCGCCGAAGAGCGGATGGGGGTACTCGTGAATGTCGAGGGGCAAACGCAGATCATCGAGTACAGCGACATGCCGGTCGAACGCACGCGCGAGGTCGAGCCCGATGGCACGCTGCGGTTCCGCGCGGGAAACACAGCCATGCATGTCATTCGGAGAGGATTCTTGCAGGATCTGGTCGATCAGGGACGCGACCTGCCGTATCATGTCGCTCATAAACCGGTGCCGTGTCTGGACTCGAAAGGGAACCGAGTTCAACCCGATCCCTCGGACAAGAATGCCTTCAAGTTCGAGCAGTTCATCTTTGACAGCCTGCCACTAGCAGCCACCGCTCTGGTCGTGGAGGCGGACCGTGCCACAGAGTTCAATCCCGTGAAGAACAAGACCGGGGCCGATTCTCCCGAGACGTCTCGGAATGCAATCTGTCGAATGAATCGCGAGTGGCTGCGAGATGCGGGGGCCATCGTGGCGGATCAGGCTCGCATTGAGATCAGCCCGCTGCTGGCCCTGGATGCTGAACAGCTGGCCAAGGCCGTCTTTCTGGGACAGAGCATCGCCGATGGGACAATCCTGACTCCGTGATCCCGTCTCATTCCACTCCACGCGAAATCGATCAGGCCCCTTTCACTCGCCGCATCTCAGGTCGTGTAATCCGCATTCAGCCGCACATATTCGGCGGTCAGATCGCTGGTCCAGAATCGCACCGCTTCCTTGCCGAGCGTAAAGGTCAGCACGATCCGCACGTCGCCGGTGGCCATCGCGTTTGACACGGCTTTCGCATCGAAAGCCACGGGAGTTCCCTCTCGGTAGAGCGGAATCTCATTGACGGTCAGCGAGCAATCCTCCTCTTGAAACGGCACTCCCGCGTACCCCGCAGCTGACACGATCCGTCCCCAATTCGGGTCGTTGCCCGTGATCGCTGTCTTGACCAGCGCGCTATCCGCGACGGTCTTCGCAATACGGAATGCCGCCTCGCGCGTGGGCAGTCCATGCACATCGATTGTCACAAAATGGGCGGCCCCCTCGGCGTCGCGAATAATCAGCTGGGCCAAGGCCATTGCCACATCGTCCATCGTCGATTGCAGCTGAGAATGCAGCTCCTTGGGAACCGGCCCCGCCTGCCCATTGGCGAGCAGCAGCACGGTATCGCTGGTGCTGGTGTGCCCATCCACACTGATGCAGTTGAAGCTGCGATTGACGGCGTGCTTGACTAGTGAGTGCGTCTCCTCCGCAGAGATCGAGGCATCGGTCATGATCACCGACAGCATCGTGGCCATATTGGGAGCGATCATCGCCGCCCCCTTGCACACGCCTGTGACGGTCCACGTCTTTCCACCGGAACTCAGCTTGCGCGTGACAATCTTTGGCACGGTGTCGGTCGTCATAATCGACCGGGCCGCCGTTTCCAGATGCTCCGGCGTCCGCCCCAGCTTCTTGGCAGCCAGCGGAATCCCGGCGGAGATCTTCTCCTTCGGCAGGAAGCGACCGATCACGCCCGTCGAGCAGACCAATACGTCTTCGGCAGCTGCGCCGATTTCGGCAGCTACGGTCGCGGTCATCCATTCAGCATCGGCGATTCCTCGATCACCAGTACAGGCATTCGAATTGCCCGAGTTGATGACGACTCCGCGAGCCGTCTTCCGAGGCAACCGGCTGCGACACACCTTCACCGGTGCCCCGACGACTAGGTTCTGTGTAAACACCCCCGCAGCAGAGCAGGGCGTATCGGATATGAACAGAGCCAAGTCGAGCTTATGCGGATCAGACTTGATCCCACACGCATGACCCGCAGCCTGAAACCCCAACGGAAGACTGACACCCTGCGACATGACACACGTATCCTAAGCAGCGAGAAGACCAACCCGGCGAACACCCCACCGGATCGTGACACGCCCGCATGCTAAGAGGTTCTGATCCCGATGCCCAGAGTGAACTTGTTGTCGCAGGATTCGTCAGAATTCTAACGAATTCTGCTACAGCTATTCTGCCGTCATTACGGCAGTTCGCGAATGCGGATTGCCTTCATGTCGATCGGGGCGCCTTCGCTTTCCAGGCAGAGGAAACCGGTCTTCGGCTCGCAGTTGTTCCCGCCGGAGACTTCTTCTCCGTTGACCCACAAGCGGACCTCGCCGTTGATCGCGCGGATGTAGTAATGGTTCCAGTGGCCGATTCCAAGGCCCAGATCCTTGCGAGGAAAGGCCCGCTGGCTGTCTTTGGGGGCGGGGGCCTTGGGCTCGAACGGAACCATTGTCGAGGTCCCCACGGGGAACACGTCGCCGTTGGTGGTGAACCAGTCGGACTTCTTGCCGTTGGCCTTTTCGTATTGCTCGGCATATCCATGATCGAGAATCTGGACTTCGATTCCACCGGGTGGCAAAGCGCTCGGCTTGAGGTCTTTGAAAGCGGCATCAGGTGCCCACAGGAAGATCCCCGAGTTGCCACCCGATTGGTTGTGCCGCCATGTGGCGACCATCTCGAAGTTCGTGAACTTCTTTTTGGACCGAGTGACCCCCACCGGTGTCCCCTTGCAGTGGACTTCGGTGCCGTTCCATTTGAACGTATCGGGGTCGGTGTTCAGGACATCGAAGTCCTCTCCCGTCAGATCAACCCATCCGGGACCAGTGCCGTCGATGACGGCTTGGGTGACGACAGCGTCTTCAGCGAGCAACGGGGCGGAGAGGCAGGCAAGGAGAGTCAGAATCGCGAGACGGTTCATGGATGGCCTATTCAAATGAGGTCGAAGTCGAGGGAGCATTGAGATGCACCTCGACAGATTAGAACTGGTTGATTCGAGACCCGCCACTCTGGAATCAATGCCCATCCACTCGAGCCTCGATCACAGCTCCTTGACTGTCAAAAAAGATGATCAAGAAGGCATCATCCATACCGCCGAGACTCCAATGCCCGACGGAGTACTCGTGACAATGATCAACCGCTAACGTCGTATCCCATCGATTGGCTGTTCCTAGCGGCCCGGAAGAACTGGGGCCGAGGAGTTCGAGAACTTTTCTCTCCTGCATCCCTTTCCGGAGATGGTCACGAATCAATGAATCCGCCATCGCCGTCCGCTGCGAGTCATCGGCTCTCCAGTCCGGAGCCGAGAATGCCCGATCATCGAACGGGGAGCTCCGATAAAACAGTACGATGGACACTGCAACGATCAAGCAGAGGACAAACAACCCCAGCTGGAGCAGACGAAGTCGAGTGCAAGATTTCAAATGAAACATCCCATTCCCGGACATTCGTCTTGGGGCCTTGTTAAGAAACATTGCTCAAATCAAAGCTTCGAGAAGATCGGCACGGTGAGTTGTCGCTCTGCGTCCTTCCCCATGACTTGTCCCCCTCACCCCGGCCCTCTCCCCCACGGTCAAGTTTCATCAGAAAGAGTAGCCAATTGTGGGGGCGAGGGAGAAAAAAGCAGAGTCCGCATCTGCGAAGCTCACACCTTCTGGCTCCCTCTCCCCCACGGTCAGCTTCGCTTACGAACAAGCCACTCTGTGGGGGGAGAGGGCTGGGGTAAGGGGGCGATTCTCATTCCGCCGAACGCTGCCCATAACCACCATCGAACCATCGTTGTGCGTCCAACCCCGCAGCTGAGACGATAAGAATCAGCACTCCCTCCAGATTCTCAATCACATCATCATTCGAGCACCGCACAGCGTTCCAGCCCATGGAGTGGATAACCTTCTCGCGTCGCTGGTCATACTCTCCGCGATCCGCGTGACTAGCCCCATCGACCTCGACGACGAGCTTCAGTTCCACACACGCGAAGTCAACGACGAATCGATCAATCACAAATTGACGACGAAACTTCAATCCCGCCAATCGCCGGTTCCGGAGAGCAAACCAAAGCCGCCGTTCTGAGATCGACATCGATTTCCGCAGGAGCTTGGCGAACTCATCGGGAGTCTGACGTACTGCACCGTTCGTCATGACTTGTCCCCCTCACCCCGGCCCTCTCCCCCACAGTGAAGTCACATATTAAACACGAGCCGATCGTGGGGGAGAGGGAGAAAATACCAGAGTCCGCGTCTGCGTGGCACACACCCTCCGGCTCCCTCGCCCCCACGATAGATGCGACTTTTGGCATCGACTCCGCTGTGGGGGAGAGGGTGGGGGTGAGGGGGCCACAGAGTGAATCAGTTCTGCGATTTCAAACCGGATTCCCTCTCCAGCAAAGCCTTCAAGGCTTGCTCGAGTTTCGCTTTGGCCTCTGCATCGGCCTCCAGCTCCACAGCCTGCGTCTCTAAGGTGATTGCACGCTTGATATTTCCAGTCACGGCATTTAAGTGGGCCAATGTGTCCAAACAATAACAGTTTTGCGGAGCCAGTTTGACCGCGATCTCTGATCCGGCGAGAGCGGCTGAAATCAAAGCGGGGGGGACTTCCGCGCCGTCGACTTGGGTCTCCTCATACACTCGCCAGCAGAAGTGGTTGAGGTCGTTGACCTCGGGCTTCTCGGCCTGGCTCAACTCGCTGAGCAGGTCCATCGCAGGTGAATACCGTTTAAGCTTCATCATCATGAGGAACCGCATGTAATTGACACGGCTCTTCTGCTTCTCGTTCGCCTGGACGATTGCTTTCTCCAGTTCATCGGCATACGCCACGTAGTCTTTCGCGTTGTAGTGGCGTAATGCTGGCGCGAGAAGAATGTCCTCCTCCAAATCTGTCTCAAACTCTTTCAGCTGATCCAACAGGATTGGTTCATTCAAAAACTGGACCCGAAGTGCTTCTCGCTCCTGGGCATACAACTCGCGGGCAGCATTGTATTCCTGCTTTTCTACTAACTTCTTAGCCTGCGTACAAAACAGTCCCCAAGTGCGCCAGAGTTGAATCTCAGCCAAGTGAGCCGCCCGGTCCCAGGAACCATCCAAGACTTTTGCAAAGGCATCATTCTCTCCCAAGCTCAGTGGATGACCCATCCATTCAATCTCCCCAGTCTTACCGACGAGGAATGCCGATGGAATTCCGCGTTGCCCGGAGGCCTCCATGTAGTCGACGTAGACGGACCGGTCAGGATCGGTGGTCAGGCAATATCCGCTCGTGAGTTCGCCATAGGTCTGACCCGCCTTGGCCCCTTCGACCTGCGGAACATCAGCTTCCCGCTTCATAAACTCGATGACTTCTCCCAATTCTTCATCGCTAATGCTGATGACTTGCACACCTTGGTCTCGATACTGCTCTTGCAGTTTGGCCAGGTCCGGCATGCTGCCAATACACGGCCCGCACCAAGTGGCCCAGAACTCGACCAGATAGACCTTCCCGGGCTCGAACTTCTTCACATGCGGGAACTTGCCCTGTCCGTCAGTGACCCAATGTTCGATATCCAGTTCCGGGGCTCGCGAGCCAATGGTCAGCGGCGCAGGGACTGCACCCTCGTCCGCGAATAGTTGTGCCTCGCCCAAAAATGTGAAGAGGCCAGCTGCGGCCATGTACACGACGATTCTTCGCAACATCATCACACTCCGAGTGGGGGATCCCAGCCCGATCAGTCCGGTCAGGCCCGATGTACGAAAGTCGATGAGTCAGTGATGACGGAAAATCATAATATCCCAGCTTTTAGCCAGTTTGATCAGCAAGGCAGACAAGAATGTCTGCCCCACTGATGACTGACAACTGAATACTTACCCTACTTCAGTTCCTTGATCTCCACATTCCGGAACTCCACCGCGTCGCCGTGACCGGCGAAGCCGAAGTAGCCGGACTTCAGATCCTTGCCAGGGTGTGGGGAGTTCGCCATGAACTCTTTCACCTCGGCCAGATCGCCGTTCAGGATCAGCGAGCCGTTCAGTTCGACCTTCAGCTTGGTCCCCTGCACGGTCACTTCCTGGAAGTTCCACTCGCCGACGGGGCGGTGGTAGCCGCGAGCAGCTGCGAGCATGCCGTAGGCGGAGCCATGGGTTTGGCGAGGGTCGAGGCCCTTGTAGTTTGGGTGCTCGGTGTCGAGAACTTGCAGCTCGCACATCCCGGCGTATGCCGGATCGCCACTTCCCGGGTAGCGAATGGCGAGGCCGTTATTCCCCGAAGGCGGCAGCTTGAACTCGACGCGAGCCACGAAGTCGGCGTACTCGTCCTTCGTATGCAGCGTGCCGCCTTGGCCTTCTTTGCAACGGATGGCTCCGTCGACGACTTCATAATTGTCCACAGCCCCAGCCCACCCGGCCAAGTCTTTGCCATTCGAAAGTGACTTGAATCCCTCGTTGTGATGCGACCGCAGAATCTCGTTCGCCTCGACGGAGCCGATCTCGCGGATCTTGATGTTCCGCCAGCGGATCTCGCCGCCATGTGTTTGCAGCTGAACTGGACCACGGGTGACAAGTGGAGCCTTGCGGTCCCAGTAGTTCTCCATGAGCGCGTGATCGATGATGTGCTTGCCGTTCAGCCATACGCTGGTGCGGGTTCCGACCTGCTGAATCTTGAACTCGTTCCATTCACCGAACGGGCGATCCGCAATCTCGGACGGATCTTTTCCGGGAGCGCCAGGTGAGTTGTTCCACAGCCCGCCGGAGCCCTTGTCCTGACCATCGGACAGCTTTTCGGCCTTGTGGTTCCAGATCTGCACCTGCGGGTTCGACTTCAAATAGATGCCGCTGTCGGCCTGCGGGATCGTCTTGTATTCGATCAGCAACTCGTAATCGCCATACATGCCATCCGTGGTCAGGTAGACGCCGTGACCATCGTTGATCAGCTCGCCGTCTTTGGCGGTCCAATGCTCGACGGCATCCTTCTGCCACTCGGCCAGCTTGGTCGCCCGTTCCGCTTCCGGCATGGCGGCCAACAGACGGGGGTCCATGGTCGATTCACCGTGCCAGCCAGCCAAATCCTTCCCATTGAAGATCAACTGGTATTCCCCCTTCGTCGTCTTCTCTTCACCGAACGAGACAGCGGCCATCGCCACCGTCAGACAGAATCCAATCCAACCAGTTCGTTTCAAGGTCGACTCCTCAGGCTGTAGTTTTCAGACGATCCCACGAGCAACGCCAGCAGGGCGGGTCAGCGAACGCATCATCGCCGATCACTCCGATGTCATCGTACCGAGGGGCACGCTGGCGAGCGAGTGTGCCAGCTGGAGGTGACTGCACGATCACCTTTTTCCCCGTCGCGTAGGCTTTAGCCCACACATACTGAAAGAGAGCCGTCGATCGCGTGGGCTAAAGCCCACGCGACGAGAGGCGGAATGCGTTGGATCAGGAAAAATCACTCCGTAATGTCTATGCCGGTCATGCATTGTTATCTGTTAGCCTTTAAGAAGATTGGTAAACGCATCAGCCTCCTTGAATCCGTCCTCTTGACTTTTTCGCTCCGTTTGCGTCTAATTTATCGCCCGATGGTGTTGTGTAGGGAACAGCACACTTGGAGTTTACTGCGCCCAGTCGAATCATTCGGGGGTGGGTAACATCATCGGAACCAGTCCACATCGGAAGTTTCGGAGACATCATGAAGAAGATTCTGTCGTTCATGGCGGTTGCCGCATTCGCCAGCTGCTTGTTCGCACCCCAGGCCCAGGCTCGCCCCCAGTATGCCGGTGCGCTGAAGGAAGCTTACAGCGAGAACACTGCTGTCGCTGAGAAGAAGTGCGCAATCTGCCACGGTAAAGAAGGCAAGGACAAAAAGGTCGTCAGCGACTACGGCAAGGCACTGGCCGAAGCTCTCGGCACGAAAAACGAGAAGGATGCCGAAAAGCTGAAGGCTGGCATTGCCAAGGCTGGCGAGAAGAAGCAAGGCGAGAAGACCTATGACGAAATCCTAAAGGCTGGCGAACTGCCAGAAGCCGCGAAGTAGTTCATTCGCAGCAGCATGAATCACCTGAAAGCCGCCTGATTACAGGCGGCTTTCTGCCTTTCGTGGGACGGTGTTTTGTCGAGTCGTCAGCAGCCCGAAGCGTCTGCGAGGGCGTACGCCTCTGGAAGTATCGGTCTGTTACTGCACGCCGGTCTGCAACGTTCTTTGGGAATGCCGCTCGCTTCGCTCGCCCTTGCAGACGCAGCGGGCTAGCACCGTCGGACGCTCGATAACAATGCTGGGCTACGTGAGCGAGCCAAACCTCGGGCGACTGCCTATAGTGCCGCATTGACAACACTCGTGTTCCCGACCGCCAGCACCGACCTTTTTCCCAAGCACTATGGCCGCCACGTTCCAAGAGCTCACTCCGCAAAACTTCTCCTACAACAGCCCCCTCGGCTGGTGTCCCGCTTGCCAGGGGCTGGGTACAGAGCGCGGCACGGGGCAATCGGCAATCATCAGCAACCCGAATCTCTCCCTCTGGGAACGGGCCATCAGCTTCTGGCCCGACCCGCGGCAGAACCGGCTGTTCGCCCGCATGTTACTAGCACTTACCACAGAACTGGGGATCGATGCCGAGAAGCCGTGGTATCAACTGGCTCCACTTCAGCAACGCTCAGTGATGTACGGGCTGGATCGCGAAGTGACAGTCCCCCCCGAGTCCAACCAACCGGGGTTTCGGTTCATCCACAAAGGCATCTACCCAGCAATCGAAGAGGCGACCCGCGTCAGCTACACACATCGCGCCCTCTTTCAAGACCTCGTCGGCGAGCGCCCCTGTTCCGTCTGCGGTGGCGACCGAGTGCGTGACGACGCCGCAGCTGTGCGCCTCGACGACAAGACCCTCCCACAGCTCTGCAAGTTGCCACTGACAGAGGCGCTGGAATTCCTGAAGGGGATCAAGCTCACCAAGGAGCAGAAGAAGTACGCTGGCGATCTGCTGTCGGAAGCCATTCACCGGCTGGAATTCCTCGTCGAGGTGGGGCTCCACTACCTGTCGCTTGATCGGTCAATGCCGACGCTCTCAGGCGGCGAGAGCCAGCGTATCCGGCTCGCCGGGCAGATCGGACGAGCGCTCACCGGCGTTCTGTACGTCCTCGATGAGCCGACGATTGGACTGCACCCTAGAGACAATGGACGATTGATCGGCGCACTGCATCGGCTCCGAGATCTTGGCAATACCGTCGTCCTCGTCGAGCATGATCGCGAGGTCCTCGAAGCTGCGGATCGGCTCTACGACTTCGGCCCCGGCTCGGGCCGGCACGGCGGACAGATCACAGCTGAGGGGACACCCGCTGAGATACTGGCGAACGCGGAGCACTCGCTGACCGGAGCGTATCTGAGTGGGGCGAAGAGCATCCCAATCCCGAGTGTGCGCAGGTTGGTGCGGAAAGAGGCAGTGGGGCAGACATTCCTGTCTGCCTCTCCAGCAAAGCAGACAGGAATGTCTGCTCCACTGAAGAAGGGAATGCCGCTGACAGACCTCCGCGACTTCTACGACCTGCCACCTGGTGGGGCGTGGATCGAACTGACCGGAGCCCGGCAGAACAATCTGCGGATGGGCGAGCTGCACATCCCGCTGGGTGCGTTTACGTGCGTCACGGGTCTGTCGGGGTCGGGCAAGAGTTCGCTTGTCATGGAGACCCTCGCCCGCGCGGTGACTCGCAAGCTCACCCGCTCTGGCGATGCACCCGGCCCATTCGACCAGCTGCGCGGGACTGAGAAACTCAACAAGGTGATCCTCGTTGACCAGTCGCCGCTGGGGTCGACACCGGCTTCGAACCCAGCCACCTACACCGGTGTCTGGGAACCGATTCGCGACCTGTTTACCCGCATCCCCGAGGCCAAGATTCGCGGCTACAAGCCCGCGCGGTTCAGCTTCAACCGACCCGGTGGCCGCTGCGACGATTGCGAAGGGATGGGACAGAAGAAGATCGAGATGCACTTCCTACCCGATGTGTGGGTCGAGTGCGTGACCTGTCGCGGCAAACGGTTCAACAAGGAGACACTAGCGGTTACTTATAAAGATCACTCGATTGCCGATGTCCTCAATATGTCGATCGGGCAGGCGTTGGAACTGTTCGGCAACATCCCGAAGATCCGCGCCCCGCTGGCGACGCTGGCCGCGATTGGGCTCGACTATCTGACACTCGGTCAGTCGGCGGCCACCCTCAGCGGCGGCGAGGCCCAGCGTGTGAAACTGGCTGCGGAACTCGCCCGACCGAACAACGGCCAGACGTTGTACATCCTGGATGAGCCGACGACCGGGTTGCACTTCGACGACATATTAAAACTCATGAAGGTACTGATGAGCCTCGTCGAGCAGGGGAACACGGTGGTGGTCATCGAGCATAACCTCGATGTGATTAAGACAGCTGACTGGGTCATTGATCTGGGGCCGGAAGCCGGAGTCGACGGGGGGTGGATTGTCGCCGAGGGGACGCCGGAGGATGTGGTCCAGCAAGCGGCGTATTACCGAAAGTGGTTACAGGTGAGTGGTGAGAGGTTCGTGAAGGAGGCCGATGCCAAGGGTCAGCATTCTTCCTCCCTCTCCCCCGCGAAAGACTGGAACTCTGCCAAGATATCTCCATTCGGGGGAGAGGGCCGGGGTGAGGGGGCCAACAAGCCCGGTCGACGTGCGAAGCCGCAGCCTCTTCCCACTCACCACTCACGACTCACCACTCACCTCTCCGACCCCGCCGAGGCGTGGGGCATCGCGCGCCGCGAACACTACCTCAGTGAAACCAAACGCCCCGTCCCGATCCGCTCGTGGACCGGCGAACTTCTCGCCCCGATCATTGAGAACGAAGCCCGTGGGGAGATCGAAATCTTCCGGGCGGAAGAAGCGGCGAAGAAACAGGCAGGCGATATCGACCTGCGGCATGTCGGCAAAGAGACCGCCACTCCGTGGAAGACCGATGGCCGCGCGTGGCACGTTCGCGATCGCCTTTCCCACACGGGCCAGCGCTGTCGCTGGGATGGCCAGGCTCTCGAACTCGTCATCGACGCCCTCGCCAAACGAAGCCAACTCGCCCCGGTCAACTGGAACCATCGCAGCGTCGTCGAGGTCATGTCGGCGGACAAAGCGGGCGGCTGGTTCCTGCATGCCCAGACCGGGGATGAATGGCTGCTGACGCTCAAGTTTCGCGTCAAGAAGGGGACGTTCGACGAGGCGACCTTGCAGAAGCAACTGCCACTGAAGCCGCTCGACCAACTCGACGAACTGCCGGTCTACGGACGCGGCGACCGGGTGCGGGTCAAGAACCTCAAGGGGCCGTTTCAAGAGATCACGATCACCGTCCACTGGGCCCGCGAGATCGACACTCCCCAGTTCCAAAAGTTCCTCACCGCCGCCGTCGACAGCTATGGCAAACAAGCCACAGCTGCGGCCTTGGTGATCGGCGACCTCTCCCCGTGGAAGGTGCTAGGCCGCAAGTGGCACCTGTCTCGCAAGGGGTTCCCGAGTGCGAAGCGCGTCGACTGGGAGGCCGAGACGCTCGACCAGTTGTTCACTCTGTTCGAGGGGATCGCCACCGGCGGCACCGTCGAATGGGGCGGCAAACAGACCGTGACCTGGACCCGCGACGGCGAAGAGAAGCCCGCGATCGAAGTGAACACCAAACGCCGCACCTCCATCGACCTCGAACTCTACGGCCCGCCCGGAAGATTCGGCCTCGGCCACATCTCCACCCTCGGCGAAACCCGCGAAGTCGACACCGCCCGTGATGGACGACAGGTCGTGCGAGTAAGCCTCATCACCGCCGATCAAGTAAGCGATCCGGGGTTGAAGAAGTTTCTCAAAGAGATGTGGAAGCCATAACCCCCGAGCCGGAAGCGTCAGCGCCCGGAGCCGTAGGACGGGCACATTTGCCCGTCCGTGATCCCGCCAATCTTGATTCCATTCCACTGGTTCCCAAGCTCCGCTTGGGAACCCCTATCCCCGAAGCTCCGCTTCGCCGCGTGCCAAATGACCTTGGCCTTCGAGTCGCCTCGCCAGTATCCTCACGGGGATGTTCTCACTCGTGAGTTCACTCCTCCGGCGTCGAAGCAGAGCTTCGAGGATATGCGTCACCAAGCCGGAGCTTGGTGACGAGGTTCCAGGTCATCCGCATCGGGCTGATCGCCACAACGCAGATCAGCGATGCAGGCTTGAAGAAGTTCTTGATTTCATTCTGGACAGCTCAATGAAGCGTAGGGGCATCTACTTCGGTTTAGTCGGCATTGCGATCTTTGCTGCGGTTGTCATATCCGCGAGACCGTCCGTTCTCGTATCACAACGCCTCAAAGTCCGAAAGTCCACGGTTATACTTCGAATTGTCGAAGATGAGGGGAATCTCTACGCAGAAGCATATGAATTTAAGATTTGGTCTCACGGCTGGAAGGCCAGAAACTGGATCGGTGATGCCATAATCATCGGTCGTGATAATCCCCGAATCCTTGCCGTCAACAACGGTCAATTGTTCCAGATGTCGGTCGGCAAGGGACAAGTCATGTTCAACCCAATGGTTCGAGGGCTGTCTGCACCGAGGATTATGGAATGACAATACGGGGATGCCTTGGTTGGATACTTTTTACTGGTTCCCAAACTCCGGCTGGGTAACCCCGATCCCCGAAGCTGGTCTTGGCCCTCGTGCCGAATGATGGTGACTACGATAATCCCTATTCGCACCTCTTTTTGCAGACAGAACTCCTCATGAGAATCCTCCTCCGAATGATGTATCGCTGGCGTGGAATGCTCGTGGTTGTTTTGACACTGCTCATCCCGGTTCTGTTCTGCGTGTTCGCTTTCATCATTCCGAACTTGTTTTTCGAACTGGAGAATGCCTCCGGTTGGAGAGCCAAGCGGGTGTTGGGAGAAATGTGGCCGAAAGTTGTGGACACAAATCAGGTTCGTTTGGTGAGTTGGGCCGGCGAATCGTCCAGGGACAGTGGTTCCTATTTTCTACGGCTGGAGTGCGATTCAAAGACGGCCAGCCAATGGGCCAGCCATTTGAAACGCGATCATGAAGAGACATCGGACTGGCTGGCAACCTTCCCCAACCATCTCGTTGAAACGCGACAACATTCATATGGAGGAATCCCGCTGAGAGAAGTCACGGGCAAAGTTCCGAATTGGTGGACTCCACCGGATCAAGCGTGTGAAGCCCATGAGTCAATGATCTGGTATCAGTCGAGTCGTTCGGGGGTTGCCAGAGGCGAATACGCCTTGTACGACGAGCCCCATCAGAGGCTCTGGATTTACTCCTATACATGCCAACACGACGAGTTCTGGCCGCGTGGGCAGATTGACCCCACATATAGCAACAAGAGGCCGAAATAGAGCTTGGGAACGAAGTCGCAAATTACATTGCCCTTCGAGTTGCCCCGGCAGTATTCTCACGGTGCTATTCTCACTCGTGAGTTCACGCTTCCGGCGGCGAAGCGGAGCTTCGAGGATAGGCGTCACCAAGCCGGAGCTTGGTGACGAGGTTCCTAACAAGTCGGTCGACTCACTGCCCAAGCGATACGTGTCCGGCACGCGGCCCTTGCTGGCGCAGCGGGCTGGACCTGGGGCGTTTTCACAGGTGCCATAAAATCTGGCCACACACACACTCCGGTCACACGCATCGAATTTGACTGAAGTGTCCCGGCCCGGTAATCTCGACCGCTCTTTGAGTAACCGAGGGAGATCGATGGATGCTGAGTTTTTTGAGACATCCCGGCGATGGGCTCTCGCGCCGCGCGATTCTGCAGGTCGGTGCCTTGGGCTTGGCGGGTGCGGTTCAGTCTCATTCACTGCGTGCCGAGACCATCGAGCGCGAGACGCTCCCCGGCTTCGGACGGGCCAAATGCTGCATCTTCATCTATTTGTTTGGCGCAGCTCCTCAGCACGAGACATTCGACCCCAAGCCAGACGCTCCCCAAGAGATCCAGGGCGAACTGCGAGCGATCTCCACCTCGATCCCCGGTACGGCCTTTTGCGAAGGACTGCCACTGACCGCAGGAGTGGCGGACCGTCTCAGTGTGGTGCGGTCGATGACGCATCCCTACCCGCTGCACGGGGCGGCTTATGCCCTGAGTGGTCTGCCGGTCTATTCGACCGATATCGAGGCCAAGCCACGCGACCCGTCGCTGTGGCCTTACATCGGCTCGATGGCCGACTACCATTGGACTCAGCAGCAAGGCGACCAGAAGGACCTGCTGCAGCATGTCGGGTTGCCGTGGACATTCAACTCGCAAGCGGATGATCTGGGGCTGTTGGCCGGGCCGTATGCCGGCTTTCTGGGACAGCGGTTCAACCCGCTGTGGACGAACTACACCGGAGCCGGACAGAAGCTGGCCCCCAAGTGTCGACATGAGCAGGCCAAGGAGTACCTGGACCCGTACGCTTTGGCTCCGCGGGATGGCAAGTTCGCGTTCCAGGGAGCAGAAACCTGGGGCGAGGGGCTCAATGACACGCGGTTCGGTTTGCGGAAGCTGCTGCTGGATCAGTTCGATACGCAGCGCAGCCAGATCGATGAGGCCGCCTCGTCTCGCGACTACGGAGCCAGTCAGACGCAAGCGATCTCGCTGCTGACCTCGACCAAGCTGCGGGATGCCCTCGACTTTGCCCGCGAGCCGGAGGCGCTGCGGACTGCTTATGGCGACACGCTGTTTGGCCAGTCGTGCCTCACCGCTCGCCGCCTCGTCGAAGCGGGCAGCAAGTTTGTCAGCGTCTTCTGGGATGCGTATGGCACCTACTTCAGCGGCGGCTGGGACACGCATCAGAACCACTACCCGAGGCTGCGCGAGTACCTGCTGCCGGGGTTTGACGCCGCCTTCGCCACATTGATCCGCGACCTGGACGAGCGGGGCCTGCTCGATGAGACGTTAATCGTCTGTACCACCGAGCACGGGCGAACCCCGCAGATCGATACCGGCCCCAAGGGAGCCGCCCGCCACCATTGGTCAAAGGTCTACTCGACCGTCTTGGCCGGTGGTGGAGTGCCACGCGGTCAGGTCGTCGGTCGCAGCGACGCCATCGGTGGCGAAGTCGCCGAGACGCCCGTCTCCCCCAAAGATATTCAAGCCACAGCCCTGCACCTGCTCGGAATCCCGCCGGAAACTCTGGTCCACGACCGCCAAGGCCGCCCGTTCCCCATGGCCGGAGCTGGGCAGATTCGCGAAGAACTCTTGCCGCCCACATAAGCGGGGGAGTGAGCTGGCAGGGTGACTCAGGCATTGCTGGGGATGTCTGGGTGACGAAGGAACACGGGGGTTGAATCGAGGGCGTATCCCGCGTAGTCTCTGGCAGATCTCCAACTCATGCACTCAAAACGGTGCTTGGGCCGACCTGCGAGTGGATTGGTTAGATCGCGTTGATCAACCACTCGCGTATCAGCAGCCTCAACCATTTCTCTCAGAGCGTGTTTGAAAAGCTACTTCCCCCAGTCCTGGGCCAGCTCGTCGGGCTTCAGGTGACGGAGCATGCGGTGGATCATGCACACGCGGATCAT
>JAYWHX010000039.1:0-18700 GCA_043777375.1 Planctomycetota bacterium | reverse complement strand
ATGATCCGCGTGTGCATGATCCACCGCATGCTCCGCCACCTAAAGCCCGACGAACTGGCCCAGGACTGGGGGAAGTAGCTTTTCAAACACGCTCTGAGAGTTCATGAAACACAAATTCCTGCTCGCAGAATCGAACACCTTGAGTTTCACACTCACTGAGTTCAAGTCCTGCGTTGAGTTTGATCTCAACCATTCAGAAGAAATGTGTCACGCAGAGGCGCAGAGGGCGCTGAGAAAACACACGGGCCAGCCCCTCTTCTCTGCGCCCCCTGCGCCTCTGCATGACAACTTCTGGAGGAGTGACATCCGGCTGTCGATCGTCGACTGATGACTCTGGCTTCGATGTCGATTACCTCCCGCTTGCGATTCCGCAGGGAAGCATTGAGTGCCTCGTCAACGCTCGATGCGGATGTCCGCCGCACGAGGCACTTGCCGAACCACTGTTGTCATTCGACGTGTCCTTTGGCGAGCGGCTAAAGATTTGGCTCGAAACAACCTCTCGATATGATATTGAACAGAAGCAAACGAAGGGGAAGCAATGCCCGTAAGAGAAAAGTCGTCGACCCGCCACACCGTGAGTTGCGAGGAAGTGATTACTCACCCGCTGCCCTCAAGCCTGGGACGAAGACGCATCAATCGAGAAAGTCTCGCATTTCCTGAATCGATTCGAGTGGAATCCCCGCATCGTCCAGCTTGGAAAACAGGTCGATCTTTGCTCCGGCTGTGGCGTCCTTATTGCGGAAGACGCGAACGCGAATCCCCTGACCGTCGCCTGCAGAATGGACTGCGGCACTGGCCACTTCGGACAGTTTCGCAGGAGTCGCCTTCGACTCGTCCCCTGTGGCCGACAGTAGATAGTCACTGCCGGAAATGACCACAGCGACAAAAGTCGGCAACTTAGCGGACGGTGTCGTAGTCGTGACCAATACCGGCGGATCGCCCGCCAGTTCCGAATCCGGTGCAGACTCGCTGACAGCGACGCTGGGACCAGTTGCAGCACCGGGAGCAGGGCCGCCATCGCCGGATCCACTGCCACCAAGGCCAGGGCCGTTGAATTGCATTCCTAAATAGAATGCGACTCCGACGGCCCCGATCACAAACCCGCCAGCCAGCCGTTGCCTCGTGGTGGTTGCCATCGAATCTCTCCGGTCAGGGGCACAATCGCGGTCGGGTCACAATTCGGAGCAAAAGACCAGTGGGAGGACTACTCCCAGAACTTTTCGCCGCTCAGATTGATCGGAGGATCGGTCACAATTTCACAGTCGCCATTCACACTGCATTGGCAGGAGAGCCGCATCGACTTCTCATTGCCAATCCGCATGAAGAACGTCAACGGCCCCAGCAAGAACCGCAGCCATTCGCGCAGTCCCTGACGGCTGACATTGTCCTCGCCCTTGGTGATTTTGACGCAGCAGGACGCACATTGCCCGAAGCCGTGGCAATTCGCGAACCAGTTCTGATGGATCCCCGGATGAACCTGAATGCCATTCTTCAGGGCTTCAGACCGCAGGTTGGCTCCTTCCGGAACCTCAATGGTACGCTTTTCTTTGACGAAGGTGACCTTGGGCATCGGGCCGCAATCCTGATCCGGGAATCTCGGGGTGATGACACTTAGAAATAAGAGCCAACCTGATCTTATGACAGACCCGAACGCGATGCCAGCCGAGCTGTTAGGACACGCAGTTGCTTCCCAGTTCCCGGAAGCACGCGAGAGGCCGTCAGGGCCAGCTTAACACCGGGTGAGAGACCTCGCGCCGACTGCTATGGTTCCGCAGGCCGACCGGACTCATCATGTGCCACGTCACTGCTATATTGAGGGTTCGCCTCTGCCGGAAGGGCGAAGCCGTGAAGGAATCCCTGATGGAGATGCCATTCGCTGTTGCAGGCGGCGTTGATGAAGGTGTTGCGGGGCCATCCCTTCCGTCTGAATTCACCCCACTGCGCAGGAGCCTCGTTTGCCCTTCGCCAGCCGACGGGCACGTCGAAAACGTTCCCAGGGGCGAACGATTTCACGTTCTTCATATACACAGTACTGGAGCGAGGCTCCTGCCAAGCCGCCTCGGAGAGATCACGTGCCCTCTGGCTCGCGGGTCAGCAGGAGCTTCGCCCTCCCGCGGGACTGGCTCCCCTCCGAATCAGCCAATCGGTGATTCTCTGGCATCCGCGCACAACTCGGGGGGCTCGTTGACACTCGCGCAGAGCAGCAATAGCATGCCGGAACGAGTTTTCCCAAAACTCACGGGATCGAAAGTCGAACTCATTTCCACATGAGTCGCGAGAAGCCCACTCCTCGAAATCATCTGCCCACAGGAATTCGACCATGTTGAATGACGTCTTGCATTACGTCGAGCCGCTCATTTTCCTCTCCATGGGACTGCTGGGAGTGCTGGGGGTCTTTCTGGTGGTTCTGGTCACTCGAAAGATTGCCCAGAAGCGATTTAAGAACCAAGCTGCCGCTGATGAATTCCTCGGCGAAATTCGAGAGCGGCTTCAAGCTCGCGACTACGACGGCGTGTCTGCCATCTGTGACACCCCCGCCTATTGGGCCAAGGCTGTGCCGCAGCTGATTCTGATTGGAATGCGCCATCGGTATATGACGCTTCCTAAGCTCAAGGTCCTGCTGAATGAAAAGTTCGAGCGAGAGATCATCGCCGAGTTGGCGTATCAGCATGCGGGGATGGCTGTGGTCGCCAAGACGGCTCCGATGGTGGGACTGCTGGGAACAGTGACCGGGATTATCGGGTCGTTCAGTGCGATCTCCAAATCGGGTGGGGGTGACCCCAATGCTCTGGCGGCGAAGATTGGTCTGGCCCTGATGGCCACGATGTGGGGTCTGGTGATTGCGATTCCAATGACCCTGCTGGGGGGGTACATCATGGTTCGCATTGGTCGCCTGACGGACCAGGTGAAGGAAGATTTGAGCCAGTTCCTGAGAGACTACGAAGAGTCGTTACAGACCGCTTCGAAATAGCGATGCGCTCTGGTTCACCACGAATTCACTGAGCCCAGTCAAATTCCCGGAAACTCGACATGGCACATCACGCCGAATTCGATGAAGAGCTCGATTTGACGCCGCTCATCGACGTGGCGTTCCTGTTGCAGATCTTCTTCATGGTCACCTCCACGATCGCGATGGCAGCTGCGATTGTGATGCCGGAGGCCAAGAATGGCATCGCTCCGGATCTGACCAAAGCCATCAATATCACGATTTATCACAGCGACTCGGGACCAGAGTTGTATCTGGCCGATGGCAAGGGCACGAAGGGAGTCGCTCAGCTGACGGATGTGCCAGGGTACATTCAAGAAGAACTGATCAAGGGGCACAACATTGTGCTGATTAAAGCCGACAAATCCGTGGCTTCGGGGTATGTCGAGGACGTGGCTCGATCCGCCAGTCAGATCGAAGGGATCGAACGCTACCTCGTGGGGGTGATGAGTAAACCTGCGGAGCAGTAGTCGTCTCGTTCACATTCTTCCAATGCCCTCATCCAGGCGGTTGTCGTGCCCATCCAATTCCGTTGCCCGAACTGCAATCAGATGCTCAGCATCAGCACGAGACGTGCTGGATCGATGATCGTCTGCCCGGCCTGCACGGAAGAGACGCTGGTGCCTGCTGTCGACGGTACACCCGCCCCGCCAGCGGCCATGGCTTCCGCAGCCACTTTGAAGCCCGCAACCAAGCCGGAGGGCCTGGTTTCTAATGCTGACGATCTCACGCGAGATGACTTCTCACACTCAATTGGAGCATCGACCAAGCACTCTCATGCGGAGTCGAGTCGCCCACTCGGATCAGCCTATTCATCAGGAACAGGAGCCTCGCACGCCCCTCTCTTCGACGCGGATCATGATGATGACGAGGAGGAGCACGACGACGAAGAGGGGCATACGCCGCACAAGAAGAAGCGGTTCATGGATGACACCGTGGACATGACCGCCATGGTCGACGTGACGTTCCTGCTGCTCATCTTCTTCATGGTGACTGCTTCGTTCGCCGCACAGAAGGTGTTCGAGACTTCACCCCCCGAACAGGAGAGCGAAGGAGCGGGCGCAGTGAGTTCTGTCGAAGAGATGGAAAGCAACAGCGTGATTGTCGAAATCGATGCGAGCGACCGAATGGAGATCGATGGGCAGCCGATTTCGGGGTTATACGAACTTCGAGAAACGCTTTCGGCAAAGCTCGCTACGGAGGACAAGACCGAGCTGCTCATCCAGGCTCAGTACCAGGCCACGCACGGCATGGTGGTGTCGGTGACCGACGCCGCGATGGATGTTGGCATGCAGAAGGTGCGGCGAATCTCTCGCCAGAACGACGATTGAAGCAGACGCCCCGGCAGCGGGGAAGCTCAATCCGCAATCTGGAGCGGGTCCATTTGGTCCAGGTGGCCGACAGGGAGAGGCTCGTTGACACTCGCGCAGGGCAGCAATAGCATGACACTGAGGATTTTTCCAAACTCCCAGCACTCGGCACGAACTCACTTCCCCCTGAGTCGCGCGATTCCAGATTCTCAACAATCCCCCCTTTCCGAGTGAGTCATGGCAGCCATTAAACCGCCACCCGCACCAGCTGCGTCGCGGCCCGGTCGACCGGAATCACAGGCGAGGATGCCGTTCCTGAAGTTCTCCAGCTATGACGTGGCCAGTTCACTGCTCATGGCGGTGGGACTCGCGATCGTGGGCGGTGTGATCTGGGCGTTCGGGCTCTTCTGGACCACGATCCCTCCCAAGCCACCCGTCTTCGTCGAGATGGAAATGGTGCGGATGGAGGGCGGGGGTGTCGAAGACGGTGACCCCAACGAGACGCTCAACATTGAGTCTCCGGAAGAGGTCTCTGATGAGGTCAAACAACAAGACGAAGTGACCGAAATTAGCAACATGATGGAGGTCGCCGACGTTGCGGCTGATCGCCTGGATTTTGCTTTGGAGGGTAACCAGGCGGTCCAGACGGGCGAGAAAGTCCAGTCCGCGCAAACGGGACTGGATGAACGCAATGGATCAGCCACAGGAACCGGAAATCGCCGCCCACTAGGATTTGGACCGGGTAACGGGGGTGGAGTCGCGGCTGAGCTGCGGTGGTTCATTCGTTTTGCCGATGGTTCCTCGCTGAGTGAGTATGCCAAGCAACTCGATTTCTTCGGGATCGAGCTCGGGGCGATCATGCCTGATAGCCGCATCGCCTACATCACGGGACTGGCGGGGACCCCCAAGGTGCGCTACGGCACATCGGGCAAGGACGAGAAGCGGCTGTATATGAAATGGGAAGGCGGCGAGCGGCGGAAGGCTGACGAAAAACTCTTTCAGAAGGCTGGGATTACCGTCGGTCGCAATGTCATTTTCCACTTCTATCCGCAGCAAACGGAACAGCTTCTGGTGACGATGGAGACGGCGTTTGCCAAGCGAAATCTGCGAGAAATCCGCCGGACCTATTTCGTCGTCAACTCGAAGGCGAATGGGTATGAGTTTCAGGTGACCCGGCAGATGTATCTGCGGTGACAAAGACAGATGAAGTGACCATGAGACTCGAAGTTCAGTCCGCCAAGCCAGTGGCATCTCCCGGTCACCCCTGACGGGTGTTCTGGAATCGAATTCAAGCTGTCCCCCAGCGGACCAGACAACGGAAGACTGCACAGTATGGCCCTCCTGGAAATCATTCACCTGACCGGCGATGTCGAGCGACGGGATCTCTACAAGCGGCAACCCATGACCATCGGCAGCCATGCCTCGAATGATCTGCGGATCGACGAGGAGGGCGTTGAGATTATGCACTGCCGCATCTCTTGGAATAAAGACAACTGGGAAGCAGTGGCAGCAGGCGCAGACCCTTTCGACTTGAACGGAACTGCCGTCCAGCGAGCCACGCTGAAATCCGGTGACACGCTGCGATTCGGGACCGTCGATGTTCGCTTCCACGGGGGTGTCACCGTTGAAGACACCCCAAAAGACACGATTGGCATCAAGCCGACCTCCGATGAAGCCATCCTCGCCAACCGAGATGCCGCTAAGCAGCCCAAGAAGGCGGCGGCTCCTGCTCCCGCTGCACCCAAGTCTCCGAGGTCCGATGAACAGCTGATGCAGAGCCTGGAGATGCTCGCCTTTGACAGCAAAGCCAGCGGTGGAGGTTCGAAGAAGAAGGCCGCAGCGGACGACATGTTCGAAATCGTCGACGATGAGCCACTCGCGAAACCCGTGGCGAAGCCCGCTGCCAAGGTCAGCCCCAAGAAGGCTGAACCGGTTCTGGAATATGTCGATGAAGTCGACGAGGTGGAAGTCGACTCAGCTGCGGCGAAACCCGGAATCGCCGGGGGTGTCAGAGCAGTGCTTAAGACACAGCCCAAACGCCCCGGAGAGCAGGAGCCATTGAAGTCGCGATTAGTGCTGGGTTTGCTCGGCGGGTCCGTTTTTCTCGTACTCCTCGGATGCACATTTTACTTCGTGGCGTTCCGCCGGGTCGCTGATTTGGAGTTCGTCAAAGCCAAATCGCTCATCGATGAAGGCAAGTACAACGCCGGGATTGAGGCACTGGAGGACTTCGTCAAGGGGTTCCCGAAGCACGAAAAAGCTCCTGAAGCGGGCATGTTGATTGGCTTGGCAAAAATCGATCAGCAAATCGTCGCCGTAGCCGCCAACTACCCCGAAGGAGTCAAGAGTATCCGCGAGTTCGTCACCCTGCACAGCGATCACCCGAACTTCGAAGCGATGAAGCCCGAACTCGCCACGCGAGCTGGCAATGCCTCTCTGGGCGCAGCTGTCCTGGCAGGAAAGAGCCCCAAGATTGGGCGTGCCCTGTTGGTAACATCTCGTGATGCGAGCACACTCTTCGCCACATACAGTCCAAAGGATTCTCAACCCACGGAGAAGCTCAGTCAGATTGAATCGACTCGTCGCGATTCCGAACGCCTCATTCGCAGGTCAGAAATCAACGAGGGCAGCACGAGCCACATCAAGAAGGCCCTGGCCGATAAAAAGCCCATGGACGCTCTGCGACTCCGCCGCGAGCTACTCGCCCAGTATCCCGACTATGCCACTGATCGCAGCATCAAGGCCCTGCTGACCGAGGCAATGGAGACCGAGCGATTGCTCGTCAAAACCGATTCGCCGAATACTCCCGCTGTGACAGCGGACGACGAACTGACTCTGCCACTGCCCCGGACGCTGATGTTTCATGCTCGATCGAGAACCGATCAAGTCTCGGTGAACGAAGTGGCCTGGGTCTTGAGCAAAGACTGTCTGTACGGCATCGACACCGTCACCGGACTCCCAGTCTGGCGGCGTCAGGCGGGAAGCGACCCAGCCTTCTTCCCCGTCGAGGATGACTCGCTGCCGAGCCTGATCTACTTTGACTCGGACTACAACGAGCTCGTTCGCATTCACCGAAATCTGGGAGGGCTGGTCTGGCGGCAAAACATCGGCGAAAGGGCGGCGGGCAAGCCCCTGATCGACCAGGGACAGATTTACCTGACAACTGTCGAAGGAACCCTGCTGCAAATTGACCTGCAAACTGGCAGTATCAACAGCCGACTCACATTCTCTCAGCCCATCACCGGACCAGCAGCGATCGGGGAGAACCACTTGATGGTTGTCGGAGATCAAGATGTCGTCTACACCCTGACCAAGCGACCGCTGGAGTGCGCTGCAGTCTCTTACTTCGCTCAAAAATCTCAATCGGTGAAGGCACCTTTGATTTCCATGGGCGCTTATGCCGCATTTGTGGAGAACCTGTCCGCAGAGAGCTCCGTACTCCGCCTGGTGAAGCAGGACGGGACGAAGCCGAGTCTGATCGAAGCGGGTACCGGAAAGATCACGGGGATGGTCGTTGATGAAGCCGTCATCCGCGGACGCGACCTGTTCATCCCCTCGACTGTGGAACGCGTCAGTGCGTTCTCGGTCTCCGATAGCCCCGATGAACCCGCCCTGACCATTGGCCCCATGTTCCAGGTGCAGGGGGCCAAGGGCAGCCCGATCTACCTGACTCCCGGTCCCGAACGACAGGTCTGGATGTCGAGCAGCGCTCTGCGTCGCCTGCAGCTGACTACCGATGCGATTCAAGCGGACCCCAAGGTGGTCGCGATCGGCTTGTCTTCTCAACCGAACCAGCATCAAGGGGCGCTGCTGTTCAACGCCCGAAGACGCTCGTTCACGGATGCGGTCACGCTGACACAAACGGATCGCGATACCTTGGTCAGTGAGTGGCAAGTTCTCGCGGGCGCCCGAGTGATTGCGCTGACCACTTTCGCGGGCGATACCCCCTCGCTGTTGGCCGTCAATGAGGGCGGAGCCACCTTCCGCGTGACCGCTGCCGATCTGGGACAAACGGGATTCCAAACGGAAGCTGCAATTCGCCTTCCCGTCAACGAAGAGACTGTCCTGCCGCTGCTCGCATGTGCCTTACCGGACACACAAATCGCGGTTGTATGTGGCGATCCCGAACCACGCGTCTGGGTCATCAATCGTCTGGGTCAGATCGAACGCCAGGGCACACTGCCCGCCAACCCCCAAGCCAATCCCGTAGCTCTGGGTAAGCGGATCGTTGTGCCGTTGGAAGGCAAACTGCATGTGGCAAAAACCGGCCAAGCTGAGGGAATCGTCCAGGATTTCCAATTTCCAAGCGGCGAGGCCCCTCCCACCTGGAAACAAGTGGTCAATGCGGATGACAAGACACTGATCGGTCTGACTGAAGCGGGAGAACTGCTTCAGATTCGCCTTGAGCAGAACCCCAAACCTCACTTGGCTGAGGTCGCCCGTCTCCCACTCCCCGGCCCGACAGTGGGCAAGTTCGTCGTCAGTGAGGGACGGTTTGCCGTCGCCTGCTCGACGGGCGATGTCTTGCTGTTTGATGCCGCCAAGTTTGAGCCGCAAGGACGCCGGACTCTGGAAACACCCGCCAGCGCCGCAGCCTACTCCACCTCAGCCGGTGTCTTGGTCGAGACCGGCGGGACAGAGTTGCATTGCCTGAATCTCGATGCGGAACTGACCTCCAAATGGAAGATCGAACTGCCCGGTTCGTCCCTGGCCGGTCAACCGGCAGTGATCGATGGCCAACTAGTGCTGGCGTTCGAAAGCGGGGACGTGCTGCGAGTGAATCCGGAAACCGGTGAGACGATCGCGACCCAGCAGGCGGCGGGACGATTGGAATCGGGTCCGCTCAGCCTCGGGAACACATTCTTCCTGCTGACTGTGGACGGTAGCCTCGTTCCGTTGACGACCCCGGCAGCCCAGTAGCGGCGATTGCGGAACATTCATGTCTGTCGAGTGTCTTTTCGGAAGGCGGTTCCCGATGGTCGGGAGATGGATCACAACCTGGACTCTGGTTCTCGTGTGCCTGAGCGGAATGCTCGCTGGCACCCGAGCTCAAGAAGCTCCCCCGGTGGACCCCGCGGCTGAAGTTCCGTCAGCTGAGACACCACCGGCTGAGACTCCGCCCGATGCCGCCCCCAAGGCCCCCACAGCCAAGGCCGAAAGCGAACTCCCGCTATTGGAAGCCATGGAGGTCCCCGAGCCAGGCTTACTGATCAATGGACCATTGCGAGACTGGGTCGTTCTCGTCAGTGACCGCGTGTTGGTGGTCGAATCACTGGCTCCTCGTCCGGGGACGATCGAGAAGCAGCTCGAAGCATACGAGGAAAAGAAAAAGGGGCGTGCCGGACTCAAGGGGGAGGAACTCGAAACGTTCGAGGAGGAACTCCTGGAGCTCAATTACCTGTATGTGACTGTCCCCGGTGAGAAGGAATCCCCGGAGTACCGCATCCCCCTCAAGCAAATCCGTGAGATCATTCATCATGAAGACCTGATGCTCCGCCGGATGCAAATGCTCGCTGAGGCGGGGAACATTGATGTGGCCCTCGAATTCTTGAACTGGATGTTGGAGAACGTGCCAGACTGGCCCGGACTGGGCGAAAAGCGGGGCGGCCTGCTGATGGCCGATGCTAAAATTCGCATGGATGCGGGCCGACTGGAAGACGCGCTCGTCCCACTCGAAGAGCTGTACTCGCTTCAGAAAGACTTTCCAGGGGTCAGCGACCAGATTGGAAACGTCCTGCAAACTCTGGCCCTGAGCGCTGCTGAGAAAGAAGACTATCCGCAGGCCCACCATCATCTGGAACGCTTGCGTTCGCTGTACCCTGACAACCCGCAGGTTGCCACCATTTCCAACGGGTTGGAGCAGCGTTGCGTCGAAATGCTGACCAAGGCCGAGGAGGCGTATAAGGCTGGCAAGTTCGACGAGGCTCCCGCCTTGGCGGAGAAAGCAGCTGTGATGTGGCCGAAGCTCAAGAACTTAAAGTCCCGTCACAAGCCGCTCGTCGAACGCTACCAGCGGTTGCATGTCGGCGTGATCCGCCTGACGGGTGAAGCGAGCTCGTACCCCATCCCAGTTGATGCGGAACTCCGTGAGGAGAATCTGCACCGCATCCCTCTGTTCGCCCTCGACCGGATGCAGGGTGGCACCGCGCAGTATCGCACCCGCTTCTTCAACGAGTGGGAACCGATGGATCTCGGGCGACGCATGCGGTTCGAACTCAAGCAGAACCGTCAGCCCTGGGAGTCCCAGCCGCTGCTGGATGCTCCGACTGTCGTTCAGATGTTGCTCGACCGCACCAATCCCGAAAACTCGGACTTCGACGAGCGGCTGGCAGGTTTGATCCGCTCGATCGAGATCCAGTCGCCGACCGAATTCACGATCACCTTTGAACGGGTGCCTTCCCGGATCGAGGCCGTCTTTGCCAGCATCTTCCCGCCTGCCAACCTCGAAGAGGCTGAGGGCGGGACAGGCTTTAAGCTCGTCGAGAGCGAACCCGAACGCACTGTCTATCGGCGGGCTCGACTCGAACCCGCCGGACTTCAACTCTACCACGCCGCCGAAGTGGTCGAACACAAATACCCGAGCCATGACCGGGTGGTTCAGGCTCTGCTGCGGGGCGAAATCTCGATGACCCCCAACCTGCCCGATTGGCATGTGCGTCGATTGCTCGCCGATGAAGCGGTCGTCAAGGATTTCTTCATTCTGCCCTATGCCGTGCCGACGACGCATCTGGTGCTGTTTCATCCCGAGAGTCCTGCCTGGAAAAGCCGCGAGCTTCGTCGAGCACTGGCCTACAGCATTGACCGGGAGAAATTGCTGCGTGAGGTCATCCTGCGAGACCAAACGGCAGCTCATGGTCGCCTGATTGAATCGCCATTTCCACGGGAGAGCTATGGCAACAGCCTGCTCGCCCGGCCCGTGACATTCGACCTGTCGGCGGCACTCGCCATGTCGGTGGCAGCCACCCGCAGTCTCGACCCGAAGGGTGAACAAATCCCAACGCTGCGAATGGTCGCTCCGCCGACGCTGACCGAACGAGCAGCCGCCCTGTCCATGATTCGCAGCTGGAAGAAGATCGGAATCAACGTCGAGCTGGTTCCTGACGATGAGGGACCACAGGCGAAGTACGACTTGATCTACCGAGTCGGAATATTGCCCGAGCCCGCCATCGACTGGTGGCCGATTGTCACCCTCAATCCACGCGCCAACCTGCT
The DNA here is from genome assembly GCA_043777375.1 of Planctomycetota bacterium. Classification (GTDB taxonomy): domain Bacteria; phylum Planctomycetota; class Planctomycetia; order Planctomycetales; family Planctomycetaceae; genus TH-plancto1. Next base: position 7,192 of record JAYWHX010000039.1, on the reverse strand, counting down.
GGACCTGACTCAGAAGCCCGACTGGCTCCGGCAACAATTGATGGAATTGGATCGAACAGCGGACTGGACCCGCGTAATCGCGCAGTCGCAAGACTTGCATCGCCGACTATCCGTCGAGGCGGCTTACCTGCCGTTGTTTGAGGTCGACAGCTACGTCGTGATGCGCAAGAACGTTCGTGGCTTCCCACCCCGACCAACTCACTGTTACGACTCGGTCGATCGCTGGACCCTGGAAGCCTGGTTGCCAGGTCAGTGACCCGGGGGAAGTCTGGGACTGAGCATTGTTCAGGTCGAGTATGGGACGCGCTAAGTGCGGAGGGATTGAGATGAGATCGAATGCAACTCGCCGGATCGTGAACGGCATTATTGCCGTCGCGACATGGTTCGTTCTCGGAGCCGCTGCGGCGACCCACGCTCAGGATGTCGCTGTCCCAGCCACTCCAGTCGTAGCTCCAGCATCTCCTGCTCCATACACCGCTGTAACTCCACCTGCGAGTGGGGTCGCGAAGCCCACACCAGCCCCCAAGCCGCCGGTCATTCCCTATGAACAACAGGTCTATCAAGTCTCCATCACGCTCGGTGTCGCTCCGGAACTGGATCTCTCCAATGGAGAGTCTCAACGCATCGTCGATCAGCTGCGAGCACTGGTGGAAACTCGGATCGGAATGTGGTGGCAAAGCCGGGTGACTTTGTCCCCTGCTGGCGAGCCGAACAGCCGCGCGATGCTGGAATTGAGGACTGCCAAGTCCTGGAACGAGGCCCTCGAACCGACCACGATCGAGAAGAAGTTTGCGCTGACACTCGATCGAGAGGGCACAGAGTTCCGCCTGTCTGGCGTCGAGTGGGATCGGGCTTCACAGACCGTGACATCGATTCAGGGGCGGACGACGTTTGATCGTCGCCTGCTGCCGACGCTCGCTGCGGATCTGGTGTTTGATCTCTTTCGACCGCTCGTGACGATCGACACCGTTGTGGAGAATCGAGTCGAGATGAGGATTCGGGGAGGCGAGTATCTGCCACCCGACCCGCTGTTGACTCCCTTCGCGGTCGGTGACTACGTGACGTGCTTCATGCGTCATCTGGGCAAGAATCGTGAACTGAAGCGAATGCAATACATTCCATGGACGTCGGTTCGTATCGAGCTGATCGAACGAGGCTATCTCCGAGGGACGACCGTGTCAGCCTTTGGCTCTCCGCTGGCCGGGAGTCGTCGCCGAGTCGAACTGCTGGGGCTCAAGATTCGCCCCGCACACCCGCAAACTCGGCTGCAGGTGATTCCTCGTGGAAAGCCACAGTCACCCATGGCGGGCTACCGAGTTGAGCTGCTGGATCGCCCGGAGACCAAGGACGACAAAGTCGAGGACCGGGTCAACGTGCGGACCGATCGAAACGGCGAGATCGTAATCCCCGCCGATCCGGCTAAGCCACTCCGCTACGTCATCGTCTACAGTGGTGCGGCTCCACTCGCCAAGGCCCCTCTGATTCCTGGGGAAATCGAACGGCTGGTTCTCGAGGCTCCGGATGACTCCGCCCGACTCAATGTCGAGGCGGAAACCGAACTGCTTCAGAGCGAGTTGGTTGACATTGTGGCCCGACGCGAAGTGCTGATGGCTCGGGCTCGAGGGGCGAGCAAGAAGGCGAACTGGGACATGGTCACGGACCTCGAAAAGCAGGTCGACACACTCCCGACGCTGGATATGTTCGCGACCCGTATCGAAGCCTTAAAAACGCCCGCCGTGCAGTCGGCCAAACGGAACAAGGATAAGGCTCAAGAATCCCGAATCATTCGGATGTGCAAGCAGATCAGCGACATGGCCATCCTGCACCTCGACCCCATTAAGGTCAAGGAATTCCATACCGAGATCGAGGAAGAGAAGAAATCGCAGTGAAGCCAGAGGGCGAAAACATTCCCGCCGCTCGTCGGGATAGCGGAGAAGTGACTTCCCAGAATCTAGAGCCCTGCTGGCCCAGCCAACGGCTTTTCCGTCGGGGCTGGATTGCTGAAAAATGTCACGACAGCTGACATTTCCGGCTTCAGGTAAATGCCCTCTTCATTGGGCGGGATGCGGACCTTGACTCGTGTCGGGATCGCTCCCTGGGCACGATCCGCAATCGGCATCAAGCGATCGACTTGCCCCTCGTAGATCCGACCTGGCCACGCTTCCGAGGTGATTGAGCATCTCTGGCCGACGGTGACTTTCCGAATATCCGACTCCAAAATCTTGAGATCGACTTCCAGGTCCGCCAGGTCCGCCATGTCGCAAATGCTGTACGATCCATTGAACGCGATCGGATTGACGATATTGCCCTCTTCGGCATTCTTGCGAAGGATCGTGCCTGTGATCGGTGCCTTGATCGTGCAGTTCCCCAACCGCCACTCCGCACGATTCAGATCAGCTTGCACCTGTTTCACCTCAGCCCTGGCGACTTCCACCCGCTCCGCACGCGGTCCCTGTCGCAACAGCTCTAACCCCAGCTTCGAACGCTCGACCCGTCGCTGTTGACCCAGAAACATCGTCTCGGCCTGAGTCAGTGCAGCCTCGGTCCCGGCGTTCTGTTTCGCCAATTGCAGCTGACGTTTGTACTGTCGCTCGTCTTCTTCCAATTGAGTCTGTGCCTCTGACAGCTCAGCCTCGGCTTGCGAGACTTCCTCGGGACGAGACCCCCGTTCGAGTTCCAGCACTCGCTGTTTCGAAGCGCTCAGCAAAGCAAACTGTCGATCGTATTCGGATTGATACTCGGTCGATTCGATCACGGCAAGCACGTCACCCTTGGTGACACGTTTTCCCTCTTCGATGTTCAGTTCCACGACCATTCCAGAGACCTTGGGACTCACGAGAATCGTCTTGGCGGGCACGATGTAACCTCGCGACTCCAGGGCGATTTGTCCGCTGGCAGAAGTCTCGCTGGGAGTGGATGTCGACATTCCTGTTGCTGAGTTCGAAGAACCTGTGGTTACATCTCCTTCCGCCCCCGTCGCCACTTTGTCAGAGACCAGCGAGGCCTTGTCGGTCGATCCTTCTGCGACCACTTTTTGAAGCTGATAGACCCGATAACCGGCATATCCGTTAGTGCCCAGTAACATCAGGACGAGCAGCCAAACCAGCTTGCTGCCCTTGGCCCGTTTTTCATCGGGAGGAATACGCAGCGACTGGACCCTGGATCGCAGGTCGGTGCTGGCGGAGTTTGACGCAGTGGATTCCTCGGACACAACAGACCTCATCAAGCATGCCGACCACTCGATCTCGCAGAGTATCGCCCGAGTGAGTCACTCTGCTCATCGGATTATTCGATGGAGAGTCCAAATATGTTACGCGAGCTGGGGCACCCGACGAAAGGGGGAGATCGCCAAGACAGGTCGAGTCCTGGCAACTTCCGTCGCCTGAATCGTAGCCCAGCGTTCAGGCACCCAGACACGTTTAGCTCACAGAATCCGGGTTGACCGCAAAGACATCGGCCAAGCGGACCAGCATGACACGTTCGAGTGAAGCTTCCAATTGATTGCGAAAGAACCACCGACCGACAGGGGATTTCGCTCTCTCGTTCAGACCGATCACTGCCATCTCACCCCGGTTGAGTTCCACATGGAACTTCAGGAAGTAGAGAGGCTCGACGGACTGCGAGTTTCTCATCTGCCATTCGCGCTCCCCGGCCACCGGACGGTTCAGAACCTCTCCATGATGGATTTCGGGAACCACTTCCAGCCGAGCCCAACCCTCTTCAATCTTTTCGGCTCGCACTCGCAAGACCGCTTTCGCGTGATGCAATTTCAGGGATTGCTCTCCCTCGGGGCCGGGAATCGAGACTTCCAACCCCTCGGGTAACTGCATCACTTCCAGAATGGCTTGCTCGCCGGACGGAAACGGAATCGATTGAAAGACTGTGCGTTCCGCAGAACTGTTATTGGTGGCCAAGTACAGTGATTGCAAAGCCACGGGTGGATTCGCGGGGACAGTCCCAAAACGAATGCCGTTCTCATTCAGTTGGCGAATGGTCGCGGGATCAAGAGATCCCCCCTGGCTGACTGACTTCCACATCGATTCTCCGATGCGGGGATCTCCCACATGCCGATCGACACGAAAGACATCCATCCGAATTCCGTCCCGCATCTGCGGGAGCGGCTTCAGAAGCTTGGCAGCGATGTCCGCTTCTGAGGTCGGGTCTTTCTTGGTCCACAGACTCTGGCACCCAGGCAATAGCAACGCGCAGCCCCATTTCAAGGCATTGCGGCGAGAGAACAGGGGCATGTCCGAGGGCGGAAGGATGGCTCGGCCTCTGGAGAGGAAATTGGCGAAGAGTGCGGGGCTGGCGACGGCACGCAGCGCGACGTGTATGCGAGACCAACGCCATCCGGCAATTGCAGCCATTCAAATGCCCCACAGAAGCCCTCGTCACTGGCAGGAACTGCCGGGGTTGAGGGTTTATGAACGAGGGTTTATGGTTGTCCAGTAGTGATTCACCCCTGAACTCAACCCACAACCCACAACCCACAACCCACAACGTTCACTCGGAGCTTCCCGATGCTGATTTTCGACGCCCATCTCGATCTGGCTTGGAACGGGGTCGAGTGGAACCGCAATCTGGAACTCCCCTGTACGCAGATCCGCGAGTTCGAAAAGCACTTTCCGGAGATCGTTCCCGGCGACTGCACCGTCTCCTTTCCGGAGATGCACAAAGGGCGCATCGGGCTCTGCGTCGCTACCCTCCTGCCACGGTTGCACCGCAAGCAGAAGGAGCTGACGTTCTACCAGTCGCGCGAGGCGGCGCACGCGATGGCCCTCGGGCAGCTGGCCTATTACCGGGCGTTTGTTCGCAAGGGTGTCCTCGTCGAGATCTCCGACAAGGCCACGCTCCAGCGCGAGTATGATCGCTGGCAAGCTGCAGTTGCAGCCCAACCCAACGATATCTCTGCTGACCCGCCGCTGGGATTCATCCTCAGTATGGAAGGTGCCCCGCCGATCCAGGAACCAGCCCAGGTCCAGCAGTGGTTCGACTGGGGCTTGCGCATCGTCGGCCCCGCGCACTACGGCCCGAACGAATATTGCCACGGCACCGGCAGCGCCGGTGGACTGAGTGCCGACGGGCGCGAGCTACTCAAGGAGATGGACCGCGTCGGCATGCTGCTCGATGCCACCCACCTCGCCGACCAATCGTTCTGGGAGGCGCTCGATGTCTTCACCGGCCCGGTCGTGGCCAGCCACCACAACTGCCGCGCCCTCGTCCCTGGCGACCGCCAGCTGGACGATGAGCAGATCAAGGCCCTCATCAAACGCGGAGCGGTGATCGGGGCTGCGTTCGACAACTGGATGATCGTCCCCGGCTATCAGAAGTATGTGACCCCCTCAGCCGATGTTCCGATGGAGAAGATCGTCGACCACATCGACCACATCTGCCAGCTCGCCGGAAACGCCAACCACTGTGGCATCGGCACCGACCTCGATGGCGGGTATGGCCGCGAGCAGTCGCCTGGGGATCTCGATACGATCGCCGATGTGATTCACATGACAGAGACCTTCGAGAAACGCGGCTATTCCAATGACGACATCGCGAAGATCTTCCACCGAAACTTCGTGGAGTTCTACCTGCGGGCACTGAAGTGATGTCGTGAGGTAGGGTGGGACCAGCTCGCATTGGAGCGCTGGCCCACCATGAATGACGCGTGTCTCAAGAATGGTGGGCCTGCGCCCAAAGCGGCTGGTCCCACCCTACGCCTACTGAAGTGATGGCTGATTGCGAGGAGTTAACCCATGTGTCACTTCTTGACCGCGACGATGGCTCCGCGAGGTAATGAGGAGGCAGTCCGGGCATTGGCCGAATCGTTTGGTTTACAGTGGGTACTCTTCCAGAATCCCACGGTGAAACAGATGGTTCTCAACGAAGGTGAACGATACTACCTGACGACTTTTTCCGGGGCATGCAATTGCGGAACGCTCATCGGATTCCTCAACGAGTTCGCAGGTCGCGCGAAGGCAGACGAGCTGCGTAGCAGTCAACAGACTGACAAACGGCGAAAGCAAGGGTGGTCGGAAGCCAAGATTAGTCGGTGGGTGGAAGAAAAACGTGCGAGTCGTCGATCATCAGTTGATCAGGCGGAAATCTCGTCGAGACAAGCCGACTCGGAAATCACTCGTTGGCTGGATTTCCTGAAAACTGTCGCAGCTGGGCACCATGCAGGTTGGATTGGAATCCTCAAGCATTGGTACCGAGGTGATCTGGGAACCGAAGGCTTCGAGACTCTGAAGACGGAGTGGTTTCCTTTCAATTCTCTCGACCGCACTACCTTGCTCCATCTGGAAGATGATGTGCTGTATCGAGTTCAATTCACGCCGCAGACTTGAGAATCACTTCCCTGTGAGTCCGCTCAACTATCAGAATGCACTAGTGTTCTGGACCTGACCACTCATGTGTGAACGCGAGAGTCAATGTCACTCTGTTGATCAACCACAAACCCTGAACCAAAAACTTTTCCTTGGCACTCATCACTTCCACCTCCGAAACAGTCCTCCTCACCCGCATTCGCCAGGGCGAGGCTGCCGCGTGGCAGCGCCTCATCGACGAGTACGAGGGGCGGCTGTTGGCGTTCGCCCAGAGTCGGCTGAAGGACCGGCAACTGGCCGAAGACGTGGTGCAGGAGACTTTCATCGGGTTCCTAACGGCGCTGCCAAACTACGACCCGTCGACGCCGCTGCAGGCGTTTCTGTTCTCGATCTGTGCCCACAAGCTGACCGACCGGCTTAGGCAAACCGGGCGGCGTCCATTGCTCGTTCCGGTGATTGGAGATGACGGCCAAGAACCCTCGGCACCGTCGTCCCATCGCGCCCGAGCCGCCAGCAGCATCGCTCGCAGCCGTGAACATCGCGAGACCGAAGAGTTGGTCCTGGCCGATTGCTTGAAGAAGCAGATCGAAGCCTGGCGACGTGGCGGCGAACTGGAACGGCTGATGTGCCTGGAGCTACTACTCGTACGCGGTCTGGCCAATAAAGACGTGGCCGCTCAACTCGGAATCAGCGAGCAATCCGTCGCGAATCACAAACAGTTCCTTGTCGGCAAACTCCGCGAGGCCGCGAAGGCCGCCCAACTGACGACCGTGGACGAGACGGGTGTAGTAACCCTCGATTGCGCAATGGGTGATTTGCGTTAGCATGGTGGTTTCATGGTGGTCGATTTGGCGACTGCGGGCCCCACGGAGACT
>JAYWHX010000038.1:0-64870 GCA_043777375.1 Planctomycetota bacterium | reverse complement strand
GCCATGATCCGCGTGTGCATGATCCACCGCATGCTCCGCCACCTAAAGCCCGACGAACTGGCCCAGGACTGGGGGAAGTAGCTTTTCAAACACGCTCTTAGATCCGGATACCCCGGCAGCAGGCAGCTGGTATACGGATACCCGCGAAACCCGTCAGGGGGGACCAACTGCTTGCGTTCTGGGTTTCGAGCGATGTATTCGACCACATTCTGAAAGGCCACCAATTGCCGCTCGTCCTCGCTCAGCACATGGTCGTACGGCTGCTTCTGCAGCTGAGCCCCCAGCTTCTCCAGGACGAGATTGAGTTGCTTTCGGAGAAATTTCATTGCCAGCCGCTGATCCGATGAGGCGACCAGTCCGAGCCAGAGCAGATGCATATGATCCGGCATCAGGCAGAAGATTGGACAGGCCAGCCCGTATCGAAAACAGGTATGCGTGAGCAACTCGCGAAACTTGTAATAGAAGACCGGTTTCAGCCACCCGGTTTTTCGATCGTCGATCGTCAGCGACCAATGGACGCACGCCAGTCCGCGATAGTTCTCCGGAGCCAATCGCGGCAGAGAGCCATGCGGATCGGTCATGGCCTCGCCTCGCGGTATCGTGCAACGAAGTAGCGGAAGTCGTCAGACTTTCGGTGCAGCGGAAGCGTAGCGTAAGTCGCCAGAATTTCGCAAGTTTCGCGCTCACTCATCAGACGGCGAAAGTCTAACGACTTCCGCTACGGGGGCAGCGTCCCCTGGGTTCTTCTTTCGGCAACGGTGATCGGCACGGTGAGTCAGGAGGACGTTAGCCTTGAGGAAGAATTGACACGACAGTGCGACACCGCAAAGCTACTGGTCGATCGACCGCGATACTGCGGTCGAAGACATGTTTGGTGGCAACGCGATGACCGACTCTGACTTTGCCACTATTCAGAAATCGCTGGGAGTGATCGTTCCCGCTGTTTACCGTCGAATAATGTCCGTCTATCCCTTCTTCGAGGCTCGACCTTCGGACGCGTACATTCCCGACAATGCTGAGTTCGTTTGCAGCCTGAATCAACAGATACGCACCGACGATGTGTATGGCGATCTCTGGCGACCGTCCTTTTTTGCGGTGGGCACATCGTGGAACGGCGATGCCCATGTATTGGACACGTCACTTTTGGATTCGCCAGTCTTGCTGTTCTCTCAAGAAAATCTGTCGGTCACGACGATCGCTCCGATGCTCGATGATTGGGTAAGCACACTATCCCGCTGGTATGTAGATTTTGACAGTGAACATATCGCTGCCGAGTACTCGGACACCACATCGGCAATTCAGGCAGCCGGTTACTTCGCGACGCGACCTGAACCAATGGACGGATGGCATCGAATTACAATTTCGTCCCGAAGAGGTGGCGGAAACAGCTTTTGGATAGCCGTCATCAAAGGCAACTGGTTTGCTGGCGCGTGGGGTGGAAACATCTATCGCATTCTGGGCAATGCCGCCGATTTCTGTGTCTCATGGCTCAAGGGGGCACCAAACTTGACTCGCCCTGACTTCAGTAGTGACATTCAAACTCAATTCGGCCTCGAATCGGTATCGGACGCAGAGTTCGTTGAACTGACGCGAGCCACTTAGGCACTCGGCCACTTCTTCGACGGACAGGTTTCCTAACGCCAGCGGGCTTTCGTCTTCAGACGGCACCCGCAGGTCCGCTACTTGCACCGCAGCTTCTGCGGATCGAGTGACGGGCAGTGGGCACAGACGGAGAGGCGAGCGAGATAGACCGCCATCGGCCACGTGCTTCTCGAGTCCCGTGCCGAAATCGGCCACCATGCGATCGTAGCGGAAGTCGTTAGACTTTCGCCGAGTCAGCGTGGACTGGCCCAGACGGCGAAAGTCTGACGACTTCCGCTACGGAGCGGATGCAGTACCCCCAACACTTGCGTGTTGCCTGCCGGTGTCGTATGAAGTCTTTGGAATTGGTTGTGATCGAGAAAACTTGGTCATGCCCGACTCTCCCCGACTTCGCTCACCCATTGAGGACTCTCCAATGATTCGAATCTGGACTTGTCTGACTGCTTGCTTGTGCCTTGCCAACCTGGGCTTCGCAGCTGATCGTGTGGCTTATGACACGAACGAGGCTGCGGAGAAGGCGGGGCCGGACTTCAAGGTCCAGGGCGAATACGCAGCTGAAGGCACTGGGGTGCAGGTCATCGCTCTGGGTGAGGGAAAGTTCCGGGCGGTGAAGTACACCGGCGGTCTTCCTGGCGCGGGTTGGGACCTGAAGACAAAGTCCGCCGAGGAAGGGGACGCAGCCCAGATGGCTGAGGTCACCAAGGGCCTGAAGCGAGCTGATCGCCAGAGTCCGACGCTGGGGGCCAAGCCGCCGGAAGGGGCAATCGTCTTGTTCGATGGGACTGAGGAGTGCCTCAAGGCTCACTGGCAGCCCGGTGCAAAGAAGAACGACGCCGGACTGTTGATGGAAGGCTGCACCACCACCGACGTGATGCAGGACTTCACGATCCACTTCGAGTTCTGCCTGCCCTATATGCCGAACTCGCGCGGTCAACAGCGAGCCAATAGTGGCTTCTACCTGCAAGGTCGCTATGAGTGTCAGGTCCTCGATTCGTTTGGCCTGGATGGACTCGATAACGAATGCGGAGGGGTCTACACCGTCGTCAAACCCGACGTGAACATGTGCCTGCCTCCACTCGCCTGGCAAACCTACGATGTTGATTTCACAGCTGCCAAGTTCGACGGTGAAAAGAAGACAGCGAATGCCAAGATGCTGTTCAAGCACAACGGCGTGGTGATCCACGATCGCGAACTGGAACGGATGACGCCGGGTGGGACGCTGAGTACGGAATCCGCAGTCCCCGGCCCGCTGCATCTGCAGAACCACGGCGATCCGGTGCGATATCGAAATATCTGGGTGGTGAAGAAGTAATTCGACCGTTGCCGAATTCGTGGGAGTTTTGGCGGAACACCCACGGGTAATGCGAACGGGGAGAGCTGTGTTATCATGTAGGCCCGAGGAGTCTGGTGCTTTCGCCTGCGACTCGGATTCCTTCTTTTTCGGAAATCCCTTCCATGACTCGATTGTTTCTGGCGTCGTTCGCGCTCGGACTCCTCGGGCAGGTCTTGACCTTTGCTCAGGACGCTCCCGCGACCCCTCCCGCAACTGCCCCTGCTGTGCCGGTGGCTCCGATCACCTGGCAGTACCCTCTCGATGCGGCGGTCAGTGCGGATGGAACGTACTTCATCGCCGATCGCAAGCTGCCCGGAATCTGGAAGCTGAAGGACGGCCAGAACACGATTCTGTACCAGGGGACCAAGAAATATCGCACGCCGATGAACGCGGTGCGATGCGTGCATATCGCGCCCGATGGGACTCTCTACGCAGGGGACTCAGCTACGCGCGAGGTCTACTCCGTTTCTCCGACCGGCGAGGTCAAGGCCCTGACCAATGGATCAATCGGGATTCCGACCGCGATCGCGGTCGTTGACGGGACGGTCTACGTCACCGATTTGGAACTCCAGCGGATTTGGAAATTCCCAGCTGCAGGGTTGCAGATCACACAGCAGGCGACGGAGTTTGCAGTCGTCGGCGGATGCCGGGGGCTGTTTGTGGATGATAAGGGCTTCATCTGGGTTCTCTCGTCACTGGCCCCTCAGTTGCGAAAATACACGGGCGACGGAAAGTTCGAACCAGTGGTCAGCGATCTGGTATTCGAGTTCCCGCATCAAGTCTACGTGACCCCCGATGGTACAGCCTATGTCACCGATGGTTATGCCAAGGCTATCTGGAAGATCGCTCCCGGTGGGAAGCCCGAAAAATGGGTCAGCGGCGAACCGTTCGTGAACCCGATCGGGATCCGCCAGCAGGGGGCCGACTTCATCGTCTGCGACTCACGGGCGAATGCCCTGTTCAAGGTCACGCCCGATGCCAAGGTCGAGAAGATCTTCGGCGGGCCAGCCAACCCGCTGCCGGTCGCGTCCCCGGCCCCAGCTGCTGCAGTGACGCCCGCTCCGGTGGACGCGAAGCCAGCCGAGACTCCCACTGTTCCACCTGCTCCCGCCACGGAAAAGACTGCCGAGCCCGCGGTTGAGTCCACCAAGCCGTAATCAATCAAATGGATACGCCGCCCCGCTTGCCGGGGTGGTTCCCGCGCTTGTGCCCTACCAAGTCTCGGTAACTCACAGGTAGCGCACAAGCGCGGGAACCACTGGGGCGAGCCCAGTGGCGGATGAATCGGTTTGGATTTCTGCGACGGGTTGCCCCACATGGACCGAAATCCCCCATGGAATGATCCCGACTGGCAGCGGCAGATTCAACGTCTGCTGAATTCCTATACTCGTTGGGTGGGAACCGAGCTGATCGACAGGTCGGGGACTCTTGAGCAGCAGGCTCAACGAGTGTTTGATGCCCCATTCGTGATCGTCTCGCATGGCACTCAAACAGACCCGGTGCTCAACTCGGCCAATGCGATCGCACTCCAGCTGTGGGAGTTGCCGCTGGAGCAGTTTCTGCAGACTCCCTCGCGGCAGACAGCGGAGCCGATGCATCGCGACGAGCGGGCACGGATGCTCGAACAGACGACGAAACACGGCTACATCGACGACTATCAGGGAATCCGCATTTCATCGACGGGCAAACGTTTCCGCATCGACCGGGCGACTGTGTGGAACATCGTCGATGAGCGAGGAGAACCAGCGGGCCAAGCGGCCACGTTCTCGGAGTGGGTGTTTCTGGATTGAATACCGTGCAGCCCCGCCGCAGCTCAATGAGCGGAGTGCGTCACCTTTTCCGGCAGCGCGCGGCGCTTGCGGGTCGAACGGGCGGGACGCAGGCTGCGGATTTGGCCTTCGATGCGGCGATACCAGAAGACGGTGACGACGACGACTTGCTCCGAAAAGACGGGCATCGGCGGGTGAGTCGAGGGTTCCTGGATGCGGTTCACAAACGGGATCGCTCCGAACCTGAGCAGCAGGCTGACCCCGAACAAGACGTGGAACCCGGTGAAGGTCAACGACCCGATCGGCATCGACCAGCCGTCCATCGCGGTCAATGCCATGCCCGACACAATCGCGGTCACACCGCCCACAATCCCCGCGACGGCGGTTCCCGAGGCGATATACATCGTGCGGTTTTCGGTCGGCGAGTTCTTCAGCAGGAACCCATTGTTGGCAATCAAGATTCCGGCATTCAGCACCGCATCCAGCATGAACATCGGCAGCAGCGTCCAGAATGCCAAGGCCGGATCACGTGGGGCCAGCATTAAACAGAACATGTTGATCGGCTTCAGCACCACGCAAATCTTCAGCACCGCCTTGTTCCCATGCAGCTCAGCTTGCTTGCCCAGCAGCTGGGAAAAGATAGCTCCGCCGACCCACGCTGCGGTCCACAACCCGAGCACTTGCCACAGTTGCATGCCCACATGCTGGAGCAGATACAGGCTGATGAACGGAGCGCCGACCATGCTGGCGAGGTGCCAGTAGCTCATAAACCCGATGTAGGAGCGGAAGCTCGGCAGCTGCATCGGGGCCAGGAATGATTCCCAGAATCCCGTGACGCGGGCCGGAGTGACGGGCGGCTCATCGACCTTCTGGAACATTGCGATATCCGCGATGCCCAGCACCGACGAGATCGTCATAATGACCGCGAAGACCGCGACCATCTGCGATGACCCGTTGTAGAAGAACAGCGTACACCCCAGCATGCAGGCCGCTGCGGTCAGCTGTTGCCAGCGGTGGCGGATCCCCCAATATTGATTCAGTCCGTTGTGCGGCAGGTAGTCGCCCATCCACGACATCCAAAGCGGCGTCGAGAAATGGGCCAGTCCTTGCTCAACAACCGTCATGGCCAGGAAAGACCAGAGCCAAACCGAGGGAGAGACGCTGGGACAGAGCCAGGCCCCCAGCGCGATCGGCAGATAGCACACACGCTGAGCGTAACACGCCGCGGCCCACAGCGGGCGTCGATAGCGAACGCGGTTCGCGAAGTATGCGGCCACGAACTGCATGAACAACATGCCCGTCGGGAGTGCCCCGAGGATTCCAATGTGCAGCCCGGTCGCCCCGAGGGAACGCGCAAATTGAATCACGACAGCGGATGTCGTCAGCTGGGTGTAGGCCATGCCCAAACACCCGGCAACGATGATGGCGACTTGCGCCCGTCTCAAAGACCACACGAAAATTGCTCCAGCGGTCCCCCCGGCCAGCCATTGCTGCCAGGGATTCCGACTAGTGAACCGACCGCTGCGTCATCGCGAGTTGAACCTCGTGAGCAATGACGCAGATCGGAACACATTCATTTCGAACGAGGGGAACATCAGTTCCGCTGCCCCGCCCTTTGGGAATCATCCGGTATCGACCAGCTGAGGTGGTCTGCTCGATACAATCCTCGCAGTTTCCCAGTTGCGAGGATGTCCCAAGTGTACGTCACACCGGGGCCGTCGAAGGGGAATTCCCAGACATTGGGACATCTGCGAATCCTCTCTCGATCTGAGCGGACTGTGACCAGATGGCCGAGCACCAGCAAGGGCTGTCCCATGAAATCTGGCCGATCCGAACGCCTCAGTATGCAGGAAGTTCTGTACATCGCTTGAGTTCGGACACAGGCTGGACACTTGGGCCAGCCTTCAGGTTCGGCGGATTTTTCCGAGAGTCGTCACCCGTCCCTCGTTTTTGTGAACGATGTGAGATGAATCAGGACTCAAGGCAGGCTTTCGATTCGACTGATTTCAGCTGAAATTTCAGAAAATTGTATCGAGCTGTCGCTGGCTCACATCTAATCTTGAGAGGTCTTCTACTCCGTTCTTCCTCGGAAACAACCCCATGTTTTCTCGTCGTGCTTTACTGCGTCCACATTCATCGCTTCCAGCTGTGCCCTCACTCGAATCCCGGGTCCTTCTGGCTGGTCAGGTGACTGCCAGCTTGAGGGCGGGAACCCTGACGATCACCGGCGATCGGGGAGACAACCAGATTACAGTGCTTCCCGGCGCGAGCGGCGAACTCTTGGTCCGGGAAACTGATGGGGGTCAGGTGAATGGCTCCAATGACATTGTGTTTTCCTCCGCCAGCGTCAGGAACATTGTCATCCTGGGAAATCAGGGCAACGACGTGGTTGTCGCGTTCAACCTGGCTCTGCGGGGGAATCTGAGCATTGACCTCGGCACCGGGAACAATCGCGCTGATGTGGTGGATACGAAGCTGGCGGGCCGGCTGACGATCGATGGCGGCAGAAACGAAGATGCCGTGACCGTCTCGGGCAGCACGATCAATGGGGCGATGAATAGCAATCTTGGAAACGGCGCGAACAATTTTCGATTCATCGGAAACAATCTGCTGGGAGTCACCCGCGTCATCACCGGGAGCGGCGATGACCGGGTCCTGATTGATAGCTCGACGACGCGAGTTCTCACCGACGTTCAGACCGGTTCGGGTCAGGACACCGTTCTGGTGGATGGCTCGATCCTCAACGGTGATCTCTCTGTGATCACCGGATCAGAGGCTGATGAGGTCGAATTCACCAGCTCGATTCTGGTGGGCAAAGTCTCCGTCGACACCGGTGCGGGTGCCGATGAACTCCGTGCATCGAACAGCTCGTTTTCTCTCAACACTCAGTTCAACACGGGGGCCGGTGACGACAGGATCAATCTGTCCATGAATACGTTTAGCGGACTTCTGACTTTGAATGGAGGTCTGGGAACCGACCGATTCGTCAACATCAGTAACACGTTTGAGGTGGGCTTCAAGCGGCTCAGTATTGAGTCCGAAGTGAGCAACTAGCCACGACAGAATTGCTCTGCGGTCATTGCCGATTCTGCCATGAAAAAGCCCACGGGTGACAACCCGTGGGCTTTCGCATTAAGTGACCAGCTGATAGATCAATCCAATCAAGTCTTCTCAGGAATCCGCATCTTGTAGAACGACCGCCAGACGAAGACGAAGGCGACGAGCAGCAATGCCGCCCCGAAATACGGCGTGTAGTCGGTCGCTGCGGCGAGGGTCGCTTCTTCCTTAATCTTCACAGCGATCTCGACCGCCAACAGACCGAATAGGGTCGAGAACTTGATGATCGGATTCAGCGCCACGGAGGTCGTGTCCTTGAACGGATCACCGACCGTATCGCCGATCACAGTCGCCTCATGCAGGTGAGTCCCCTTTTCTCGCAGGTCGACTTCGACCAGCTTCTTGGCGTTGTCCCAGGCTCCTCCTGCGTTGGCCATATAGATCGCCTGGAACAGACCAAAGACAGCAATCGACACCAGGTAAGCCACGAAGAAATTCGGATCGAACAGTGCGAAGGCCAGTGTAAACGCCATGAGCGCGACGAAGATGTTCCACATCCCCGACTGAGCGTACTCGGTACAGATGCGGACGACGGTCTTCGAGTCCTCCAGGTCGGCCTCCTTCTTCGTCAGGTCCATGTTCTGCTTGATGTACTCGACCGCCCGGTAAGCTCCAGTCGTGACCGCCTGCATCGACGCGCCGCAGAACCAGTAGATCACTGATCCACCGCAGATAAAGCCGAGCAGTACGGGAGCATCAGTCAGGCTCAAGTGCAACAGCCCCTTCTTTTCTAGCATCAGGATGATCGAAAAGATCATCGTCGTCGCTCCTACGACAGCTGTACCGATCAGCACGGGCTTGGCGGTGGCCTTGAAAGTATTTCCCGCCGAGTCGTTGGCTTCGAGCAGGTGTTTGCCGCGCTCGAAGTCGGGCTTGAAGCCGAAGTCCCGCTCGATCTCGGCACTGATGTTGGGGATGTGTTCGGTCTGAGCGAGTTCAAACACCGATTGGGCATTGTCGGTCACCGGACCATAGCTATCGACCGCGATCGTCACCGGACCCATGCACAGGAATCCAAACGCCACGAGGCCAAAGGCGAACACCGACGCGTGTTCCCCCATCACCTGACCCATCCCTAGCCCACTGACAAAGTAGGCCCCACCCATCAAGCCAGCGATCAGCATCCCATTCCAGAAGGCACTGAAGTTCCCAGACACCAGGCCAGACAGAATCGTGAGCGACGCTCCCCCTTCGCGAGATGCAGTCACGATCTCGTTGACGTGCTTCGAGTGCGAACTCGTGAAAACCTTCGTGAACTCGGGGATCAACACAGCGGCCAGCGTTCCACAGCTGATGATCGAGGCGAGTTGCCACCATAGAGAGGGCAACGCCTCTCCGCTCACCTTGAAATCAGCCAACAGCAACCAACTCATCCCAAACGAGGTCGTGATGCACAGGATCGACGCGATCCAGATCAAGCGAGTCAGGGGCTCTTCGAAGTCGAACTCCTTCTGTCCCGCATACTTCGCCTTGGAGATCGCCTGATTCAGGAAGTACGAGACCCCCGACATGAAGTCCATCAGGAACCGCATGGCGAACAACCATGCGATCAGCTTGCCTTGAATGTCGAGGAAGCCCGCACCGGCAGTTTCCTTGGTCACTGCCAGTGTGATGAAGCTGATTAGGGCCACGCCTGTCACGCCGTACGTTTCGAAGCCGTCCGCTGTGGGTCCGACGGAGTCGCCGGCGTTGTCACCCACGCAGTCAGCGATGACCCCGGGATTGCGGGGATCATCTTCCTTCACGTTGAAGACGATCTTCATCAGGTCGGAACCGATGTCGGCGATCTTCGTAAAGATCCCCCCGGCGATGCGCAGGACCGACGCCCCAAGTGACTCTCCGATCGCGAATCCGAGGAAACAAATCCCCGCGATTTCCTTGGGCACGAACAGCAGGATGACGACCATCATCACGAGTTCAAGCGAGATCAAAAACAGTCCGATCGACATCCCCGCCATGAGCGGGATGTTGACCACCGGCCACGCCTCGCCTCGCAGAGAGGCGAATGCTGTTCGCGCATTCGCAAACGTGTTGACTCGAATTCCGTAGTACGCCACCCAGTACGACCCGATCATCCCGATGACCGAGAACAGCAGCACCTGTAACACCGTCCCGAAGGTTTTGTGCTCCAGCACCATGAAGTAGTAACCCATCGCGAGCGCGATCAGGCCAAACAGCATGAGCAGGAACTTTCCCTGTTGCACGAGATAAGTTTTGCAGGTCACGAAAATGATATCGGCCACATCAAGCATAGACTTGTGAGCCGGTTGCTTGGCGACCTGGCCACGCAGATAGAGACTGATGCCCAGTGTCCCGCAGATGACGAGCGCTCCATACAGCAGCAGATTCCTCGCGGTAATTTCATTGCCCGCGATCGTGAACTTGCTGTCATTGAAGTCCGGAATCGCGAGGTCCGCCTCACCGGCGTAACTCGCCAATGGACTCAGTAAGAGCACGCTTAACACAACAGCCAGAGGGATCAGTCGCATGAATCCTTCACTTTCGTCATGAGCAGTATTTCAGTACCGAAACGATGAACTCGTTTCGAGAGTTGTTCGTAAACATAAGGGGTATTCGATTTGATGCAAGAGCAAGTCGCCCGCATCTGTGACCATACCGAGCGAGCGCGAGGCCTCCGCCAATTTGGTCCGCATTTCAATAGCCCGACGCGCCAGCGAGGGAGCGTTCCCAAAAGCGTCAACACCGGGACGGCTTCGGCAAGTCGATCTCTCGAAGACGCACCGCATTGCGGGTTTGCTGCCCGGTCCCCGCCGAATGCCTCATTGCTCAGACTCTGTCCCACGGGACACGCCAATACCAGCTACCTCATCTTCGTCTCATCCGGATCAAACAGCGTCCGCTGCCGATCATCGGGCTGCTGGAACTCTTTGTAGAGAAAGCTGGGCTGGATGTCTTTGTTGTTCTGATATTTCCCGCTCTTGTACTCGCGGACTTCGCCCTCCAGTGTGTGGTAGAAAATCTGGCAGATCTCGACACTTGGGTACACGCGGATCGGCTGGATGGCGTACATCTCCAGCGTCCAGAAACCACAAAACCCGTTGTCGCCGAAACCGGCAGTCACATGCACAAACAATCCCAACCGACCGATCGAAGAGCGTCCTTCCAGCATCGGGACCAGATTGTGCGTCTCGGTCCGCTCCATCGTTCGACCCAGATACAGTTGGTTCGGGTCCAGTTCCAATCCCTCGGGGGGAATTTCGATCCGGCGAAAGCGATTGGGCTTCCGCATATCGAGTACGATCTCCTCGTACACGAGCAATTCATTATGCAAACGCAGATTGTAGCTGTTGGGGTTCAGCTGCGATTCACGGAACGGATCGATGATGATGTCCGAACCGAGACGAGCCTGAATCTCGCTGCCGCTGAGGATCATGAGCCGTTTGCCAGACGGGAGGATGTGCGAAGCGGACGAGTCCGAATGGTCCCGCCCCCGGTGATGTGTGAATATTTAGCATAGCGATCTGTCGCGTGAGACGCACCAGTCGGGCGAGAATCGACAGGTGACTAAGGAACAGGCTCGATAGAAGTTGCCGGAATTCACCGCAGGGGACGCCGAGGTTCGCAGGGGAGAATCCCAGAACTCACTCGGACCTCTGCGGTCCTCAGCGTCCTTTGCGGTGATTCCTCTTCAAGGCTTTCGGGAAGTTGTTTCGGACCAGATTCTCAGCGAGAGGTTTTTCCACGGGATGCCCCCCCAATGCTGGCGATTGGTGGGCTGCTGCTGCACAATAGCAGATCACATGGCCGCAATTTCGCGTTTCCGTGATCACTGCCCCTTCCGGGCCTTTCGGTCGAGACCTCCATGCCGCCACGCCAATCCCCGATCGGGTTCCTGCTGTTTGCAGTCTACCTGGCACTCTACCTTGGGTTTGTGATCATCAATGCCTTCTGGCCGCAGTTGATGAAGTCGACGCCGATCGCGGGCGTGAACCTGGCTGTGTTGTACGGATTCGGGCTGATCGTCACCGCGATCATCATGGCCTTCTTGTACGGCTTCGTCGGCAACACCGCCGGAGATGCCGACGATCCGAGGTAGGATGGGCACTCTTGCCCGTCCCCGAGCGACGTACTCGACAGGCTGACACCTGCCGCTCTCTGGCCATCCGCCACAAGCCATCCGCCATAAGCCTCCCCCTCCATGCTCTACGAACCCTCAACCCTCGCGGTCGTCATCTTCTGCCTCTTCGTCGGCGTGACGCTCGGCCTCAGCTTCTGGCTCGGTCGCAAGGCGAAGACGGCCCAGAGTTACTTCGCCGCGCACGGTGAGATCCCGTGGTTCGTCAACGGCGTCGCCTTCGCCGGGGATTATCTGTCGGCGGCGTCGTTCCTCGGCATCTGCGGGATGATCGCCTTCTACGGGTACGACGGGTTCCTCTACTCGATCGGTTATCTCGCCGGGTGGATCGTGGCTCTGTTCGTGATTGCCGAGCCGATGAAGCGTCTCGGCAAGTTCACCTTCGCCGATGCCCTCGACGCCAAGTTCCAATCCCCCGGTATCAAGATCGCAGCTGGGATCAGCACGCTGGTCATCAGTTTGTTTTACCTGATCCCACAGATGGTCGGAGCCGGGGCACTCATCAAGCCGCTGCTCGGCTTTGACCATGCGACGGGAGTCATCATCGTCGGTGTCGTGGTGATGCTGATCGTCGTCACCGCCGGGATGGTGAGTACAACCTGGGTGCAGTTCATCAAGGGGACGCTGCTGGTGGTGCTGTGTACCATACTCGTCGGCATGATCCTCGTACGTGGGTTCCGCACGACAGCAGATCGGGCGATGGAAGAGCCCGCATCTGAACAACCATTCTCCCGAGACTTCCCGTTTTCGAGTGACAAGCCATCGCTATTTTCGGGTTGGTCGTTGCCGGAAGCGGGAGGCTGGGACGCCCAGAAGTACGAGAGGTATCTGTTCCATCAAGATGTTCCACTGGTGAATGGAACATATACACAAGTGACGGAAGATCTACTCAAGCCGGGCGTGGGCTACCTTGTCCGACGTTTTGATGGATTGAGTTCTGACAAGGGCAAGTTTTCAAACACTGTCACTGGCGAGTGGGGATGGTGCCAAGTTGTCAAAGTTGTTGATGGCGTGACGTTCATCAACGGCACCAAACAGACAAAAGGAAAGCATGACCTGGCACCCGTGGGCGAGATCGTGAACATGCCGGGATTGCGAGGGGACTCAGGACCGGTGGGTCCATTCGAATACTTGAGAACGATTCAGAACAGCGATGTCATCGTGTGGGGAAAGGAAACTGTGAAGGATGTGGACGGGGCGAACGTGACAGTTTACTTCCCCCAACGCCGAAAGGGCTCCGACCTCATGGTCCCCGGCGGGAGCCCGACCTTCGCCGGGATCAAGTCCCCGAACCTCATCGACAAGCTCGACTTCATCTCGCTGATGCTGGCCCTCTTCTGCGGCACCGCGTCGCTGCCGCACATCCTGATCCGGTACTACACCGTCAAGGACCAGCGGGCCGCCCGGCTGAGTACCATCGTCGGGATCGCCTGTATCGGGGTGTTCTACGTCCTGACTCTCTACATCGGACTCGCTGCAATGACCAGTCTTGTCCTCGACCCCAGCGACTCCAACATGGCCGCCCCGCTCCTCGCCCGCAGCTTCGGCGAGTGGATGTTCGCAGCTGTCTCAGCGGTCGCGTTTACGACGGTACTCGGTACGGTCAGCGGGCTGATCCTCGCGGCCAGTGGAGCGGTCGCTCACGACCTGATGTCGCATGGGTTTGGGGTGAAGCTCGACGACAGCGGCAAGGTCCGCGTCGCGAAGATCTCAGCGGTCGTGGTCGGCCTCATCGCGATCTGGCTGGGGATTCAGTTCCAGGGGTTCAACGTGACGTTCCTCGTCGGGTGGGCGTTCAACATTGCCGCGTCTGCGAACCTGCCATCGTTGATCATGCTGCTGTTCTGGAAGAAGACCACCAAGCAGGGGATCATCGCCGCGATCACTGTTGGCCTGCTCTCATCACTCACTTGGGTCTTGTTGAGCAAGGAAGCCTTCAAAAACCTCTACCAACTCGATCCAACTCAAGCGATCGCCCCGTTCAGCCAGCCCGGGATCGTGACGATCCCGCTCGGGTTCCTGACGCTGATCGTTGTGTCACTTCTGACAAAGAAGCCCGAGGAGGCGAAGCCAGCCTGACTGTGGGGCACGTTTTTTACGTGCCTGTGTTGTGTCGCCTTTTTCTCCGAAAAAGGCGACGGTCTATTTCAGGCACGTTGGAAACGTGCCCCACGAAGAGGTGCCCCGATGAACTCCGAACCACGTCCAGCTGCTACTCCCGTGAACCCGTACTGGAAGGCAGTGATCGTCACTGGCTTCCTGTTCGTTGCCACGACGCTGGCCATTGTGATGACCGAGTTCGGCGACCGGCAGTCCCCTGCGAACATCTTCCTGCGCAAGCACGGCGCGTTGCTCGCCTCGATCGAAGTGGGGGCGGTCCTGATTAGCGGTGTGCTGGCGATGGCCCTGGATCAACGTCAAACTCGCGAGGCGGCTCGCACTTCCCCGTCCCCCTCCAAACAAACTTCCCAGAACGAGTCGACTGATGTGGGTTAAAATCTGCGGGTGGAACGATCCCGCTGTTGTTCGAGAATCCCTGGCGCTGAGCATCCCAGATGCCATCGGGCTGAACTTCTACAAGAAGTCACCTCGCGCCGTGAACTGGCTGCAAGCTCGGGAGGTCTGCCGCCAGCTACCGACCAGCGTCGAGACCGTGGGGGTCTTCGTCAATCACACGCCGACCGAGATTCGCAAGGTGATCCGCGATGTCGGACTGACCCACATCCAGCTGCACGGGGACGAGTCTCCGGACATCGTAGCTCTGCTCAAAGATCTGTCGATCATTCGGGCGTTCCGTCTGGCGAAACCGTCGCTAGATCCAATCAAGCAGGACCTTCAGGCACTCTCCTTTCGTGGCATTCGTCCGTGGGCGTACCTCGTCGATGCGTGGCATGCGACGGATTACGGCGGGACCGGACAAGTGGCCCCGTGGTCGGTTTTGACCGAGTGGAAGCCCGAGTGGCCGCGGCTGATTCTGGCGGGCGGACTGACTCCCGAGAATGTCGTCGAGGCCTGCGGCATCGTCAAACCATTCGGCGTCGATACCGCCAGCGGAGTCGAATCCGAACGCGGCCGCAAGTCCCCCGAACTCGTCCACAAATTCATCGCGGCCGCTCGTTCGTTCTCGCTGGGTTGAGAGGAGCGGTTGGTAGTCCACTTTCCGCCACCCCGCTCGTCGGGGTGGTTCCCGCGCTTGTGCGCTACGGTAACCTCTCTAGCCCATCAGTGCGGGAACCACCGGGGCAAGCCCGGATGGCGGGTCGATCAAATCATCGACACTCAGCCTCTGTTATCGTTCGCAACAATCACAATTTCTGAATCGAGCAATCATGCCTCTCATTCGACAGCATCAATGGCTCGCATCGGTCGCGATGGTCTTCATGGGTTGCAGCCAGGCTCCGCCGCCACCCGTTGAGCCTGCCACGAAAGCGGCGACTCCAGCGGTGGAGACTCCGCCCGTCAGCGACCGCCCACTGACCGCTTCTGAGATGCGAGACAAGCTCGGTGCCAATGCGAATGCCCGCTTCGAGAAGATCAGCGGGAAGTTCGTCGGGGCGGATCTCGCGGAGTCCGGAGTCACTGACATCTCTGCTCTGCGTGGGCAACCGCTCAAGAGCCTGAGCCTGCTGGCGAACCCAATTACCGACCTGCAGCCCGTCGCAGGCATGCCGCTCGAAACGCTGCAGATGAAGCAGACCAAGATCGCGGATCTCTCTCCGCTGAAGGGAATGCCGATTCGTGAACTCGACATCAGCGAGACCCCCGTGGCCGACATCGCTCCACTGGTGGGGATGAAGCTGCGAATCCTGGATTTGTCGCAAACGAAGGTCACCAGCCTCGCCCCCTTGGAAGGCATGCCGCTGGAACAGCTGTGGTTTGAGAAGGCTCCCGTCGAAAGTCTGGCTCCACTGACGGGCATGTCACTGTCGACGCTCTGGTGCCGCGAGTCGCAGGTCAGTGATCTGACTCCACTCAGCGGGATGCCGCTGCGTGAATTGAACCTGTGCCAAACTGGCGTGACCGATCTGACTCCGCTGACAGGGATGCCCTTGGAGACACTCTGGCTACGCGACACAGCTGTCACCGACATCAGCCCGTTGCTGGAGTTGAACCTGGTGAGTCTCGATCTCCAGGGGACTCATCTGACTGACCTGGATGTGGTCTCGCGACTCCCCTCGCTGAAGCGGCTGAACATCTCGGGGACACCCATCACCGACCTGCGCCCGCTCGAGGGGATGCTGCTGGAGCGATTGATCTTCACGCCCTCACGCATCACCGAGGGAATGGACATGGTGCGATCGATCCCCACGCTGCGCGAACTCGATATCGAGTTCGAAGGCAACGCCCCGGTCCGCACTCCCGCCACGTTTTGGGCCGCGTATGATGCCGGGGAGTTTGGGGAGAAGAAGTAGGTGTCTGGGGTTTCACTTGCGGTTCGACATCATCTCATTCAGGGAGAGATAATTGCGACCTTGGGAAAGTACGTGCGGTATCGACTGGCATCGCGTGTCACCAGTGTGAGCCCTTCTGCTTCGGCTTGAGCACCAATGTAGAAGTCCGGTAAGGGAGAAGTTTTCACCCCACCGGTTCGTCGATACTTCAAGAACGCTTGGGCCGCGAGCCAACCCGCGCCGTATGACAAAGGAAGCTGGGTGAAGATCGCTGAGTCGAGCCACTTGTCGAGATCATCCGGCGTGGCGAATGCCGGGGCCAGTTCGGCATAGATTATCGGGTTGATCAGAATTGGTCCCTGAGCGGCAGCCGCCTGAAACTGCCCTTCTGACCACCCGAGCCACTGAGCATCCGCAGTGGCGATATCAAGGAGCACATTCGTATCGAAGAGCAGGCGGCTCATTCCTCGCCCCGCGTCAGGGCCATCACATCAGGAGTAGTCACGCCGGGACTGGCTGCGCCCCGTGCTTGTTCCAGCCAAGAGTTAGCAGCCTGAGCAGCTGCCCGTCGAGCGCGCAGTGACTCCAACCAGACGGCCAGTTCTTCAACCTGCGGTGCTGGCAACTGTTCGATTGCGGTTTCAACTTCGGCGAGAGTTCCCATGAGAAAAGTCTAGCCTCGATGAGGAGAAAGCGTCAATCACACTTGAGATCGTACGGAGCTGAGCGAGCCCTCAGAGGTATAGAGAAAGCGTGGTCGGCGCTTCGTCACTAAAAGACCGCGGGTCTTGCCCCCCCGACCCACGTTGGTCGCTAGCCCACGAACTAGACTATCGGCGTTCCATCCGGCTTTCGCATCGGATACAGAGTCACCGCAATCGAGCAGCCCACCTCGGCAACCGCACGCACCACATCGGCGGGGAGTGTATGCACGTAACCCCATGTATCCCAGCAATCCAAGCCGATATTGAATTCGCGGAGATCGCAGGCCGCCAGTTCAGCCCTTGCGATGGGTGAGAGTGCATGGATGGCCTCGGCCATCGCGAAGATATCCATCGCGGCATTGCGTTTGGAGCTGCATTCGCCGTGCTTGGATTCCACGCTCGAGTGCCAGCGTCCATCTTCGCCACTCGTGTAGTGTAGAACACGACACGTCTGACCCAGTTCACGACTCAGCGTGTCAAACGGCGAATTCGACTTCAAATCGAAGTCGGTATTGGCGTACTGTGTGTCAGTGGTCATGAGTCGGCTCTATTCCGCTATTCCATCAGTCTGCCCGGCAGGTGCTGCTCACCCTCGACGACATGAATGCGGTGAGTCGAGGTCTCCAGCGGGATCGTCTCGCGAAGACCGCTGGGCCAGCTAACCTCTAACCTCACTGGGCTCTGTCCGACGGGAATGCCGAAGAGCAATCGCGGATCACTCGTCGAGGCAAAGCTGCCGCCGCCGCGCCACTGGCGGATTTGTAACCCTTGTGTGGTGATCAGCCGCACGACTGTGCCGATCGCCCAGCGGGGGGACTTGGTGCCTGTCAGCTCGACAGTGATCGATCGGCTGACCCGTGGGCCTTGGTTCTCCAGGACGGCGACCGGCTGGTTCACATGCGAGACCACTAGATCGAGATCGCCATCGAGATCGAGGTCGCTGGTCGCTGCTCCGCGTCCCGGATGAGCGGTGCGGAAGTAGGCACCACTCAACTCGGCCACGTTTTTGAATTGCTTCCCCGCCAAATTCTCCATCAAGACGGGGTGCTGCTGAATGGGTGCCTTGTGCGCATGCCGCACGACATGCCCGTTGCTGACGAAAACATCTTCGTCGCCATCGAGATTCCAATCGCCAAACACCACGCCCCACCCGACGTACGCCTGGCCAATACGGTCGAGGCCCGTCTCGTGGCTGACATGCTCAAACTGCATTCCGCCGAGGTTTTTATAGAGGCCAAACGTCTCGTCCTCGAAGTTGGCCACCCACAGATCGGGCAGCCCGTCGAGATCGAAATCGCCCAAGTCAGTTCCCATCGATCCTTCGGCAGCTCCCAGCTTGCTCAGGCTGACCCCGCTCAGCAAACCTCTTTCTCGCAGCTGTCCGTTCACGTTCTCATAGAGGAATTTCGGGGTCGTGTCGTTGCCGACATACACATCGACGTCGCCGTCGAGGTCGAGGTCCGCGACCAGCGCGCTCATCCCCTTGCCGCCTTCGACTAATCCCACTTCAGCAGAGCTGTCTTGAAATCCACCAGAGCCATCAGCGCTCCAGACGGAATCAGACAAACCCTCGAACACCAGCGGCGAGCAGACCTCGCGCAGATCGCCATGCGTATAACACGGCGGGTCATTCTCCGGAGACCAGTTCACGTAATGTGTGACATACACATCGAGTTGACCATCCTGATTGAAATCCCCCCACGCGGCGCTGGAACTCCACCATGGATCGACGAACAAACCCGTGAACGCGGTCACATCCTCGAACGTTCCATCGCCCAAATTATGCCACAGCTGAAGCCCGCCGTAGCCGGTGATCAAGGCATCAACGAAGCCGTCTTGATCGTAATCCGCAGCTGCGATTCCGTGTTGATAGTGACTCGGAGCTGCGATCGAAGATGGTGCTGTGACGTTCTCGAATTGAAGACCGCGATTGCGAAAGAGCGCACATGGGAGTCCGGTCGGTGTTTTCGAAGTGCGAGTGAATGACCCACCTCCAACGCACCACAGATCCGTTCGCCCATCCCGGTCATAGTCGAACAGTCCGACTCCGCCTCCGAGTGTTTCGAGGATGGAATAGTGCCCCGCATGCTCCCCGTTTTGATATTGGAATTTTACGTACCAATCAGCAGCTCGGTCGGCAAACTGAACTGGTAGGCTCGGGGGCGGCGCAGCGGGAGGTGGTGGTGACGGGATATTCGGGCAGCCCGCTGCGCAGGCGAGCAGCAGAGCCGCCGCTAACCAGCGTCCACTGCGAACGGCCATCGATGTGTCGCTGTTGCCCATCCTCGCCTCTGAAAGACCTCGCCATTTTTCGAGAGGCCTTCAGGGTAGCAAAGTTGATGAAACTGGGCGAACTGGAGCCTGATTCATTACAGGGAAAACGTCTTCACGCCACCCCGCTCGTCAGGGTGATTCCCGCGTTTATGCGGTAAAGTAGCGCACCAGCGCGGGAACCACAGGGACAAGTCCCACTGGCGTGAAGTGATTTCTCCTTGCGACCTCAATCAATCGCAAAACCCGGTGGCCCGTTCGCCGAATTCCCGGATGGCCGACTCGGCACAGCTGTGTCGAGTGCGGGTGGCGCGTGCTGCCTAGGCTTGTCCGCCGGGATGTCGGACGGAGTCACCAGCGAGTTATGCAGACTCCACCAGACGCCGATTTCAATGGCGAGCAGGCACAACGCCAGGCGGCACATGCGACGTGGAAACTGTTTACGGTCCATGGGCTGTCAACCTCCCTCTATTCATTCGAGCGGCAGGCCAGCAGCTTCGGTCACGCGGTCGAAGTACGCCCGGCTCGTCGTGAAGTTGACCAGCTGGACGACTTTGCGAGGTCCAGCCAGTTCGAGAGCTTCGGTGACATCCGCATCAGTGAGCGCGATGGGGGTCATCGCCAGGTCGCGGGCGAAGCGGAACATCGCCCGCTCCTCGGCGGTGAATTCTTGCCAATCGCCATCGAGGGCGTAGACCTGATCATCCGTTTGTCCGAGCTTTCGCAGCTGGGCTTGCGCCCCTCCAGCGGCGTACCACGCGCGATCCTGCCGAGCGATGATCCAGCTGACCTGTGCCTTGGTGACCAGTGACAAGTCTCCACGCTCGGTGGACATGGCGAGCAAGCTGTTGAGCCGACCGCGGCCTTCATTGGGGAACAAAGCCAGCAGTCGCATCCAGTTCGGAACTGGTCCCTCGGGGATGTCAGCGGACCAGACCTTGCGGACAGCTTCTTCCGTTTGAAGTGGCAGTCGCGACTGGCGCGTGCGAGCGAGTTGAAGTGCGGATTCGACCTCAGCTCGCGACTCCAGTGCGGGCCGCGTGCTGATCGCGATCTGCGACGGAAGGCCCGCAGCGTCGAGCGAGACGGGGACCACTTGCGAGAGCGACTTGGTGAACTCTGCGGGAGTCGGAGTCAGGAAGCTCTCGTTCGGTACGGGACGGTCTTTGGGCAGATTCTCCGCCCGCCTAAAGAAGCTGGCGCCCGATTGAGACTGTGGAATCCCGGCCCCTTCCTTCCAGCGATTGATGGAATTGTTCCCCGCCGTCGACATCGTCATCTCTAGAATCTGCGCATCCGTGTAGTGTTTGCGCAGTGCGTCGATGTCGGCATCGCCCAATTGATGTGGCGAGTACGTGATCTTGCGGGCATAGGCGAACGCGGTCTGTTCCGCAGGAGTGAACCGCTTCCAGTCGAAGTCGAGAGCAGCGATCTGCTCTTCGGTCATCCCAGCTGCGGAGAGTTTCTGTTCCTGATGGCCAAGACAGTACTGGCAGTTGTTGGTGCGGGCCACGATCCAGAAGAGCATGGTCTTGAACGAGTAGCTCAAGGTCATGTTCTCGTCGCCGTTGCGAGTGAAGTCGCGTGTGGGGGGCGGAGTCCCCGGCGGAGTGTTGGGGGTGGTCGCGGGTCGACCACCGAATACTGAGCCTTCTCCAGCAGGCAGGTAGTGATACCGCAGGCGAGCTTCGTAATTGTCGACCCGCTCGCCGAGGGCCTCGCGGTCCTTGTCAGTCAGTTCCGGAAGCGGAATTCGGATCGGACGGGACTTGAGATCCTCCAGCATCCGCTTCATCTCATCCCGCGTCAGGGGGATTGGGCGGGCAGTCGGAACGGGACCATCAGCAGAGACGAGAGTGCTGATTGACAGTGTGATGAGGGCAGTGGCCAAGGCATGTTTGAGCATGGAATTCTCTTTCGAGTGAAGTGTGTGTTGCGATGTAGTTGAATCGCTGAATCGAGGCCGGCAGCAAAACTTCTCCCCGCCACCCCGCTCGTCGGGGTGGTTCCCGTGCTGGAGCCAGGCTGTCGCGTACCGGTGCAGGAACCACGAGGACAAGCCCCAGTGGCGGAGAAATCATCTCGTCAAGCTGACTCTACTGTGGGAAAATCGTGATCACCGGCGAAGTGCCGACGATGTAGAGCACTTCTGACTCAGACTCTTTGCCATCCTTCTGGAACTTGCGTTTCACTTTGACGTGCAGGTTGGTGCCATCGGAGGTTTCATCCTTGGTCAGGATCTCGAATGAGACGAGCTTCTTGCCCGAGTCCCAGGCGAAGTCACCCATGATGATCTCAGGCTTGAGTTCAGCTGGCTTCTTTCCATCCACCCAGGCAGTCAGTGCCTTCTCCAAGGAGGTGTGTGCCACATCGGCGTCCAGGGGGTGGTCACTGGCCGAATTCCCACATCCAGTGAGACAACCCAAGATCGTAACCATCAAACAAACAGCAAGCGTGATACGTGCGGGCAGCATCGAATCGATTCCTTTTGGAAATGAGAAGAACCAGCGAGCCGGGCAGAGAAAACTCTGCCCGGCAGCTGCGCTGGGTTGTGAAGTCCCTATGACTCAGAGCGAGCCGGGACGTTGACACGCAGAGGTGGGCTTAGAACTCACCCACCACTTCTCCTCCGTCGATGCTTCCAATTTTCCGCCAGTTCCCCAAATCGACATTCGTCGAAATGAACCTCACAGACCCATCGCACAACAACGTGTGAATCCCGCCGACATGACGGCTATTCGCAGCTGTGGCGATCCGACCGGGGGGGAACATGCAAGACCGACCATTCGGTGGGATCGCGTGGTTGTACTGGTTCGTCGAGTGGTACTGCTGAATCCATGGACCACCCACGTTCGAGTACCCCTGCATCGACAGGTTCGTCGGGTCCATCGCGTTGCACTGCTGGATCGCTTCGTCTGCCGTGTTCGGATACGTCCCCGGACGGAACGTGTCGGTGAGCGATGAGGACAACCCATTGTTTCCATCGCCAGTCATCTTTTCCGAGAAGGCCGCCGTGTTGCTGGTACCGTCGATCACGCTGGCGATCTTGATCTTGCGGTTGTGGTCAATAATCCCGTTGGCGGCCGGTTGCCCAGCTGCCCCCGAGGCATACATGACCACACCGTTGCCAGCGTTCCAGTAATAGTTGTTCCGCCCGCCGATGGACATGGGCAATTGGTCGGTGTCCGATGGGCAACGGAAAACTGTCAATTCGACCGCACGAGGGATCACGTTGTTGGCATGATCATAAGCGACGTTGAAGTCGACCAGAGCAAACAACGGGGCCTGGTCCAGATAGGGTAACAGGCGAGCATGAGCGGAGACTTGGTTCGACCCTCCGTTCACGTCGGAAATCGGAAAGCAGCCGAACGTGTCGTGGTAGTTGTGCAGTGCCAACCCAATCTGCTTGAGATTGTTCTTGCACTGCGACCGACGGGCGGCTTCGCGAGCCTGCTGCACAGCGGGCAACAGCAGAGCGATCAGCACCGCGATAATCGCGATGACAACGAGCAGTTCGATCAGGGTAAATCCGCGACGGCGATTGGTGAGTAACATTTGAATTCCTTCGCGCCGAATCGGCGCAGCTGAAGATGAGGTCGAAGTGAACACGGCCCGAAACAGGAAT
This sequence comes from Planctomycetota bacterium, assembly GCA_043777375.1. Lineage (GTDB taxonomy): Bacteria > Planctomycetota > Planctomycetia > Planctomycetales > Planctomycetaceae > TH-plancto1. Next base: position 41,962 of record JAYWHX010000038.1, on the reverse strand, counting down.
GGGCCAATGTCGACGAACTGAATGTGGGCAACCGACCGCCAATTGGGCGGTTCCCAGAGTCGCTTGACGCGCGCGATCTGTCGGCAATCACGCCGAGGACTTTGATCGCAGAACAGCAGCAACCCATAGCCCGACTCGACACGCGGCATGAATGTGGAAACATCCAAGGCGGCGAGGCGGATCGATCATGCAGCTGCGGCTAGACACCACAGGGAGGGCGAAAAATGCCCAATACGACCACATACCTCAGCCCGACATCGGTACAGTCGGGAGACTCAGACTGATTGATTAGTAGCGGGAATTCTCGGCTCTGCCCCAAGTCAGCATCGCGGAAGCCTGCTCCGCTGACTCGGTGATCTGGCCCTGGTGTGGGAGCTGCGGGAGAGCAGCTGGACCCGGTACACTTGCAAGGAGCCCGGGGTGGCACATCGGGGGCGGACTCGTGTCCGATGGGAATCACGATCCGGTCCGTAGGAATCTCAGAATTCGCTGAGAGCCAGCCTTTCGGCAAGCCCCCGCACTGGGCTGCATGGATCTGAGAACTGGAAGTGATCATCAATAACAACACGATCCCCGACACCGCGATGCGGTGGACGATATTCTTCGATGTTCGAGGGAACGCGTTCATCTGATTCATTCACTGGCTTCGTTCAGTGTATGCTCCGGGTTGTCGATTGGTTATGGGCTCGCAGCACGAGAGGCGAGCTGTACTGGCGACTCATAAATAGAGCAGTCCGAGTCCCCAGCTGGCGAGAGTGAAGAACAGCAACAAGATCACAGAGAGTTTGCGGGACACTTCCCGCCACAGATAGATGCTGGGGACGAGGCTGTACGCCCCGAGCCCGATGGTGAAGACCATGACGTAGGCGGGGGACCGCCCATGCTTGAGCAGCAAGGCGGCGAACAGCACATCGAGCGCGATCGGCACGGGCATCAGCACTGCCAGGAAGGCGATCCCGAGCAGCATCAGCGGTGTCGGATTGGCCGAGAGCCACTGGTCCCACGGCAGGAATGACAGCAGCGTGGCGGCCAGGACGCTCATGCACAGCATGATGGCAATCGTGGGCTTCAGCAGCATCCAGACGTTCTTCGCGAACTCCGTCGACAGCTCGGACAGAGTCGCAAATAGGGATTGCTCGCAAGGGCCCGCGCTGGAGGGAATGTCGCACGATCCGCCATGCTCATCGACGGGCAACAGCTTGAGCGGGCCCGACTTCTCCAGCCAGCCCACGACTGCGGGGACGAAGATTGCGATCACGAACAGCAGCAGGGCATACTTGGTCACGAACATCGACAGCGGCAGTGCCGAGAATGTCATCATCACGACGATGGGATTGAAGTTGGGGGAACTGAACAGGAACCCCAGTGCAACCTCGACGCGGCCATCTCCTCGAGTCACACCGCACGCCATCGGAACGGAGCAGTTCGCGCAGACGCCAGCGGGAACTCCGACAAGAGCTCCTTTGAGTGAATTGAGGTACAGGTTTTGGCCAATCTTCAGAGGGTAATACTTCAGGATCGTGTGCAGCAACGCGCCGCTTAGTACTCCGAAGGCCATCCCCTTTTTCATCGTGTCGAGCCAGTTGATGGCTCCCCAGCCAATCTTCGCATACCACGGAGCGTCAGCTGCCACCTTGATCAGATCCCCCGTGTTCGCCATCGATGACATTTCGTTCCCCAACTGGGTCGATTTGTGCATCAGCTGGGGATAGCGCGAGACGAACCAGAAAACGCCCATGATGATCAGCAGGCCGATGGCCATCAAGATCGGGCGGTAGTAGCAGCGAATGCCCTGCTGCGATGGGAGTGCGGCTGTCGACATGGGACACTCAATGGCAATTGTGGGGGTGACCCCTCTCGTCACAAGGAGAATGCGAAGAGAGGATCAACCGAGTCGGAGAGAATGGGGACTCGCGCATGTCTTGGTCATGACCACGTGCACAACTAGTCCGTCGTGGCTTGAATCATGAGAATGTCGCGTTCGAGAGCAGCCTAAAGGCTGGACTCCAACGCCGCAATCAAGTGTTGACACAGCACTAGAACTCGCCAGGAATTTCCCCTTGTCCTGCGGACACGATCGCCCGCAACACACGATAGTCCATGCTGTCGGTGATGAACTGGACATGTCCGTCACAAAACAGGGCATGAGTGCCCCCGATATGGAAGCTGAATAGCTCGTCATTCGGGCCGCAGTTCATGTCCTTCCACAGACAAGTCGCTGGCCCGCCAAATGGGTTGCGATGGAAGTTTGGGGTGAAGGAGACTCCGAACGCATTGTCAGGCTCGGCCCACCGCCAGTGAGATCGCTTAACCGCGGGATTGACTGGGTCGTCGTAGAGCGAATTCATTTGATCATGACGCCCCACGTCTTCGCCGATGGCCATCGTGGAGCTGGTTCCATCAGTGATTTGCCCCATGCGAGTCCCCTCCCAACGCAGCCCACCGTGAACCATGAACGCACTGTTCGGCAGTCCGGTGTTGGGATCGATGTTGGTGTGAATCGTCGCGCCGTAGTCGATGGCGCCGTAGCCTTGAGTGTCGGTGTTATCGTTACGCAGGCTCGCACTCGGACAAAGGTATCCGGAAATGACTCCTTTGCTGATCGCTTGATTCGCAGGGGTCTGGTTGTAGTAAGACCCAAAATCGAATTGGTTGTACCGGCCCGCTTGATCTAGGAACGGCAGGATGTGGGTGAAGAGCGCATGGCGATCAAAGTTCTGCCCCAACGGGCCGCTCCCCAAACCCTGTCCAGATGACGGGAACCGGCGATGGGTTTCCTCGTAGTTGTGCATCGCCAACCCCATTTGCTTGAGGTTGTTTTTGCACTGGGAACGACGGGCGGCTTCGCGAGCCTGTTGCACGGCGGGCAGCAGAAGGGCGATCAGCACCGCGATGATCGCGATGACAACAAGCAACTCGATCAGTGTAAATCCGTGGCGGCGAATGGAGGGAGACATGAGTTTTCCTGAGCGCCCGATGACGCAGCTGAAGATGAGGACCAAGAGAACATGGCCGGAAAAAGAATTGGCCAATGTCAGCAATTTGCTAGCAAGGAAGCGGGGTCGACAGAGCGGTGACCGAGTCAGAACGACGAATACGCCAATGCATCCATCACACGGACTCAGCCGCCCACAACCAGTGTCGACATCGGCAGTGCTGTAAAAAACAGCACAGTCCGCCGACACTGATGCCACATGCAGCTGTGGCTAAACGCCACAGGGAGGGCGAAATAAGCCCAGAACAACTTCGTATCGCAGCGACGAATGGACTTCGTCGGGAAATTCTGTTCGTGGTCGGGGAGATCGCAAATCCGCTGATCGGCCCGCAATCGCATCGTGAGAAACGATAGAAATTACTCGCTGATCATGGACAGGCGAGGGAGCAGCTGGGTGGCAGCTGGCACCGGTGCACTTGCAGGGAGCAGGGGAAGGCACCAGTGGCTTCCCCGTTTTTGTGACATCGACACTAGTGAATGGAGTGCTGTCCGCGTGGTAATTCGCTGGCAGCCAACCCTTCGGCAGGCCCCCGCACTGAGCGGCAGAGACTCCCGAGTTTGCAGCCAAGACGAGTAGAAACACAATCCCCGACACCGCGAGGCGGTGGACGAAGCGAATCGTCTTGTGAGGGATGATGTTCAACCGAAACTCCGAACGGAGTGCTCTGATGCATGTTTGATCGTACAGATTGACAATCTGCCGTCAACAGGATTTCCCCGAGATGAGAAAAATAAATGCAAAACATGTGCCAGGGCGGCACCACAGGCGAGGAGTTTTCGAGAACCGAAGGGCCATCCGCCTCGCTGTCGGCCATTCATCTCGTTGCTGTCAGATCAGTGCCGGGTTATAAGTTGGAGTTCCCCTCACCAATATCGTTGACCGACCAAGCGACTCTTCTATGACTGATGCCATCGCCTACGATCCTTACGCTCTCCCCGAGAGTGAGATTCAGGAGCCTCCCGTTTCACTTTGGGCCGCTCTGAAGAAGATCGGGCCGGGAATTGTGCTGGCAGGGACGATCGTGGGGTCGGGAGAGTTGCTGCTAACGACTTCGCTGGGAGCTGAAAACGGATTTCTGTTCTTGTGGCTGATTCTGTTCAGCTGTGTGATCAAGGTGTTCGTGCAGACGGAACTGGGGCGGTATGCGATTTCCTCGGGCAAGCCGACGCTGGGAGCGATTGACGAGCTGCCGGGGCTAAGGCTGGGAGCCCACTGGCTCGCCTGGTGGTGGCTGATCATGATGCTGTCCACGATCTTTCAGCTCGGGGCCATGACCGGCACGATTGGACAGGCCCTCAATCTGACCTTCCCCTCGGTCTCTGTGGCAGTCGCGAACGGCCTGGAGGGAGTGCTGCCGAGCTTGGCATCCGCCGTTCGCGAGCGGCCCGAGTATCCCTGGGCCATCTTGACCTGCCTGACCACGATTGCCCTGTTATGGAAAGGCGACTATCGGCGGATCGAGGTCGTCACCACGGCCCTTGTCGTGGGCGTGACGCTGCTCACTGTCACGGCGGCTTTCGCGTTGCCGTTTACGAAGTATCCCATCCCGTGGCTCGAGGTGGGTGGAGGATTGCGAATGGGGCAGGGGCTGTTGTACGACATCCCTGCGAAAGGCATCATGGTTGCGATTGGCGTTTTCGGCATCACGGGAGTCGGCGCGGCGGAGCTGTTCTATTATCCCTACTGGTGCCTCGAGAAAGGGTACGCCCGCTATGCGGGGAAACGTGACGACAGTGAAGCTTGGACTCGCAGAGCCAAGGGCTGGATTCGCGTGATGAACCTCGATGCGTGGGTCAGCATGGTGGTCTTCACAGTTTCGACGGTGGCGTTCTACTTCATGGGAGCAGCTGTGCTGCATCCGCAGGGTCTCACTCCCGAGAAGAAGGACATGATCGAAACGCTGTCGCGAATGTTTATCGACACATTCGGCGGTTGGACCCAGCTGGTATTCTTGATCGGTGCCGCAGCGGTGTTGTTTAAGACGCTGTATCTTTCGAGTGCTGGCAACGGACGGCTGGCGGCCGATTTTCTGGGGCTGGCCAAATTCGCTCGATATCGCCAACCGGTCGATCGAGCACGCATGATCCACTGGCTGTCGATCTTGATTCCCGTGCTGGCCCTGGCTTTGTTTGTGACTTTTAAGGAGCCGAAATGGATGGTCGTCGTCGGCGGGTTTGGCCAAGCGTTGACCCTGCCAATGATCACAGCTGCCACGATCTATTTTCGATATCGAAAGCTCGACCGACGATTGACGCCTCCGCTGGTCTTGGATGTTTGTTTGTGGCTCGCTCTGGTGTCGATCACGATTGTCGCGGGGTATGCGGTGCGTGACCGGATCGGCCAGTTTTTGGCGGAAGCGCCGAGGGCAACGCTGGTGCTTCCTGCAGGGAAGTGAGGCTGTGGCGTTGCCAATTCTCTACAGCCACGCAAAGCCGCCATCGGGGTTAGGGCCGGTGATTTCTAGAATCGTCGGGCTGGCGTGTGGCGTGTCGACGAGTTCCAGGCACGCTGCTCCGAGTGCGAATGATCGGTCATCGTGATGGATGCCGTCGGACCGGTGGTCGATGCGCACGCGACCGGAACTGCTTTGCTTGAGCAGCAAACTCGAAAGCTCTGTCGCGAGGTCATCCCGATCGATCCCAGCGTCGTATGGAGTGTCATCATTCCACAAATCACACGCCGCTGCCGGGTAGCTCCCACAACCCGGATACCAAGCCAGCTTCCGTTGCAGGATCATCTGCCGCAGGTGCAGGGCGAGGGCATGGTTCCCTTGCCCACCTAGGAATTTGAACCGCTTAATCGAGTACGTCGTCTCCAACTTTTGGATCGTCGAGAGCAGCTGATATTCGTCGATGACAAAACGGATCGAGGAGAACTGAGCTGCGGCCCGCTCAATCCAGCGTTCGACCCAAGCTGTGGGCGTCGGGCACAGCGGTGAGGGACGCACAACATCCAAGCGGTCGACCACGATGCGGTCGCCTGCGAGATGGCAAATCACTCCGACTGTGAAGTCGTGCTTCTCGGCATAGTCGATGGCGGCCACATACTGCGTTCCCGCTTGGCCGCAGTCGGCACGAACCAACGCGGAATCGATGCAGCTCTCCGCCTCGGCCAAGCTGACGAACTCGCCATCGGAGTGCTGCCAGCGGTTCATCCACAGTCGTTCGTAGACAGCTGGGGGGAGTAGAGATTTTTGCTCCGTCAGACTCCGCTCGGTAATCCACGGAGCCTGCGGGCCATCGAGCGAATGAAAGTACCAGTCCGGCGACTGGCTGGCGTTTTCGCGAACCTCCCACTGCCACCCGCGCCCGACGCCAGCGTTGGTCAGGACAACCAGCACGCAGTCGGGTTTCTTGGCGGCGGACGAGAGGAGCGAGTACCAGAGTTCGGGACCGGGCCAATGGGTTAACTCATCACAGATCACGAAGTCCGGGAGGATGCCATAAGACGAACCGACATCCGAGGAGATCAGATCAAGGCGGCTGCCCGTCCGCGCATTCCGAACAGCTCCCTCGACAAAGGTCAGGTCCTGCGAGACCGTGGGGTTCAATGCAGCCAGTCTCTTGATCGCGGCGAGTAGCAATCCCGCTTGCTCGCGGTCGGCTGCAGCGGCGACACCGATCACAGCTGTGCGTGCTGCGAGCAGAATCCAGGCGATCTGCGCGGCCATGTCGCTCGTCTTGGAGTGTCCGCGTGGGCGTTCGATGTAGGCCCGGCGAACAGCAACCTCGTGATCGAACGGGACACATGCCAATCGACACCATGCCGGGTCAAGGGCCGTGAAGTCCGCAGTCTGCCACGGTTGGATCTCGTCGGCCAGCACTTGTTCGGGCGTCGCATGGAGAAGTAGAAAGTCTCGGAAGAACGCTGGGTGCGACAACACGTGTCGTCGGGTCTCGTCGATGAGACAAATGCGAGTGCTTGGGGAGAGCGACTCTGGAAGACCGTCCATCGATTTCGACTCCAGAGACCCGTGACCAGCCAGGGAAGAAGTCGCCGCAAGAAACTCTTCAGTCAGAACGGTCCGACTTGGCGGCCTTCTTTTTTCGAGTGGCAACGACAAATGACGCGAGACGCTCGTCGCTGATCTCATTCGCATCGACTTTCGAGGCAGTTGCAGATGTCGAAGGCTCGTCTTCGGGCCACTCAGGCGGTGGCTGATTGCGCAGGTAGAACGTCTGCGCAGTGACGCTGCCCTTCATCGCGGTCTGATAGAGCTGGGCGGCGACGTTCTGGCTGAGGACATCCGAGACGCCGACCGCACGGGTGCGGAACTTGGGAAACTGCTCCATGGTGACCAGCAGCGCGGTGATCGAAATGCCGAGCTTCTGACAGGCCGCAGCTGCGGAGGCTCCCTTGGTGAGCAGGGTCAGATATTCGTCCTGCTGTTTGCGAGAGAGGACGATGACCTCGTCGGTGGTGGGGAGCAGACAGGGGGGCGGCACTTCGGGAGGGTCAGTTAGAGTTTCCGGACTCTCCGAGTCTGGTGTTGTCCGCTTCCGCATGGCCGGCCGCCGTGTCCGCGAGAGGATCGCTGCACTGGCTGGAGCTTGAGAGTCGGTTGTTGCGGGGACAGCTGTTCCGCCGGACTCGGAGAGTCCGGCGTCATTCGCGGAGTCTTTAGGTCGCCGGTGCTTGGGCTTCGCAAACTCTTCGGTTGTCGAGGATGTAGTAGACCGGGTGGGCGTAACGGCTTTTGAGGAAGGTTTCTTCCGTGACGAGAGCTTGCGTTCCACGACGTCGTCCTCCAAAGATGCGGGAATGGGTCTCTCGTGATTCCGATTGGACCGAGATCACGCCGACTCGCTGAAATCCAGCGGATTCAAAGAAGGGGTGAATCTGCCCCATCTGACTCATCGTTTCGATCCAGGGGGACGGGCACAGCTCGCAGGCCTTTCTGACGAAGGCTGAGGCCAAGCCCGCCCCCCGATACGCGGGGTGAATCACGACACGCTGCAACGTGACGAGTTGTTTGTTCAGGGCGAGCATCGAAGCGCGATTCCACCCGCCTCGATGTCCGAAGAACTGGTTGCGTGGCTTCAGCGATCGCGGAGGGGCGACGAAGATGCAGATGCCGATCGGCTGATCGAGGTGCCACAGCAACACCCCGAACTTCATCAACCCAATGTGGTGGCTGCGGTAATGCCACCGAGCGAAATACGGCCAGTCGCAACGGGTGGCGGTGCTGTGCCAGAGATCGCGGTGGAAGGAGATCGCGGGTCTTTTTTTTTACGAGGAGCGTGGAGGGAATGCGGGGAGTCGGAAGTGGTGCAGACATTCCTGTCTGCCACGTTCTGCCCAAGAGTCACTGTCATTCGCCTATCGAGGTCGCATGTCACGGTGAGATCCGACGACAGATCCGCTGCGATGTCGTCTTGTGCCGTTGCGAGTAGGAACCCGATCCCGTATCGATCGGCCAATCGGCGGACGTTGTAGGCAATCACCTTCGCGGTTGTGCGATCAAGAACTGCGGTGAACTCGTCGGCCACAATCCAGCGAGGCTTGTGTGCGACCGCGAGGGCCAGGGCAAAGCGGTAGCGTTGGCCTTCGGAGAGTTCCTGCGGAGTTCGCAGCAGCAGCGGGGCCTCACCGAGTCCGCACATGGCGAGCAGCTGAAGAGCCTCTGTGAATGGAAGTGGGATCGCATCGACGAGGGTCTTGGTGCCCAGGTTCTGGCTGGGGAGGTCGATGAGCAGTGGTTGAGCGACAGGAAGAGTCCAGGTCTCTGCGGAAGAGGCGGATTCACCACGGAGGCACGGAGACACGGAGACACGGAGACACGGAGGGGGAGTCTTTGGTCGGTGAGAGTTCAGGTGGTGAGTCAGTCGGCTGAGGTTGGGAAGCAAAAGCCTCGGCTCTGTTCTTCTCCGTGCCTCCGTGCCTCCGTGGTGAAACTTCCTCGGTCGATTGACTGGCCACTTCCAATTGTCGTAGTACAGCTTTCAAGAGCGATGATTTGCCGGAACCGCTCGCTCCGGTGAAGAGCACGACATCGCCGGGTTGGAGAGGCACCTCCAGATCGCGAGCGAGGACATGCTCGGTGGAGTCAGGACTGATCCCAAAGTGGTCCATCACGAGTGAGGCCCGCACGGAGTTCCGTTTCGGGAGAACAGGATAGGTGACGGTGAGGAGCATGGAGGGAAGCCTGGGGGCCAGGGCCGAGAGCCTGGGGCTGGAAGTCAGAGTACGGTTGAACGACAGGAATCCGTCTGGCTGGCCGCGACTGGGATGGCAGCTGGGGACCGCATCTCCGCGAAGCATGGGAAGCACGGACGGGCAAATGTGCCCGTCCTACGAGTTAGTCCGGGAGCTTGATGTGCAGGCGTACGGTCGGTTCTTCACCGATGAGATCGTCAAGGCTCTCACGCATGGCAGCCCAACGGGCGTAGGGAATCTCCAATGTGGCGATGACGTTGTTCGAAGCCGGGGTGTCCTCAACCTCCTCGGCGGGAGGCGGAGCTGGCTCAAACTGGAAGCTGCGAAGTTGGTGTTCGTCGAACCCGGTCAAAGTGGGGTCGATGTCAGGCGAGTCAGCCAGATCCTCGACGAGGGCCATCAGTTTGGTGGCATCCCAGTCGCCGCCGACCTCGGAGTTATTGAGAGCGACGTTGAGGGCCTTCTCGCGACTCAATGGGATATCGAGCACCACGCAATCGACCTCGGTACGGCCCGAGTGCCGCAGCACTTCACAACGCTGATGGCCGCCGACGATGTGGCCGGTCCGTTGATTCCACACGATTGGCTGGACCAGGTCGAACTCGCTCAGCGAGCGTTCCAACTTCTTCCAGCGTTTATCCCCCGGCTTCAGCGTCAGCCGGGGGTTGTAGGGCGCGGGCTTGAGAGCAGCGATGGAGATCGATTGGATATGCATAGGGAGAGAGTTGAGGGTTGAGGGTTGAGGGTTGAGGGTTGAGACGTTCCCTCTCCTCTAGCTGATCGCTAGGCGAGCGACCGATGGAAAGCCCGGGGTGGCCAGGCCCGAGCTTTGAACTGAAGACTGAAAACTTCCACTCACGCAGCTTGTTCCACTTCCTCATCCGGCGAGTCGAGGAACTCGGGCTCGGCGTGAAAGGTGAGCCGCATCTCCTGCTTGATCCGGGCCAGGCAGCGGGTCACATGGCCTTTCGGATGGCCGAAGACATTGCCGATCCGATCAAGCGGCCAGCCGGCATTCTCCCGAAGAGCCAGCATCGCGAGATATCTCCATTTGCGTTCATCCGCGTTGGCAAAGTGATCGTGAACCAACTGCCAGAATTCATCGGCTCCAGTGCGAGGCAGAACAACTTTGGTTCCATTACGACGTGCGACAGACATGTCAGTGCTCCGAAGTATCATGACCCAGGGGACGCGGGTCCACGGATGAAAGCGATGGGATTAGTCCAAACCTCAATCGAACGAAAACAACAGTTCGCGAGTGTGGACTGGTTAAACCTATCCGTGGCGGGTGCGCGAAGGACAGACGCTGAGCCCCGCGATCTTCAAGATCAAGCGGCTCATACCGTCTCACAAGATGTACGAAGCGAAGGCGATTTACTTACAGCATGACGAGCGAGTTTTGCGATCCCAAAGCGTAAGAATCGCACGAATTGAAATCAGGCGAGGTGGAGTTTGCAGTCATGAGTCTGCGGAGTATTGTCTTTTCGCTGTCGTGACATGAGCACTTTGCAAGTCACTTCGTCCCTCTTGTTCAACATCGTTTCTTTTTCACCGACATGGTTGACCGGCATGCCGGTTGCCCCCAGTTCTGTGGTTGATGTGCGGTGAGGGGAACCGGGGGCTAGCGCCGTGCCGCTGACTGGATGAGGGTATTGTTCGATCGCGAAGTATGAGACCACTGAAGAAACCAATGCCTATCAATGACCACAGCCTCGCGGTTTGGCCGCGAGGCTGTGAGGGGATTCGGATTGATTGACTTGTGCAGCAGATTACGGAGCGGAGGGGGCCACAGGTTCGACTGCGGCGGGCTCGACCGCAGTGGGAGCTACGGGGCTGGCAGACTCGATGGGGGTCGCATCCACGGCCTCAACGGGAAAAGCCCCCGGGGCGACAGCTGCTGGAGCCTCGTCGACAGGTACTTCAGGAGAAGTGGCTCGTAAGCTGGGGTCCATGCGGACGGCTTGGACCATGTCGGCACTGGCTTGCTGGATCTCACCGCTGGCCTTGCGGAGTTCGGACCGCTTCACGTAAGCCTGGGCGACTTGCGAATCGAATCGCTGGGAGGTTTTGTAGTCAGCAATCGCAGCATCGTACTTTCCCTGTTGGAAAAAAATGTCGCCACGCAGTGACGCGGCATCCCGATTCGGATTGGCCTTGAGGATGGTGTTGCAGGCGACCAGTGCATCGTCCAGTTTTTGTTGCTGGAAGAGGACCATGGCCCGCCCGACTTGTGCATCGGTGCAGTCTTGATCGAGCTTCAGAGCATCATCGTAGTTCTGGACCGCCTCGTCCCAGCGGGCGACTTTCTGGAGATGATTCCCACGTGCGACCCAGCTCTCAGGATTCTTTGGCTCGGCGTTTAGCTGGCGATTTAGAGCATCCAGCTCGTAAGACCAGGCGACATGATCGGAATCCTGCCGTGCGAGTTCCGGCTTTCCAGCTGCGAGGTAGGCATCGGCTCGCTGCTGGTGATACTCCATAGTTGCGGGCTGAAGTTCGATGGCCTTGGTGAAATCGGCGATGGCCATTTCGGGGCGACCTGCCAGGGCTTGTGCTTGTCCCCGGTTATTCCAGGCGTTCACGTATTTGTCATTCAGCTCGATGGCCTTGGAGAAGCTGGCGATGGCCTCGTCGTACTTCTTCGAGAGCGACAGCGCGAAGCCCCGGTTGTTATGAGCATCCACATATTTCGGATCGATGCGGAGTGCGGCATCAAACTCATGAACGGCTTTGGCAAACTCGCCATCCACCTTTTCGAGTTCACCAGACTGTTTGTGGAATCCTCCTTGAGAGATTCGGACCAGCCCGCGATTGTTCAGCGGCTGGGCATACTTTGGATCGAGTGCGATGGCTTGGTTAAAGTCCTGCATCGCTGCGTCGTTGTTCTGCAGCAGCAAGTGGAAATAGCCACGCGTATTGAGGTACTTGGCGTTCTCGGGTTGCAGTTGAATCACTGCATCCATGTCCTGAATGGCTCTGGTGTAGAGCTTGGCATCCGCCAGGAGTGAAGCCCGTGCTGTGTAGGCGTCGACCAGTTTGGGGTTCGCGAGGATCGCCTCGTTCAGCAGCTGGACTGCGGTGTTGATGTCCTGTTTCTGAATGAGTTCCTGAGCCAGAGTCACTGCCTGCTCGGCGGTGATCTTCTGCGGCGCGCCCGCAGGGGTCGCCGCCGGAGCTGCAACGCTGGGGGCCGGTGCCTGAGCTGTTTGTGGAGCCGGATCGCTGCTTCCGCAACCGACTAAACCCAGCAGTAGTGCCCAGCTGTATGTTTTGCGCATTGTGAGTTTCCCGTCCATGAACTCGAGCGGCATCCTTGCCAGCGCGCGGGCCCTCTCCCGATCTTGGGAGCATTCCCTGTCAATGAGCGGCTTTTACTGCCAGTTCGCGATTGGGGTCAATCCCGTTTTCGCATCGAGTGCTGGACCTGCACTACGATCAAGCGAGCCTAAAGCCTCTCACTGATATTTCTGGGCAGTTGGGAAAAGGTGGCCTCAATGGTGAGGAGTGTCTCACGCGGACTCAGGCCAGCGGAGTTCGAAAATTTGAAAGTCCCGGTCGGAGGGGAACGAGCTCTCACGCAGGTCTCGGTCAAGAATTCGCACGCGAAAACGTTGGCTGGCTTGGGTGAAGAACTGTTTGGACCAGTAGCGACCGGGATCGCCTAACCAGCAGATCCCGGATTTGTCGAGCATCACTTCCAAGGTCTCAAGCAGTGGCTCGTGCAGTTTGGGGTCGTAGGTGACCTCGCAGCCGACGATCGCGGTGAACGTCCTGTGCGGAGGGGTTCGCCAGTCGAGAGTGAGGACTTCCGGATCGGGCAGCTGGTTGCGAACGGCGTTGTAACGGCAGACTTGTACGGCGACGGGGTCGTAGTCGCTGAACACGACGCGATTCCCGAGTGACTGAGCAACCAGTCCGACCAATCCAACCCCGGCTCCGAGTTCCAGCAGCTCGGCATCGCGGGGCCAAGGAGCGCGGTCGATGACCTGTGACATGATTTTCGCGCCGGGCCAGAGCGTGGCCCAGTAGGGCATGTAGTCGTCGACGCGATTGGCTTCGATGACTTCTGGATCGTCCAGAAAAGCGTCCGGCTTTTTCGGGAGCCACAGATCGAACGTTCGTCCGCCGACGCTGACAATCTCGCTGCCCCAACCTCCGGGAATGGACGGCAACGGGATCTGTGGCGTAGTCATGGGGGAGTGGTTTCGTCTTCGGGTTCTGTCTCGATGTCCGCTTCTTCCGCGTTCTCTGGAGGCGGTACTGTATCAAGTTCATCTGAGGTTGCGGCTTCGGATGTGGTCCATTCGTCTGCGAGGGGCACTGTTTCTGATCGACCCTTGGATTCGGCCGTTTGATCGGCAGTGGACACGAACTCTGTTTCTCCATCGGAGGCGATGCTCGTGGACGTGTCCGAGACTTCCACGGGAGTGGGGTCCGCTGCAGTCTCACTAGGATCCATCACGGCTGGCGGCAATGCTGGCGGAGTCAACGCGGGTGTCGGCACCGCGTCTTGTGGGATTCCGGATAGAGCGCTGAATGCGGATTCCGGTGATGACCCGAGGATGACGTTGTGGTGATCCAACAGGCGACCGCAACGGTAATCGATGTCGGTCAGGGCCGTCGAGTATTCCACCTGGTTCTGCCCGAGCTTCACAACAGCCTGTGCGTAAATGTCACGGGCTCGGTTGAGAGAATCCAGATCCAGGAATCCCCGGCCGTCTTTGTTGGACTCGTAGTCGGCTTCAGCGGCTTCGAGCCGCGCGTCAGCATTCCGGACCAGTGCTGCTTGATTCTGCATCGCCAGATAGGTTTTATCAACTGCCTGGAATGCAGCTGTCAGCTCATGCAGGATCTCTGTTTCCTGCGCTTCGAGAACTTTCATGGCCTTGGCCAGCTTGAACTCATGGTTCTTGACTTGCTGGCTGGCGAAACGCATCCCCAGTGGTTGGGAGTATTCGACTCCCAGGTTCCATCCGGTTTCATTACCGCGAATCAAACGATCGTAGGCATTGCCGATGGGCGGGACGCCTCCTCCGACGGTTCTTGATCCGAGGAGATCATCACCAAAGCCATTCGTCTGACCGCTGGCGAGGAAGTCGAGTCGAGGACGGTTGAGATTCTCGGCAGCGGACAGCTGGAGCTCGGCGCTTTTGATGGACAGTTTTTGGCGGACAAGTTCCGGTCGACGGGCCAGCGCCGATCCGAGCGAACTGGTCCAATCGTGAGTCACTTCTGCCGTCAGAGGTTGATCACTTGGGTGGATCATTCGCTCAGTCTGAAGCGAGAACCCCATGAGTAACCTGAGTTGGGACTCGTTCGTGTAGATGGCGTCGAGGGCCTCGATGACACGCTGTTCGGATTGCAAGACTCCTTCGCGTGCTTCGACGATCCGCGACAGGTCTCCACCCTGGGCATCGGCATCGGCTCGCGCTTCCACAATGTTCAGGATGCGTTTGGCGTCCTGCTGACTCGCCTGCTCCACATCGTGAGTCTGGTACGCCAAATACAATCGCCAATACTGCAATTCGACATCACGCAGGAATCCAATCGTGCTGAGTTCGAAATCCGCCAACGCCACTTTTGAGTTGATTCGGGAGATCAGTATCCCTTGTTGGACCCCAGTCACCCCCTGGATGTTGTCGGAGATTGGTCCGGCGATGCGGGTGTATTCGGCCCCGGCTCCGGCCAATAACGGTTGCCGATATTCTGCTCGCAGATTTCCTTCATAGGCGGATGGAAAGAGCCGGCCCGGACCATTATTGGCCGAATAATTCCAGCTATGACTCAGGCCGAACTGACCGCCGGAGTACAATGAACGTTGCAGGTTAGCGGAGAACTGAGCGGTATCTTCGTTGAGGGTGCCGCCCTGAGAGATCCCGTTGTTGAAGCGGTTGTTCTGGATCGTAGAACTGTTGCCCCACAGCATCCGGGTGGTGAACTGCGCGTCGAATTCTGAGAGCGCGGCTTGTTCGCCACGCTGGCCAAAAAGGACACCAGTCGACTGGATCACTTGATCGTAGACGGTGGGGATCCCCTCGGGAGATCTCAGCAGCGAGTTATTGGGTGAGAGGAATTGGCCTCCCTGGCGGATGACTTTGGCGTTGGCCAGTGCGTGGAAGATGACCTCTTGCAAGGTCATGTCCCAGTGGACAATCGGTTTCCGAGATCGCAAACGGGGCGGCTCGGGGACCATTGAAAGGTCAATCGCTGAAATGCGATGTTCGTCCGCGTAGGTCAACTCATCATCAAGCGGAATTTGACCGGGCCGGATATGGTAGGCTTCGGAGGGGTCGATCAGATTTCGACTCTGGCGGCAGGCGCACAACAACGCAGGCAGCATGGCGACAACGCACCACAGTGCGAGCGTCATGCGGCGTGAGTTTCGATGATGGACGACCAACCGTCCCATGTGCACAGGCCCCCCGGCAACTGGGCGAAAATCGCCCGTTCTCCTCGTCAGTATCGACTGAGGAGAGACCGGAGGTTCAGTGCAATCGTTAAAGTCGGCGAAGGTGTTACAAGCGGAACTGGAACGTCGTTTGGATAAATCTCCAGAGCCATTCCCCTAATGAGCGGTCTCTGATATGAACGCGAGCTTTGCCGCGCATCCCGGACCGCAGCAGGCGGGGATCACCACTCAGGGGGACAATCGCCTGGTACGTAATACTCGTAAGCTTCTCTCTCCCTTGATCATCCGACACAGTGACGAGGGGACCTTGGAATCGATTGGAGAGTCCTTTCGGAGCGAATTCGAGGTGCCGGTGCGAGACCTCGGTGATCTGCCCCTCGAGAACGGATGCCGGCAAGCCCTCAACCTTGAGCCGAACTGTCGCGTTTAGCTTTAATTCTTCACGTTCGGTTTGATCCATCACCAGCACGGCCTGGAGCTTGTCGCTGGGGGCGATTGTGCCTACTTGGGTTTGCGGTTCCAGATAACTCCCGCGATTCCTTTCCGTCAGGGGAGTTCCCGTCCAACTCGGCAGCCGTTCTCGCAACTGCTCTAAGGACGGTCCGGGAGTTCGCGGAGGGGCGACTAGAGTGCCATTTGCAGGGCTGGAGATGGTCAGCCGCGACTGTTGATCGAGCAGCTTACCCAGCTGCTTCTGCGCGGACTCGAGTTGAACTTTCGAGACGGCAGAGGCTTCGGATTGGCCGGTGACGAGATGGACATTGTGTTCAGCCTCAGCCACTGCCAGTTGGACACGCGCATCATGGACGCGGGTCTGCAGTTCGGGGTTTGCCAGCGTGAGGATCGCATCTCCCTGCTTGACGGAGTCCCCGGCATGCAGAGACTGGGTCTCGATGAATCCCGGTTCCTGGTTATAGAGATGCACGGCTTGATCTGGCTCAATCGTGAAGGGAGCCTCGATGTACCAGGGAAACGGCAGAAAGAAGGCCAGATACCCCAGGACTCCCAGAAAAGCAGTCGTCACAAACAATCGCGGCTTGCTGACCGAATCGCGACGTGGCTGGGTGATCAGTTTGTAGGTGTTCCACAAGAAGCCTCCCAGTGAAATCAGTATCGTTATGATGGCCATCAGGATTCCCAGACTTTGCAAACGGTACGGTTTCAGCACCGTGTAGAAGAATGTAATGATCCCCGCGAACACCACCCAGCGGTAGATCGCCGACGCAATCACATACGTGAAGAACCAGAATCGACCATGGTCGGGCAGGAAGGCCGGGGCGGGCAAGTCGATTCCCAGGCACAGTTTCGCCAGGATTCGCTGCGAGATCTGGTCAGCCTTCTGGCGGAGATTCGGGATCTCCAAAAAGTCTGACAGCATGTAGTAGCCGTCATATTTCAGCAGGGGATTGGCATTGAAAATGACCGTCGAGACTGTCGAGACGAAGAACGTGTTCAGGCAGAGATAATGGAACATTCCCGGCTCGGTGTTCCACCAGATGATCAGTGCGAGAGTCGACAACAGGGACTCGAAATACATCCCCGCAGCGCCGATCATGATGCGTTTCCATTTATTGTGCAGCATCCAGGAATCGGTCACATCGCAGTACATCGTCGGACTAAAGACCAGCAGCATGATGCCGATCGAGTGACATTCGCTTCCGTAGTACTTGCAAGACAATCCGTGCCCGAACTCGTGAATTACCTTGATGACTGCCAGTGCCACCCATAGGTAAACCAGGTTCGGCCAGCCGAAGAACCGCTGGAACTCGGGCAGTGTCTTCTGAATTTCGCCAAAGCGAGAGGCCAGGAACAGCAGCGCCACGGCCACACCGGTCAGCAGAACGAGAATGACTTTGGGAGCGAACAACCAGCTGGTGAACGGCAACATCAGCCGGAGTACGCGCTCGGGGTCCCAGCCGGGAAGCTGGATGGTGAGTGGGTTCTTGAGCGTTGATCCGATCTTTTTACGGACGTTATCGCGGTGAGCTTTGAGGAGAGCCGGACCTTGGCCCAGTCGCAGGGCGACCAGCAGGGCTTTCTCCTGCAAATCGATGACTAATCCTTGCACGTCCATCAGTGAAAAATGTTCGGTCGGGAACTGCGTCTGGACCTCCGCTCGAATCTGCTTGAGGCTGTTCTCTCCGTTGAGCAGATCGAGGACGGCGTACTGTTCGGGAGAGAGTTGATGATACTTCAGGCCCAGCGGATCTTTGATGACGGCATGCTTCACGCCACGATATTTGATCCAGGCAATTACAAGATCTTCACGCCTCCGATAGGGGATCGGGCGATCAAACGAGGTCGACGAGTCGGACTGTTTCTGCTTTTGCAGCTGCATCACAACCGTCTTTATTGAGGCTTGGCTATCGGAACAGGAGCAGAGGGGACAATCTCGATCGAGGCGGTCAGTCCCTCGCGAAGTTTGCCCTCCGAGTTATCGATTTCGGCCCAGATGCGAACCATTTTTGAAGCTTGCGCGATGGTCGGGTCAATAAACTTGAGAAGAGTCGGATAGCGTTCCAGGTCCATGGCATTTTCGCCGCTGGGTTGCTGGACGATCACGGTGACGGGCATGCCCACTTTCAGACGGGCGGCGGTGACGGCGGGGACATCGACTTCGACGCGGATGCGTTTGGTGGAGATGATCTCCAGAACTTTTTCGCCCGATTGGACTCCTTCACCGGTTTGCTTAAACGCGCGCGTCACGAGTCCGTCGCGGGGGGCTTTCAGTTCAAGAGCACTCAGCTCGGCCTGGGCTTGATCGCGCCCCTTGACGTTGACGCCATGTTCTTTCTCAAACCGTCCGATGTCTGACTGAGCGGCTTCGTACCCCAGTCTTAACTCTTCGGTGTACGCCTTGTTAAAGGGAGGCTCAAACTTATATTCATCGGTCAGGGGCACTCCCGATGCGGTTCGCTTGGCCACTTCGTCGTTGAACTTAGTCAGGCTGGCGGCAATTGCCGCTTTGGCCGAATCCAGTTTCAGCAGGGCTAATTCGGCCTGCTTCTGGGCAGAAATCACCTCCGCGTTGTTCAAGACGCGGGCATCCGCCACAGCGACGGCCGCCTTCGCAATGCCGTCCTCCAGTCGGGCCACGACCTGTCCAGCCTTCACCGTTTCGGCTTCTTCGAGCACGAGTTGCAGCACGCCCGGACGATCGAACGCCACTTCATGCCGATCCACAAACATCAAGCGGGCAGGCTTCAGCTCAATCAGCGATGTCGATGTCGCAGGCACTGGAGTCTTCTCTTGGGCAGAGAGAGTCAGCTGACCAATCAGAAGCAGGGCCATGAGGAGAAATCCCGCGCCAAAGGCCGAATGCCAGAGCTGTCGAGACGGTGCAATCATTATGGGGCCATTCGGGATGGACTCAGACTGTCTAGGCATCATCGGCTTCCGTCCCTTGAAACCAGAATCCAAAGAAGTCACTCCCCAGCGGGAATGTCGCTTGCGTCGAACTCGGCTTTGCGAAGATGCTACGTTCCATTGAGTCACTAGTGCAAGAAGGGATTGGGAGATGGCAGCAGAGAATCCGTGGAGTGCGTGGCTGTCTCGGATCAGACAGGTGGGGGATGCCGCGCGCACAAGCACCCTGAAACCTGCGGATCGAGCCAATCAACTACTCGAAGCCATCTGCGACGGTCAAAACCTGAGCACTGCTCTGCTGTGGGCGATCGACCGCGAGTCAAAGTTCGTATCGGCAGCAACAGGCGGAATCGCCCGCATCTCCGGCCCCGATGGGCAGCTGAACGTTGATGCGACCACGCACTTGGCCCCCATCAAGGCGGTGTTTGGCAATGAACCGCCGCCCCAAGCGTCTTGGACCGCTGCGCATGGGGTGTCTTTTTTAAGGGCGATTCGGCGTGTGACCGTCACGGGCACTCCTCCGCTGGCATTGGAACTGTTTTTTCCGATAGAGCGGGCCAAGGACAAGGGCGGCATCGATCTGGCTTCCGACGAAATCGTCGCCCAGCTGACCAAGGCTCTGGGATCTCACGCGGCCTCGCCCGCTGTGAACACCCTCAATGATGAGTTCTGGCGACAGCTCGACCAGTTCAGTCTCTCGCTCCAGAAGAGCTTGTCCGTTGCGGATGTGGCGACTGTCGCAGCCAATGATGGGCGAGTGTTGCTGAGCTGCGACCGCGTCAGCATCGCGATGAAGCATGGCCCCCGTGCTAAGATCGTCGCTTGTAGCGGGCAGGAGTCGACCCAGCAGCGGGCTAATTTGATCTACCAGATGGCTCAACTGGCCAAGGCGGTGTGCGACCTCGGCGAACCAGTGATCTACACCGGAACGACGGAGGGGTTTCCTGAATCGTTCCGCGAACCACTTTCAAAATACCTGGAGGAAAGCCGTTCACGAATGGTCCAGCTGATCCCACTGCGAGAGAATATCGCCCATCACAAGACCGAACTGGATCTCTCCGATCAGCGCCGTTTAAAGCCGGGGAAGGTGATTGCGTGTCTGATTGCGGAACAGTCCAAAGACAGCGACCCGCTGGCCACTGTGTCTCAGCGGATTCCGATGGTCGCGGATCATGTAGCTGCGGCTTTGAGTAACGCCCGCAATCAGGAATCGATCTTTCTGCTGCCGCTGTGGCGAACAATCGGGCGCACGCTGGGCTGGTTCCGCGGTCGACGATTAGCGATTACGGTCGGCATCCTGGCGGCACTCGGCGGGGTTGTGGCTGCTTTGTGCGTCGTCCCATGGGAGTACCGGTTCGAAGCGGCGGGTCGCGCGATGCCGGCCAAGCAATACGACATCTATGCCCCGTGGGACGGAGACGTGATTGAGGTCCTTGTGAAAAATGGGGATGTCGTCCAGAAAGGGCAAGTGGTCCTTGTCCTGCGGAGCGATGAACTCGAAACCGAACTCATTGCCGCAGAGAACGCGATCAGTGAAAGCGACAAGAAGTTGGTCTCACTCAAGCTTCAACAATCGGATTTGGCCGCTGTCGGTCAGACGGAAGAAGCGGGGCGACTGGTCACCGAGATCGCCACCACGGAGGTGATGCGCGACGGAGCGAAATCGAAGACTGAAATGTTCCGCAAGAGGCTCGCCGCTCTGAAAGTGCTCTCGCCCGTGAATGGCGTCGTCGCCACATTCCAAGTCAGTCAGAACCTGCTCGATCGACCCGTCCGGCGCGGAGATCGGCTGATCGAGATTATGGACGTGGAAGGCCCGTGGCGGTTGGAGCTGGATGCTCCCGAGTATCGTATGGGGCACCTGCAAAGTGCCGTCGTCGCGAAGTCCGGTGCCGAATCAGCCACTCAGCCAGCTCTCCGGCAAAAACTCTCCGGCGCGGAGCAACTGGAAGTCGACTACATCGCCGCGACGGCTGTGTCGCAGCGGTATCAAGGGAAACTCTCGGAGATCGGGACGCGGACGAACGAGTCGCAAAAGGAGGGGTCGACCGTGGTGGAATTGTTCGTGGACATCGATGCCAACGATCTGCCTGGTCGCCGCATCGGAGCGGAAGTGACCGCCAAGATTCACTGCGGCAAGAGGAGCCTGGCGTACGTGTTGTTCGGCGATGTCTGGGAGTTCATCATCCGCAAAGTGTGGTGGTGAGGAGGGCGGTCAGCCAAAAGGGAGGTTGTCATCGCAACAGCCCACGGCAACCCACTCCATGAAATGAGGCCACTTTTCTCTGACTGACGACTGAACACTGTGGCACAGTAAAACATCGCTTTGCTTCCCCTCCCCCCTTCGCGTCCTTCGCTTGCTTTGTGTTCAATTCTGATTCCCAACCGACTCGGAGGCACGAAGGACTGTGAACACAAAGGTAGCGAAGGACGCGAAGGGGGGGGCGAAGCTTCTTGGGGACACCTCTCAAAGAGGTGGGGCGACTTTTTATCTCACTGACGACTGACACACTGTAAAACAGTCCGCGGCCATGCACCGAACCCGCGTCCACATTGCCGTGTCTCGGAAGGCACTATGAACAAGAACCAATTGCTGAAAATGGGTTGTCCGCAAGACTGCGTCGTGGAAGCGATTCAGGCCGTCCAGCAGGCTGCGATGGCAGGCGAGATCAAGGGCAAGAACGGACCCAAGATCATTGCCGAGGTGCTCGCGACCCCGGCGGATTTCGTCGAGAACCCACTCTTCGGAGCCTTTGCCAAGGCCCTGTTGACCGTCGAGCCGGAAGAGCCACCGCGCGAGCCGATTTCCTACAAGGTGTGGGGCCGCGAGCGGATCGACGAGAATACGTTCACGCAGATGGCGGATGCATGCCGCCTGCCCAACGCGGTTGGCGCGGCGCTGATGCCCGATGCGCATCTCGGGTACGGTCTGCCGATTGGCGGCGTGTTGGCTCTCGACAATGCGGTGTGCCCGTAT
Organism: Planctomycetota bacterium; assembly: GCA_043777375.1. Classification (GTDB taxonomy): domain Bacteria; phylum Planctomycetota; class Planctomycetia; order Planctomycetales; family Planctomycetaceae; genus TH-plancto1. Next base: position 20,058 of record JAYWHX010000038.1, on the reverse strand, counting down.
GCAGTGGGCGTCGATATTGCGTGCCGCATGAAGCTGTCAATTCTCGACTTGCCGATCGCTTCGATCGACGACGACAAGCGGTTCCTGGACTACAAAAAAGCTTTGGAGAAAGGGACCGTTTTCGGAGCCGGGGGCGCGCACGAACGCAAGCAGCTGCATCCCGTGCTCGACCAGGATTGGAGCGTGACCCGCGTTACTCGCGAGAGTAAAGACAAAGCGTGGAAGCAGCTGGGCACGTCGGGGTCGGGCAACCACTTCGTCGAGTTCGGCATTGTGACCATCGATCAGCCCGAGCTGGGGTTGGAACCCGGTCAGTATGTCGCGCTGCTCAGCCATAGTGGAAGCCGTGGCACGGGCTACGGAGTCTGCTCGACGTATAGCTCGATCGCGCAGAGTAGCCTGCCTCGCAAGTACGCCAAGTTTGGCAAGCTGGCGTGGCTCGACCTCGATACCGAAGCGGGACAGGAATACTGGGCGGCGATGAACCTGATGGGGGATTACGCAGCTGCGAATCACGATGTGATTCACAAAAACGTATCACACTTGATGGGAGCCCAGATCTTGGCGGGAGTCGAGAATCACCACAACTTCGCGTGGAAGGAAATCCATGACGGACGCGAGGTGATCGTCCATCGCAAGGGGGCCACCCCAGCGGGCGTGGGCGAACTTGGGGTGATTCCTGGATCGATGGCGACACCGGCTTACATCGTGCGAGGACGGGGCAACCCCGACTCTTTGAACTCGGCATCGCACGGTGCAGGTCGACGGATGTCGCGGACCCAGGGGCGGGAGAAATTCCGCATCAAGGCTGTCGCGAACGACCTGCTGGCCAAGGGCGTTCACATCTTGTCGGCGGGTTCGGATGAAGTGCCCGGTGTCTACAAGGACATCGAGGAAGTGATGCGGCAGCAGACCGACCTCGTCGAGAAGGTGGCCCGCTTTGATCCCAAGATCGTGAAGATGTGCGGTGACGGGAGCAAGGCGGAGGATTGAGTCGTGTTACCCGCCGCGTTGCAGGTCCATCAACTGGCCAAATCGGTCAAGGACCTGCAACTTGAGCGGGGCAAATTCGGGGCGGTCGATGGCTTCGGTTTTGATGAGGCTTTGTGCGGCGGCGCGTGTCTCAACGAGCAGGTCGTGGTCGCGAACCAGGTCCGCAATTCGGAGTGGCAAGCTTCCGCTTTGACGAGTTCCGAGCGCATCACCGGGGCCTCGCATTTCGAAATCGACCTCAGCGATTTTGAACCCGTCGCTGGTCTGCTCCATCGCTTGCAGTCGGGTACTGGAGTCGGCGGTGTCGGCCTCGGAAACCAGAAAACAATAACCCTGGTACTTACCTCGCGCAATACGGCCGCGCAGCTGATGCAGTTGCGAGAGGCCGAAGCGTTCGGCATCCATGATGATCATCAGCGTGGCGTTCGGCACATCGACACCGACTTCGATCACGGTTGTCGCGACGAGAGCTTGGACCTCGCCCTCGCGAAATTCGGACATGACGCGAGAGCGCTCGCGAGGGTCCATTTGCCCGTGGACCATGCCCACTTTGAACCCGGCCAATTCGGTCTGTGGGAGGTCGCGGTAGAGCTGTTCGGCCCCTTGCTGGTCGCCCTCTTCCGTGCCACCTTCGATGCGTGGACTGACGATATAGAGCTGTCGCCCTTCAGTGATTTTCTGGCGGATGAAGTCCCAGCAGCGTTTGCGGCTGCCGATCCCGTAGATGCGACTGGTGACGATTCTTTGTCGTCCGGGTGGGAGATCCGAGACGACAGTCAGGTCGAGATCGCCGAACTGGGTCAGGCATAAGCTGCGTGGGATCGGGGTGGCCGTCATGACCAGGATATGCGGCGAGTGGCCCGCCTGTTCGGAGAACTTGGCCCGTTGGGCCACACCGAATTTGTGCTGTTCGTCGATGACCACGAGGCCGAGATTGGCAAACTTCACTTTCTCCTGAATGATCGCCTGCGTGCCGATGACGAGTTGGATCTCGCCCGATTGAATTCCGGCGTGGACCTCGCGTTGCTCCTTGGCCCCGATGCGCCCGGTGAGCAGTGCTCGTTTGACTCGGCTCTCGGCGAGAATCGTCTCGATTGTGTCCCAGTGCTGGCTGGCGAGCAATTCGGTGGGGGCCATCAAGGCGGCTTGCCAGCCTCCCGCCACTGCGGCGAGCAATGCGTATATCGCAATGACAGTTTTACCGGCACCCACGTCAGCTTGAATCAGCCGGTGCATCGCCCGCCCGGTCGGCAGATCGACAGCGATGTCGCGGATCGCCTGCTCTTGACCGGCAGTCAGAGCGAATGGAAAGAGCCGACGGATGCGGGCATCGATCTTGGCACTGACCTCGATGGGAGGAGCCTTCGAGGTGCTGCTCCATGCCCTGCGTCTCAGAGCCAGTCCCACCTGGAATTCGAACAGATCATCCCACAGCAGTCGCCTCCGCCCAGCGAGGTATTCGTCGACGGTGTGAGGCTTGTGGACCTGTCGAAAGGCTTCGCCGATCCCCAGAATCTTCCAGCGCTCCAGGGCCTTCGCATAATGATGTTCGGGCACCTGCGAGGCGAATTCATCGACCGCAGCGGAGGTGATCCTTCGCATTTCCGCCTGCTTGAGCCCATCGGTCAGCGGGTAGCGCGGCACCACTCCGAACCCGGAGTCGCGGTCTTCATCACTCAACCATTGCAGCGTGGGCTGTGAGAATTCCCAACGGCCGTCCCGCTTCTTCGGCTTTCCAGCGAGCAGAATCAGCTGGTCCATCTGGATCTTGCGATACATCCACGGCTGATTGAACCACGTCCCCCGCACATAGTGCCCGTCGCAATCGAACAGCGCAGCTGTCATGTGCTTGCCGGTACTGGTGAGGCGTGCGTCGATATCGCAGACGACCCCGCGCACGCTTTGAACCGCGCCTTCGACCAGTTCGGTGGCCTTCTTGACCTGTGACAGATCCAGCACATCACGGGGCAGATGCCAGAGCAAGTCGCGAACCGTGTGAATCTCCAGCTTCGCCAGCAGCGCAGCCCGAGCCGGTCCGACCCCGGTGAGGTATTGGACCGGGGTGGAGAGGGGATCGTCGGCGAAGTGTGGCTCATCGTGGTTGTTCATGGTGAGGGTTGCACCATGAGGGTTTCGGGTGGCAGGGTCAGGAGGCTTTGCGCATGGCCCTGCTCCGGACGAGTCCAAGTTGGAGAACGGGGCCTTCCGCAAAGCCTCCAGACCCGACCACCCACCGAACTGCAGGAGGTGCCTTTGAACTCCGCCTCCGGAGGGGGCACCGCGCTCCACCACCGGCTCATGGCTTTCATCCCTTGGGGATGGGAGGAGATGCGACGGCTCTCTCGCGTCTGACATGCTCGTTGCGCCGTTCTCATTCTGCCTCCTCTCCCTTCTCCGTGCCTCTGTGTCCCCGTGGACAACCCAGACGCTAACTCCACATTTCCTGCTGCTCCGGCGTCAGCTTCACATCCGAGCTGCGCCACATGTACCAGCTGGCGATTGAGGCGTAGGGGCGCCAGGGGGCGGCGATTGCTTCGCATTGTTTCGGAGTCGGGTGAGTCGGGAGTTGGTACTCCCTCTCGATTGCCGCTCGCACGCCGAGATCACCCGTGGGGAGGACATCGAGGCGACCGAGCGAGAAGATCAAAAACATCTGGGCGGTCCAGACGCCAATACCCAACACCTGAGTCAGTTCAGCGGTCACCTCGGCGTCAGATCGCAAATGGATCGACGCGAGGTCGACCGTCTTTGAGTCGACCTTGTCGGCGAGATCTCGCAGGTATCGCAGCTTCTGCGGAGAGAGACCGCACCCGCGCAGCTCCTCATCAGAACAGCTTTGAACCCACGCAGCGCAGAGTTTCTTGCGACCTCGCATGGCGGCGAGACGCTTCCCGATTGAAGCGGCGGCAGCTGTGGAGATTTGCTGGGCGATGATCGAGCGAGTGAGTACGGGAAATGGATCAGGGTCGAGCTTGAGCTGACACGGCCCGTGGGTGTCGATGATCCGCTTCAGCGTTTTGTCCCGCTTGCGCAGGTGCCCGGCCGCAGCTGCGAGATGCTCGGCGGGGATTTCGCGGATGGTGTTCTTGGGGGGCATGCGGTCACACAGTGTGGAAACCCACTGGCGTGAAACCATCCGGCTTCCGCCGGACGCTCGCCAGGGGGAAAGAATCGCCCAGCATTCTGCGGGGCGGGCCTCCCCTGTGCAATGGAGTCCGACGAGGACTATGATCTTGACTGTGCGTTGCCCTTGTCTCTGCTTCGGAAGTGAGTCTGTCATGTCCAGCCCGGTCGGAGGATCTGATGATCATCCGGATTGGTCACCGTTCTCGGTCCACGACATGACTGTTGCCTATCATCGGCGACCGGTCGTATGGGACATTGATTACAAGGCTCAGCCGGGTCGGCTGGTGGCGATTGTGGGGCCCAACGGGGCGGGTAAGAGTACGTTGATCAAGGCCGCTCTGGATCTGATCCCCAAGGTGGCGGGCGGCGTGCGGTTCTTTGGCAAACCGTACAGTGAGCAACGTGGACGAGTCGCGTATGTCCCGCAGCGAACGACCGTCGACTGGGACTTTCCAGTGACCGCGCTCGACGTGGTCGCGATGGGGCTGTATCGGCAGATCGGCTGGTTCTGGCCAGTGACACGTCCCTGGAAAGAGAAGGCGCTGGCCGCCCTCGATCAGGTGGGGCTGGCAGACTTTGCCCCACGGCAAATCAGTCAGCTCTCCGGCGGGCAGCAGCAGCGCGTCTTCCTGGCCCGGGCGCTCGTACAGGGGGCGGATGTCTATTTGATGGACGAGCCGTTTGCTGGGGTCGATGCGGCGACTGAACGAGCGATCGTCGATCTGCTCCGGCAGCTACGCACCGAAGGCAAGACCGCGCTGGTGGTCCACCACGATCTGCAAACGGTCCCCGAATACTTCGATGACGTGCTGCTCCTCAACATGCGGCTGGTCGCTTCGGGGCCGGTCTCCGAAGTGTTTACTTCCGAGAATTTGCGTAAGACATTTGGAGGCAAGCTGGCGATTCTTGACCAAGTGGGGAATCGTCTGGCGCGACAAGGGCAGTGAAGAAGCGGCTCCGGATTGGGTGCGACGCGCGCAAAATGCTCGGGTTTCCTCTGCCTGGAGGGCGAGGCTCCTGCCGAGCCGCTCTTGCAAGAAAACGTTGCATCTGAATCGCGGCTCAGCAGGAGCTTCGTCCTCCCGGAACGTGGGCCCCAACCCGATTCGACTCTGCTACTTCAAGCCAGACGCCGTGAACTGTGACGCCCCCAGTGTTTGGCGACCAGTGGCTCCGTTACCGGCAGAGGGTTTCTGAAGGAACTTGGGCAGGATCACTCCGTCGTAGAAGCTCATGTTCGGCTTCTCCCCGGCCTTGCGGAGGACACCTTCGATGTTCTCGCCCTGCTTCAGCCAGAGCATACCGGGGACATTGGTTCCGCCGGATGTCCAGGCAGGAACGCCTTGATAGACGAAGCGGAGATCGGTGAGATACTCCTGCACCTTGTAATCGCCCGATCCGTGGTAGGAGATTTCGCGTTCCTTGGGGCCGGTGACAGCTGCCAGCAACGTGATCGTGCCGTTGTCCGCCACGGAGCATTTCATATCGGCCAGCTTCTTAGTGAGAGCCTCACTCACATGCCCCTGATCCGCAGCGGGAACCCCAGAGACATCCAGCTTGACAGCTGTCCCGGATCGGAACACAAACAAGTCCGGCTGGGTCAAAGCCTTGGCGAGTAAATCTTTGGCTGCGGGGTGGGGCAACTGCACGGTCAGCAACGCGCCCGGTGCATTGTGGGCTCCCACTCCGGCGAAGCACAGATTGCCAGCTGTCTGGAACTGTTCCGCTCCGCTGTATTCCCACAGCTTGATCTGGTTATCCAGATCAATGAGGAACTTGTTCGCACCCAGAATGAAGTTGTCATCGGGGAACGAGATGGCCCCATGAATATGAATTCCCGGTGTTTCAAAATCTTGAATCAGTTTACCGGTGGTCATATCCCAGACCAGGATACGAGAAAAAGCGATGCAGGCCATGCGTTTTCCGGAGGGACTGAAGGCCGTGTAGGGCCACTGCAACTTGCCGGTCACGGGAGCCATGGCAATGACCTGTCGCTCGGCAATGTCGAATAGCCCCATCCGTTCGCCATTACAGAAACCGATGGTCTTGCGATCTCCACTGAGGCAAGGAACCGCACCGCCGACGAGTTCGAAGTGGCAGATCGGTTTTACGGATGGATATTCCCACACGACCACTTTACCACCACGACTGGAGGTCACGAGGTGATTCGCATCTGCGAACTCGGCCCACATCACATCGCGATCCCCCCCCTGAACATCGTCGTAGGGAGTCCAAGTCAGTGATTTCTGGATCCCCTTGCCCTTAATGGTCCAGACTTCCAAACGGTCAATTTTTCCGAAACCGAAATCGTCGCGACGCATGACGATCTGCTTGCCGTCATCATGCAGCGCGATGGGGGCCATCTTTCCCGGGGAGGTCGCGATTCCGGCGGTCTTGCCAGTCTTCAGATCGCACATCACCAAACGCACGCCGTCCTCGCGGTTGCCGTAGCCCACGATAGTTTTTTTCGCGATAGGGTTAAAGGCGATCCCTTTCATGCCCTCGAAAAAGTCTTTCTTGGCGGGCAGTGCGACCGACTTGGGCTTGAATCCCAAGTCGGGGTAGGCAGCCACGGTCGCAGCCCATTCTTCGCTCGGTGCTTCCAATAAAATCCCCTCGGAATCATTCCAGTCGACAGTGACGGTGCGTTCCTTTCCGTCGGCCATCTCTTCCTCGCCGGCCTCGTCCCCAGCTGGTTGGAACGGATCGTCGCCTTCCGGTTTGAATGGATTCTCGGAGTCGAGCGACTCGACGTACTTTTGATCAGCAGGGCTCAACTGCTTGAGTTCGATCTCCATCTTCTTCCCGGTCTTCAGCAACAGCTTGACCTTGGTTCCCGCTGTCCCAGCGTACGTGCCTTCCATCTTGTGCTTGCCAGAGGCGTCGGTCCAAGTGCGCATCTCTTCTGCACTGAGGCAGGCACTGCTCATGACAAGCAAAGTGCAGACGCTGAGGAATTGCGAGAGCGATTTCGCCCATGCGCCACGATGAGTGAACTGAGCCATCGAAAATTCTCCCCAGAGAGGAACAGCAAGGTGATGGGGATAATGTATGCTTTCACGTGTAAGTTGTCAAGCGTCGCGAGTCATTTGGCAATTCCCGCGTGAAGATTCCGTCCCTTCGAAATTCTCCGCCATGAAGCGAGCTGCTGTCCTTTCCCCGAGTCGTTCCTGTCCTTACGATGAACTGACACTGACTCCCTGTGACGACCTTGGCAAGGGTAAACATGAGTTCCGAGAACGACACCGTTGCGGCCAGCGATGAATTGCGTGAACGCGAGGCGCAAGCCATTCGGGGATTGACGAATGCCTATGCCCGGATGAAAGAGGAGATCGGAAAGGTCATCATTGGCCAGAACGATGTCGTCGATCAACTGCTGCTGGCGATGTTCAGCAAGGGACACTGCCTGCTGGTCGGTGTTCCGGGTCTGGCGAAGACGTTGCTGGTGAGTACGATCTCCAAGATCCTTCAGCTGAGCTTTCGACGAATTCAGTTTACTCCCGACTTGATGCCGTCGGATATCACGGGAACAGACGTGTTGCAGGACGACCCCGAGAGTGGTCGACGTGTGTTTCAGTTCATGCAGGGCCCCATCTTCACGCATGTGCTTTTGGCCGACGAAATCAACCGCACTCCGCCAAAGACCCAGGCCGCGCTGCTGGAAGCGATGCAGGAGCGGCACGTCACAGTGGGGACAAGTACGTATCGCTTGCCGAATCCATTCTTCGTACTGGCGACTCAGAACCCAATTGAGCAAGAGGGCACATACCCCCTGCCGGAAGCCCAGCTCGACCGATTCATGTTCAACATCGTCTTGAACTATCCAAATGCGGCGGAAGAGCTGCGGATTTTGAAACAGACAACGGGGTCGGAGGAGCCGGAACTGAAGCAGGCTCTGACCGGGGCGCAGATTTTGGCACTTCAAGAAGTGGTGCGAAAAGTTCCCGTTGCGGAGCATGTGTTTGTGTTTGCCCGCGATCTGGTGCGAGCAACGCGGCCCAACGAGCCGGACGCCAGTGACTTCGTGAAGAAGTATTTGACGTGGGGCGCTGGCCCACGGGCGGGGCAGTATCTGATTCTCGGAGCGAAAGCCCGGGCGATCCTGGAAGGCCGCTTCCACGTCTCGACCGAAGATGTGAAGTCAGTGGCCCACCCGGTACTTCGACACCGCATTGTGACCACGTTTCAAGCGAACAGTGAAGGGATCACTCCGGACAAGGTCATTGACTACCTGCTGGAGAAGACCCCGGTTGATCTGCATGAACGGGGCAAGAAAGCCGCGCGGCCGTAAGCTGCGTTTCTGATGCGCCCGTTCGCTTCCAGTCACCATACCGCTTTTGCCGGTCTCACGCGAAGATCAGTCGACGTACACAAACTCATTCGTATTGAGAAGGACCAAGCATAGCGAGGCGAGAGCCAGCTGCGCTGGTGTTCGGGGTTGTCGAGATGGTGCGGTGCTGGTTGCGAAATGTTCCGCTTGCTCTCGCAAGTGAGCGAGCGCTGCGGAGAGTTCATCTGCGTCGGGATCTCGCTGGAGTGCCAGCATCCAGGCTAGGGCGGCTTGCTTCTCGAACTCTGGACCGGCAAGCTTTTCAACGCGCGCGGCGAGGACGCCGCTCTGGTCGTGCGTGAATTCGTTATTCAGAAGTGCCAGGGCTTGAGTCGGAACGATGGTCACGTCGCGTTGACCACAGGTGTGAGTTGTGTCGCAGAAGTCGAACGTCGTCATCATAGGAAGAATTCGCGATCGCACGGTCAGCATGTAGACGCTGCGGCGACGCTGCTCTTCCGCCGGAGAGGCGGCCCACGCGGAGTCCTTGCGAGAGAGCCCTTCGAGGGCTTCGGGACTCATCGACGGAGTAAAACTCGGGCCGCCGACTTGCTCACTCAGCGAGCCACTCGCCACCAGGATCGCGTCCCGAATCGACTCTGCGTCAAGCCGCTGGCGGTTAAAGTGCCACCAGTTCCGGTTCGTGAAGTCGCGCTGAGCATACTCGTCGGCCAGAGGGTGCTTCGAAGACTGCTGGTACGCACTCGACAACATCAACAGCTTGTGCATCCGCTTCAGCGACCATGGGACAGCCTGATCTGTCGAGCGACCAGTTTCCTCATCCCATGTCGGTTGAATGAACTCAGCTGCGAGCCAGTCGAGCAGCTGGGGATGCGTGGGGGGATCGCTCTTGAATCCGAAGTTGTTGGGCGTGCGAACCAGCCCCTCGCCGAAGTGATGCAACCACAGCCGATTGACCATCACGCGAGCGGTCAGCGGGTGGCGGACATCGGTGATCCACTGCGCAAACTGCAACCGCCGCTGGGTGGTCTTGCTCCCCTCGGCAGGAGGAGCCAGAGGTCGGTCGAGCGCAGTCACGGCCGACAGGTATCCCGGCTCGACGATCTCGCCGGGGCGGCTGCGCTCTCCCTTGATGAGGAGGTGAATCGGTTCAGCTGTCGGCCCCTTATCGGTCCAGCCGAAGACATCGAAGCCGAGTTCTTCTTTTGACGGTCCGCCCAGATTGGCTTGTCCAATGGGTCCAGCCCAGAAGAGGCTGGCGACACGGTAGTAATCCGTCTGCTGAATGGGGTCGAACTTATGATCGTGGCAGCGAGCACACTTCACAGTCAGCCCGAGAAAGGCCGCTGTCGTAGTATCGACCATGTCCTCCAGTCGCTCGTATTGGTAATCGGCGGCATCGTTCGGCTCATCGTTCCACGTGCCCGCCCGAATCATCCCGGTGGCTATGACGGACTGCTCGTCACGTTCGGGAATCTCGTCGCCCGCCAACTGATGCCTGACGAACTTGTCGTAGGGCATGTCGGTGTTCAGGGCTTGAATGACCCAGTCGCGGTACTTCCAGATCCCCGGCTTCAGCTGATCCCGTTCATAGCCGCAGGTCTCCGCGAACCGGACGACATCGAGCCAGTATCGCCCCCATCGCTCGCCGTAGTGTGGCGAGGCCAAGAGCCGATCGATCAGTTTTTCGAAGGCGTCGGGTGTCTCATCACGAGCGAACTCATCGATTTGCTCACTGGTCGGGGGCAGCCCGAGCAGGTCGACATACGCACGGCGCACGAGCGTTCGCTTGTCCGCCGGGGGAGCCAACGAAAATTTGCCGCTTTCCAGCTGGGCCAAAATGAAGGCATCGACTGGTGTGCTGACTCGATCGGCTGTCAGGACCGTCGGAACCGCTGGGCGTTTGACCTGCTGTAAGGGCCACCAGTCACGCCCAGCGCGGCTCTCGTTCGTCCGCTCGTACAGGTCGAGCACGCGGCCTGCAGGCCAGTCGGCTCCTGCGGTGATCCACTCCTTCAAGGTCTCGATGACGGCTGCGGGGAGCTTGTGGGATTTTCCAGCTGTCGCGGGCGGCATTTCACCTTTGCTGACTCGATCGAAAAGAAGGCTCTCTTCCGGCCTAGTCGGGTTGATGACCGCGCCACTGTCTCCGCCGAGGAGAGTTGTTTCGTGTGTGGTCAGATCGAGCCCACCCGATTTTTCTTTCGAGTTGTGACATTCGACACACTGTGCCGAAATCAGTGGAGCAATGGACGCTTCGAACTCGGGAGCTGCCTGACAGGCCTCTGCCCCAGCCAGCCCCAGTAAAATACACAGCCATCGGATCATGTGTTGCTCCCGAGAATGAGACAGGTAGCATCATACTTGGTTGATGAGTGCTTCCCCAAGCCTGACGGGGCTTGGGGAAGAGTGCCTGGGACAAGGAAGAATCCGCCATTGCCGGTCAGGACTCGACTCTCCATAATCACCGACCACAACCGACATTGCCCCCAGAGCAATGACATCGTTGACCAAATCACGGAGGGATTCATTCATGCCAATCTATTCTGACAACGCCGAATCAATCGGGCGTACGCCGCTTGTCCGGATTAACCGACTGACCAAAGGGTTAAAGGCCACGGTCCTCGCCAAGATCGAAGGACGAAATCCGGCGTTTAGTGTCAAGTGCCGGATCGGGGCAGCCATGATCTGGGATGCGGAAAAGTCAGGCAAGCTGAAGCCAGGAATGCATGTCGTCGAGCCGACCAGCGGGAACACTGGGATCGCCTTGGCATTCGTGTGCGCCGCGAAGGGCTATCCACTGACACTCACAATGCCAGACACGATGTCGATCGAACGGCGAATGTTGCTGAAAGCGTTCGGAGCGAATTTGATCTTGACCCCCGGGTCCGAAGGGATGCCTGGCGCAATCGGCAAGGCGGAGTCAATTGCAGAAGACCCGCAGTTCTATATTCCTCAGCAGTTTAATAACCCGTCCAACCCAGCCATCCATGTCAAGACGACGGGCCCTGAGATCTGGGAAGACACCGAGGGCAAGGTCGACATCTTTGTGGCGGGAGTCGGCACCGGCGGGACCATCACCGGAGTGTCCAGATACCTCAAAGAGGTTCGCGGTAAGAAGATTCAATCGATCGCTGTTGAGCCTGCGGGGAGCCCAGTCCTTTCGGGCGGAGCGCGAGGCAAGCACAAGATCCAAGGGATCGGAGCGGGTTTTATTCCTGGGAACCTCGACATGAGTCTGATCGATGAGATCATGCAGGTCACCGACGACGAGGCCTTGGAGATGGCTCCCCGGGTCGCCCGAGAAGAAGGCATCCTCTGCGGTATCAGCTGTGGTGCCGCGATGGCAGCCGCCCTCAAGGTGGCCGCTCGTCCGGAGAATTCCGGGAAGACGATCGTCGTGATTCTGCCCGATTCCGGAGAGCGATATCTGTCGACCTCCATGTTTGATTTTGCCCGCGCATAGCGACAGCTTGTCTTCAAGTAGCCTAGGGTTGATACTCTGGAGCCTGTTCATGAGCCAGTGGTCGATTGGTCGAGGAATTGAGATGCCTGCACGATTCGCCTGCCTGTTATTGACGTTGGTCCTGCTGAGTGGTGGAGACACCGCACGAGCGGATGACGCTCCAATGGCCCCTCCGAAGACGCATACGGTCATCAGCGGTCCGTTCGAAGCAGCTGTGACGCTGGATGGCACGGTTCAATCGCTCGGCTCAGAAGAAGTGCAAATCAAACCTGAAGAGTGGGGCACGTTTACCGTCGAATCGGCCATCCCTGCGGGCGAGATTGTCAAAGCCGGTGATGAACTGGTGAAGTTCGAGACTAAGGGCTTTGATCGAGAATTCGAGGATGTTCAATTTCAGGTCGAAGCTGGTCGGCTGGCGATCAAGCTGGCTCAGATCGAGCTGGAACTATTGAGCAAGACGAATCCGCTCGACCTCGAAGCTGCTGAGCGTTCGGCTGAAGTCGCGGCGGAGGAGTGGGAGTATTACCAGAGGCAGGGCGAGGCTCTCGAACGCCAGAGCGTCGAAGAGAACCTGAAATCCGTTCGTGAAATGGTTGAGGGATCGCAAGAAGAACTCGACCAGCTGGAAAAGATGTACAAGGCAGACGATCTGACTGAGGAGACCGAAGAGATCATTCTCAAGCGGGCTCGGCGTGAAGTCGAGCGCGGGGCCTTTTCTCTGAAGGTCTCGCAAGTGCATCACGACCGTCGATTGGAGCAGGAGCTCCCCCGCGAAAAGCGACAGAAAGAAGTCGCTCAGAATCGCGAAGCCCTGGCACTCGCCAAGGCCCGCGTGAACTTGCCGCTCACGTTCAGCCAGAAGGAAGTCGAACTCGAGAAGCTCAATCACACTCAGAACCAGCTGGTTCAGAAGCTCGATCGATTAACGAAAGACAAAGCCTTGCTCGTCCTCAAATCGCCAATCGATGGCGTCGTCGTGTATGGTCAGGCCGAGCGAGGCAAATGGACCACGACCGAAGCGATGCGTTCCAGCTTGCGGCGCGGCGGTTCGATCACCGCTCATCAGGTCATCATGACGATTGTTCCCGACGCCGGGGCGTTCATCTGGGTTGATCTCCCTGAGAAAGACCGAGGAGTGTGCGCTGTTGGACAGACCGGCGAGTTTACCACCACGGCCTATTCCAATGTGTCATTGCCCTGCCAGCTGTCGGGTTTTACGCGTGTCTTCGCCAAGGACGGGGTGTTTGGCGGAGTGATTGAGATCGTGGCAGCGAAGGATGATCCTCGGCAACGCCCGATCATGACCGGGATGACGGGCAAACTGCGACTGGTGGTCTCCTCGGAAAAGGATGTGATCGCTGTTCCTTCGACAGCCGTGTTTGCCGACGATGACAACGCGAATCGGCATCATGTTTACGTCTCTGTCGAGGGAGCGGACCCTCGCCAGCAGGCAGTCACTGTCGGACTTAGTAGTGCGACCAAGACGCACATCAAGTCTGGTCTGCAACCGGGCGATAAGATTCTGCTCACCAAGCCCGAGGCGAAGTAGCCGTCAGGAGTCGTCCAACAATAAGTCGCGCTTATCGTCGCCTTTCGCTCCACAAAAGAGCGATCTTTTTGCGGAGCGAAAGGCGGCACTTGTTGTTTGACGGTGCCAATAGTCATCCAATCAAGTCAACTTGTGAGGTCTCTGTACTCGCCAGAGAGCTGGCTCTCCGCGTTCTCACGAACGTTGCGACCACTGACCGTGCGTGCCCGTCATTCCGGTCCCCTGGGGCTTCCATCCATTTTGGAATTGTCCATTCACATGGGCAGTATTCGCTCGAACTCCTCGCAAAGCAGCAATAGTGTCCACTGACAAATTCTCAGATGACGAAGTCCAGTTGTTCCACCGGGACGGCTATCTTGTGGTGCGTGGCTTGGCTCCCGTAGCGTTGCTGGAGCGGATGCGGCAGGTGACTCAAGAGGGACTCTCTCGCATCATCGAGCCGGTCGAGTTCGAGGCGGACCTGCACTATCCAGGGGCTCCGCAATCACTCGATGCGGAGGGTGGCCGGACGGTTCGGCGACTCAAGCAGGCACTGACCCGCGACTATGCGTTCTTGCAGTGGGTGACTCTGCCTGGCGTATTGAACCGCCTGAAGCAGCTACTCGGCCCTCAACTGGTTTGCCCGCTGGCCCACCACAATTGCATCATGACCAAGGAGCCCCGGCACAGCAGTGACACCGGCTGGCACCAGGATATTCGGTATTGGTCCTTCACCCGCCCGGAACTCGTGAACGTCTGGCTGGCGCTAGGTGCCGAGACACCAGAGAATGGGTGTTTGAAGCTCATTCCCGGAACCCATCGCATGCAGTTCCAGCGAGACCAGTTCGACGAAACGCTCTTCCTGCGCGAAGACCATCTCGCGAACCACCCGCTGCTGGCCCAGGTTGTCCACGCCCCTCTTGAACCGGGCGATGTGCTCTTCTTCCACTGCCTGACGTTCCACGCCGCGACACGCAACTACTCGACCGAAACGAAGAATTCAGTCGTCTTTACCTTTCGGCCCGAAGACAACCCACCTCTGCCCAATAGTCGTTCAAGTGGGTCACCGGAGTTGCTACTACCATAATACTCCCCAGCGAGCGGGGTGGCGTCAGACCCCCGAGTAGTACGCACTGTTCATGCCCAATTCGGCAGCACAAACGGAATGGATTTGGCGCTAAGGCGGTGAGGATTCTCCCATGTCAGCACCAGGCTTTGGCTCCGGTTCTGTCGCGGACGAGAATGTCTTCGGGAACAGCTCCTTCAACTCCGCCACCGGCAGAGCCAGAAACTCGGGATCAGCGGAGAGCATCATTCCCACCAGATTCCCATCTCTCGACAGAATCGGATCTCCGGCAGCGATAGTCACATCAGAACGACGCTTACCTCCGAGGCGAACTGTTGGCGGCTGGGGGGCTATTTTCCACATGTTCGCGAAGTGCTCATTGACGATGCCGGGGTCACCAAGCACCAACTCACCTCGACTGTTCGCACCGCGCGAAATAGTCGCAGGACTGAACAACTCGCCAATATATAGACGGTCCACGCTCTGATTCGGGACTTCCTCTGCGAGGGGAAGAAAAGTCACAAGGTTTGGAATTTTCCGAAATCGTTCGTCCTTGGGACGGAAACAGTACATGCCGTTCCCTGTCGTCCGCGTACTCGGTTCCCCAAGTTCGAGGTCGAGCCGTCCACCATCCGCGAACTCAGCCGAAATCGTCATAGAAGCGAGGTCTGTCACCCCTGGCAGGTACGCCACAATCTCTGCCTTGCCCGATACGAGTACCCCATCCCCGATGCGGTTGGCTTTGCTTTCATCCTCACCTGGCTTGGACGCATACAGCTCGACCATCGCCGACCGCCAGCGGGTTTTTTCGTCTGCGGTTGGTTCGGAGGGAGCTGAGGTAACTGGTGGTTGCCCGAGCGTCCTCGGGAACAGCTCTTTCAACTTCTCCACCGGGACTGCGAGCAGTAGATCCCGAGTGCCGGTGATGGTGATTCCCAGCAGGTCACCGTCCGCATCCAGGATGGGTGTCCCCAGCACCGCATGGTGACTGAAGCGAAGTTGCCAGACCGCAATCCCCAACGCGGGGTACTTGCGATCCAGTACGGTCACACGGTCGGCGTAGGGAGCCAGAGACTGACTGCCGGCTTGAGAATGATCCGGTCCCCAGATGCGGACTTCGTCATGTGGCTGAACGACTGTTTGGGACACCTTGAAGTAATGATTCGCGTTGATCGGCTTCTCGGGTTGCAAGGCGATGAATCCGTCCCCTTCCTCGACGACAGTGAGGGGGATCTGGCTGCCATCGTCAAATTTCGCCATGACTTTCTGGTCCTTGAGAGGGGGTTCCCATCGACCTGCCAAGTGCGCCAGAATCAGCCCGCCTGGTGAGACGACCACTCCGCGTCCCACGACGTTCTCGCCCCCGTTGTTCACATGGCTGTCGCCATAGGTCACGATCTCGACAATCGCCGAGCGCCAGAGAAGTTTTTGCTCCTCGTTGGCCGGTGGAACCACACTCGGAATGCGGACCAGCCCGCGTTCGAAGATCTGATAGCCCACAGCGCCGGGCTCGTTGCGGAGGATCAGCTGATCGCCGTTGAGTTCGTAGTAATCCTGACCGAAGCTGCCGTCCTCTTCCTTGGAGTAGCTCCACAGGGTCTTCTTGATCGGGTCCACTTTGATGCGGCAGTCATGTCGATACCCTGGCCCGACGAAGGAACTCTGGTCACCTCGAAAACTCCGATTCGAGGGGAGCGTCTCTTGCGGTTTCCCTTCATGGTCGTAATAGGCCACGCCGTGCCAATCGCCTTCGAGTTCGGTCGCGGCCCATGAACGATGCCCCCTGGACCAGACGTTGACTTGCGGAGGATCGCCAGATCGCATGGTCAGGCGATCTCCACTGAGTTCATACGTCGACTTCGTCAGCCCTTCTTGATCGGAAGGCGAGGAGAGTTGAATCGTGCGAGCCTTCTGGTCGATGGTCATTCGCAATGTATAAGTGTCATTTGGTGAGGACACTTTATACTGATCGCCTCGGATCATCAGATTGTTGGAAGGCTGGCCAGCCATTCCCTGCGTTTCCAGATGCCAGTCCCCTTCCAGTTCGGTGACGGCTGCGGATGTCGTGGTTTTCGCAGCCGCAGCTTGTGGGCGGAACTCCCAAGTGACCGAACTCGGCCCGGCCTTGAACTCTGTCGGGCGTGCTTTCGACTTTTCAGGCTCGGCAGCGAAGCTGATCCGGACACAATCTCCGTCGACTTCGACGATGCCGGGCAGCAAGGGAATCTGCTTCATCATCTCCGCTTCCAAAAACGGAAAGAGCTCTTTCGGAACACCTTTTTTGGAAATCTCGTCGGTATCGAGCATCGGAATCGGACGCAGGTCGACCTGCTGCGGAGGACCAGCTGCGCCGAGAATGAACTCGAATGACATCGGCGGCTGTCCGTCCTCGCTGGCGAACTGCACCCGAATGCCTTCCCCCACAGCAGTGATCGGATTTGAAACCGTCGTTTTGCCAGCTTGGATGACTGTGGTTTCCACAGTCAGGTTGCCTTGCAGCATGGCCAAGATGGCAATCTTCGGATCGACGCTCGGAACCTGCTGATCCGATGTGCTTGTTGGAGTCGATATCCCGCGATCAACCTCAACTGGAAACTTTACCAACTGTTCCGGTGTCAGCCCCTTATCACTCGCTGGGCGTGCGGACCCATCGAGCAGGACGTACCCCTTGCGGACCTGGCCATCGCGCAGGATATGGAACGACACCTCGCCCTCCAGCGATAGGCCGAGGGCGTACTGGAGATCCTCCAACTTGGCAATTTCCCACGCGCCCAACCCGACGAGGACATCCCCCGCCAGCATTCCCCCCTCGGCAGCGGGCGTTCCGGTATAGACCTTCTCGATCCGCAGCCCGCCTCGGAACGGAGTGTCTTTGAGTTGATCGGAACCGACCGGTGCCGGGGCGAGTTGAACTCCGAGGAAAGCCGACGATGTCTTCGCAGGTCGCCGCAAGGTCCAGAGATCAGCTGCTTTTCCGATGGCAAACAATTCGGGTCTTAGACCAGAATCATCCATGTTGACGCAGAACCGGACCAGGTCATCACGGATCTCGATAATGCCTAAAAGCACTTTGCGTTCGGGGCCATCATTGGGATTCATCGTCAGGTCGACCGTCTGGGGTGTTCCCGGTTCATCCAGCTTGATCAAGAATATCGGCGGCTTGCCATCACCGGGCTTGAGCGGCGTTTCGGAAGACCACGTCATCACTTTGTCTCGAATCTCGACCATGATCTGGTCACCGTCTAGCTTCCCATCTAGCACCCACGCACCCTGCAACTTGGCCAGCAGCGCGGCTTGGGGATCAGCGGATACTTCTAGAATGCCCACTGACTGTTTCAGCTCATCCAGCACAGCAGAGTTTATACCGTTGGGATACCTGACTTCATCGTCATCGGGGTGTCGCAACGCAAGTGACAGTTGCCCCCGCGACTGGGCGATCTTCACAAACCCGTCTTGCTCCGGCGTGACGAGCAACGAGATGTTGCGAGGGCGTGGCTCTTGCTTTTTATCATCGCTGGTGAGGGTCCGGTTTTCACAGGCAAAAACTTCGACGCACTCCAGCAGCACCTTGTTGGCCTGTTGCCCGTCGCGTGTCCTGAAGCTCACTGTGACATCGACCTCGTCTCCCGGTCGCAGCATTCCGCTGTGCGTGTGTGCGTCTGTCGCCGTGAACGTGAAGATGCGCATGCCCTTCGGGATCTGCCGAGCGGCGCTAAACACGTCCTTCTCAGTCAGCTTTGATTTGCGGATCACATCACCCGCGACGACTGGTGTCGTTACTGATCGTTCTTGGTATTCCTCGAAAGTTTCGACGACATCCCCATTCTTCGATTCCAAAGCCGTTACCAATACGTCCTTGAACTGCACGTTCACTTTGGTGAGTGCATCGAGCGGCTGAATGCCCTTGATCGCGACAAGAACTTTGCGAGTGCCCGTCTGTGATACAGGTGTCCCCGGTGCGGTTGGCGAACCCTCCCACTCCAGCTGCGGGTTCAGCAGATCCTCGACCCGCCGCTGGATGATCTGATCGCTGATCCGCTCCCGCATCTCAATCGACCGCTGCGTCTGCAGCAGGCGGGTCTGCATCTCCATCAGCTCCGCCCGCAGCAGGGACTGCCGTGTGGCGAACGCCAGCTGAACGGCCTTTCGCAGCTCGGCTTGCTTCGCCGCGTCGGGTGACTGCTTGAGCTGCGCGGCCAGTTGATGGGCCTGCTGATCGGCGGCCTCGTAGTCCTTTCGCAGCTGGGCGATCTGTTGCTGGAGTTCCTTCGGCGATCCCTCACTGACCCCCACGACATCTTCCACCAATGCGGGCCCGACTCCATGCTGTGCGCTGACATCCCGATCACGGTACCGCTGCTGGACCGTGGCCCAGGCGGTCAGTAGTTCGAGTTCGACAATCTTGTCATCGTTCTCTGAGAAGTTCTTCTCAATGAGCTGATCTCGCTCGGCCCGTAGTGCATCTGCCCCTTTCTCGATCAGAGGCTGATACTTCATTTTGCACTCTGCCGAAAACCTGGCTATTTCCGTTTCCATAAAGAACCGTGCGCCGTGGAGTCCCTGGAAACTGTCGATCGCTTCCTGGAAATAATCTACGCCATGGAAATTCGGACTATTCAGACGAGAGTACGCCTCTTGGTCCCTACTCAACTCCATCGCGATTTCTGAGGCCATCAGGTTCCACTGGACAGGATCGTACGGTGAGAAGGGATCGGTCTCTTTGAATGTGGAGTTCTCAGGGGACTTGCGAGCCGTGTCGATGAGGGCTTGAAGTTCATCGATTTTGGGATGCTTTGGTCCCAAGATTTGTTGCAGCTTCGTCATCTCATCCTGCAGCAGCACGACCAGCTTGGCGGCTTCGTTCTCCGCAGGAACGGCTTTCGCTCCCGATTGGCCCTGCCCGCTTTCATCGAGCTTCAGCAGCAGCGCCTCAATCTCCCGCAGCTGCCCATCCGGCCCGGTGACAATGACCGAGTTGGTCCGCGCATCGGGGACGATCTTCGCGGGGCCTTTGTCGTAGACCTGTTTCAGGATTTCGGCGACATCGGAGGCCTGGGCGTGCTGGAGGGCGAAGACCTTCGACCCAGCAAGGCTATTGAATTCGGTTGAAGAGCCAGATCGTGCAACGTTTGCCTGATATCGCATGAGGTCATCCATGTACGTTCCCGGCGATGAACGGAACAGAACATACTGGTATCGATCCTCTCCCTTTTCATCGATAGAACTCGGGTACTCCCCTTTTCGAGACAGATTGAAGGCCAGTTGAAAAGGCGGATTGTCGCGATTCATGACATGCATCAGGTCATAGATTCCCGTCATCCCGGTTGCAAACGGATCGAGTGGAATCAAGTGAATCCTGTCGGAAGTCGAACCATGTGGTGCAGCAAAGACTCCGCGATATGTCGTTAATGCTCCCTCCTGACTCACTGCAATCAAAAGCTGATTCGCTTCGACTCGGATTGACATTGAGAGAATGGGAGCCGTGAAACCTGAAGTGGACCCCGTTTATTGGACCACGGGGTTAGATGGAAAATGGGGTTGGAATCGGGGACAACTTGGGGAGTCGTGGTTGGTTCTCTGAAGGTCGG
>JAYWHX010000037.1:0-18887 GCA_043777375.1 Planctomycetota bacterium | reverse complement strand
AAACGCGGCACCAAAAACAAACGCCTGCACTGCGCCCTCGATCCAAACTACCTGCTGAAGGTCCTACATACCGCCAAGTTTTGATGCGCTGGCCCTGCATCGGAGATCGCAACCACAATGTCGTGCTGCAATTTTATAAGAAGGACGCCGAACATTACGGCTATGCCCTGTCCGGTCCGGTGGTTGAGGGCGAATACCGCATTCCTGTTGTTATCGCTGCGAGAGACGGAAGGATTCCAGAGCCAGACTTCGCGACCGGGCATTACTCGACGCATGAGCTGTGGGACATGATTTATCGAGCTGGACGCCTCCTGAACCGAGAGCAACATCGCAGCGATAATGATGGCGATGAACGTTTCATTGCTGCCCTGGTGTATCACTTTGGGAAAAGTCTCTCGCATGAAAGCGATGGCCAGACATTCTTCAGCAATGGAGCAAGGGCTTGCGGCATGATGGCGGGGAAACTCGCGGCACTTGAAATCTCGGAGAAGAATCAAAATCCGCCGACTCAAAGCAAGGGTATCTCTCTTCTGGACGGGGCGACGCCACAGCTAGATCAAGGTGTCAGCTGGATCGTCGACGAAGACGGTGAAGTGTGTCCCGCGATAAACGCTGGTGAGTTTAATCTTGGGAATGGTGAGGGGAAAGGTGGAAGGCGACCGCCACCATCGGATGCAGAGACGATCGATACGTTAATAAAAATGAAGGCTGCGTTCGGCAACATGCTGACAAACCTCTCTTGGCTCGAAGAGGTCATCCGTAAACCCGGATGGAGAAAGCACGATCCCGAGTTCTGTCCGATGGAAGCGGTTGCTGGCTGGCTGTTGCTCGCCAAAAGAATCACACGACAGCATCTCAGAGCATTGAGGCTGACTAGACTTCGACTGAGTGACTCCATTTGTCTCGATGATCCCACGGCGGGCAGTTCGTATTGCGAGCTGGCAGTGGTCGTGACGCAGGACAGACTGGGTGGTGTGATGGCGATGTTCAAGCCGTCAGCAGATGTCTTGCGTTCGCCGAAAGTGACACAGATGGCATTCTACTCCGAGTCACTCCGGGGGATCGAAGGGGAGATTAGGTGGGACTATCCAGAGATCCATTGCGAACGACTTTATAGACTGGTCGAAATGGAGCTGAGTAAGCTTGAAGAGGTTGCCCATCCCGTAGTGTGGGTGATCGTCTGCCCGCCGAGCGACAGTGTGATTCCCTGAGACGGATTGAACTCGGCCTTGTCGAGCCAGGCATAGCCCACCGCCAGGATGTTGCCGTCCTTCCTGCGAAGCTCCAGCATCACCGCCCGATCACGAACGCCCCGCAACCAACCGAAGGCACCGAGGTCGTCGAGTTGCTCGGCTTCCGGCGACGGCTCCGCCCCCTCGCCCGTGCGGCTCGCAAATTTCTGAAGCACACTATCGGTCATAGATCATCTCCCTGTCTTTGTGCGTCGTGACTTCTGGCGGCCTGACGGCCAGCAGCTCATGCCGTTGGATGGTCCCTCCCCGCTCCCGCCAGTCTTTCCCCGAGAGCAACTCCGTCGCGGTGAGTCGGTCGTCAGACCGTTGCACGGCTTTGAGAAGTTCATCCTGATTGTCGGTGTAGATCGTCGCTTCCTTCCTGGCCCGCGACACCGACACATAGAACTGCTCCCGCGAAGAGGCCCCGAAGCTAGAAGCCGACTGGCCGATCAGCACGCGGTCAACACTCTTGCCCTGGCTGGCGTGGCTCGTCACGCAGTAGCCATAGGTCAAATGGCCGTAATCCTTCGCCACCTTCCAGCCGTTCTCCAAAACGATGTTGCCTGCCTGATCGAAACGCTGGATGCGATAGAGGTCGCCGTTGTTCAGCCGATGCTTATCGTCCGCCGTTTTGCCGTTCTGAGTGACGCGAAGCATGTCGCCGGGAGCGAAAGCAATCTCGGTCGGATGGAAGACTTGAAAGCGAGCGGCCTGATCGGCTGGCAGCTTGTCGCGACCGACCACAAGGCGATCCCCCTTCGTGTAGCCCTTGGCGTTCTGATGAAACACCAGCACGTCGCCGGGAACATAATTCACCGCGTCCGTCCGCTCCGCTTGTGTCAGGTTGGCATTCTCCAGAGCCAGGAAGTGATGTTCCTCTTGGCCGAGAAGCTGGGCTTTTCGCAGCCCGTCGCGAATCGACTTCGTGATTCGCTCGCCCTCGAAATGCGTCGGCGAGACGACCAGTGTCTCCGCCCCCTTGGCCGTGGAATCAACGTAATCCGCCGCCATCGCCTCGTAGCGATCGGCGGCGCTCACCTCGCGAATCCATCCGAGCTTTGAAAGCTGGCGGAACCCCTCTTCCGTCTTGCCGTCCGCCAAGGACTGCACGGCCCGCTTGTAGTCACCACACTGCCGTTGAATCTTCCGAATCTCCGCCTGAGCCAAACCTGCATCCTCTTCCAGCAGTCGCAGCGCCGCACCGCGTTCAACCGATCCGTGTTGGCGACGATCCCCGCTGAGGATCACCCGGCAGTCATTTTGCTTCGCCAGTTCAAAGACTTGGGCCATCGTCTTCGATCCGAGCAAACCCGCTTCATCAATCCACAACACCTGCCCCTTGGTCTCCGGCTGGAGGTTGGTATCTACCAGCAGGCGGGCGACGGTCTCGGCTCGCTCGAAGCCTTCCTTCTTGAGCACATCCTTCGCACCGGCGGACGGGGCCATCGACGTTCGCAAGGTCGTCGAAGAAGACTCGTTGCCAGAATACGCCCTGACAATTCGCAAGAACGAGGAGGGGGAAGAGATCGTGGAATTTATCCGTCGGGATCAACTGGACATCAACGATCCCCGGTTCGAGTCGCCACGCAATCCACGTCGGCGCGTCGGCAGCGGCATCACTGCCAAGTCATTGAAGTTCACAGGAACCGCCGCTTGATCGGCACGGCCTATTAAGCGCAGACGTTGTTCTCAAGTGCGTTCTCGCACGGCCTATTGAGCGCAGAAACCCGACGAAATCGTGATGCAGAAGCCACACCCCTGTCGAATCGGTGACATATTCAGCACGAAACGCGGTCAAAGCGAGTTTCTGCCGCGACACGGCCTATTGAGCGCACGAGTTCCGTGTCAAAGCGCACGGCAAGCAGAAGCGGGTGGCTTGTGGAAAGGCACGGCCTATTAGGCGCAGAATGCTCGGCCTATTAGGCGCACGCGACACGGCCGAACAGGCGCAGTCGTTCGGCCTATTAGGCGCACGAAACTCCCGATTCCCAAGACAGTTCAATGACATCCGAGGGGCTTAACTGTTTAACTCAAGTAAGAAACATAACCTTACTTAACGCCGAGACCCTGTGGATAACTCGGGCGAGCAACTCGCGTTTTCTCGTACCATTCACATGAGAGTCAGGTGAGGGGACAGCAAGTATCACCGACAGACCCCATCGGAAACGCCTTCACGAGTGGAACCGGAAGAATTGCATTCAGGTAAAGAACTGCGATCCAGGCAACGATACGGGCAGAAAACTGATTTGACGGGGGCAGGAGAGGCAACTCAGGATTTGAACGACCAATGCACCATCCAAGACGACTTTCGTTTCTTCGAGCCGTTTCCGGGCGTTGTTGATGCACGTTTGATTTCACCGTCTTACCTAACCGGTCAAAACGCTGACCACAAATGCGTCGTAAGTCCTTTTCAGGCAAGCCGTTCCTTGACAACTCTATCATCGCCGGATAGACAGAAGGTCAATTGGAAGGGACCAACCGATGCGCTATCAGCGTTCACTCGAAATCGAACAGCGGCTTCAAGCCGTTCTGACGCTGATCCAATCCGGGCGGTACTCCACGCCAGGGCTTGCGGAAGAGCTTGGGGTTTCGATTCCGACGATCTCCCGATGTGTCGAGGTGCTGCGGGAACGTGGTCACGACATCGTCGGCGTCGTCATCGCTGGCGGCGGCATGTGGATCGCCGGGCAGAAAAAGATCTGGATGAAGGCCCGAATGATGGCCGAGGTGCTCCGCCTGTGGCGACTTTCAGTCGCTCATCTGCCGGGGAAAAGATATCGAGTCGTCCTGCGATAACGGCATCCCGGCGGAACCGGCGGCGTACCGAGCGGCTCGCGCACGCCAGTTCCAGGCGTTCACGCGGGAATGGAGCGGCACCTTGGACAGCCATCTGACTGAGCTGATCGAGAACCCGGAAGCCGGTTATCGGTTGTTGCACGACGAGCCGACGAAGTACGCCCCCGACAGTCCTGTGCTTGAGAAGATCTTCGGGGCCTACAAGTCGATGCGGTTCCGGCACCAGTCCAATTACGCGTCGCACAAGCTGCAGAAGCAGACCAGCAAGCCCTTCCGGATACTCAAGTGGCCAGCGGCTGTCCTGCAGGAGCGGACGCAGAACTGGGCCGCCTTCTGTCTCCTTGGATCGTTGGTGTGTTCACTGCTAGTGGTTGTCGGGCACGTGGCGAAGCTGGACTTCTCGCACCACATCGGTCTGCCGGTGGCGATCGTAGGATTTCTAGTCCTGACCGTGGCGGCGCGGGCCGTGCAGGACGGGCTAGCGGCCCCGGAAGAGTTGCAACGCTACAATGATTATGCTGGCAAGATTCGCTACCTCCTCGGCAGGTTCGACGGAACGCGCGACCCGGCCGAAAAGCTGGAGCTGATGGCCGAGATGGAGCGAGCGGCGCTGGAGGAGCTGAAAGGCTTTCTACGTGCCCACACGGACGCGCGTACCAGTAGCGGGGATAAAACGTCGTGGCGAAATTCCGGAAGATCCCAGTCGAGGTCGATGCTTTCCGTTATGGGGTTGATGAACCGCCGCGCTGGTTCGCGAAGGCCGAAGCCGAAAGCACCATCAAAGTGAAGACAGATTCGGCGGTTAATCGCAACATTAGGCCGAATCGCACGTTGGACCATCGAGCCTCCGCTGTATCGCGTTATCCCAAGTGGACAAACCCTGGACGAAAAGTTCTATTGGCGTCCCCTTGCCTCCACTTGTTCATAAGACGTTACTGAATCGCAAGTTGCGATACCTGACGATGTTCGTCAGTGCGGTGAGAAACCTGTTTCAATCGTGGAGCTATGTTCCTCTAAATGAGTCGAAGTCCCGCACAAAGCGAGTAAACCCAATGTATTTCCATCATGTTTGCTCCACAAATCCAGTGTTCAAGCTCGCGTTCGTATCGACGGACACGACTACCTGATCGGTCCCTATAGTATCGGAACAGTCCCGCATCCAATACGGCGAACTCATCGCCAAGCTGGCGTGAGAAGTTCCAATCGACCCGCTGGCCGATACCAATCGTGGAAGGGTTCCACGAAATGATCCCGACGCCGATCCCGATCCCACTGTCGGAGATCTCTGCTCGCGTTTCTGAGGGGTGCGGAGACGCACTATGTCAAGAACGGCATGCAGACCAGTGAAGTCGACGTCCTCAGGATCGTGATGCGTCCGCTGAACAAATTGTTGGGCATTGCAACTCGGACCGAAAGCACTCAAGGCCGTCCAGGGGGAGCTCGTGCAATGCGGCTGGCCTTGTGGCATAGTCAACGCCTCCATGAGCTGGATTCGGCGAATCCCTTTAACATATTCTCACTGCCGGGCGAGGTCTTAGTGGGTCGTGTCCACCAGGCAGGGGATCAGCGACTCGCCCGTTCGTTGATGATCTGTGCGTTGAACACGGATGCTCACTCTCCCGACATCTGCTAGGCTAAATGAGTCCAAGCCACTAGGAACCATTCATGTCGCAGATCTTTGACGAACTCCAGCAAATCCCCGCAGGCGATGCACAGGCTCTCTTTGAACGAGTGGCCGTCCAGCTCAAGGTGGACAAGGACTACCACAAACTGTTCGACTCGCGGCTGATGCAGCGAAAGTACGAACTGGGGCTGCCGGTAGTGAAGCCCGCTTCGTTGACCGATGTCCCTGAGCCACTTCGCAAGACTGTCGAAGAGACCTATATCTCAGCCGCGCGCGAGGCGGGTGAGCTGTTCTTGGCGGCGGGGGATATTCCGGCAGCGTGGATGTATTACCAGGTGATCCGCGAGCCACAGCCAGTTGCTGATGCGATTGAGGCGTTGCCCGATACGTTGGATTACTCCCGAGTCGAGGAGATTCTGCAAGTCGCACTGCACCAGGGAGTCCACCCCGTCAAGGGGATTCAGATCATGCTGAAGGCCCACGGGACGTGCAGCACGATTACGACCTTCGATCAGGCGACCTCGAATCTCGCTCCCGAGCAGCGGCAAGCCTGTGCCAAGGTCATGGTTCGCAGCCTGTACCACGACCTGACTGAAAGCCTGCAAAGCAGTGTGCAGAAGCGGATGCCCTTTCTGACGACGGGCGCTTCTCTGCGCGAGCTGATGTCTGGGCGGGACTGGCTCTTCGAGGCGGGCAACTACCACATTGATGTGTCGCACTTAAACTCCGTCGTGCGATTTGCACGCACCATCGAACCTCCGGCGGAGGAACTCGACATGGCACTGCAGCTGGCTGAGTACGGCTGCAAGCTTGATTCTCAGTTGCAGTATGGCGGCGAGGCCCCGTTCGATGACTTCTACCCGGCTCACGTGAAGTTCTTCCGCGTGCTGCTGGATAAGGGGCGAGCGGATGCGTTGCAGTACTTTCAGGATCGCCTCGATCAAGAGCCCGACGAAGCCGACAAGCCGTTTCTGGCGTACGTGTTGGTAGATCTGTTGATGCGGTCGGAGCAACTCGATCCCGCAGTGACACTGGCTGCGAAATACCTGTCGAACATCAACAGCGATGCTCGCGTCTCCTTTGCCGAACTGTGTCAGAAAGCGGGACGCGTTGACACGTGGAAGCAGGTCACACGTGATCAGAATGATCTGCTCGGTTACACAGCTGCGTTACTGGCGGAGGGAAAAAAGCCTGCCTAATGTCGATGTCTGAGCAACCACCCGGCAACGTCAGCGAATGCGGACGTCTCTGTGTGTGTTGTGTGATCTCATGTGACTTGAGGAGGCACCTGACTGGACGCCTTTTGCGGCTCTCCTCGCTGCGCTCGGCCCTTGCTGAGGCGGCGGGCTGTTGATGCCGGATGCCGTTTTGCGGAGCCGGCTTGCTCACCGTCAAGAGTCTTGGTTCGACTTCGGAGGGTGCGACGCAGAGTCCCTGTCTCCCCACCGCCAGCGTGGTGGTTCGCCTTTTGACCAGCAGATGACGATAAAAAGAGCACTCAGCGTGAACACGTAGATCAGGTAACTGGCCAAGTACTGGTCTTGAGGAAACCAGAACGCCCCCGGAATCAACAATGCAATATAGCCAATCATCACCGCCCAGCCCTGCCAGCAGCTGGGAAATCCCCAGCCCCAACCGTAACGCTTGGCGGGGAACCAATACTTGGGTTCATTCACGGGCATCAAGTGTTCCTGCATTCGCATGAAGTGGAGTGATGGGCGGATGCACGTCGCTCCGTTGAGTCCAGACATAGAACAGACTTGCACCTCCTGCCCGTGCGGTCAAGTCAAGATCAGGAGTCGATCGGCTAAGGTGTTTGCATCAGGCATTCGTTTACCTATCATGACTCCATTGGATGACCGACGCAGAAGAATCGCATTGCTGCTGCTGACATGGCGTGTCATGATCAGCGGCAGCTTGTGCCTTCTCTGGAGCGGCGAGCAAACTTTAAGGACTGAACACCGTGAGCAGCGATCTGAACACCCTCATTTCTCAGGCCCGCCAGAAACTTGACGAGCAAACCGTCGAAGTCGTCCAGCTCCATTTTCATCCGGAACTGGGGGCTCCGTATTGGTTGGAGCAGGCGAAGACTCTGAAGTTTGATCCGCTCAAAGAGATCAAAGGGTTCGACGACTTGAAAAAGTTCCCGCTGTTCGATGACGAATCATTGCGTGGCGGTCCCGTCGATCGGTTCCTCCCCAAGAAGTGGAAGGACCAGCCGAAGTTCGTGTTCGAGACCGGCGGCACGACCGGGATTCCCAAGTCCCGCTGCGTCGTGAAAGACCACGACATCGACTATGAAGAATTCTCCCGGACGATTCCGGAAGCGTCATTCCCCAAGGGAGCCAACTGGCTCATGCTGGGGCCATCAGGACCGCGTCGCTTGCGGCTGGCGATCGAGCATCTGTGTCAATTCCGCGGCGGGATCTGTTTCTGTGTTGACCTTGATCCGCGTTACGTGGTCAAGCTGATCAAGAAGGGTGACATCGCCGGAGCGAAGGCGTACGCCGACCATGTGATCGATCAGGCGATGACGATCCTCTCGGCGAATCACAACATCCAGTGCGCTTTCGCGACGCCGAAGCTGTTGGAGGCGCTCGCCCTCCGTTTGATCGACAAGGGGTCGAGCATCGAAGAAGCCGGAATCAAGGGGGTGTTCTGCGGCGGGACCGAGATGACCTCGCAGTGGATTCGGTTTGCTGTGGAGGAGCTGCTGGGGCCAAATGTGTTTATTGCTCCCACGTACGGCAATACGCTGATGGGGCTCGCTTGTGGCAAGCCAGTCTCCCCGGAGGAGAATTATAAGATTGCCTACTTCGCACCCCAGCCGCGCGCGGTCGTGGAGGTCGTGGACTTCAAAGACTACGACAAGGTAGTCGGTTACGGCGAGACAGGCCGCGTGAAGCTGTACACGCTCACCCATGAACTGTTTATTCCGGGCTTCATGGAGCGTGACGAAGGCGAGCGAGAAAAGCCGTGGCCAAAGTTCCCCTGGGACGGGATCAGCGGGACTCGTCCGTTCCACGAGTTCGCGAAGACGACCGTGGTTGGAGTATACTAGCGTGCTGGCGAGCTCGGGAGGGCGAGGTTTCTTGCCGAGCCCCAAATGCAAATCGCCTCGCTTCTTGACCGGCTGACTGAACTTTCAATCCTTGACGCACTCCACTATGCCAATCCGCTTCTGGATCACTCTCGTGTGGGTCGGCTCGATCGGTGTGATCGTGGGCTGTTCAGGGAAGACACCTCCTCAGGATGCCGCAGCAATCCCGCCTGTCGCTGCGACACCCGCGGCGGGAACTGCTCCAGCGGCGGCGACTGTCACTCCTGCCGCAGGGGCAGTCACGAATGCAGGAGCTGTGCCAACCCCAGCTGCACCGCAGGCAGTTGATGCCGCTCATCCCGAGACGAAGTGGATTGGGACGATCCCCTACGATGTGTTCTATGACCAGCCGTTGACTATCGCGAGCGATGCCACTCCCGTGAGTGGCGGGACTTCGACCACTCCATCTCCTGAGATCGTCAAGACCACGCCAGCAGAGGGCCCCTCTGGCGAGCCTGCGTCAACGACACCAGCAGCATCGTCTGGCGGGAAGACGGATTGGGCCAAAGTGATCCCACTGGAGGTCGCCCTCGAAGCTGTTAAGGTCGCCCGCACTGAGATCAATGCGAATCTCGTCAGTACACAAAAGTACAATGCGGGGATGGAGACCATTCAGTTAAACGCCGCCCTGATGGGCATGCTGGCAGTTATTGTTTCGGAGCACTCGGAAGAGGCGAATTGGAAGGCCAAGGCCAAATACATCCGCGACCTGAATTACGAAATCCTTAGCAAAGCCACCGAAAAGGGAGGCGGTCCTTGGAAAGCCACACAAGAGCTGTTCGAGCAAATCACAGGCATGCTTGATGGCGGCAAACCTCCCGAGAAGCCAGCGGATGACTTCAAGCCGTACGTCGAAACTGCCGACCGCGCGGACATGATGAAGTACATCGACAAGACGATGAACGACTTGAAGGCGAACATTGGTGATCCCAAGCGGATGAAGGAACAGGCGGAACCCGCCAACCGCCAACTCGCAGTCATGGCAGCTCTGGGAGCGATGATGCTCGACGCGAGCTATGAGCACGCCGATAACCCGGAGTACGTGGGATTCACGAAAGCATTTATTGAGGGAGCCCAGGCGGGAGTTGAGGCGGTTAAGGCCGAGAAATTCGAAGACTTCCAAGGCGCGCTGAATAAGATGAACACATCCTGTGGGGACTGTCACCCCAAATTCCGAGGAGGCGATGGTGGTTGATTCCTACACGATGCGAAATGGGCTGTGTGCCATGGGGCTGGTCCTCGGCGGATTGTGTTCTTGGCCGTTGCAGGCCGACACGATCCAGCTTAAATCGGGCCACAAGGTGCAGGGCGACATCCTGAAAGAGACCGAGCAAGAGGTCTACGTCGACATCGGCGTCGATGTCGTGCGGATTCCCGTCGACAGAATCCTGAGTCGAGAACAGGGCGACGGAGCTGAGGCAGCCAACAGCAAGACTGCCGCAGCGGATGGCATGGGCGACGATGTCTTTCGCACGGCCAACCTGCCGTTCAAGACGGTCAAGGAACTGGCAGAAGAGTACGGCGAAGGAGTTGTGCTGGTCGAAACTCCCAGTGGATTAGGGAGTGGATTCATCCTCAACGAACGCGGGTACTGCGTCACTAATTATCACGTCGTAGAGAAAGAAACTCGCCTGGCTGTGGTCATCTTTGACAAGACAGCCACCGGAGATTTCGTGAAGCGACGAATAGCGGACGTAAAGATTCTGGCTCTCAACCCTTACTTCGATTTGGCCCTGCTACAGATTCCCGCCGTGGAAGGGTTCACTTTCACGACGGTCGCGCTGGCTCCGGATACCAATCAGAAGGAAGGCGACACAGTCTTCGCGATTGGAAATCCGCTCGGCCTAGATCGCTCGGTTTCACAAGGGATCATCAGTACCCGCGCACGCAACTTTGAGGGGCTGACCTACATTCAAACGACTGCGGAGATCAACCCCGGCAATAGCGGTGGCCCGCTGTTCAATTCGCGAGGCGAAGTGATCGGCGTCACCAACATGAAGCTGCTGGGCGGGGAGGGGCTCGGATTTGCGATCCCCATCAGCTACGTCAAGCACTTCCTCCGCAACCGTGATGCGTTCGCGTTCGATGAGAAGAACTCCAACGCCGGGTTCCGTTACCTCGACCCACCACGACGCCGAAAAATGGAGACCGCTCCTTAATGGTTTGCGACGAAATCGTATTCATTGGGGGCGGGCATGGTTGAGTCAACCTCATGATCTGGCAAGTGCTTCGCGGTCACGCCCGGCAAGTTGAAATGTTCCGGCGGGCGGTGCAGCGGGGGCGTCTCGCCCATGGATTTCTGCTGGTCGGTCCACCGGGGATTGGCAAGCGGACGTTCGCCCGGTTGGTGGCACAGTGCTTGTTCTGCACGCAACGGACACCGGATCAACTCGACGCCTGCGGAAGTTGTCCGAGTTGCAAACAGGTCGTCGCTGGATCGCATCCTGACCTGCTCATCGTGGAGCGGCCCGATGGGAAGCAGGAGTTGCCGATTGACCTGCTGATCGGGCCCCCGGATCGCCGAGGACGAGAAGGCCTGTGTCACGATCTATCCCTTCGGCCCATGACCGCCAGTCGCCGTGTCGCCATCATCGACGATGCCCACACGATGAACGATGCCAGTGCCAACGCCCTGCTCAAGACGCTCGAGGAGCCGCCCGCCGGAGCGATCCTGTTTCTCACCGCTCCCGAATCGGCGTCAATACTCGCCACGATTCGCTCTCGCTGTCAGCCGATCCTATTCTCCCCCCTCGCCCCGGAAGACATCACCGAATTGCTGATCGAGCAGGACATCGAATCCGACCGCACCCAGGCTGCTTCCATCGCCGCTCTTTGCGAAGGGAGTCTCGAAACGGCCGCCCAGCTGCAATCTCCGGAATTGCGAGCGATTCGAGTGAGTGTCTACCGCCAGCTGGCCCAAGCCGATTTCGACAGCCTCTCAGCCGCGAAACTCTTTCAATCGACGATTGAAGAGCAAGGCAAGGACCCCGCAACCCAGCGGAAGTCAGCACTGTGGCTGGTGCGATTTGCTGCTGACTATTACCGCCGCTTGCTCGGTGCCGGTGCGGTGACATCTGCCGAAGAAGCTGCCAGTGTCGAAGCGACTCTCCGTCGGTTTTCCAGTGATGATGCCATCGCCCTCGACCGGTGGGGGCTGATGCTTGACCGCTGCCTGGAGTCCGAGACTCAGCTGCTGGAGTCGATGCCGATCACTCTCTGCCTCGATTCGTTTTGCCACGACCTGGGTCGTATCGGTCGCGGCGCGTTGCAGCTGCTGTAACGGTCCGGGGTCATGAATCAACCGACATCGCGAACCCGGTCGCTTGCAGTCTGCTCGTGTACGCGGAATCATGTTGACTGGTCATGGCAACTCGCGACGACCATTCCAACCGTGGGGCATGCGTGTGAATCCGTCGGACAGCCAGACTCCTCCGATCAGCACGCTCGCTCCGGTTCCGCCTCGCCCACGGTCGCGGTTCTGGTCCATTACTCTCCAGTTGGTGATCACTTGGGTTGTCTATGTACTGTCAATCGGGCCGTTGTACTGGCAATGGTTTCAGGGAAAATACGTGAGCGGGCCGACGATTGTGGCGGCGTTCTATGAGCCGTTATGGCTGTTGTGTGGGTGGATTCCTCCGCTGGGACGCTTCGTCAACTGGTACGTGCGGTTTTGGATTCTGTAGGGTCCGTCGGCTTCTCCGTTCTGCATTCATTCTTCGCAAGGTTCGCTCATGTTGCCCGGCATCAAGTTGTTCGATCTGACGGGTCGAGTCGCTGTTATCACTGGTGGATCAAAGGGTTTGGGGGCTGCGATGGCAGCTGGTCTGGCGTCAGCGGGGGCGGACCTAGTGCTGGCGAGCCGGAATCTGCGCGAGGTTGAGCAAGTTGCAGCGGAGATTGCGCGAGATTACGGGCATCAAGCCATTGGTGTGGTGGCCGATGTGTCCAACCCCGCAGAGGTCGAGGCGCTGTTTCAAACTGCCATTGACCAGTTCGGGAAAGTCGACATCCTGATCAACAACGCGGGAATCAACATTCGCGGGCCGATTGATGAACTCACCTTTGAGCAATTCAAGCAGGTCCATGACATCAACGTCGACGGACTGTGGCTCTGCTCGAAGGCGGTCGTATCGCATATGAAGCGTGCCGGATATGGCCGAATTATCAATCTGGCCAGTACGCTGGGAGTTGTCGGACTGGCGAACCGCACGCCTTATGCATCGAGCAAGGGGGCTGTGGTCCAGATGACCCGGGCCCTGGGATTGGAGCTGGCTCCGTTTGGAATTACCTGCAACGCGATCTGCCCGGGTCCGTTCCTGACTCCGATGAATGAGCCGATCGCCGAGACCGAAGAGGCGCTCAAGTTCATCGTCGGAGCGGTGGCACTCAACCGCTGGGGACGGATGGAGGAAATTCAGGGAGCAGCGATTTTCCTGGCGAGCGATGCCAGCAGCTACATGGTCGGCAGTCTGCTCACCGTCGATGGGGGCTGGACGGCCCGGTAAGGCGTGCTTTGAGAGTCAACGGGACGTGGGATAGGCTTCCAGCCTGTCATTTCGCGGAAGTTGATAGGCTGGAAGCCTCTCCCACGGAGAAACGAGTCTACCTGCCCGGTCAAGCACGTAACGGCTCACGTCTATTCCCCTCGTTCGGTCGTTCGTTACAATCACGGACCCTCTAGGAGACCGCGCGGAATGTTGACCCATCTCAAAATTTTCTTGGTCGAGCAGACTGGTGATGTTGTCACCATTACCCCAGGTGGTGATGGAAACGGCTTTCGGTATAACGATCTGCATTCCGAGACGAACGCCATTCGCGGCCACATGATGAAGCCGGGCACTAAGCACCTGATCGTGAACCTTGAAAAAATGGACTACTTCGGCTCGGAGTTCATCGGGGCGTTGGTCTCCATGCTGCGTGAGGTCAAGAATCGCGGCAACAAGGCGTGCTTCTGCTCGGCCAATTCTCAGATGCTGGGAGTGCTGCAAAACATGAGCCTCTTCAAGCTGTGGCCGCATTACGTCACGCGAGATGAGGCGGTAGCGGCGGCGACGACGTGACCCTCGCGAGGTGGCCCACGGGATTCGAGTCAGCATGGCCATCTATATCTCTATCAAGAAGACAGATGAACAAGACACGCACGCCGACAATGCGTTTGGCTTGGATGGTCGTTCGCTGGGGGTGCTGCGAATCTCCAAAAGTTCTGGAGATGTCGTCTTGTTGAAAGAAACAGAGGGGGATGCCGATCTTCGCATCTACTCCTGTGCTGCATACAAGATCAAGAAATACTGGGCGAATGAAGAGTATCCTGCGATAACCTGCTGGGCATCGTAATCGATCAATTCGGCAGAGCCGGACATACCTCCCCTGTGAACGCAATATGCGATGCGGGAAGAGGCGATCGCGGCGGCTACAGCACTCCACGATTGTGTGCGCCATCGTGAAACGGCCCCCCAGGACCGGGCGGAACAGACTTGAGAGGCCGTTCTACTTACGAACTGGTTCAAATCAACTTCTCGATTTGATTCTGAACAGAAGGTAACGAAGGAAACGAAGAGACCTCGGAGTTAGCCCTTCGTTACCTTCTGTTCAAATCCCTCTGCTCAATCCGGAAAGTTGTGTTGGGCCGTGTTCTTATTGGCACACACTCTGTCGTGGACTGCTCTATTGCTGTGCCGCTCACTACCCATCCATCGCCCCGAGTTCGCGACCGGATTGCACCGCTTCATAATTCTCGCGAAACATGGCAGCAAGTCGACTTGCCGCCAAATCGTAAGCTGTCTTGTCAGCCCACGCCTCGCGCGGGTTCAAGACCGTGTCTGGCACTCCGGGGCAGCGAGTGATTCGATGCAGGCTAAAAAGCGAATCAACTTCCGTGGGGGCAGTCCGCAGCTGCCCCGAATGAATTGCGTCGACGATCGTGCGAGTTTCTGCGAGCTTCATCCGCTGGCCGATTCCCGGTGGACCACCCGTCCACCCGGTGTTGACCAGCCAGACCTGAGCCTTGTGGCGCTGAACTTTCTCAGCCAGCAATTCGGCGTATTTGTTGGGGTGCCAGACCAAGAACGGACCGCCGAAACACGGAGAGAAGGTCGCGGTGGGTTCGTTGACGCCCTGCTCTGTTCCGGCCACCTTGGCGGTGTAGCCATTGATGAAGTGGAACTTCGCCTGCTCAGGAGTCAGCTTCGACACGGGGGGCAGGACCCCAAAGGCATCGCATGTCAGGAAGATCACCTCGGTCGGATGCCCGGCCACACACGGCAGTTTGGCGTTCGGCATGAACTCGATCGGGTAGGCCCCGCGCGTGTTCTGTGAGACCTTAGAGCTGTTGAAGTCGACATGATGATGAGCAGAGTCGTAGACCACGTTCTCAAGCACAGCGCCAAAGCGGAGGGCCTGAAAGATCTCTGGCTCCCGTTCGCGCGACAGATAGATGGCCTTGGCGTAACAGCCGCCCTCGACATTAAAGATGCCGTCATCACTCCAGCAGTGCTCATCGTCGCCGATCAGCTGGCGTCGCGGGTCGGCGGAGAGTGTGGTTTTTCCGGTGCCGGACAGGCCAAACAGGACCGAACTCTCGCCAGTGGTCGGGTTGCAAGTCGCCGAGCAGTGCATCGACAGCACACCCCGCTTCGGCATCAAGTAGTTGATGATCGTGAAGACCCCCTTCTTCATCTCGCCCGCGTACTCGGTCCCCAGGATCACGAGTTCACGTTGTTCAAAGGAGAGGT
Source organism: Planctomycetota bacterium (assembly GCA_043777375.1). Lineage (GTDB taxonomy): Bacteria > Planctomycetota > Planctomycetia > Planctomycetales > Planctomycetaceae > TH-plancto1. Next base: position 3,401 of record JAYWHX010000037.1, on the reverse strand, counting down.
CCACACTGGTCGACGAGGTCATGCCGGTGGTGTAACGGTTCGCTGGAAACCGCCCGGCGTTGTAGATCACAAAGTCCGGCTCGCCGAAGGTTGCCAGCTCTTCATCCGTCGGACGAATGAGCATGTTGTGCATGAATAGAGCGTGATACGGGCGCGAGCAGATGACCCGGACCTTGAGCCGGTACTTCGGGTCCCAACCCGCATAGGCGTCGATGACATACAGACGCGACTGCGTATTCAGATAATCCTTGGCCCGCTCGCGATTGATGTTGAATGTCGGCTCATCCAGCGGAAAATTAACGGGGCCCCACCAGACATCGTTCTCGGTCTGGGCATGCCGGACGACACGCTTATCTCTCGGCGAGCGTCCCGTCTTCTCGCCCGAGTAGGCAATCAACGCCCCACTGTCGGCGATCGTCGTCCCTAGCTCGTGTCGAATCGCCTCTTCGTATAAGACTGAGGGGGCGGGATTCCGCAGGACGTTTTGCACGGTAATCCCGTGCGCCGACAGATTGAAAGACGCCATCTCACTCACCTTCGTCACTCCTTCGATTGTTCCCTTTGGCAATTGAGCGCAGCCAATTGGGGACACTTCAAGCGGGGAATCGTGACAGGCCGAATCGCTTGCGTCCACTGCAACTGAGTCGAAACAAGATTCAAGAATCCCCTGTGACTGGGTGACACAGGGAGAGCGACGGCTACGTGTTGGTTCCAAGCGGCTTGCATCGGTCGTGTGTTTGTTGATGATGGAGAATACTTCACACTCATCGGGGACGTCACATGAAGATTTCTGCTGCGTACCGCCGTCTGCGGGCTGTGTGCTTCGCCATGCTGAGTTCGTTGACCGTGATTGGTGGCACGGAGGCGGCACGGCCCAACATCCTGTTCATCCTGACCGATGACCAAGGGCCGCATGCAGCTTCGTACCTGGGCAATCAGGAACTCCCAACCCCCCATCTCGATACTTTGGCAGCTGAGGGGGTAGTGCTGCGGAATGCATTCTGCGTGACGCCGGTTTGCAGCCCCTCGCGAGCGTCTCTCGTCAGCAGCCGCTATGGCTCGGAACTTGGAATCCTTGACTGGATCAATCCGAAGACTGAACCGGAGATCGGACTCAATCCAAACACCGTGACGTGGATGGAGCTCTTGGAAGATTCCGGGTATGTCACTGGTCTGATGGGGAAATGGCATTTGGGGACCGCGCCGAGGTTTCATCCGACGTTGAATGGATACCAGGAATTCATGGGTTTTCTGGACGGGGGGCGGCCTACGCGGGACGCCATTCTGGAAGTCGATGGACATGACGTGCAAACCAAGGGATTCATTGTCGACGTCGTGACCGACGGGGCGATCGAGTTCCTGAAGACTCACAAAGCCGACACGTTCGCTCTCTCGGTCCATTACCGCGAGCCACACTCTGCCTGGTTGCCAGCTGCGGATGTGGACATGGAACCGTTCAAAGATATCGTTCCCACCCTGCCCTTCAGTGAAACTTCCGGGGTGGATGAGGACCGAGTTCGCAAGATGATCCGGGAGTACTACATCAGCTGTCGCAGCGTCGACCGCAGCGTCGGTCGGCTGATGCAGACGCTGAAGGAGCAGGGGCTGGACCAAAACACGGTTGTGATTTTCACCAGCGATCATGGCTATAACACGGGGCATCATGGTCTATTCCACAAAGGGAACGCCGCTTGGATGCTGAAGGAAAAGCCAGCAGCCCGCTGGAAAGACATCGGTGCCAATCGGCGACCGAACCTGTTCGACCAATCGCTGCGGGTGCCTGCCATCGTGCGGTGGCCCGGTGTCGTTCAGCCGGGATCGGTGGTCGAACGCACGGTGACGCACCTCGATTGGTATCCGACATTACTGGCGATGTCGGGGATCGAACTCCCGGTAGATGTCCCGGTGCATGGGCGAAACATTGTCCCGCTGCTGAAGGGGGAGTCGCCAGATTGGTCGGACGAACTCTACTGCGAATACAGCATGCGTGAGGGGGCCACCGTCGATCTGCGCTGCTGGCGAACTCCGCAGTGGAAGTTGACAATTGACTACCGTCACCGAGATCGGGATGAGATGTTTGATCTCCAAAACGATCCTCGTGAAAGTACGAACCTGATGTTGAGTGATCGACCGGACGTGCAGGAGATGCGAGAATCCCTGTCCCAAAAGATTGAGGCCCGGATGCAAGAGATCCACGACCCGCTTCTGGCCGAACTCCCGGATGATGAGCAAGGAAGCCGTTGATGTCTGACTCTTTACTGAGCAAAGATCCCTACGACCCGAACGCGAGCGTCCGCCGACGATTGCTGCTGATGGTGGCGGGCGGCATGGCCACGGTACTGATGCTGGCCTGCTGCATCTGCGGTGGAGCCATGTTCTATTTTCGACCCAAAATCGAGCAGAACCCCGAGAAAGCCATTCAGCTCACGAAACAGATGCTCCGCGAGATTGTCGTGCCCGAGAGTTTTGAACCTCGCGGGACGATTGAACTGAATGTCTTTCATCAGCTGCAGGTCAGTGGTGCGTATTACGAGATGCCCAAGGTGGAAAGCGTTCTGGCTTTGATCCATGTCGACAGTCGCTGGAACTCCAAGGGGCGAGTCCGGCAACACATCCGCGAGACGCTTCTGGAACGAGGTGGTGCCGAAGAACCACTTTTGATTCAAAAGCGAGAGAACCGGGAGGTGCAGATCGGAACCAAGATGATTTCGTTCGAGTTCGCGACTAGCAAAGACCTCTCAACGGATAAGCCGTATCGGCTCGTCGAGGGGCTTGTGACCGGAACCACAGGCGACGTCCTGATCTGTTTAAAAATCGATGCCGACTATTGGGACGAAGCCGAAGTGTTGGAGATGCTCAAGACTATTCGTTAGTGCAGGGGCTGACTCTCCTCACATCAAGTCGGCTCGCCGCTCACGAATCCGAGGAGTTGAGTCGCCCATGCGGCCTCGGCCTCGGGGAGAGGCAATTCGGGCGGCGTGTCATAGAGCGTGTTTGAAAAGCCGTTGTGCGATTATCGAGGATCGATTATTCCACGGTTTGTTGGGGCTGGACTGGTGTTTCACAAGGGGCGAAGGCATGGATGCCGTGTATCCGACGGACTTGACGGATGAGCAATGGGCGGCGATCTCGAAGTTGATTCCGGCGGCGAAACCAGGAGGACGACCGCGCACGGTGGTCATGCGTCACGTGCTGAACGCCTTATTTTATGTGGCGGGGTGGCCCAGACATCGCTTTGGATGTCTGGGTGACGCAGGAACAAGAGGGATCGAAAGTCGAACGCTTCCTGTGTAACCTCTTGTTGTTCCACAACCCAGACGCTCAAAGCAGCGTCTGGGCCATCTATGAAGAACGGATTGTCAAGCCGGGTGGATGCAGAAAATCCGGTCCGGCCCGGTGGG
>JAYWHX010000036.1:0-65196 GCA_043777375.1 Planctomycetota bacterium | reverse complement strand
ATCTGATCCAGTGACATGCACCAGATGTCGCCGATTTCGAGATTCTCGGAAAGACCAGTTTCAAGCGGTCATGCAGCCGGGGTGTGAATGGTTACTTGGATTGCTGCGTGCGGAGTGTGACGAAAACCTTGCAATCTACTATGTCTCGCCGGATAAGTATGTCAGTAGAGCATCAAACTTCGATTCAAACGCAACATTTTTCATCGGCCCGAAGGGTGTTGGCAAATCGGCCATACTGAAGATGGTCGAAATTGAGGGTAAGAAGAAAGGAACGAGAGTAGTTCACATACGACCGGACGACTTAGCGTTTGCCACTTTGGCAGATCTGAAGAATCAGTCTCCTATTCTCCAAGATGCCAATCGAAATCAATGGTTGTTCAAAACGCTCTGGGATTATGTCCTCACCCTGGAGGTGCTTAGGTCCGAATATCCAGACGCCATCAATCGCCGGAACTGGCTATCTTCTTTCTTCAAGGGGCCATATGAGATCTCTGCGAACAAGCTAATCGCGGAGAGCGAGAAAGAAGGAGAGACTCTAACTGGTCGGATGCTGCAGATGATCCGAGAAGTGGAGTTGTCAGCTGGCACGCCAGCAGGTCCGCTAACAGGGCGGGTCAAGCTGGAATCAGCTCCACCGTTGGCCAGCAATTCAATTCCGCTTTTGAATCTTGTGAATACTGTTAGCAAGAAGATGCGAACGCAACTGAATCACAAGTACTATGTGCTCATCGACGACCTTGATCAATACTGGACAGACAACCCCACGCAGAACGCTTTTATTGCGGCTCTGTTCACGAGCTTAACTCACTTTAGCAGGCCGCCAAGCATAAAGGCGGTTGTGGCACTGCGGGACAACATATATCGAGTACTGCCACTTATTGATGGGGACAAGGCCCCAGATCGAATTATCAGAGTCAAATGGGACGTTGAGTCCGTGCGCCAGATGATCGAGACTCGACTTAGGTTTAAGTACATAGTTGAGGTCAAAGACATTTGGGGCATCATGTTTCCTGAGAACGCGTTCATTTTGATCACCAAGCACACAAGCGGTCGCCCGCGAGAATCAATTCGAATTGCTGGCCTAGCTATTGGTATTGCTATTGAGAACGTACATAAACATGTCGAATCGGACGATCTTGTTGCAGCAATCAAGGAGTTTTCTCAGGAACGAGTCAGGGATGTCTGTGCAGATGCACAGGCCGCATATCCATCGCTCGATCTGATCGTTCGAAAGATGAGTGGCGGGAAGAAAGAGTTGTCGTACGCCGAAATTAAGGACTTCTTCGAAATGCGATTCCTGGAGGTCGCGTGTAACGAATCAGGTAGCGAGAGGTATGCATGGATTCGTGGCTATCAAGACAACGTAAACGGAATCATTGAACTTTTCCTCACACTGTTCATTTTGCAGATTAAGCTCGGCAAGAAGGATGACCCGAAAGACTACGACCCGAATTCACCGCCAGAGATTACTACAGATAGGTGGTTCGCTGTGCATCCTTCACTCTGTCCTGCATTGGGGCTAGGTCTTTCGTGAGTATCGGGTCGGGTGGCACATCCTGAGTCTTCGAAGGGTGTGGCGAGCGCTGCGAGACCACGCCCTTCCGCAAAGCCGTCAGGGTCGTTCCACCCGACCCGGAGCTTGGTGACGAGGTCGCCCACCAGTCCTACCAGGAAGCGAGTGGCAGACTGGGCGGGCATTGCGATATTGTTCGTGGGTGATTGCGCGGGTGTGACGTGGTAGAAACGCTCTGTCGACACTCCACGGACTCGACAGACTGACGTTTGCCGCTCGCTGTTTTCTCTTTCGCTCGACCCTCACCCCTCTACGAACCCCACATGGCTGACGAACCCAAAATCACTCCGATGATGCAGCGGTACAAGGAGGTCAAGGCGGAGACTCCGGGGGCGATTCTGCTGTTTCGGATGGGGGATTTTTATGAGCTGTTTTATCAGGACGCGGAGACAGCTGCCCAAGTCATCGGGCTGACGCTGACCAGCCGGGATAAGGGGTCGGCCAATCCGGTGCCGATGGCGGGGTTTCCGTATCATGCCCTCGAGGGGTATCTGCACAAGCTGATTCATGCGGGACATCGCGTCGCCGTGTGCGAGCAGATGGAGGACCCCAAGCTGGCCAAGGGGCTGGTCCGCCGCGAGGTGACGCGCATCGTCACGCCGGGCACGCTGACCGATGACGCACTGCTCAACCCCAAAGAGAGCAATTTTCTCGCAGCTGTGTTCCCGTCGCGCGACCGCGTAGGCGTGGCATGGTTGGAGTTATCGACGGGTCGGTTTCAGTGCGCAGAGGTCTTGCTGGGGGATGGCAACAAAAGGGCAGGGCGGTCGGCGGGGGACCGGGTCAGCCTGAGTTTCTCGGTCGCCAGTTTGCAGCCGTCGGCGCTGCTCGATGAGCTGGCTCGTATTCGCCCAGCCGAGTGTCTGATCCCCGAGACGCATCGGGCGGACCCGGCGTTGTTGCGACTGAATGAATTGCCCGACATGGTGCTGACCGCGCGGGCTCCGTGGAGTTTTGTGCCGGATCATTGCCGCGATGTGCTGTTGCGGCACTTCCAGACCAACACGCTCGACGGTTTTGATCTCGATGCCGACTCACTCGGAATTACAGCTGCCGGAGCCTTGATTGAATATGTGCAGGAGACGCAAAAGTCATCACTCGGGCATCTGGTCCGGTTGGAGCAGTACCGACGCGGGGACAGCCTGATAATCGACGAGGCCACGCGTCGCAGCCTGGAGCTGACTCGCACGATGCGCGAAGGGCGACGCGAGGGAAGCCTGCTGTCGGTGTTGGATGAGACGGCTACGCCCATGGGGGCGCGGATGCTGGCCGAGTGGCTCTCGAACCCGCTGACTGATCCGGTTGCGATTGGGCGAAGACTCGATGCGGTTGAGGAGTTGATGCGTGATGCCAAGCTCGGGAGAGAGCTACAAGAGCTGCTGAAACAGTCCTACGATATGCAGCGGCTGTGTGCTCGCGTGGCGACGATGCGGGCCTCCGCGCGGGATTTGGTTTCGCTGGGCCGGACGCTGGCCTTGCTCCCGCGCGTCAAGGCGCGGCTGGCGGGTCGGCAGACTAATTTGCTTCAGACGTTGGAGTCCAGGCTGGAACTCTGCGGAGAAATTCGGGCACAGGTCGAAGCAACTCTCGTGGATGAGCCGCCACTGCAAACCAGCGACGGCGGGATGGTTCGCGATGGGTTCCACCCGGGGCTGGATGAGCTACGCGATCTCGCGCGCGGCGGGAAACGTTGGATTGCTGAGTACCAGGCGCGGGAGATCACACGCACGGGGATCTCCAACCTCAAGGTCGGCTTCAATCGAGTCTTCGGGTACTACCTCGAAGTGACTGCCTCGCAATTCAACAAAGTCCCCGATGACTATATCCGCAAGCAAACGCTTAAGAACCAAGAACGCTACATCACGCCGGAGCTGAAGGAGTACGAGGACAAGGTCCTCCGCGCGGAGGAGCGCGCGATCGCCCTCGAAAACGAACTCTTCCAACAGTTGCGTGATGCGGTGAATGCGGAGTGTCGACGCTTGCAACAGACCGCCGAGGTTCTGGCTCAACTCGACGTGCTGGTCGGTCTCGCAAAACTGGCCGTTAGCATGCGGTACTGCCGACCTGAGATCACGACCGAGCCAGTTCTCGACATCCGTGATGGTCGACACCCGGTGCTGGATAAGCTGCGTCCGACGGGGGAGTTCGTTCCAAATGATGTGGTCCTGGGAGGGGAGAGCGGTCAGCGATCAGTGGTCAGCGGTCAGCGAGAGGAGCCCGAGCCGGAAGCGTCAGCGACTGGAGCCTCTGTCGATCCACCCTCAACCCTCACCCCTCAACCTTCTGCCCCCTTCATCCAACTCATCACCGGTCCCAACATGGCCGGAAAGAGTACGTATATTCGGCAGGCGGCTTTGCTGACGATCATGGCTCAGATCGGGTCGTTCATCCCAGCACGTTCTGCACGCATCGGGATCGCCGACCGCATCTTCGCTCGTGTCGGGGCCAGTGACGAACTCGGCAAGGGACAAAGTACGTTCATGGTCGAAATGACCGAGACCGCTCGTATCTTGAATGCCGCCACCGAGCGCAGCTTGGTCATCCTCGACGAGATCGGTCGCGGGACCAGTACGTATGACGGAATCTCGCTCGCGTGGGCCATTACGGAGTTTATCCATGACGACCTGAAGTGCCGGACGCTGTTCGCGACGCATTACCACGAGCTGACCGCACTCGCCGAATCGCTGGTCGGGACCGCTAACTGGAACGTCTCGGTCCACGAGCGAAATGGAGAGCTGATTTTCCTGCACAAGATCGTGCCGGGAGCCGCTGACAAGAGCTACGGCATCCAAGTGGCTCGTTTGGCCGGTGTCCCGCGCGAGGTGATCGAGCGCTCGGAAGTGATCCTTCAAACCCTGGAATCCGATCACCAGGACTCGGCGGGAAAGACCACCATCCCCCAACGCAAGCGCCGTTCGAAGCACAAACAGCTGACTCTATTCGGCCCGGAATATCATCCTCTTCTGGAGGAGATTCGGGCGCTCGATCTGGACACGATGACCCCGGCGGGGGCGCTCGATGCCCTTCAACGGTTGAGGAACAGGGTCGGGTCGAGGTAGCCCGGCTCCCCTTGCGGGGTTGATGAGATGGCAAACGAGAGGCCCTCATCCCCAGAGTCAAGTCCTACTCCGCATTCCGCCCAAACACCATCAGTGTAATGTCATCGTTCTGTGGAAAATTGGCCGCATGCCGGCGGACATCTGCGCGAATTGCGGTTCCAAGTGCCTGCGTGTCGCCAGACTCTTTTGTGACCAAGGTCCGCAGTCTGTCCGTGCCATACAGATCTCCCGCAGCATTCATCGCCTCGCTGACACCGTCGGTGTAGATCACAACGGTTTCGCCGGGACCGATCTCGCGCATCACCACATCAAACGGGTAGCCGTCGACCACTCCCAGCGGCACACCGACAATCTCATCAGGAAACTCATCCAGGGTCCCATCCGGCTTGCGAATGATCGGGGACATGTGCCCGGCGATCGTCAACGACATCGTATGCTTCACAGGGTCGAGAATGACCAAAACGAAGGTGACAAATCGCCCCTCAACTGCCCTCGCACACATGTGCCCGTTGATCTTTTCGATGGCCTGACTGACATCATCCACGAATTCGACGACGGACCGCACTACTGTCGAGATGCGCGACATGATCAAGGATGCAGGCACCCCCTTGCCCGCCACATCCCCAAACGCGATCGCGATTTTTCCATTCGACAGCGAAAAGACATCGTAATAATCGCCGCCGACCGCCTGGGCCGATTCGTACATTGCAAAGAACGAGTAGCCCTTCACTTCCGGCATCTGTTCTGGAAGCAAGGCCAGCTGGACAGCGCTGGCGATGTTCATCTCGTTGTCTTGTTTCTGTTTTTCGACATACGACTGCATCAGTCTTGCCCCCTCGTACGCGAGAGCCGCAGGCACGGCAATTGCCGCGAGAAGTTGGGCGTCGTCTTTTTTGAACTGGGCGAGAGGGTTCTGTGTGTCGATATTGATGACACCGAGTACCTCCCCATTGAGGCCGATCATGGGGGTACAGATCATCGAGCGAATCGAGAGCGACGAGATCGATTCACTGGCATTGAATTGCGAATCACTCGATGCATCAGCCGACAGGATCGTCTCCTTGGATTCCATCACGGCCTTGAGAATCGTCCGTGACAATTTGACCGAATCGTCCGCGTCTGCCCGCCGGTGCTTCATCGCGCGCGGAATCATCTGCTGCGTCCGATCATCCAGCAGCAAGACACAGCCGCGATCCGCATGCGGAAAAATCCCGAACAACGTATCGAGCACCTTCGGCAAAATCTTGTCGATGTCGATCGTGCCTGCCAGGCTCCTCGTGATCTCCAGCACAGCTTTCAACTTGGCAGCTGGCTGGACATCGAGCATGTCGTATGCACTGCCCGAGATGCGATCGGTAATCGTGGAGGACGATTCGTTGGCGTGGTAACTGACTTTCCCTTGAGACGAAGACCCGGCTTCGTCAGACAAGACTCCCGAGTTGGAATCCGAACCGTCTCCCTCATACCGAAACAAGATCGGGCCAAACTTGATGCGGTCGTTGGTCTTCAGCAGTGTTGGTCCGGCAATCCGCTGCCCATTCACGAACGACCCGTTTCCGCTGTTGAGGTCCTCAATGTAGAACCGCCCGTCCTGCGGATAAACTCGCGCGTGCTTTCGCGACACCATGTTGGAGTCGATTTGAATATCACAATCCGGCAGCCGTCCGAGAAAATTGTCCCCATCTTTAAGCTCATAGGTCTTCGCCTGACCTTGAACGAGGAGAATCAAACTGGCCATAACGACAGCTTTCAGAAGGTGAGGCGAGGAAACAGGCAATCAACCCGATGGGGGAGAGTCACACAGCCTGCTCAGATCGATTATCCTGTCCTTGATTCATCACTGCAATCGGTCGAGCCTCTCATCGTCTGATTCCGTCGATTTTCCTGAACTTGCCTCGCATTCGTATCCCTTGGCGGAGTCCGTTGTGGCCCAATCCATGACTCGCGTAATCGCATTGACTGTGGTTCTGGCGAGCCTCAGCTCGCAGTTCTCCTTCGCGGAAGCTCCGCCTCTGGAGAGCGGCAGCGGAAAAACCATTCCGCCAACCGGCCTAACTGACACCCTTCCAGATGGCTCCGAGGCCGCTGAAAAACAAATCCCGGCTTTGCGAGTCCCCGAAGGTTTCACTGTTCGGCTGTTCGCTGCTGAACCACAACTGGCCAGCCCTGTGGCCATCGGCGTTGATGAGCAGAACCGCGTCTTCGTGGCGGAGGAGTACCGCTTCAATCGGGGAACCGAGGAGAACCGGACCCGTCCGTTCTTGCTGGAAGACGATCTCCAGATCGAGACACTGGCGGATCGCCTGAAGATGTTTGAAAAGCACGCGTCCGAGTTCGAGGGAGGCCTCGACTGGTTCCGGAAATACACCGATCAAGTTCGCCTGGTCATCGACACCAACGGAGATAGTCGAGCCGATCACTCCTCCGTGTTTGCAACGGGTTTCAATCAACCGCTTGACGGGTTGGCCGCTGGCGTGATGGCGTACAACGGGGATGTCTTCCTGACCTGCATCCCCAACCTCTGGCGATTAAGTGACAAGGATGGCGATGGGATCGCCGAGGAGCGAGAAGCGCTGGCGACCGGGTTCGGAGTTAACGCCGGATTCCTCGGCCACGATTTGCATGGACTCTGCTGGGGTCCCGAGGGAAAGCTGTACTTCTCCGTCGGCGATCGCGGATACGACCTTCACACTCAGGAAGGGAAGTCTTTTCACGGCCCGCGTAACGGGGCGGTCTTCCGTTGTTTTCCCGACGGTTCTCAACTCGAGGTCGTATACACCGGACTGCGCAATCCGCAGGAGATTGCGTTTGACGATTACGGCAACCTCTTTGCAGCTGATAACAACTGTGATAAGGGTGACTACGCCAGGCTAGTTTATATCGTCGATGGGGGGCACAGCGGCTGGAACATGGCGTACCAATCGATCCCCGAGCCGTATCTCACCGGCCCTTGGCATGCGGAGAAGATCTGGCATGTTGAACATCCCGATCGCCCGCTCTCAGTCCTGCCGCCAATTGCACCGCTGGGTGCGGGACCATCGGGGTTCGCTTTCTCGCCGGGACTGGGTCTGCCCGAGCGATATCGGCACTCGTTCTTCATGTGCAACTTCACAGGGAATGGCGGGATCGAAGCGTTCTCAGTGAAGGCCAAGGGAGCGGGCTTCGAAATGGTTGACGCTCACGATTTTATCAAGCCAATTTTCGCCACCGATTGCGAATTCGGGTACGACGGAAACCTGTACATCTCCGACTTCATCGGACTGAACTGGGATGGCCGCAGCGTGGGCGGGCGTCTCTACACGATGCGGCATGCCTCTGCAGACAGACCCGAAGTTTCCGCAATGAAGGCACTCTTCTCAGCAGGGTTCACGAAGCGGTCCAGTGAAGAGTTGGCGCAGCTGCTAGAGCATTCCGATCTCCGAGTCCGTCAACGAGCGCAGTTCACACTGGCGAGTCGCGGTCTCGAAGGAATTCCCCTCTTTCAGAAATCACTGATTTCGGGTGCGAACCAAATGGCTCGACTCCATGCCTTGTGGGGACTGTGGCAACTCGCAGGTTCTCACGAATCAGCTCGCGGCGCAGTGCTGGCCTGCCTCAAGAACGATGATCCCGAGTTACGAGCCCAGGCCGCTCGCGTGATCGCTGATCTCAAGCTTCTCGGAGCGGAGGACGTACTCACCGCTCTTTTGAGAGACACCTCCCCACGCGTGCAAATGTTCGCCGCTCGCGCCCTCGGAAGAGTCCACCATGAAGCCGCGATTCCCGAGTTGTTTGCCCTCGCCGAGCGGGCCAATGAAGGAGACGCCTTCGTGCGGCATGAAGTGGTGACAGCTCTGGCCTCCATGCAGCAACGAGAGCCCGTACTCGCTCGTCGATTGGATGCGTCACGTGCAGTCCGAGCTGTCGTCTTACTCGTCCTGCGAGAGTGGAAGGCGGATGAGCTGGCCGACTTTCTGCACGATGCCGATCCGGCTTTGGCGACCGAAGCCGCAAGGGCCATCCATGATCTCCCATTGCCTTCGCTGCTTCCGCAACTCGCTGCGCTGGCTCCCGTGGTCGCACTCCAGCCATCCCCGGAAGCTCTGATCCGGCGAGTCATGAGTGCCAATCTGAAGCTCGGTGATCCCGACTCGATCCGCCGGGTTGTACAGATCGCCCGCAGCTCGCATACGCCGATCCACCTCCAAGCGGAGGCGCTCGATGAGCTGACCTTTTGGGCAGCTCCTCCGTCGCGCGACCGAGTGAACTGGTACTGGCGGCCGCTCGCTCCACGCGATCCCGCCCCCGTGAAAGAGACCCTCGCCCCACTAGTGCCTGAACTCCTCACCATCAGCGGGAAGCTGAGCGACGGCAGTGAACTGGCCGCTCGCGTGACCCAACTGATCGAGACGTATCAACTGCCCATCGATGAAAGTCTATTTGCTCGCTGGATCGGCGATGAGTCCGTTGCTGCTGGAACTCGCGTTGCGGCACTCCAGGCACTCGATCACCGGCAGTCGGACAAACTGCCAGGCAGCATCGACGCTTCTCTCGCCAGCATGACAGCTGCGCTGCGCATCGCGGCTCGCGACATTCTCCGCCGCCAACAGCCCGAGAGAGCCACCCGGTTGTTGTCTGAGGTGCTGACATCACCGCAATCAGATCGAGTCGAACAACAGGCCGCGCTGCAAGCACTCGGGACAATCGACACCCCCGAGGCTAGTGAGCGATTGCAGTCTTGGGCGGACCAGCTGGAGCAGGGGAGCGTTGTCCCAACTCTTCAGTGGGATCTCGTCCGGGCACTCAGGGCTTCTCCGAGCGAACCACTCCGTCTGCGAATCGCGGCTATGGAAGCCCAGCTCACTGCGACCGACTCTGATGCATTACTCCGCATGACCCAGCACGGGGGCGACGCCGCGCGGGGACGCAACTTGTTCGTCAATCACGCAGCTGCCCAATGCCTGCGTTGCCACAAGCACGGCGGAGTGACTGGCTCGGCCCATACCAACACGGGTGGCACCGCAGGGCCAGAACTGACCGACATCGCGAAGCGTCATCCAAATCAACTCCGCAACTACATCTGGCGGTCGTTGCTGGACCCGAAAGCCGAGATCGCCAAAGGTTACGAAACGGTGACACTGGCCCTGATCGATGGACGAGTGGTCGCAGGGGTTGTCCTGGAGGAAAACCCCGAGCGCATCCGTCTTAAACAAACCGACGGCCAACTCATCGAAATCCCGACGAAGGAAATCGATGACCGCTCACCACCGAACTCTGCCATGCCGAGCATGCGAACCACGCTGACGCCCGAGGACTTGCGAGATCTTGTGGAGTTCCTCGCCGGGGAGTGACTGACTCCGACTCTTGGTGGTGAGATGTATTTTCCGCCATGCCGGGCGAAATGACCATCTTTGGCGAATCCTCCTGAGAACGATCTGGCAAAATCCACTGGTCATCGTTCAGTCATTTTTGCGGTACAGCATTTGCCTTGCTGTTGAGTGCCAAGTACACGGCCCCCAAGACAAGTGCGAGCGAATCCACCGATGGCAAACCATGGCAACGATCAGCTTCCCGGAATCGCATCTCGACGCGGCTTCACGCTGATCGAGTTGCTGGTCGTCATCGCGATCATTGCCGTTCTGATCGCGCTGCTATTACCCGCTGTGCAGCAAGCTCGCGAGGCCGCCCGCAGGTCGCAGTGCAAGAATAACCTGAAGCAAATCGGGCTAGCGCTGCACAACTACGAATCGACCTTCACGCGGTTTCCGCCCAGCATGGCCATCAACCCAGCTGTGACCACGAATGCCTCGTGGTCGATCCACGGGCGCATCCTGCCCTACCTTGATCAAGCGGCGTTGTATGCGCAGATCGATCTGCAGAAGGCCTGGAACGTGGCACCGAACGCCGCAGCCATCTCTGGCTTTCGCGTCCCAGGATACGTCTGCCCGTCAGACGCTCGAAGTGATGAGGCGCGGGCCGCTTCGGGAGTCAATCTGTACAGCACAAATTATGGATTCAATCTTGGAACCTGGTTCTACTACAACCCGACGACAGGTGCCGGGGGAGACGGGATGTTCTTCCCGAACTCGTCGATCAAATTCGGAAGTATCTCCGATGGAGCCAGCAACACCTTGATGGTTTCTGAGGTGAAGTCCTGGCAGTCCTACACTCGCAACGCAGCCCCTCCGTCTGCCAGCATTCCACAGAGTGTCTCCGATGTCGCCGCAGCTGTTGCTGTGGGAGTGACCGATCGTGTGAATCCTGGAACCGAACATACCGAATGGGCCAACGGCCACGGCCATCACAGCGGCTTCACCACCACGATGACGCCCAACACAAAGGTTCTGCTGACCTATTTAGGAGTCGCGTACGACTGCGATTTTGCCTCACGGCAAGAGGGGTCCAATCTCACCGCTTTAAGCTTCGGTGCAATCACCTCGCGCAGCTACCATGTGGGAATTGTCCAGTCGGCTTTAGCCGATGGTTCCGTGCGTTCGATCAGCGAGAATATCGATTTGGGCCTGTGGAGAGCATTGAGCACGCGGGCCGGGGGCGAAACAGTCGGTGAGTTTTAGCCCTCAGCGTGGGGCACGCTGCCTACGTGCCCGTATCACCGTCTCTGCGCAGAACCCACTCACAGTTCCTGCGTATCCGTATCCGCAACTCTCCCCGATTTCTCACATGCGTTTCTCGCAATCAACCTCTTCCGAAGTTGGAGTCCAGCCTTCAGGCTATCCCGTGCAGCCTCAAGGCTGGACTCCAACGTGGCGGGCTTTGATCTCACATCCCCGCCGTGAGCGCCTCCAAGTGCCGGGCGAAGTGATCGGCCAAGACCTCACGATACGTATCGGGATGAGCGGCCACAACGGCCTTCACCAGCGGTCCGTACTCGGGGTGAGTGAGCGTTGAACCGAACGTGCAGTGCAGAATCTGTCGGCCCGATGCGGTGAACCCCTTCCCGGTCGGCACATCGCTCCACAGCTCCAAATAGTGCCGCTCCAGTTCGCGGATGTCGCTGACCTGATCCGCTGCGGGGGCTGAAGCGAGGGTGGCCGATACGTGGTATGTCGCCTTGTCGGTGTCATAGCGCTCGCGGGCAAAAGTCACCAGCCGCCGAAATAGATCCGGCTCGTGCCGAGCCACGACACGCAGGGCCTCCAGGTAACTCGTCCCCGCCGTCTTCACATGGAACCGCCCCTGCGTCGCTCTCGCAAAATCCGTATAGATCGACAGCTTGTCCGACCCCGAGTGCAGGCTCAGTTTGTACGGCCCCAGCAAGTTCGCAATCGCCGCGTGATCGGCCAGCGAGAGTCGCAAGGCCGCAAGGTCGCCCTTGTAGTCGACTCCCTTTTCGAAGTCGCCAATGTAGCGCGGGGCCAGACTGACCAACTTCATCCCGCGTTGCAGACACTGGTCCGCAATCAGGAAGTGCTCGGCCAGCGTCGTTGGCTGCTCGGTCTCGTCGACACTCAACTCGATCTCAAACCCCTGCCCAAGTCCCTCGCAAGTCTTCCGGATGTGGTCAGCCAGCCTGACAGCTGTGTTGATCGCTCGCCCGTATTTCACGGCCGCGCGATGGAGTACGGGCTCGGTGAACTCGATCTTCGAGCCGGTCGCCAGCGTGACGCTCATTCCCCGATACGCCGTGATCCAAGGCACCTCGCCCTGCACAGCTGCGAACTGATTGGTCAGCATCGCCTCGTCATAGTTATCGGCGTGCTGGTCAACATCACCTGACGGGTCGATGGTAAAGAATGTGAACCCGACCGCCGCCGTGACGTTGATATCTTCCGGCATCTTCAAGTGATCCGCATCCGCCCCAGTCACTCCGGTCCAGCCCGCAGCTGCGGCTCCGGCGAGCGCCTCGTCCATCACCTGCTGCGGCGTCCGCTGTGTGCGGGCCATCTCGCGAATCGACTGCTGCGGAAAGATCGGCAAGATTCCGCCTCCCGCCCGCTGCATCGCCGCCACATGACCGGGCGTAGCCAGACCGGTGCGGTCACCGAAACCAAAGGACGGAGCGAGGCCAAGAGGGATGGGTTTGTTCATGGCGTGATGAGCGAAATCGTGGATTCACAGGGAGTGACTCTCTGTCAAACTAACAGGTTTTGTTCTCATCCCCAAGGGTCCGTCACTCGAAGACGAGGTGAATGACATCAGAGGCATCGGTCCACCGTTATCGCTTTGGATGTCTGGGTTGCAAAGCAACAAGAGGCATGACGGGATCGCGGTGGGCTTGATCCAGTTGGTATAGTCGTGCCCGTTCCGACTCCCGTGGGTGGACTCATGCCATGCAACTCGTTCGCACCTCCTGTTCCTGCGTCACCCAGACGCTCAAAGCAGCGTCTGGGCCACCCCGCCAAGAGCTTTCCGGATTCGCTAGACATGCGCCATGTTAGCAAAGCGGAAATGGAAGGTTTGCGGGAGCTTGAGGCAAGGGGTGTCATCAGAATTCACACTTCTGATTCTGTATACGATGCACTGAAGGCTGGCCCAAGGAAAACAAGCAAAGAGGCCGGAGCAGTTCGAGACGCAATGAAGCGAAACGGTGAGATTCTGATTGAAGGGCAAATCCCGGAAGGAGTACTTCAGCGTGCAAAATGAGAATGCGATTCCTGAGACGATGAGACTTGTGGCAGCTGGCAATACGTACAATCCGTGTCTGCTTGTTATTAGGGGCAAGGGATATGAATTATCCGTAACGGAAAGTGCTGAGCGTACTTTCTGGCATGCCAACAAGCTCGGGATCTGCTTTTTGGCTTATTCACCACCCGAGTTGCTGGGGATCGTGACGCTCTGGGAGAGCTTAGGGCACAATTGGAACCAACAAGTCCCGAATATAATAGGAGAGATTACCAAGGCAATGCCGGACTGAGCGCGAGCGCGCGGGGTGGCACAGGTTGCCGCTTTGGGCTACCTGTGTGCCTTGGCACAGGAGGTGCGATATGATGCGACTCTCGACAACAAAACCTCTTCTGGCTTCGCCACACCGGTAGGCTCCAAAGCGAGCCAACCGGTGCCACCCTGCGATGTTGCTGGCTTGAAGCACCAGAGTGGAGTTGACGTTGTGGAGGTCCGATCAAACTCCCAGACAAGAGCTGAGTTGGAGGCAAAACTTCAGATGGGAATGGACTCCATGCCTGAGGGGGTTGGCGGCGAAATCAGAGTGGTTGAGCCGGGTGCTAACACGGATCCTTTTGCAAATTAGGGAATGATCATGAGTAATATGTTTGTCATCGCGGGCTACGGCGCATCAGACAAGAATGCGACTACAGGTGAAACATTCCGAGCACTTGCTTCAGTGTTGTCTGGCTTCCAACTCAAGTTCAACAGGCTGCATGTGAAGGGTAAGAGAGTGGCTGCTAAGTCGTTCGGCGATGTTGTAGTTGTGGATTCGCCAATCGAAGCATTTCTATTACCGAGCACGTCAAAGTCATTGCTCACTGAGTCGAAGGTCATGGTTGATGTTTCGACTTCTCACTTTTGCCTCGCAGTTGACATTGAGTCGTGCGACGCGCAGAAGATGCATGAGTCATGTGTTTCCGCCGTTTCTCCGCTATATTGCATCGGATTTCGCATGATGGCTATTTGCGCGCCAACACTCTACGCCGCTGGAATGCCTTTCGTATCACATTTATGTGATCATTGCGAGTACGATGAGCCTGGAAAGTATACGACATCTTGGATGAAGGAGTATCGGGATGCGGACTTCTCGCTGAAGGACTCCATCAGGGGGTGGTATGAATATAACTATTTCTCAGGTATTCGACTTCCCCCTGTTGTCAATTCACTTTCCTCTCTTCACCAAGTGTCTGTGCGGAGCTTTCATCGTGGTGCAACTGTTCATTTGGCAACGAAGACTCTGCGTGATCTTGTTCGTGCAGAGGCTCGCGGTGTTAAATTGCTAAACACGGAATGTCGGCGGGGTGGCACTGGCGACGAAGTCTCCACCGCCGAATGAGGGCTGACGGGTGGCCGGTCAGTTTCGCAAAGCTGGACCGGCAGTAGCACTGGTGCGAGGTATACTCGCACCAAAGATCCAGCAACAGGTAAGACGACTGGTCGCTCCATACGCTACGAGGAATTTGTCTGCTGTCAACCGATCATTTTCGACGGCGCAACCCGGGTTTCCCCGTGATGCTCGGTCGGAGAACGGACCGGTTGCGGAGCCATCGCGTTGAAGGCATTTCAAGTTTCAAGTCTGGGCTGGGCGAGCGATAGAGCCGCTTCACGCTGCCCGGCGAGAGTACGAATTCAAAAGCCCGCCGAGGCGAGTGGTGCAGATGATCTCGCTCGGGATGACGGTGTTATCGACTTTCGGCGGTTTGTCCCAGCCGGGTGGAAGGTGATCTCTCGATGAGTGCGATCTTTCCGAGTTATACCAGTCTTGTGCAGATTTCAGGATGTGGTTGAAGTGCTGCTCGCCAGTGACGATGAAGGCGTTCAAAACTTCATGCTTGATGGTCTGGATCACCCGTTCGACGTGTGCCCGCAGGTTCGGGGCACGCGGGGGCATCTTCGGGATCTGAACTCCCACTTGGCGGAAGACCTCATCGAAGGCGGGTGGGTACTTCACATCGTTGTCTCGCAGCAGGATCGTCAGCGGGATATCGGCCACTTTCGCATGCTGCTGGAACCGCTCAGCTTGTTGCGTGACCCAAGCTGCGTCGGGCTGGCGAGTCGACGGGGAGAGCCAGAGTCGGCGGCTGCCGATGTGGATGAAAGCCAGTACGTAGAGGGTGATCAGCCCTTTCGGTGTCCAGACCGGCTTCGAGAGGAAGTCGCACTGGACCAGTGTGGCGGCGTGGATGCGGATGAACTCGAACCACGAACCGTGAGGGCGATCGGGAGCGGGGGCGATGTGGTGTTCTTTGAGGATCGCCTTTACAGTGGAACGGGAGATCGATTCAATGCCGAGTTTTCGCAGCTCACCGAGGACGCGGGTGTAGCCCCAGATGTTCTCGCGGGCCAGCTTGATGACCAGATCGCGGATGTCGCTGGCTGTGCGCGGTCGACCGATGGGACGGGTGTCTGGCTGGCATGCATCCTCTTGCGTCAAATGTGCGACCTCCGCCTCTCGAACCCACCGCCGGAATGTCGAATAGCTGACAATCGACATCAGCTCGCGGAGCTTGACGCCCAATTTGTGTCTCAATCCCAAGTTCCGGCTTGGTGGCGCGATGAAAGACTCGCTGCCCAGCGGGTGCTGGGAAGCATTCGGCTCGCTCTGCTATCATACGCTCGCCCGACCTAATCGCAGGAAGGGGCTCTGATGCCTGCCCCGCACCACCGAACCTCTTCCCCTGAAAGTCCCCCTTGGACTGGCCGAACGATCTTGATGAACAAATTGCCCGGACGATGCGCTGGGATCAGTTTCGGCTGACGCGCGCGTGGAAATCGCTCCAGCAACTCAAAACCCAGGAAAAACCCTTCGAACCTCAGCTGCAAAAGCTGTTGCAGGATGTCGAAAAGTCGGCGCGGATTCGCGAGCAGCGGGTGGCCGATCTGCCGAAGATCGAGTACGACCCTGAACTGCCCATCACGGAGAAGCGTGAAGAAATCCTCGCCGCAATTCGCGACAACCAGGTCATCGTCGTGTGCGGCGAAACTGGGTCGGGGAAGTCGACTCAGCTGCCGAAGATCTGCCTGGAAGCAGGACGAGGGATGAGCGGGCTGATCGGGCATACCCAGCCGCGACGGATTGCCGCGCGCTCGGTCGGTGCCAGGCTGGCCGAAGAGCTGGGCGTCAAGCTCGGCGGGCAGGTCGGGTACAAGATCCGCTTCAACGATGTCTCCAGCCCCCGTTCACTCATCAAGCTGATGACCGACGGCATCCTGCTGGCCGAGTCTCAGAACGATCGCTACCTCGACCGGTACGACACGATCATCATCGACGAGGCCCACGAGCGGTCGCTGAACATCGACTTCCTGATGGGGTACATCAAGAAGATCCTGCCCCGACGACCCGACCTGCGAGTGATCATCACATCGGCAACGATCGACTCGGCGCGGTTCGCGGAGTTCTTTAGCTCCGTAAGTGGCACGACGCTCGCCCCCGATTCTGTGAACTCACAGCCTGGAGAAGAACCGGCGGCTAGCGCCGTGCCGCTCACAAAGCTCGCCCCCGTCATCAACGTCTCGGGACGCACTTACCCGGTCGAGGTTCGTTACCGACCACCCGAGGTCGACCATGACAACGAGGACATCGACTGGTCGCAAGCGGTCGGCGATGCGGTCGACGAGCTGTGCCGCGAGGGGTCAGGGGACATTCTGGTGTTCCTACCGACCGAGATGGAAATTCGCGAGATGACAAAATCGCTCAGTGGGCGGGGCCGGGGAGGGGAGACTCTCGAACTGCTGCCGTTGTATGGGCGTCTGTCCGAGGCCGAGCAGAACCGCATCTTCTCGTCGTCGCGCAGTCGCAAGGTGGTGTTGGCCACCAACGTCGCCGAGTCGAGCCTGACTGTGCCCGGCATCCACTACGTGATCGACACCGGCACCGCCCGCATCAGCCGGTATGCGCCGCAGTCGAAAGTCCAACGACTTCCCATCGAGCCGGTCTCGCGGGCCAGTGCCGATCAACGCAAGGGCCGCTGCGGACGCATCGCGCCCGGCATCTGCATCCGCCTCTATGAGCAGAAGGACTTCGACGACCGCGAGGCGTACACGCCGCCGGAGATCCTGCGGACCAACCTCGCGTCGGTGATCCTCCAGACGAAGGCCCTCAATCTCGGCCATCTCGCCGACTTCCCACTACTCGATCCCCCATCGCCTGCTGCGATCCGCTCGGGTGAACGCACGCTGTTTGAACTCGGTGCGATTGACGAGAACGACAAGCTGACGCCAATCGGTAAGACCCTCAGCCAGTGGCCCGTCGACCCGGGTATCGCCCGCATGATTCTGGCCGCAGACGAAGAGCAGTGCCTCGAAGAAGTCCTCATCATCGCTGCGGCGCTCGAGATCCGCGACCCGCGCGAGCGACCCGCCGACAAGCAATTTGCAGCTGACACCGCGCATCAGAAATTCGCGGATGAGCGGTCGGACTTCATGTCGTATCTGAAGCTGTGGGACTTCGCTCGCGAGCAGGAGGAGAAGCTATCGCGCGGTCAGTTCCAACGGGCGTGTCACCAAAACTTCCTGTCGTCGCTGCGACTGCGCGAGTGGTCGGACCTGGCCCGCAACCTGCGCCAGATCGCGGAGGAGCAGGGCCTGAAGTCGCGGCCTCGCAAGAACCAGCCCGAGGCGATTCACCGGGCGGTGCTAACCGGATTGCTCTCCAACATCGCCCTGAAGGGGGAAAAGAACGACTACACGGGGGCTGGCAATCAACTGCTGAATCTTTGGCCGGGGTCTGTCGCGTATAAGACCAAGCCGCGCTGGATCGTGGCAGCCGAACTGGTCGAAACGAGCAAGCGTTATGCCCGCGTGATCGCCCCCGTCGACCCGATGTGGATCGAGCGGCTGGCGATTCACCTCGTCAAGAAGACCTATAGCGATGCCGCCTGGGAGAGCCGCTCGGGAGCGGTGATGGCCAACGAGCGCGTGCTGCTATTTGGTCTGCCGATCGTGACTGGTCGCCGTGTGCGGTACTCCCTGGTCGAACCAGAGCTGTGTCGCAAGTTGCTGATTGAACATGTGCTGATGCAAGGCGATTACCAGGGGCCGGAACTGTTCCATCGTCACAATATCGCCATCAAAGAAGAGCTGGCCGACTGGCAGGCAAAGCTGCGGCAGTCGCAACTGTTCGCGAGTGAAGAGGCCCAGTTCGACTTTTTCGATTCGCAGGTGCCCGCCGATGTGGCCGACGTCCACGCGCTGCGGAAGTGGGTCAAGTCGGTCGAGAAGACTCAACCGCAGGCTCTGTGCCTGACTCGCGAAGTGCTACTGGCCAATCCCGATGTCGCTCTTCCTGAACATGCCTTCCCAGATCAGTTGTCGGTCGGTCGGCTGAACCTGCCTGTCGAGTATGCACTCGAACCGGGGAACGAGTCGGACGGACTCACGATCACTGTCCCCCGCGCAGGGATCGGGCAGCTGTCGGCGGAGCGGCTCAACTGGCTGGTGCCGGGACTGCTGGACGAGAAGGTCACAGCCCTCATCAAGTCACTTCCGAAGGAGCTGCGAAGACTGTTCGTGCCGGTCAACGATGTGCTGCCGCAGATCATCAGCCAGCTGAAATACGGCGAGGGCAGTCTGAACGAACAGCTGGCGGTCGCCCTGCGCCGCGTGTCGGGCGAGCATGTTCCGGTGACTGCGTTTGAAGAGGCTCGTCTGCCCGATCACCTGCGAATCAACATCCGCATGGTCGACGACGACGGGGCCGTGATTCGCGAGAGTCGCGATCTCGTCGAACTGCAACGCGGTGTGCGGTCGCAGGTCGCCTCAGCCGCAGTGACGATGGTCGAGCAGAATTGGAACCGAACGGGGATCACCGACTGGACCGATTTCGACTTGCCCGCCGAGATTACGATCAACCGAGGCGGGATCGATGTGCGGGCGTACCCGATGCTGGCCGACCGAGGCGACTCCGTTTCGTTGCTGTTGTCGATGGACGCCAGTCACGCCGAGCGCGAGACGCGCCGGTCCCTCGTGCGGCTGTTGCTCATCGCTGAAGCGAAACGCGTCAAAGAGCAGGTCGAATGGCTGCCCCGGTTTCAGCAGATCTGCGTGTTCGCCACGACTCTGCCGGATCACAAGGAATTCCGCTCGCACGTGCAATGGCGTCTGGCCGAGCGATCGCTGGCGTTCGACGGTCCGCCGCCGCGTAACGCCGTCCAGTGGAAAGAGACCCTGAAGCGTGCTCGCAGTCAGATGTCTGTCGCAGTTCAGGATCTGTCGAAGCTGCTGGAACCGTTGATGGTCGCCTACCACCAGACACGCAAGCTGATCGGCCAGCAAAGCGGATCGACCATGCAATACGCGATCGACGACACCCGCTCACAGCTCGAATCACTCTTCGCCCCCGGCTTTCTGTCCCACGTTCCCTGGCCGTGGCTGGCTCAATACCCGCGTTATCTGAAGGCGATCCAGATGCGTTGGGCCAAGATCACCAGCGGTGGGTACACCAAAGACCGCGCGGCGTATGGGACCATCGCAGCGCACATGGAACGCTGGCGACAGCACGTCCAGCGTCACTCCGTGCGCCCCGATTTCGACCCCTTCACCCCGCAGTACCGCTGGCTGATCGAAGAGTCCCGCGTCGCTGCCTTCGCCCAGTCACTCGGCCTCGGCGTGGCGGTGTCGGAACAAAAGCTGCTGGATGCCTGGGAAGCCGGGAAACGGTAGCGTGGACATCAAACATTCGGGCGAAAAGAGTCTCCCCGCCATCCCGCTTGTCGGGGTGGTTCCCGCGTTTGTGCGCCACTGGTAGCGCACAAACGCAGGAACCACGGGGACGAGCCCCAGTGGCGGGGTACATGATTTCTACCCGCTTGCCTGAGTCCACGCGATCGCTTCATACTCTTGAAAACGTGGGCTAAATCCCACGCTACCTCACGACCCCCGGTACATCAACGATGTGCGAGGCGGCCAGCCCGTTGCCGAAGGTTTCGAAGTTCTTCATTTGCCACACGACCTGCTTTTCGCGGGTGACTTCGATCAGCTGGGGATTTTCGGGACCGGCGTGGCAGTTACCGATGATGATGTTCCCGTTCGGCAGGGCGTGCAGCGTGGTGACCCAGGCGAGCGTGATGCCGGGCAATTCCTTCTGCTCCACCGACCAGACGATCTTCCCATCGGGATTCACTTCGATCACGCGGTTGCCATTTCCAGCTGCAATGAGAGTGTTTCCGCTGGCGAGGCGGATGGCCCCGAAGACCTCCATGCCGTGTCCTTCGGGTCCGTGGCCATCACTGCGGGGGCGACCACCGAGGTCGAGCTTGTAGCTCCACACGACCTTGCCCGTGGCGTCATATTCGCGGACAGCTCCATCGCCCTCGTGACACACCAGATAGTTGCCGCTGGCGATTTTACGAACCATGCGTGTGTCGCGGTGGGCATTGGGGTGTTCGAGCGTCAGCGGGATTTCCTTTTGAATCTTCCCAGCTGCGTCGACCTCGATAATGCGACCGTTGCCGCTCTCGGCGATCATCGTGTGGCCGTTCTCCAGCCGCTGAAAGGCGTGGACTTCGACATGGTCCTTGTTACCCACTTTCGGCTTGGACTGGTACTTCCAGACGACTTCCTTGGTGGGCGTCATCTCGACGACTTCAGTACTCGTCAGAGGAAACAGGATGTTCCCATTCGGGAGCAGGCTCAGATCGTGGGCGTCGCCCTGAATCGCCGTCTCCCACTCGACCTTTCCGTCGGCACTGATCAGGCAGACATGCCCTTTGTCCGCAGCCAGAAAACGATGTGAAACGGGGTCAGCTGCGGCGAGTTGAGTCGAAAGGAGACTGACGCCAGCCAGAGCGAGAAAGCTGCGACGATTCATGGGGATATCCTGAGAGCAGGCACACGAGGGTTCGATCCAATTGCGTGAGGATAAGCGGTTCCGGCGGGGAAGTCACCCAGAGCAAGGCGACTTGCCTCGCGCCCCCACTGCCGCGACGCACCGGCGCAATCCGCAGACTCGCTCTGATCGAGCCGAGGAAACGGCGGATCAGGCTGGCGGTCTCGCCTGCAATTGGCCGATTGCCTATGATATTCGTGTGGATTGATCGGTACGTTTGACGTACCTTTTCTCACACCTGCCGGGCTCTCACCAGCGACTCTCCGGAGTCCCCACCAACTTTTGCCCCTCCCCACAGCACGAGGCACCTCCATGCAACCTCTTTCTCGCCGCACACTGCTCAAGGGTCTGGGTGTTTCTCTAGCGCTGCCGCTGTTGGAATCGATGGGCACGAGTCGGCTGTTTGCTGCTCAGTCCACTGCGGCTGCGGCACCCGTTCGCATGGCGTTTATGTACGTCCCCAACGGGATTCACATGCAAACTTGGACCCCCGCTGCTGTAGGAACGGAGTACGAGCTTCCGTGGACTCTGGAGCCGCTCCAAGGGCTGAAGAGCGAACTGAATGTTCTCAGTGGGCTGACTCAACAAAAAGCCGCTGCCAACGGAGACGGAGGCGGCGACCACGCTCGCGCTCTGGCGACTTTCCTCACCGGAACGCAGGCTCGCAAGACCGATGGGGCCGACATCCGGGCAGGCGTCTCGGTTGACCAATTAGCGGCCGAAGAACTTGCCAAGTTCACGCGGTTACCCTCATTAGAAATCGGTTGCGATCCAGCGTCGATGGCGGGTAGCTGTGACTCGGGGTACAGCTGTGCTTACTCATCCAACATTGCGTGGAAGTCGGAATCCCAGCCCGTTCCGAAAGAGGTCGACCCCAAGCTAGTCTTCGAGCGTCTGTTCTCGAATAGCCGAATCGGCGAGAGTGAAGCCGCTCGCGGTCGGCGTGAGAAGTACAGTCAGAGCGTACTCGATTTTGTGACTGACGATGCCAAGCGGCTCAGCAACAAGGTGAGCGGCGCGGATCGCCGTAAACTCGACGAGTACATGACAGCTGTGCGCGAATTGGAGCAGAGGATCGCCAAGTCGCGCGAGAAGATTGACCTGTCCGATATCGATTTGAAAAAGCCAGCCGGTATTCCCAAAGATTATGACGAGCATATCCGACTGTTGGGTGATCTGATGGTCCTGGCCTTCCAAACAGATACCACCCGCGTGTCGACGTTCGTCTTCGCCAACGAAGGCAGCAACCGCAGCTACCCCGAGATCGGGGTTTCCGAAGGGCACCACGAGCTGTCGCACCACGAGAGCAAAGAAGAGAAGCTCGAGAAGATTCGCAAGATCAACCGCTTCCACGTCGAGCAGTTCTCCTACATCGTGAACAAGATGAAAGAGACCCGCGAAGGGGAGGGGACACTGCTCGACAATTCGATGATCATTTACGGCAGCGGCATCGGCGACGGCAATCGCCACAACCACGACGACCTGCCGATCATCATGGCCGGCCGGGCCGGTGGCTCGATCGATACGGGTCGGCATATCAAATACGAAAACGGCACCCCCATGACCAACCTGTACCTGTCGATGCTCGACCGCGTCGGGGCCAAGGTGGAATCGCTGGGGGATAGCAACGGGCGGCTGGCGGGATTGAAGGGGTAGGGCTGTGGAATGGGCACCTTTGGTGGAACGGGTACATTTGCCCGCTCGTTCCACATCCCGAAAGGGATGGGGAGACATCAGGGTAGAGGGCTGCCTACTCCCTTCGCATCGGCCCCTGTAATGTGTCACTCTTGACACACTCCACCGTCCTTCGTGCGACGCCATATGTTCACGCGACAAACTTTCTGGCTCTCTACGCTCCAGCACTTTTCCCGATCCAGTATCGCGGTCATCGTCGGAGTGGCCCTCGCCACGGCGGTCATCAGCGGGGCGTTGATTGTCGGGGACTCGGTGCGGGGGAGTTTGGAGACGCTGTCGCTGGAGCGGCTGGGCGGAGTCGATCATGTGGTGCGGGGGCCGAGATTTTTTCGGCAGGAGATGGCCGCTGAGTTGGCCGAAGCGTGGAAGGTCGATATCGCGACCGTGGCCCCGGCGATCCTGGTGACGGGAAGTGTACAGACAGGACAGATCACGTCGGCGACCTCGCGCCGAGCCGGGCATGTGGAGGTCCATGGAGTTGATGCGGCGTTCTGGAAACTGGCGGGCGTCGACCCACCGGGAGAGGGGCTGGCCATCAGTCGCCGTCTGGCCGAACAACTCGAACTCAAAGTCGGCGACAAAGCGTCGGTGGTGATCGAAATCCCCTCGACCATTCCGCGGGATGCTCTGCTCGGTGAGCGCGAGGAGACCGTTGTCGAACTCCCCACCACGGTCTCGCGCATCTTTGAAGACCAGCAAATGCCTGGGCGTTTTGGACTCAATCCCAGCCAGCAACTGCCGCTGAATGCCTTCGTCGATCTGGGGGAGTTGCAGACGCAGCTTAACCTGCAGCACGTCCCGGCGTCGGTACGGAAGAAGGAGCCGGAGAAGCCCGCACGGATCAATGCGTTGCTGCTCGGGGTGGATCGCTCGAATACCAGTGGTGAACACGATCCGATCAGGGCCGACCTTGCCACTCAGCTCACCGAACAGCTGCATCGCAAGCTGGATCTACAAGATCTCTCGTTACGCCTGGTCCCCAACGAAGCCCACAGCTACCTGTCACTCGAAAGCGAGCGGATGCTGATCGATGAGGGAACGATCGCAGCTGCGGAGAAGGTGGCGAAGGACAAGGGATGGGCGACCTCGCCGGTACTGGTTTCGTTGTTGACTGAAATTGAGAACCCAAACGACCCGAGCAAGTTCTCGATGTATCCGATCTCCGCTGGAGTCGGTGAGAGTCCCCCCACCGGAGCGTTTGGGTCACTCGAATTTGCCAGTGGAGTGGCCCCGCAAACCAAGGATGAGATCGCGATCAACGACTGGCTGGCCGAGGATTTGGCGGTCGCGGTCGGTGATTCGGTCACGCTGAAATATAAGGTCGTTGGCGACACGGGGGAACTGCCAGAGCTGACCCGCACCGCGAAGATCAGCGGCATCGTGAAGCTCGCCGGTGCTGGGGCCGATCCGGGACTGACTCCGTATGTTGCAGGGATCTCGGACGCAGAAGACCCGACGAAGTGGCGCGAGCCGTTCCCGCTGAAGAAGGACCGCATCACGCAGCGCGACCGCGACTTCTGGAAGCCGTACCGCACCACTCCCAAGGTATTCTGGCACTTGAGTGCCGCCGAAGAGTTATTCAAAAGCCGATACGGCAACCGCACCTCGCTGCGGATTGCTCCACCCGCAGGATTGCCGCTGGCCGATTTCGCCAAGACATTCGAGGCCGAGTGGCTGACCAAACTCGATACGAGCGTGACCGGGCTGGCGGTCGAGCCGGTCAAGCTGCAAGGGTTGATGGCGGCGCGCGGCACGACCGACTTCACGGGGCTGTTCCTCGGGTTCAGCCTGTTCCTGATCGCGTCGGCGCTGCTGCTCGTCTCGTTGCTGTTCCGACTCGGCCTGGAGAATCGCAGCCGCGAATTCGGCGTGTTACTGGGCGTCGGTTGGACCTCGAAGTCGGTGGGGCAGCAAGTGCTGACACAGGGAATCACGCTCGCAGCCATCGGAGGACTATTGGGAATCGCGGGCGGTGTCCTTTACGCCGGAGTGGTGATCTATGGGCTGACGACATGGTGGTCGGGAGCGGTCGGAACACGTTCACTCTTCCTGCATGTTCGAGCGGCCAGTCTGATCACCGGATGGCTGATTGCTCTGGTGATCTCAACGCTGATGATCTGGCGGACGAGTCGCCAGCTGCGCGCGATGTCGCCTCGGGCTCTGTTGTCGAATGCCGGGATCAGTGGCTCCACGAACGTGGGGCAGGGCGGGACTCGTGGTCGGCGGGTGATGTGGATTTCAACGGGGATCAGCGCGTTGCTGCTGGTCGCGGGCGTTCTCGGCCTAGTCCCATCGAGCGAGGCGTTCGCCGGGTTCTCGATTCGCACGATCGCGTTTTTTGTCGGTGGACTCTCGGCCCTCGTGGCCAGTCTGTCGGCCTTTTCTCACTGGCTGGCGACAGACAGTACCGGAGCAGTTCGCGGCCGAGGGTTGCGGGCTCTGGCAACGCTGGCGGTGAGGAATGCGGCTCGCAATCGTTCTCGCAGCTTGCTGACGGCCAGCCTGATCGCATCGGCCACATTCTTGGTTGTGGCAGTGGCTTCAGGGAAGCGAAACCCCGCAGTCGAGGCTCCGCGCCGAGACTCCGGTAACGGGGGTTACACCCTGGTCGCTGAGACGAACCAGCCCGTGCTGTACGACCTCAACACTCCCTCGGGTCGGACCAAGGCCGGGGTGAATCTGCGGTCAAAAGCCGAGAACGAAGAGCTGCTGAAACAGACGCAGTTCACCGCGTTCCGCATGAAGCCCGGCGAGAACGCCAGCTGCCTGAACCTCTATCAAACCCAGCTGCCGACGATCCTCGGTGTCCCACAAACGGTGATCGAGAAGCTCTCGAAAGACCAGCGGTTCAAGTTCGCCGACACGCGGGTCAGTGATCCGTGGGCGCTGTTGTCGGCAAAGGAATCGGGAGGAGAAATCCCGGTGCTGGGGGACATGAACACTTTGCAGTATTCGCTACACAAAGGGATCGGGGCGACGTTCGAAGTGGCGGACTCGAACCGCCGCAAACAAACACTGAAGGTGCGGGGCATGCTCGATGGCAGCGTGTTCCAGGGTGTGCTGCTGATGTCGGAAGAGAATCTGCTGCGACTGTTCCCGGACACCTCGGGGTATCGCTACTTCTTGCTTGAGGTCGATCCGGCAATTGCCTCACAGGTCACGACGCTGCTAGAGACCGATCTCGCGGACGCGGGGTTCGATGCCGAGCGAGTCGCCGACCGCCTGGCGAATTTCCTGTCGGTGCAGAACACGTATCTGTCGACGTTCCAAACGCTCGGTGGGCTGGGGCTGCTACTGGGGACCGTCGGCCTGGGCGTCGTGATGATGCGCAACGTTTGGGAACGCCGCAGCGAGTTGGCCCTCTTGCGAGCTGTCGGGTACACGACCGCGATGCTCCGCCACATCGTGCTGCTAGAGAACGCCTTCCTCCTCACCTTCGGACTCATCAGCGGCACCGTCGCAGCTGCGGTCGCGATGGCTCCGCATCTGCTGAGCATTGGAGCCGATGTCTCCTGGCCGGGGCTGGGCCTGACGATCGCCGCTGTGTTCGCAGCAGGCATGCTGTCGTCGCTGGCCGCCGTGCGCGAGGTCGCCAGACTGCCCATGCTGATGGCACTGCGGGTGGAGTAAGATCACAGAGCGTCAGCTGCTGAGCGACATGACCTCGCTCAACCCTCGATGGCAACTCAATTCACGACGTTCCTCGGCGACTTGCCTTGCAGGACGCGAAGACAGTTTTGGCTGCCCTTGATGCGCATGTCGTCCAGCCCCTCCTCGGAGTAAAAGGCCGAGTGCGGATTGATGATCACTCGGTCGTGGACCAGAGTGCCGGGTGTGCGCCAGGCGGTGATCAGTGGATCATCTTCGGCGGGTGGCTCGACCTCCAGGACATCAATCGCAGCTCCTCGCAGGTGCTCCGACTCAATGGCCGCCTGCACGGCATAGACATCCACACAACCGCCACGGGCTGTGTTGACGAGGAATGCCCCGCGCGGCAGCAACGCGATGGTTCGAGCATTGAGGATGTGCTGTGTCTCCGCAGTCCGGGGGCAGTGGACGCTGACGGCGTTCACGCGCGGCAGCATCTCTTCCAGCGTGTCGCAGCGCGTGACACCGATCGCTTTGTCCATACCATCCACGACATAGGGATCATAGAACAGCACGTTCAGCCCGAGAGCCTTGGCCCGCTGCGCCGTGGCAATACCGATGCGTCCCAAACCGATCAACCCAATTGTCTGCCCACGCAGGCGATGCTGCGGGCGAACCTGCTCGTAGATCCACGGTCCCTGCTTGTGTTGAAGGCGGCTGTTCATGTAATGGACACCACGCATCAATGTCAGCAGCATCGCAAGGGCGGAGTCGGCCACCTCCTCGGTGCCGTAATCGGGGACATTGGAGACCGCGATCCCGCGTTCACGAGCAGCTGCGCGATCGATGTTGTCGAATCCGACACCGCAGCGGACGATCAGCTTGCATCGATTCAGTCGATCGATGGTCCGGCGCGTAATCGAGATGAAGTGATACAGCATGATCGCGTCGGCGTCTTCGATCTTCCCGACGAGGTCATCTTCACAGTACGCATTGAGCGCCACCACGTTGGCCGCCTCTCCCAGAATCCGATCCTCATGCGTGAGTGGAGGCAGGATGAAATCGGTCACTACGACGAGAGGGCGAGACATGGCAGGTGAATCCGAGCTGAGATCTGTTGAGCTGCAAGTGTCGCTATCGACAAATTCGCGAAGCTTGGTCGCCACAGCGTCGACTACCGGAAAGTTGGCGTCAAGGGAAGTGGTACTGAGATGCTCGAACACGGCCTCACACGATGGCAGAAGCGGTCGTCCCCTCTGCACTCACCGGAAGCGGCGGCAGGACTCGGATCTCTCCGTAGAGTCCTTCTTGAATCGCCCGGTAGCCGTGGTGGCGAATCAATTCCAAAATCGCTAGGAACATCCCCACAATCCGCGACCGAATCGTCTCGTGATCGAACAGCTGGGTGAAGAAAACTTCCCCCTCGGCACGGACGCGCGAGC
This sequence comes from Planctomycetota bacterium, assembly GCA_043777375.1. Taxonomy (GTDB): domain Bacteria; phylum Planctomycetota; class Planctomycetia; order Planctomycetales; family Planctomycetaceae; genus TH-plancto1. The sequence continues at coordinate 37,410 of JAYWHX010000036.1, read as the reverse complement.
CGATCTGCTCGACGTAGACCTCGATGGGAGTGTCGTCATAGCGGATGCGGCCCTCGGTTTGGACATCGGTCTTTTTCAGAACGCGACCGAGGGCACTCACCAGATCCCACAGCTCGACTTCTTTGATGCGGTCCGCTGCGGGGGTCTTGCCGATTACGGGGCGTTCGTCGGAGAGCCTGGGGTAGCGTGACTGCCATTCGATGGCACGATTTTCTAGTGCATGGGCGGCATCGCGGAAGCGGCGGTATTCGAGGAGCTTGCGAATCAGGTCGCTGGCCGGGCCATCGCTGACGGGAGCATCATCGAGAGCGTCGTCGAGAGCGTCGTCGACGGAGCTGTCAGCGGGTAGGACATCGCGGCTCTTCATTTCGAGCAGTGTGCTGGCCACGACCACGAACTCGGAGGCCAGCTCGAGGTCGATCAACTCCAACACCGAAAGGAATTCGAGGAATTGTGTCGTGACTTTCGAGAGTGGGAGATCGCGAGCAGCAAACTCGTCCCGCCTCACCAGATAGAGGAGCAGATCGAGCGGACCGGTGAAGAATCCGAGCGACACGCGGTAGGGCGGAGGTGTGATCGCCTGGTCCATGGTTCTCTGATTGGGGCTGACTGACTGGGTGTCGGGTCACAAGCGGTCAGGACGATCATCCCGCGATGAGAGTGTAGTGGACGGACTTCGATGAGTTCGATGCCAATCTGGCTGCCTGAAGATCGCGTCCCCCGTTTCACTTTTCCGATTGTGACAATGACGGGGGACTGCGTGTTCCACATGGAGAACGCCTGTTGTTCTGGTCGAATCGTAGTCTGTGCATCCCGTGGACTGGATCGATTCACATTTCGGATTCAATACGCCCGCCCTCTCTGGAGAGCCGGGAGCTTGATCGCATGCTCTGGCGGCAGATTCCGCCGGTCACCATCCAGCCCCATCATCGATCCGCCCCCTTCAAAGTTGCCTGTCCTGCGACGTTCTCCTATCCTTCCAATGAAGGGTCACCACTTCAGCGTTGGCTGGGGAGGGGGAGTTTCCCGGACGGGATGGAGTCTCGCAGATGAATATGTCTTGGTTTCGCACCGCAGCATTGTGCGCAGCAGTCAGTGTGGGTTGTCCTGTTTCCGCACAAGAGCCTGCTAAAATTCACGCGGGGCTGCATAGCGCTGATGGCGTGCTCAAGGATATGGAGTACCTGACGGTCAAACTTGCTAAGCAAAAGGGAATTTTCGAAAAGAACATCAAACCCAATATCGAGATCTTTCTGATCGGCGTAAACCCTAAACTGCCGGTTGGGATGAGCCTGTTGTTCACGGAGGATACGGGGCAGCGGAAGTTGATGCAGATCCCCGTCGAAGATCTGAAGGCTGATTTCATCGACGGAAATCTCGTACCGATCGGAATCGATGCGGAGAAGGATCGGAAAGACAAGACTCTTTATGCCCTCACTGGTGCCACATTCAACGGGTGGATGCGAGCCAAAGGAAACAACAACTACGCCAGCATTTCCGACAAGGCGACAGATGTTCCCGTTGATGTCGCGTCTCCCGATGTGACTTTGAATGCCCTGTTCACGAAGGGACTCGACTTCGCAGCACTGAGCCAGAACACAGAAGCGGAAGCCAAGGTCCGCGCTGCCGCGATCAAGAAGCTCAAAGAGAACCGCGTCTCGGCACTGAAGAAGAAGTCCGATGAATCCCAGGAAGCGTTCGACCTGCGCAAGCTGATGGTCGAGCAGCAAATGGATAGCATGGCCGAACTGTTCTCTGAAACCCAGCTGATCGAAGCAGGTTGGACGACCAGCGAAGAGCAGAAGCAGGGGATCGGACAGGCTCATCTCACTGCCATGCCCAACACGGTCTTCGCCAAATGGGTGGCGATGGTGGCGGACGAGAAGTCTCAGTTTGCTTCGCTGGTTCCTGCGGAGAAGTCGGTCTTCAGTGCCCGCGCGCTGCTCCCGCTGTCCGACACCACGATCGTCAACCTCAGCAAGATTTACGAGCTTGCTCCGACCGTCATCAAGCAGCTGATTGAGAAAGAAGACAAACTGACACCCGGACAGAAGTCCGCTCGAATTGCGGTCGCTGATGTCGGTCTGGCGGCCCTCAACAAAAGTCTGGAATCGAGGGCAGTCGACGTCTATCTGGACATCGCACCATCCGAGGGGACATTCCACAGTTTCGTATTGGGAATGCGTTCCATCGACAACCGCGAGCGGATGGAAACCATTGTCACCCAGTTAGGCTTGATCGCTGAAGGTTGGTCGAGCAAAACGAATATCGAAGCGATCGGCGAAACCAAGATCCATTCATTTACCGTGGCAAAGCCGCCGCAGGCTCTGCTCGACTTCTACGGCGGCGATGGCACAGTCTACGTCGCTGCAGGTCCCACTTTCGTGGGTTTTGCCACGGGAGTCGGCAGCCTGGATGGCCTGAAGAAGGTTGTCGCAGTTGCGAGTGAAGGTCCCGGAAAATCGCTGGAATCATTCGTCGATGTGCGGTTCCGAGCCCGAGAAACACTGTCGACGGCCCACGCGTTTATGCAAGAGAAGGACTTCGACCTGCTGCGACTGATGCAGAAGAAATCGCCGCAAAAAGACGCTGTAGCCCCCAAGGCAGGCGAGAAGGAAAAGGCCAAGAAAGCTCCTGGTTCAGGCAGTGCATCAGACAGGCTCAGCGCTCTCCAAAACTTTGATTGGCAGCAGACTGCTATCGACGCGATGCAGGGAACCGATGACGTGGTGACGATCCAGTTGAAGCTCGTCAACGGGGCCATCGACGCTGAAATGAAGATGAACGAAGGCGTGCTGACCGGACTGGGAGCTGTGATCGCCAAGTTTGCCAAGGAAAACCTCGGCGGCAACTAACGTCGGCATTCACGGATCTCGATTCGACAAGCTGCGATGAACCACTGAGAGGCAGCTGCGTGAATTATCTGGCACATGGCATTCGCTTCCTAGACCGGCCGTACTTTATGGCCGGGACAGCTGTGCCGGACTGGCTGTCGGTGGTGGACCGCCGGGTGCGAATGCGGACGAGGCGGATTGAGCCACTGCTGCCCGATTGGCCGGAAGGTTCCCCAGAGCGCGATGTCGCGCTGGGGATCCTTCAGCATTTGTCGGATGACGACTGGTTTCATACCACGCTGGGATTCAGCGATATCACCAGTCGTATGGCGGGGCTGTTTCGCGAGACTTTACCGGGGGACACGTTTCTCAACGGGTTCCTCGGTCACATCGTGACCGAGCTTCTGATCGATGCCGAATTGTCAGACCGGCATCCCGCTCATCTCGATCGCTATTACTTATCGATGCAAGCGATCGACCCACAGGTCGTGCAGCGCGTGGTCAATGCGAGCGCCCGAGAGTCGACCGATCAGCTGGCGGAATTCATTCCGCTATTTATCGCGGAGGGGTTCCTGCATGACTACCGCGATTCCAGCAAACTTCTCCGGCGTTTAAATCAGGTGATGCGGCGTGTGAAACTTGAGCAGCTCCCCGAATCCGTAGTCGCTGTACTGGATGCAGGGCGGGGTTTGGTGGCCACTCAGTTGGCAACCCTTCTTCCTCCAGGTCGATTCGAGTGGCCCAATTAGACAGCCCCCACCAGTGAGCTCAGGAAGAGTCTCTCCTCGACTTCCCATGCAGAATGTCGTCCAATTGTCTTCGAGTATGATAGACCTACAGAGAGATGTGCCACTTTCCAGAAAGAAGGAAGGTGGGGCGACACATCAAATTCAATGTCACCCGGATCGTTTCAGTTCTGGGCAAACCGGTTATGCCGAGAATTCCAACGGGGAGATGCCCGGTTCGAGTGGTGATTTTGCACCACGCGAATCTGCGAGACCTATGGTTCCCTGTGCACGATTCAGTGCGACAACCATTCTGCGCACTCGTTCTCCCCACTCAATTCCATCCCCGGTCTTGCCTCGCATTCTCTTCCACTATGGCGAATCGCGATCTTCTCCCTGTGACGGCGCACGCCGATCTGAATCCATTGGGACAGATCCCTCGTGAGAAATTGTCTGCCCGCACTCCACTTGAGACGAATCTCCCCGCGCCCTCGATTCATTTCTCCATGCATGAAGATCGGACTCTCCTCTCTTTGGAGCAATTCTCGCATCTGCTCAATGAGTCCGGCCTGTTGTCGATCGAGGAGATGAATGACGTCCTCGCTGGGCTGCCGCAGTACCGCACAGTCGAGGAACTGGCGGAGTCACTCTACCGATGCCAAAAACTGACCAAGTATCAACTGAGACGAGTCATCCAAGGCAAAGCGAAGTCGCTGTACCTTGGCAATTACACAGTTCTCGACAAGCTTGGCCAGGGAGGCATGGGTGTCGTCGTCAAAGCTCGGCATCGAGTGATGCAACGGATCGTGGCGATCAAGGTCCTCTCCGCGTCGACCATGAAATCACCGGATGCCATCAAGCGTTTTCATCGCGAAGTCGAGGCAGCTGCCCGCCTGAATCATCCGAATATTGTGACGGCTTTTGACGCGGATCAGGCGAATGGGACGCATTTCCTGGTCATGGAATATGTGGATGGATACAACCTGTCAACGCTGGTACGGACGCAGGGGCCGCTGTCGATTCGGCGGGCCATCGAGTTCCTGTTGCAGGTCGGCCGCGGTCTGGAGTTCGCTCATAATCAGGGCGTTGTCCACCGCGACATCAAGCCCGCGAATTTACTGATTGACCGATCCGGGATTGTTCGAATTCTGGATCTGGGACTGGCACGGCTGGAGAACAGTGAGCAACAGACAGACATCACCGGTTCCGGTCAGATCATGGGAACCATTGACTATATGGCCCCCGAGCAAGCTGTGAATACGAGGACAGCGGATCATCGGGCCGACATTTATAGTTTCGGCTGTACGTTGTGGTTTCTACTGACAGGAAAGCCAGTCTTCTCGGGAGAGACGGCGCTCGCCAAGCTGCTCCAACACCGCGAAGGGCCGATCCCCTCACTCTTGATGATCGGCGGGCAGTTGAATGTCAAGAATTCGCGAGCCGTGGCAGTGGACCGTGTCATCCGCAAGATGCTCGCGAAACGTCCGGACCAGCGCTACCAATCCATGACAGAGGTCTTACAAGCGCTGGAAGACTGCTTATCCGGGAAGCCCGAAGCCGCAGAGGCACTCCCAAAGCTTCCAGCCGTAAATGAAGAACCGCTGACCTCGTTCTTATCATTCCTCTCACATGGAGGGGATTCTGATGCCGAAGTCGACATGGTCACCGGAGACCGAACGATTCCAACAATGGTTGACGATAACCATGAGTCGGCCTCGCTCGTGTCGATGCTAACAAGCCCGGCAGCGCGACCGGGAGTTCCGATGCGGGCTCTGTCCGTGTGGGCGAACTCGAATCCGATCTGGCTGGGGGGGATAATTGGTGGAGTCGGGCTGATCTTCTTGGGAATCCTGCTCTCGATCTGGTCAAATCGCACTGTCCCCATCACGCCGACAGCCGCCGCAATCAACCCTATTCCTGTGAATCTGACACTGGAGACTCCCGCAGCCCACTCCAACACAAAGCTTCATCTTCCACCCCTTTATGAAGAGACTCATCTCTTCTCGCCATCTGACCGGATTCCGGGTGTGACTCACCCTCACAAGAATCATCAACTCGCGTTCGATGGCACCAAGAGCTACGTCCAGATCGAATCACTCCCACTGCAAACGAACGAAACCTACACGTGCGAAGCGTGGTTCACACTGATTGGCGAGCGTGATCGGTTCTCGTCCCCATTGATATGGTCGGGCCCGCATGGGATTTCCATCGCAGAGCTGGGACAGTCTTTCGGAGTGAGCCATACGACTGCCAGCCTGATGTCGAACCAAATGGCTCCGCTGATGGTTCCGGTTCATGTGGCGGGTGTCTGGAAGGGAACCGAGCAGACCCTGTATCTCAACGGGCGTCGAGTTGAGATCTTCCATGCCACAGCTGCGACTATCCCGAACTCGAAGGATCGTATGTTTCTCGGTGGGGCACCGTCCTCCGACAACACTCTCCTCTCTGGGTTTCGAGGTGCCATCGATGAAGTCCGCATCTCGCGAGGAACACGCTACCGGATGACATTCGCTCCACTGCGCCGCTTTCCCGATCGAGATCCGGACACCGTGGCGTTGTATCATCTCGATGAAGTGTCGGGAGAGATCGCTCATGATGCCTCGGGGCATGGGCATCATGGAACCGTCGTGAATGCCCGCTGGATTCCAGCAGCGTCTCCCCATGGACCCGCGCCACTGGGCCCTAGACGGCCTGTCGGTCAATCCTCGTTTCGGTAACACTGCAGTGACTGCTATACGGGAATTGAACTGGAGTCAAAGACCGATGAAGATCAGTTGCCCCGCCTGCCGCGCCACACTTGAGCCGGACGAGATCGACCGCGATCTGCGCGAGTGCCCGCTCTGCTCAGCCTCGCTCTCCGATGCGGACCTCGCAGCTGTCGAAGATCAGCTGGGGGACGCGGACGAGGAGGCGATTGCCGGAAACCCGCTGGCTGCGGACCGACACCACGACTCTACGGAGTCCCTGGCCATTGTTGACGCTGACTCCACCCGGCAAGTGGAGATTATCGAGCGGACCAGGGACCGGCTGGTAGTTCATCTGCCCCCGAGCGCGAGCGGCTCGAGTGGGTTGGGGTTCTTTGTCATTCTCTGGAACGGATTCATGGTCGCCTTTTCGACGATGATGTTCTTCATTCTGCGTAAAAATCAAGTCGTTGAGATGCTTCCGATCGTATTTGCGGGAGCATTTTGGCTAATCGGTCTTGGGTTGGCCATCAGCTGGGTGCGCTTGCGGTTTACGCGGTTGTATCTGTTGCTCGAAAAAGACCGGCTGGTCATTCAGCGAAAGTTGCTGCGGACCACGAACCGTGATCTGCCGCTGGGCCCAGTCTCTAGCGCAGTACTGGAACAGAGCTATACGGTCAACGATGTTCCGGTTTATGCGATCACCGTACGCGGCCTAGGTCGCAACGAATCGTTTGGAGCGGGTCTGACGCCGGGTGATAAGGACTTCTTGACGAGGGAGATTAATTCCTTTCTAGGAGTCGAAACTGCTTCGCTTCATCCGACAGGAGACGAGACCGTCTGTTCCTTTTGCGGGACAGTCATGGCGAAGAAAAAACAGGATGGCGTCTCGGACAAGGTCCTCTGCCAGAGCTGTCGCAACAAGTCCACACTCTCGGGGTTGCAGCCGCTCTGGCAACCTCTACGAGCGAATGGAACGGAAGACCTACCGGATGGATTGTTCGTCGATGAATCGCATCCGGACCAAGTTGACATCAGTTACCCGCTGTTCCCCACAGGGAAATATCGGCAACTCGCATTCACCATTATTGCCGTGTTGGCGACAGTCTGGGGCGGCATCCTGTTTTTCATGTTCGGGCTGCCGTTGCTGCAAGGGCAAGGTGAGATCGGCATCGGCCAACTCTTGATTCCGGCAATCGTCTCTCTTCAATTCATGTTCGTCCTGGCAATCCTTCCCGCTATCATTCGAGGAAAAGTCAGAATCAAGCTCGCCACGGATTTGGTCACCATGAGCTGGGGTTGGGGACCGGTCTCGATTCAGAAACGGTTCTTGCCTGAGACGATCACCGAGTCCCGCATCATGGGCAGTGATGCTCGCCGACAGAATCCCAATTCCTCGAACCGCGTCACGGGCAGCCCGGTGGCCTTCGCTGCCATCAAAGCCGCTGGCACGCCGTATCCGCTGATCACATTTCATGGGGTGGAGTACGGCCAGAAGGTGATTCGGCTGGTACGCACCTATTTGGAGCAAGTCACGGGACGCAAGATCCCTGACTAATCCCACATCCTCGACGCCGTATTTGCCCAAAACTCTGGCATCCCGTCCAAAGACGGCATAACCTTAAAGACTTGACTCCGCGCCAGATGCGTACGGAGCAATCTGCTAAGGGATCGCCATGTTTCGACCAGCCTGTGAAACTTCTCTCGCGACGCGAGATCGGGTTGCGATGTTCGGGGGGCTGATGTTGCTCGCGGCCTGCCTGATCGCAGCGGGGCAGTCGGACCTACGCGGAGCGGATCTCTCTCCCGAGACCGATCACCCGACCGGTTTCCATCCGCGAGTCGTCGCCATCCAGGGAGCCAAACTGGTCACCGCCCCCGGTCAGGTCATCGACGGTGGCACGATCGTCATCCGCGATGGCATGATCGTCGCTGTGGGGAAAGAGGTCGCTGTCCCGGTCGGTGCTGAGATCATTCCGGGCGAGGGTTTGGTGGTCTACCCCGGATTCATCGACGCTGCCGGAGAAGCAAAACTCAAGTCCACGACCCCCGGTCCCGATGCCGGGCGCCCCGTCCATTTCGACGAGAACTTGCTCGCCGCCACCCGCACGGATAACCGGCGGGGCATGACTCCGGAGCTGCAAGTCGGCGACCACGCGATTCGCGATGCCGAGTTCCAATCCGCCCGGCGAAAGGTCGGGATCACCGATGTTCATCTGGTCCGCTTTGCCCCCATTGCCGGTGGGCAAACCGCTCTCGTCACTCTCTCGGGGCTGCCGGCTCGCGATTCGGTCTTGTGGTCCGGCGGCATGTGCTCCTTCATGCTGGCCCACCCGCCAGAGCTGGGCGATTCGCACCTCTCTTACCCCCTCACTCTCATGGGGGCGACTGCTCATCTCCGACAAGCACTACTCGACGCCGCGCATCACCGCGAGCAACTGCGATTGGCTGAAAAGTTCCCTGCTCAAATCGCCTCTCCACACGAAGACCCCGTTCTCTCGACTCTGTCCCGCGTGCTGGATAATGAGATCACCCCGCTCTTCATTGTCCCACCCACTGCGGGCCGCGATGAACTCGACCGCGCCCTCGATTTCAGCCAAGAGTTCTCCTTCACCCCCGTACTCTGCATGGGCACCGACCCGTACGCAGCTGTCGACCGAATCGCTGCAGCTGACTGTCGAGTGATCGTATCACTCGACCTGGGCGAGAAGCCTAAGTTCTCACTGAAAGACATCAAGGAGAAGAACAAAGACAAGGACCACGAGCTGCAGGTCTCCGCCGTTGATGGCCTGCGAGTCGAGGTCGCTCCCCCCCAGCGCTACCAGGACGATCGTCTCGAACATTGGAAGAATCGCGCGGCGTTTCCGGGCCAACTTGCAGCTGCCGGAGTCCGTATTGCGTTCTCGTCGAAAGGGATGAGGCAGGCGGGCGACTGGCTCGAACAAGTGCGACTGCACATCGAGCAGGGGCTCACCGAAGACCAGGCTGTGGCCGCCCTCACGCGAGATGCCGCCAAGATTCTTGGCGTGGAGTCACAACTCGGAACACTCGAATCCGGCAAGCGCGGACACGTGGTGATCTTGAGCGGATCTCTCAAAGACAAAGGTTCGAAGGTCCGCTACGTCCTGCTCGACGGCTTGACCTATGAATTCAACAAACCCAAGTCCAAAGACGACAAAGACGCAGCCCCACCCGCAGCCCAATTGACGGGTCACTGGGACATGAAGATCGAATCGGGAAAGGAACCCACAGAAGCGGCCCTCGACCTTTCTCAAGACGGCAACCGGCTCACGGGGACGCTGAGCAGCGAATCGGGCGAGGGACGAATCGCCAGTGGCTCGATCAGAGGAAAAGACATCAAGTTCACCGTCGAGATCGGAGCGGGCGACAAGACCATTGAACTCCAATTCGTGGGAACCGTCGACGAGAAAACTCAGCTCGCGGGCACCATCGAATCGGCCTTTGGGGCACCGGCGAAATGGACCGCCACACGCACGGGAGGCAGTCCAGACAAGCCCGAACCGACCGACAAACCCACCGAAGTCGCAGCTGTGGTCCAGCTCTCACTTGATGAGACAGTCACACAAGGCAAACCTGCTGAGGTGCCGACTGGCACGCCCGAGAAGACTGCCTCCGCAGACGAACCAAAGAGCGACAATCAAGCCCAGCCCGATCGAGCCTCGGAAAGCGCCGACGCCCAGCCAGCAGTCACTCCTCAGGAAGTCTCTTCAAAAGAGGTTCAAGACAAAGATGAGAAAGATCGCACTCAGTTTGCACCGGACTATCCCACAGAGCTGGAGAGTGACCGCCTGCAACGAGTGCATCTGACCGGTGGAAACGTCCTGATTCGCGGCGCTACGATTTTTACCGGCACCGGAGAGGTTCTGGAGAATTCATCCGTCTTGATCGAGAGTGGCAAGATCAAAGCCATCGGTCCCGATATCGCAGCGCCGGAAGGTGTACGCGTCATCGATGCAGCCGGACGCTTTCTGATTCCCGGCCTGATCGACACGCATAGCCATATCATGATCGAGGGCGGCGTCAACGAGTACTCGCAGTCGGTCGTCTGTGAAGTCCGCATCAAGGACACCATCCGTTCTAACGATGTGCAGGAGTACCGCGCTCTCGCGGGGGGACTGACCACTGCGAGATTGTTGCATGGATCGGCGAACACGATCGGTGGCCAGGATGCCGTGGTCAAAATGAGAGTCGGCCAGACGGTCCGCGAACATCTCTTCGAAGCGGGACCGCAGGGAGTCAAGTTCGCTCTGGGCGAGAACGTGAAACGCAAGGACGGCCGGTTCCCGAATACGCGTCTGGGTGTCGAAGCTGTCCTGCAGCGCGCCTTCTTCGAGGCCCTCGACTACCGCCGTCGTTGGATGGAGTACGAACGGGAAAAGAAATCCAAGGGGGACTTCGCCGCCATTCTCCCGCCACGACGCGACCTGCGCCTCGAAGAACTCGTCGACATGATCGAGCATCGCACTCTCATCCATAGCCACTGCTATCGAGCGGATGAAATCCTCATGCTCTTGCGCACAGCTGAAGGTCTCGGCATCCGCGTGCAGTCGCTCCAGCACGTCTTGGAGGGCTACAAGATTGCTCCAGAGATCGCCAAGCACGGAGCCAGCTGTAGTACATTCGCCGACTGGTGGGCCTACAAGATCGAAGCGTTTGATGCGACTCCCTTCAACACGTCGATGCTGCAAGCCGCAGGGATCAACACGGTCGTGAAGAGCGATGACGGTGAATTGATCCGGCAGATGAATCTGGAAGCGGCCAAGTCGCTGAAGTACGGCAACATGCCCATGCAGAGCGCGCTTCAAATGGTCACACGGAACGCAGCCCGTGAACTTGGCATTCACAGCCGCGTCGGCACTCTGGAAGTTGGCAAGGATGGCGATGTGGCGATCTACAACGGGCATCCGTTCAGCCCATTCTCGCGAGTCGAGATGACCCTCATCGAAGGCGAGATTCGCTTCCAGCGAGACAAGCAACCGACCGCCATGACGGCCCAGGGATTGGAGCGGACCAATAACGCCGCGCCGCTCATACTTGCTGACCCCGAAGTCCGAGCCCAGAAACTGGACCCGCCCGCCCGTGTGGCAGGCCAGCCGTATGCGATTCAAGGAGCTACGATTCATCCGGTCGACAAGCCGGACATCTTGAACGGGACTGTCATCTTGCTCGACGGAAAAATCGAATCAATTCATGAAGGGCAAGTCACACCTAATAACGCGACGATTCTCAACGCGACCGGACTGCACATCTACCCCGGCTTGATCGATGCCGGCACCACTCTCGGCATTGCGGAGATCGAACTGGAGCGCGTTACCCAGGACGCCAGCGAGATCGGCCGCTTCCAGCCCGACCTGCGTGCAGGTATCGCTGTGAATGTCGAAAGCGAGCTCGTGCTGGTCGCCCGAGCCGGAGGCATTACGACCGCCTTTCTCCGTCCGCAGGGCGGAATCATCGGCGGCCAGTGTTCGTTGATTCAAACCGCCGGCTGGACACCGGAAGAGATGGTCCGTAACTACACAGCTGGTCTGTCACTCAACTGGCCAACGGATGACGAGGGGCAGCAACGACTGAATCGCTTCCTTAAAGAGTGCCGACTCTATGACGCCGCTCGATCGAACAAAGAGACAGCGAACACCGTACTCCGTGACCCTCGCTACGAAGCCATGCGGCTCTACGTCTCCGGCAAGAAGCGAATCTTCATCGAAGCGAATAGCCGTCAGCAGATCGCCGGGGCCATCGTGTGGGCCGAGGTAGAGAAGCTGAAGATCGCGATCACGGGCGGGACCGAAGCCTGGAAACTTGCGAAGGAATTGAAGGCCCGCAAAGTGCCAGTCATCGTCGGTCCCGTGATGCGTGCTCCGCTGGAAGAGTGGGACCCGTACGATGCGCCATACGCCAATCCAGGTCGCCTGCACGAGGCGGGCGTACAGTTCTGCATCCGCTCCGACAACGCCAGCAATAGCCGAAACGCTCCGCTGGAAGCCGGACGAGCCGTGGCGTTTGGCCTACCCGAGGCCGAAGCGTTGAAGTCCGTCACCCTGAACGCAGCTCACATCCTAGGCATTGCCAAGGAGTGCGGATCAATCACTCCCGGCAAACGAGCGGACCTGATCATCACCGACGGGTCGCCACTCCAGACCACGACTCAGATCAAAGGCATCTTCATCGCAGGCCAACCGTTCCTGCCCGAGACGAGACAAACCCGTCTCTACGAGAAGTACCGTGCTCGGCTCGCAACGCCCAAGGAATGACGCTGGGTCAATGTTTCCGCGTGAGCTTTCAACACTTTCACACTGCTGGCCAGTGAATCAATCAGCGGCTCATGAGTCTCGATGATGTTGTCTCACACTAAGTCACCAAGGCACGAAGACTCCAGTCAGAAGCCACTGGAGGCGTGAGAGCTCCCTCCCCTTTGTGCCTTCGAGCCTTTGTGTGAGATACATTTTCTGAGGCCCATTCTCTCAGTCTGGCGAATGTCGTGTGACCTGCCGCGTTACTATTCGGATCACATGACATTTGCCATAGTCTTTACAAGAGAAGGTTTTCGTTTGAACTGTGAATCACGCAAGTCTGGCCACTCAGACACTGCATCCCCGGAGACTCTGATGAAGACCCAATGGCGTGCTTTGGTTGTCCTATTCCTCATCACCCAAACCGCTCTCTGGGCAGAGGACATCTCTCCCTCTGAAAAAGTCCGGGTCGAACAGTTGATCCAGCGGGTGGAGCAACTTAAGGATGCAAAGTTCGTTCGTAACGGATCAGAGTACGATGCCAAAACTGCGGCGAAGTTCCTGAAAGGAAAATTTGACTCGAACGATTCAAAGATCAAAACGGCTCAAGATTTTATCGAGATCGCAGCCACGAAGTCTTCCACATCGGGAAAGCCTTACTTGATCCGATATGCGAACGGTCAAGAGATCACGAGTTCAGCGTTTTTTCTGGCGGAACTCAAGTCGATTGAACAAGCCAGCGACAAACCCCCACGCCCTAACATCCTCTTGATCATCACCGATGATCAAGGCTACGGCGATCTGGCCTGTCACGGAAACCCATCGGTCAAGACGCCGAACATTGATGCCCTCGCAGCTGAGTCGGTCCGACTGACCAACTTCCATGTCAGCCCCACCTGTGCGCCGACTCGCTGTGCGTTAATGACCGGGCGGCATGAGTTCCGTTCGGGCGTCACGCATACGATCAACGAACGCGAGCGGATGGCCCTCTCTGCCACGACGTTCCCCCAGTTACTCCAGCAAGCGGGTTATGCGACCGGGATCTTCGGCAAGTGGCACCTCGGGGATGAAGCGGCCTACCAGCCGAACCGAAGAGGATTCAGCGAGGTCTTCATCCATGGAGCGGGCGGCATCGGCCAGTCCTACGCTGGCAGCTGCGGCGATGCACCGGGGAACTCGTACTTTCACCCCGCCGTGCGACACAACGGAACGTTTGTGAAGACGACCAAGTACTGCACTGATGCCTTCTTCGAGCAGGCTCTGACCTGGATCGAAAGCCGCAAAGGGCAGGGGCCGTTTTACGCTCACATCTCGACCAATGCTCCGCATGCTCCACTCGATTGCTTGCCGGAGTACGAGGCGAAATATGCTCACCTGAATGATCCGCAGCGGGCCAAGTTCTATGGGATGATTACGAACATCGACGACAACATTGGAAAGCTGCGGGCGAAGATGCAGGAGTGGGACATCGAGCGAGAAACGCTGTTGATCTTCATGACCGACAACGGCGGAACGGTGGGCGTGCAGGAGTTCAATGTCGGGATGCGCGGCTCGAAAGTGACACCGTGGGAGGGAGGAACGCGAGTCCCGTGCTTCCTGCGACTCGGAGACCAATTCCCCGCCGGAGAGCGGTCGCAGCTGACCGCTCATATCGATCTGTTTCCGACGCTCGCTGGATTGGCGGGAGCGACCATTCCCAGTGAGGTGGCCGCCAAGCTCGAAGGCCGCGATCTACTACCCGTCTTAAAGTCCGCCGAGACATCGTGGCAGAACCGCACCCTCGTGACTCATGTCGGGCGCTGGGAGAAGGGGAAAGTTGCAGCTGCCAAGCACGCCAACTGCAGCGTCCGCGACGAGCGGTTCACTCTCGTCTCAGCAGGAAAAATGCCGAGCTGGCAGCTGTTTGACCTGAAGAGCGATCCCGGGCAAGTGACCGATGTGCGCGAGAAGTTCCCAGCGGACGCCGCCCGACTCGAGCAGGAATATGACGTTTGGTGGGATTCAATCCAGTCGGACTTGGTCAACGAGGATGTGGTGCCAGCTGCGGAGAATGCGTTCAAGACCTTGTATCGTCAGCAGTTTCCCAATGAGTGAGAACGAGGAAGAGAGCCCGAGGGGTTCCCCGCTGGTCTTTTATGCTCGTGCAATCGCTCGCTCAATCCGCGCGATCGACCGTTCACGCCCCAGCAGTTCCAAGATCTCAAACAATCCCGGCCCGACGGTCTTCCCGGTCAGGGCAAGACGCAGTGCGTGGACCAGTTGACCCATCTGCATCCCGCGCGAATCGATCCAAGCATGGATCGCGGGATCGAGTTCAGCTGCTGTGAACTCGGGCGTGGACTGCAGCAGACCGAGGACGTCACTGAGCAGCGGGACCGCCTGTGCATCGTCACGCACCCGCTTCTGGAAACCCTTCTCGTCGTAAGTCAGGGCCTGATTAGCGACGAAGTATTCCTCGTACCCCAGGATGTCGCTGAGCAGTTTCAGGCGTGGCCCGAGCGCGGTGATCAGCCGGGCCACGAAAGGGCGAGCTTCCTCGGCAGACAGAAATGTCTGCCCCACTGCGGCTGAGCTTCCCACCATTCCCGCTCGCTCCAGATAAGGCAGACACAACGCCACCTTCTCTTCCAGCGACCGCTGCCCCATCCAGTATTCCTGATAGGCCAGAAGCTTGTCCGGATCGAGGCCCGCTGGTCCCTTGACCACGCGGTCGAGTGTGAAATGTTCGACCACGAAGTCGAGAGACATGTTCTCGGTCTTGTCATCGAGTGACCACCCGAGGCGCGCGAGTGCGTTGAGGATCGCTTCCGGCAGAAATCCCATCACCTCATAGAACTCGACCATCACCGGGTTCAGCGCTTCCGACACCGCCAGTCCCAATTTGGGCAACACGGCATCACCCATCTCGAACAGCTTCTTGAACTGAGGATTGGTGCGGTACTTGCCGATCTCGCGCTTACTCAGCTTCTTCGTCGTCGCCGGTGCTGCGACATACGGGATGTGCGCGAACTCCGGCGGCGTGGCCCCCAAGGCATTCAGCACCAACATCTGCACAGCTGTGTTGGTCAGGTGTTCCTCCGAGCGGATCACATGCGTGATTTGGAGATCGACATCGTCCACGACCGACGCAAAGTTATAGAGCGCCGAGCCGTCTCCGCGCTGAATCACGGGATCCGGCATCAGATTGCAGTCCCACTCCACAAGACCTCGGATGTGGTCGCGGATCGACACCTTTTCTCCTCGCGGGACCAAAAGCCGCACCACGAATGGTTGCCCTTTGGCTTCGAGGTCAACAACCTCATTGGGCGAGAGCGCCAGAGACTGTCGGCTACTGACATACTGCCGCTTCTCCTTCTCGGCAGCGTCGCGGTCGGCCTTCGTCTGCTCGGGTGTTTCGTAATCCTTATACGCCTTCCCTTCGGCCAGCAATCGCGCAGCTGCGGCGCGATATTTTTCGGAACGCTGAGCTTGAAAGTACGGAGCATGCGGCCCGCCGATTTCGGGGCCTTCATCCCACATCAGGCCGAGCCATTTGAACGCTCGCAGGATCGGCTGCAAAGCCTCTTCGCGATTCCGCTGCTGATCGGTGTCATCGATACGCAGAATGAATTGCCCACCGTGCTTGCGAGCCCAGAGCCAGCTGAACAGTGCGGTCCGCATACCGCCAATGTGCATGTAACCGGTGGGAGAGGGAGCGAAGCGAGTGCGAACGGTGGGCATCAAGAGTCTCGATATGGAGTGGCGTATGACATAAGCTGAACGCTCAACGACACAGTTCCTGCCACAACTTGCGGTAGTACTTGAGCAGCAGCTCCCCGTTGACCGGGTCGAGCTTCTCGCCAATCTCAATCAGCGTCACGCGGTCATAGCCGATGCCATTCAGCGAGTGAAACAGCTCGCG
This sequence comes from Planctomycetota bacterium, assembly GCA_043777375.1. Classification (GTDB taxonomy): domain Bacteria; phylum Planctomycetota; class Planctomycetia; order Planctomycetales; family Planctomycetaceae; genus TH-plancto1. The sequence continues at coordinate 21,015 of JAYWHX010000036.1, read as the reverse complement.
GTAGGGGTAATCGGAGTACAGCGCATTGATGTGACACGACTTGATCCACGGAGCCAGCATGTCGAACGATGGCTTGATCGAGCCCTCGACAATGTCATCGCGATTCGAGTTCCAGCAGACCCCGACACTGGCATGCCCACAGGCTTCCATAATGGCTTTCATTCGTGAAGGCTGGGCAGTCTCGGCCCCATGCACCTCGACCCACACTTCGCAGCCGAGGTTCGCAGCTGCCTCACCGCAGGGGATCAACGCCTGGCCAATTTGGATGAGCGAGTCAGCCTCAGGGATGTCCTTGCGAAGACCATTCGGGCGGACCTTGACACCCTGGGCTCCGATGTCATGGGCCAGCTCGAGGAATTGCTTGCAAGTCTCGATGTGTCCGGCGACGACCTTCGGGTCAGGACTATGAAACTCACACACGGAGCCAAGACCCCAGATCGTCACCCCCGCATCGGCGCAGCGATTCTTGATCTCCGCTCGCTGCTCCTTGGAGAGTGACGGCTCCACACCATGCTGATGAGTGGTGCGGAACTCGACATGCGTCAGCCCCGTCTTCGGCAGGATCTTCAGGATCGTATCCAGATCCCACTCAGCGGCGATGTTGTAAGTCACTGTCCCGAGAGAAAACGGAATGCCTTCTGGCTTCGCAAGCACAGGACTCGATTGTTGAGCCTCACCGCGGGCAGTGAGTGCCATGACACTCGCGGAAGCGGCGGCGAGGAACGTGCGGCGATTGGGGAACATCGTGGGACTCACAACAGGAAGGCAAAGGCGAGCTCAAATGATAACGCAATTGCTTAAGAAACCTTCGCGTCCTTCGCTCCCTTTGTGTTCCAATCTCCGTCTGGTTCTCACAGAAACAGTGCGGAAGAAGAGTGGAACACAAAGGGAGCAAAGGACGCGAAGGAGACGGCCATGCGGCACAAACGGGATCGCACAGCGGATGTTACTCGGCAATCATCGTGACTTGAGGAAGAGCGGTCACATTCGGAGTGGTCACCACGGCCTTGGCCTTCATCTGGGCAGCATCCCAGATCCTCTGCGGAGCAATGAAGACCGCCATGGTCGCGACCGTACAGATCATCGCGGCACATGTGGCCGGAACCGGCATGTGCATGGTGGTGGGACCGGTGCCCGGCTTTAGGTAGACAGCGGCGATCATGCGTAAGTAGTAGAACGCCGAGACAGCGGCGTTGAAGGCCATGATGTAAGCCAGATACCGCCCGAGTGGAGACCCCTCCGACCAGGACGCCAGAAACAGGTTCATCTTACCCAGGAACCCACCGGATGGCGGCAACCCCGCCAAGCTGAACAGCATCACAGCCAGCATCAACGCAGCTGCGGGATGGTGGCGACTCATTCCACCGAGATCGTTGAGAGTCCGCACGGGACGTTCGGCGGAACTGACTGCGCACAATACCGCGAAGACGCCCAGAGTCATGATCCCGTAGCTCACCAGATAGAAGAGCAGGGCGGCGACTCCAGTCGCGATCGTCCCACGATCCCCAATCGTGAGACCGACCAGCATGTAGCCAGCATGGGCCACGCTGGAATACGCCATCATGCGGTGGATGTTCGTCTGCCGCAGGGCCATTAAGTTCCCGACCAGCATGGTCAGCACGGCCAGCATCGCCAGCAATGGTTTCACCAATCCGCCCAGCAGATCGAGATGACCATCGAAATTCCCACCAGCCACCGACAGGCTGAGCACGCGAATCAAGGCGGCAAACCCGACGACCTTGGGCAGCGATGAGAGCATTCCGGCCATGAACGCAGGCGAACCCTGGAACACGTCCGGGGCGTAGAAATGGAAAGGTACAGCGGTCACGCGAAAGCTCAGACCGGCGATGATCAGAGCGACCGCAACGGGCAACAGCATCGAAATCTCGTTAGCCTGCCCGCCGCCAATCGACGCAGCGATTCCAGAGAAGTGTGTCGTTCCGGTGGCACCATACAGCAAGGCAAACCCATACAGCACGATGGCTGACGAGAAGATGCTGAGCAGGAAATACTTGATCGTGGCTTCTTGCGACTCCCGCTCGCGGCGCGGCAAAGCGAGCAGCACGTAGGTCGGAATGCTAACCAACTCCAGTCCCAGAAACAGGACAACCAGATCGTTTGCAGCCACAGTGAAGTTCACTCCGGCCAAGATCGCAAGCAGCAGGGCATGGCACTCCGCAGAGCGCGAGTCATCGACCTGGCTCCACAGCAAGAGAGCAATGATCGCTCCGAACCCCAGGGTTGTCCCTCGGATGAAGTACACGAGGCCATCCAGACGAAACGGACCATCATTGACCGGCATTTGCACAGACTGGACCCAGAACCATGCGGCGACCGCAATCGCGAACAGCGACAGAACGCCCCATCGATGGCGGATGCCAGGAGCTGCGGCGCCCGTTTCGCTGACCAGGAACGGAGCAGCGAGGAACATGACGCAGACCGTGGCGATCAGGACCACCTCGGGCAGTACCAGATTCACCGCAGATGAAATCGACTCGAATCCCACAACGCACCCCGTGCTTTTTCACAACTTCGAACTGTGCCCGCTGCCCGCCATCACAACCTGCTACCTGTTGGCAGCCGTCAGCGTAGTGGGGCTCTGCGGAGCGACTTCTGCGGTCAGGACGTTGGAACCGTCGTACCCGGAGACCACCGCCTGGATGTCAGGCTTCATCAGCTCGATGAACGGCTGAGGAGCGACCCCGATCCAGACACACATCACGGCCAATGGCAAAAACGCACACGCCTCGCGCGGACTCATGTCACTGACATGGTCATGCACATTGTGCGGCTCTCGCAATGGACCGAAGAATCCCTGTTGCACCATCGTCAGCATGTACCACGCGCCCAGAACGACGCCCGATGTTCCAATCACTGCGTAGATCGGCATCATCTTGAACATCCCGGCCAGTGAGAGCATTTCACCCACAAAACCGTTCAGACCCGGCAAACCGATGCTGGCCATCGTCGTGAATACCATCGCCACGGCAATCAAAGGAATTCGATTGGCCAAGCCGCCCAGATCATCCAGCTGTCGCGTGTGATAGCGGTCATAGACCATCCCGACGAGAAGGAAGAGGGCTCCCGTTGACAGGCCGTGATTGATCATTTGCAGCAGGCTGCCCGTGACACCCTCGGCATTCAGAGCGAACATGCCCAGCATGCAGAACCCGAGATGGGCCACGGAGCTGTAGGCCACGAGCTTCTTGATGTCGCGTTGTGACAGGGCACACAGCGAGCCGTAGACGATCCCGATCACACTGAGCGTGGCGATGAGTGGCAATCCAACCTGCACACACGCATCGCGATAGATTGGCAGACAGATGCGGAAGAATCCGTAGCTCCCCAGCTTGAGCATCACACCGGCCAGCATCACCGATCCCGCTGTCGGGGCTTCCACGTGAGCCAGCGGCAGCCACGTATGGAACGGGAACAATGGCACCTTGACCATGAACCCTGCTGACAGAGTCAGGAATAGAATCACCTGGATATGAGATTCAATCGGGTGAGCAGTGAAGTGATTGGCGAGGGCGGGGATCGAGAACGGGGTGGTGACTCCGCCCTTGACCGCCAGCAACACCAGAGCGGCCAGACCGACAAGGGTGATCAGACTGCCCACCAGTGTGTAGAGGAAGAACTTGATTGCCGCGAAGTTCCTTTGAGCTCCCCCCCAGATCCCGACCATGAAAAACATCGGGATCAGGGTGAACTCAAAGAAGACATAAAACAGCAGCAGGTCAAACGCGCAGAAGACCCCAATCAGGCCCGCTTCGAGAATCATCAGGCAGATGTAAAACTCGGCGGCCCGCTCTTTGATCGCTTCCCAGGAGATCAGCACCGCGCTGATCGTCAACAGGGCAGTCAGTGCAATTAGACTGAGGCTGACCCCATCCGCACCGAGGTAGAACTCCAGCTTCACGGGAGCGGACGCTTCCGACGGGAAGGTCGGCGGCTGCGGTGTGTACGTCAGCCAAGTCTGCCGCCACTCGATGCGTGGCTGGACGGGTTGAGAGGCTGTCGGGACGATGAGTTCCCGGTACTTGGCCACCGTGGTCACTGCGACACACAGCGTCAGGATTGAACCGACCAGGGCCATCCAGCGGGCTGTGTTCTGTCCCGCCGAATCGCGGAACAGCATCAGCAGCACAGCTGTCGCCAGCGGCAGGATCATCAGGGCGATCAGGAAACCGATCATCGGGGACGGCCAGACAGGTGAGAGGAATTTGGTGAGAGGTGAGTGGTGAGTCGAATTCACTCACCGGCGACAAGCTGCATCACGCAAAGGATGCAGCCGATCACGGCAATCAACATGGTTGCGGCGTAGGCAGGGGTCAAGCCGCCGTGCAGTCGGCGCGGGGCCTGACTCATGAACTTCGGCAAGGCCCCGAACGAGTCGACGACTCCGTCCAGAATGTACTTGTCGAACAACGCACAGATCGTGGCAAGAAGTCGAAGCGGGGCCACGACCAGCAACGTAAACAACTCGTCGAAGAAGAACTTCCCCTGCGATAGAGCGAACAGCGGACGCAGGCTGGTGGCCAGCCCGGCGGGAATCTCGGGAGACTTCACGTACCACTTGTAAGCCAGAGCGATTCCGGTCAAGGCAATCACCACGCTCATCAACATCGGACCGAGGTGCAGGCTATGCGGCGTAGCTGCGGGCAACCCGGGGGTGTGTTCGAAATAGTTGGCGAACAGGTGCAGCGGACCGACGAAGCCGATCCCCACAGCACAGACGGCCAAGATTCGCAGTGGCCACGCCATTGCCGGTGGAGCATCATGCGGGCGAGCCTCACCATGAGCGTGATCGGGAGCGGCGTGCGCGTCATGCGCCACCGCGTGGCTATGACCGTGGACGTCATGGACTGCATGTCCGTGCGGCTGGAGGGCTTCCTGCGGGAACTTCTCCGGTCCCCAGAACGTCATGAAGTACGCGCGGAACGTGTAGAACGCCGTGAGCAATGCCGTCAGCACAGCAACGCCAAAGATCACAGTAAAGAACGTCTTGTGCTCGCTGTGCATCCCATTCCCCAGAGCGACGAGGATATCGTCCTTGCTCCAGAAACCGGCCATTAGCGGAAAGCCCGCCAGAGCCAGTGCACCACACAGGAACGTCCAGTGTGTGACGGGCAGCGCGTGCCTCAGTCCGCTGAACCTCCGCATGTCGATCACATCGCCCATCGAGTGCATCACACTGCCCGAAGCGAGGAACAATAGCGCCTTGAAATAGGCATGCGTGAACAAGTGAAACATCGCCGCCATCACGGCAAAATTCGCATAGTCTTTGCCAGCAGCTGCAGCTCCCAAAGCCATGAACATGAATCCCAGCTGGCTGACCGTGGAGTAAGCCATGACCCGCTTCAGATCGTACTGCGTCAACGCGATCAACGCCGAGACGAGTGCGGTGGTCGCTCCGATGGCGGATACGAACAGCTGGACATTCGGTGCATACATAAACAGCGGGGTCGACCTAGCGACCAGGTAGACCCCAGCGGTGACCATCGTCGCTGCGTGGATCAAGGCGCTGACGGGAGTTGGCCCTTCCATCGCGTCCGGCAACCACACATGTAGAGGGAACTGGGCCGACTTGCCCATGGCACCGATGAACAACAGCAGGCAGATCAGCTGAAGTGTTCCCGGATTGGCGGCGTTGATGCGGGCTAACTCGGTGGAGTTGAACAACACGGTCTGAAAGTCGACCGAACCAAACGTTTTCCAGATCAGGAACACTCCGGAGAGGAGCCCGAAGTCGCCGATGCGGTTGATGACGAACGCTTTCTTGGCGGCGGCAGCGGCGCTTGGTTTTTTAAACCAGAACCCGATCAACAAGTAACTGCACAGGCCGACCGCTTCCCAAAACATAAACAGCTGCACGAAGTTCCCCGACAGCACCAACATGCACATCGAGAACACGAACAGTGACACGGCGGCAAAGAATCGGGGATAGCCGGGATCGCCATGCATGTAGCCGGAGGCAAAAATTGCGACGAGCAAGCTGACGCCGGTCACCATGGCCAGCATGATCGCCGAGATCGCATCGGCTCGCAGGTCGATGCGGATCTGGAACTGGCCGATATCAAGCCATTGGTAACCAGAGGCCACAGCTCCCTTGGCTGGGGAGATCACATCCTCTGGATTGACTTGAGTGATTTCCAAACCGTCGTGTTGGAAGGTCGCACTGCTGCTGACGCCTTCCACAAAGGTGCCAGGCACAATCGACACCAGCAATGCCAACGAGCACGCGAATGCCACAGCGAGGGCAGCCACACAGGGAACGTGACTGCGTTCTCCCATGAACAGCTTGCCAAACAGGGCGATCAATGCAGCGGCCAACAGCGGAGCGCCGGGGATCAGCCACAGGATGAGTTGTGCGTTATCAGACATGGGTGGCAGTCTCCTCGCGGTTTGACCGCTGCGGATTCAGAGGAGTCTTGGGGTCCAGTGGAATGCCAGCCGGAGTTAGCGTCGGCTGAACCGGATGAACGTCGGGAACATGTACTCCAGATGTGCTGTCGTAACCGACCGGAGAGGGCATGTCGTCCTCTCGCAGGGCACTCCACAAATCCAGATCCAACGACTTGGTGCGGTGGTACAACGACAGAATCAACACCAGTGCCAGACCTGCTTCGCAGGCGGCCACAGTGAGAACGAAGATTGTAAAGACCTGTCCCTCGTTGTTGCCGTGCATTTTTCCGAACGTCACCATCGCCAAGCCGACGCCGTGCAGCATCATCTCGGCCGACAAGATCATCAGGATCAAATTGCGACGAGTCAGGAACCCAATTGCCCCAAGGGCGAACAAGGCTGCGGACACTAAGAGTGTGGGTTGGATTGAGCCGTTCATAGCGTCCCCTGCGCCCGACGTGGCGCTAATGCGATGGCTCCAATACTGGCGATCAACAACAGAGTGCCAGCAATTTCGACAGAGAACAGGAAGTCACTGAATAGAGACCGCCCGAGCCCTCGCAGTTGTCCGAGCGGTTCCCCAGGCAGTGGCTGACTGAGCGAATGAACTGGTGCAGCGGCGGGAGCAGACGTATGGGCGATTGCGTGCACAGCACCCACAGAATTGGATTCACTGCTCAATTTCGCCTGCTGCACACTCCATGATTGAAACGTGATCAGCAATAGCCCAAGCAGTGTGAATGCCGTGATCGAAGCACAGAACGGCTGGCGGGAGGACCGATCGTAGGACGAATCTCCCGACTGCTGGGCGAGCATGATGACGAACAGGAACGTCACGATGATTGCACCGGCGTAGACAATGATCGACGCAGCTGCCAGAAACGGGGCCGACTGCAGGAGGAACAGCCCGCACACACACAGCGTCACGACGGCGAACCACAACGCGGCATACACCGGGTTGTGACTCGTAATCATGAGGACCGCTGATACGAGGCAGATCGTCGAGAAGAGGACGAACATCACGCCCGAGACATCACGCTCGCCCGCGACCAGCTGGAAGCCCAGAGCCAGCGCACCCAGGCAGGCCAGCCCCCCAAGCGGGCGAATCGACTTCGCCCCCGGCATCATCAGCCACACGCCGCACGCGCCCAGCACGAGCGGCAGCAGCAGGGCCCAGTTCTGTTGAATCCATTGCATGAGAGTTCTCAGTCGTCTGTGTTGGGGAGAGTTGTCAGTCGTTAGTCAGTCCGAGTCAGTTGATTGCCCCTCTGGCTCACAACTGAAAACCGATGACTCCCCTACTTCTTCTCAATCTTGTCGTTGATGTCACCCCAGGAGGATTCCATCACAGCTGTCCCTTGAATCACACCCGAGCCGACACTGCGAGCGGAGCGGTCATCCGCTTTCACTGTGGTGGCGGGCGACTGCGAGGGCAGTCCCTCGAAGTCCGAAGCGGGCCCTAGTCGACCGCGATGTGTCCGGACCGGATCGTGCCCCGAATCCTTCGTCTGGTCGAAGACTCCCAGCAGCTTCTCCTTGTCAAAGATCATTTCTTCACGAGAGAAGCCCGTCAGATCGTACAGGTGGGTCATCTCGATCGCATCCACGGGGCAGGCCTCTTCGCACATGCCGCAGAAGATGCAACGCAACTCATCAATCACGAACGACGACGGGTACTTGTCGCGGTCTTCCCACGGAGCCTGCGCCCCCTCGATGGTGATGCAATTCGCTGGGCAAGCGGTCGCACACATCATGCAGGCGACGCACTTCACGCGCCCTTGATCATCGCGATTCAGGCGATGCACACCACGATAATGCAGTGGCAGCAACGGTTTCACCTCGGGAAACTGCTCGGTCACTGTTTTGTAGTGCGTCACGTGCCGCAGCGTCGTCTTCAATCCTGTGATGATAGCGGGCAAGAACGTGGCTTCCCAGAAGCCGATCTCCGGCTCTTCGACCCACGTCACGTCTTTGTTTTCGATTGGCATCTCAAACCTCTCAAACACTGATTCGTAGGGTGTCGCAGGTCGCTAGTGAGCGTGGGCCACATGGCCACCTGAAGCAGGCTCGGGCTTGACCTTCGGGCGACGCGGCGAACTGTTGAGCGCGTCCTGAGCCTGCTTGACTCCGATCGCCCCAGCTACCATGAACAGCAGCACCGATATCAGGGTCAACCACCAACGCGACCAGCCGAACTGGAGGACTGTCATCACAGCCACAACGTTCCCCAGAGACAGCGGGATCAGAACCTTCCAAGCCAAACCCATCAGCTGATCGAACCGAAATCGTGGAATCGTCCAGCGGATCAGCATGATGAGTACGATGACCGCGAACACCTTGGAGATGAGTACACCCAACTTCAGCACAAGTGCCAGCGTTCCCATCGAGCCCGGCTCGGCAATCCCCGGGAAATGCCAGCCTCCAAAGAACAGAATCACGGTCAGGAAGCTGATGGTGATGACGTGCGTGTATTCCGCGAGGAAGAACAACGCAAACTTCATCGCGCTATATTCCGTATGAAACCCACCGACTAGTTCTTGTTCGCACTCCACCAAGTCGAACGGCAAGCGATTGGATTCAGCGAGAGCAGCAATGAAGAAAATCAGACAGGCGAGTGGTTGAGTCCAGAAGTACCAGCCAGCAATTCCTCCAGCAGCCTGATCCAGAAGCATCTTCTCCAAGTTCAGCGTGCCACCGAGCAGAGCAATCCCCAACACGGACATGCCGAGGGGAATCTCATAGCTGATGACCTGTGCACTGGCCCGCAGCGATCCGAGAGCACTGTATTTATTGTTCGAGGCCCATCCACCCAGGATGATTCCGTACACTGCAAGGCTGCCGATCGCGAAGATGAAGACGATCCCGATGTCGATGTTGGGGGCGATGATAAAGCGGACGAATGACGGAGCGTTTTCAACCGGCCCAAATGGCACGACAGCAAACGCCAGCATCGTTGTCAGAGCGGCAATGCACGGAGCCAAAATGAATAGGGTCTTGTCGACGTATTCTGGAATCACATCCTCCTTCAGGATGAATTTCATTCCGTCAGCGATGGGCTGGAACAGACCCCAAGGACCGACGCGGTTGGGGCCAATCCGGTCCTGCATAAACGCAGCGAGTTTGCGCTCCACGTAAATCAAGTAGGACACCGCGCCCAAAATCGCCCCCAAGGCTGCCCCAATCGTCAGCAGAGTGGGCAGCTGGGCCATCGCGAACGCAACCACGCCACCGCTCTCGGCAGTCGCCGGAGCTGCGTCGGCAGCAAGTGTCATCAGTGTGGGAATCATCGAGCTCATGTACTGGTCGTCCAGAACAGTGGGGCAGACATTCCTGTCTGCCTTTTCAGGGCACAAATCCTCAAGAAGCTCAGCTTCCTGGCATCAAGAGCAGGCTGGAACGCCTGCTCTACTTCACGCGGTGACTGGCTCAACGGGAACATGAGCGGGGCCCATGACCACGCCATACTCGCCGAGCTTTCCGTCTCCGAGTGAACCGAAGACCGCGGGGATCGTCTTCGCGATTTCGGCCCGCACTTTGACTGCGGTGAACATCGCCCCGCGACCTGCGAGTTCGGAGAGAATGCGTCCATCGTGGCGGGCTTCGAGCGGGCCTTGCAGTGATCTCGCGATCGCCTGCACCAGTCCGGAGTGATTCACGAAGCAGCCGTCTCGCTCAGCGAATGAGCCACCCGCGAGAGCGTAGTGGGCCTTCTTCGTCAGCGGGGAATCGAGCAGGTCGAGGACCGCCAGGGCCTTGACCAATCCGAGCTTGCTCGCCGTCGCCGCATTGACCTCGGGGTTCGGGTCACCGCCGACAATGAACAGTGCCTCATGAGATGTCCCGTCGAGCAGCTTGCCCGACGGAATCACGCTGCCTTGGAAGTGCTTGAGCACCGCCTCGACACCAGCTCGGTTCGGAGCCTTCTCAGCACGAATCGTGAACTTGACGGGCTGGACAGGCTTCCCATGCACATCCTTGGGGTAGGTGTCGTCTTCGCCTGTGACACGGGCCGGAGTCATCGCGAGTGTGATGTCTGTGGAGAGCCCCTTGAGCCAGCTGGCCAGGATGTACGCTTCTTCGACCGTCATCCACGGAGAGAAGATCGCTGCGACCTTCTTGGGGGTGGACTTGGCAGCAGCTGCAAACGCATCGCGAGTGGCGTTCAGAACTTGATCCCAGTCGTTCGAGACGACCTTGTCTCCATCCTTCTTGGCGGGGAGCGACAGACGGTTCTCCGCGTGGATGTACTTCCAGCCGAACCGACCCTCGTCACACATGAAGCTCCCTTGGGCCAGCGGGTTGTATCGCGGCTTCAACCGGTAAACCGTGTCGTTGTTCTGGTCGATGTTGATCGAGCAGCCGGTGCTGCAATCGGGGCAGACGCTCTTCTTGCTCTTGAGCCACCAGACCCGCTGCTCGTACAGGAAATCCTTGCTGCACAAGGCCCCGACGGGACAGAGATCGACGACGTTGCCAGCCAGCTTGTTGTTGCACGGCTCGCCCGGGAAAATGTCGATCTCTTCGTGCGAGCCTCGGCTGGAGACCTGCAACTCCGCAGTGCCGCTGACCTCGCGTGTGAACCGCACGCAGCGGGTACACATGATGCACCGATCGGTGAACAGCGTGATCTGGTCGCCGATGTCGTCCTTGTCCGGTTTGATGTTCTTCGGCTCTTGCAGGCGGCTATACCCGCGTCCGTATTCAAAGCTGTAGTCCTGGAGTCCGCACTCACCCGCTTGGTCGCACACCGGGCAGTCAAGTGGGTGGTTCAGGAGCAGATATTCGAGCGTGGCTTGCTGGGCCGCCTTGACCTTCGGCGAGTCGCTGATGATGACCGTGCCGTCCTTGACCGGTGTCTGGCAGCCAGGGACCAGCTTCGGCTGCATGGCCACCGTGCCGTCCGGCTTTGTGTCGCCGACCTCGACCAGGCACATGCGGCAGCTGGCCACGACGGACAGGTCGGGGTGCCAGCAGTAATGCGGGATCTCGACGCCCACGCGGTCTGCTGCTTGAATGCAGTTCAGACGTTCGGTGCCGATTTCGACAGGCTTGTTGTTGACCAGTACTGTTGCCATGAATCCCGTCCACTTGCGGCAGACTTCTCAGTCCGCAGATGTCACTCGTGCTGTTCTGCTGATCGCTGTTGTCTCAGTGTGCCCCAACCGGATACGGTGTCACACTCTTCTTCCCCGAGGTGATGTACTCCTCGAAGTCGCCGCGGAACTTCTGGATCGCGTTCTTGACCGGCCACGCAGCACCGTCCGACAGGCCGCAGATCGTGGTGCCGGGGATGATCCCCATCGAGGCGGCGACTTCCGTCAGGAGGTCCACGTCCCGCATCTGGCCGTTCCCCGAGCGGATGCGTTCCAGGATGCGGGTCATCCAGTTCGTCCCCTCGCGGCACGGCGTACACTGGCCGCAACTCTCGTGCGAGAAGAACCGGGCACAGTTGTAGAGCACATCGACCATGTTCGTGTGATCGTCAATCACCACGACTGCAGCTGTGCCGAGGCCGAGACAACCCGCCTTTCCGGGACCAGCGAAGTCGAGTGGGATATCCAGTTCCTTGTCAGACAGGAACCCCATGCTGATTCCGCCGGGAACAACGGCCTTGGCCTTGCGACCTTTCCAGACGCCGCCCGCATGTTCATCGATCAGCTCGCGAGCTGTGACGCCGAGCGGCAACTCGACGCAGCACGGCTTGTTGACGTGTCCGCTGATCGTGTAGAGCTTCGGACCATAGCTGCCGGGATCACGAGGATTGGCCGGGTCGGGCTTCACACCGATCGACTGGAACCAGTCTTTGCCGCGATCCAGGATTTGCTTAACGCAGCAGAGCGTCTCGACGTTATTGACGATCGTGGGCTTGCGAAAGAGTCCTTCGATGGCCGGGAACGGAGGCTTGATGCGTGGCCAGGCTCGCTTCCCTTCCAGGCTCTCGATCAGCCCGGTCTCTTCTCCGCAGATGTAGGCTGCGGCCCCGCGATGCAGGACGATGTCGAGATCAAAACCCTTGCCGAGGATGTTCTTGCCGAGCAGGCCAGCTGCGTAGCACTCCTTGATCGCGGCATCGAGACGACGATAGCTCAGCCCGTACTCAAAGCGGATGTAAAGGTAGGCGTTCTTCGACTTGATCGCGTGACAGGCGATCGCGATCCCCTCGATCAACTGATGCGGGTCCATCTCCATGAGGATGCGGTTGTTGAACGTCCCCGGCTCCGACTCGTCCGCATTGATGCAAAGGTAAATCGGCCCCGGATGGTCCTTGGGCAGGAAGGTCCATTTCAGCCCGCACGGGAACCCCGCGCCGCCACGACCGCGCAGACCGGAGTCCTTGACGAGGTTCGTGACATCGCCCGGGGCCATGTCGAGGGCCTTACGCAGCGCTTGATACCCACCATCCCGCTGGTAGGTCGCCAGCGTATGGCTATCAGGCGTGTTGATGCGGGCGAGCAGGACTGGTTCGAATTTTGGCACGGTGGGAATTCGGAAAAGGGGAGTGGTAAAAGAGACGGCAATGCTTCAATTGGCATTCCAATCTATGTCTTAACGGTCTTTTGGTGCTCCGGTGTTCGGAGCTCCAGTCTTCGGTGCGCCTGTTTTTGGGGCACCAGTCTTCGGTGCTCCAGTCTTTGGCTTGCCAGTTGTCGCATTGAACACGAGAGAGTTCTCCACCCAGACCGTTAAGGCCATCTCACTTTAGCCCATCGATCAGCTTCGACGCCGAGGCGACATCGAGTGACATGTGGCAATCTTCGTCCACCAAAGCACACGGGGCACCTTCGCAGGCTCCCAGACACTCGGCGAACTCCAGCGTAAACTTGCCGTCGGGAGAGGTCTCCCCTGGCTTCACGTTGTACTTGTGGCACACCTCGCCCAGCAGCTCCTCGCCGCCCCGCAGCATGCAGGAGATGCTGCGGCAGAACCAGACGCGATGCTTACCCAGCGGGTGGTGTTCATCCTTGAAGAAGTTGTAGAACGACATCGTGTCGTGGACTTCCGACGGATGCAGTTCCAACAGCTTCGCGATCTCGCGAATCGACTCGGTCGACACGCACCGCAAGGCATCATGCACGATGTGTAGTGCGGGCAGCGTCACCGCCCGCTTGTTCGGGTACTTCGGGAACTCGGCCCGAATCTTCTCGCGAAGTTCTTCGGTCAGGGCACTCATCGGTCAAGCTCCGCCGCAATGATGTTCAGACTTCCCAGCACCGCCACCACGTCGCTGAGCTGATGCCCGCGAATCAGGTGGGGGAAGACCGAAAAGTGGATGTAAGAAGGAGGCCGTGTGCGAGCCCGGTACGCTCGTGTGCTGTCCTGGCCCACAATGTAGAACCCGAGTTCACCGTTCGGCGATTCGGTGGCGGCGTAGATCTCGTCGTGCGGAACTTCGTAGCCGCGGTTCGGCATGTTGACTTCAAAGTGCTGGATCAGGCCTTCAATGCTGCGGTACACCGCCGGCTTCGAGGGTAGGACCACCTTCGAACCCACATCGACGTTCACAGGGCCGCCGGGAATGTTCTCAATCGCCTGCTCGATGATCTGGATACTTTCGATCATCTCCTGCATGCGGACCAAGTAGCGGGCGTAGCAGTCGCCACCCTGCGAGCAGATGACCTTGAAATCGAGATCTGGGTACGCCAGGTACGGCTCGTCTTTCCGCAGGTCGCGAACCACTCCACTGGCTCGGGCAATCGGCCCAGTACAGCTGAAGTTGATCGCGTCCTCCTTAGTCAGGACGCCAATCCCCTTGGTCCGGTCGATGAAGATGCGGTTGCGGGTCAGCAGCTTGTGGACTTCGTCGTGTGTCTTGCGAAACTGCTTGGTGAAGCTGCGGACTTGGTTGACCCATTCGGTGTTGACATCGAACATGACGCCGCCGACGCGGGTGTAGCTGGTGTGGAACCGCTGGCCCGAGGCGTACTCGACGATGTTGTAGATCAGCTCCCTTTGCTCGAAGAAATAGAGGAACGCGGTGAACGCTCCGAGGTCGAGAGCACTTGTCCCGCAGTTCAGCAGATGGTCATGCAGCCGCATCATCTCGGCCAAGATCGTCCGCAAGTATTTACAGCGCGGTGTCAACTCGATGTTCAGCAGTTTCTCGACCGCATGGTGCCAGCTGATTTCGTTGGCCAGCGGTGACAGGTAGTTCATCCGGTCAACGATGGTCACGTATTGGTTGAAGTCGAGATGCTCGGCCAGCTTCTCGAATCCGCTGTGCAGATAACCGATATGCGGGACGGCGTTGATCACGCGCTCCCCATCCAGCGTCAGCACCAGGCGGAGAGTGGTATGTGTGGCCGGATGCTGCGGCCCGAAGTTGAGGGTCCAGTGATACTCCTGGTCAGGAGCATCCGGAGGCATCGTGTTGGCGGCTGTCAGAGGCATGGGGAGAGAGTTTGTGGTGAGTGGGTGGTCGAAGGAGAGCGGCAGGCGTCAGCCTGCTGCGGCACATTTCGCTTCACGCGGCTAACTCTCCGACCGGGTAATCACCGGGAAGTTGTGGCGTTCGCCGCGGCCCTTGAGCGGGTAGTCTTTCCGCAGGGGGAAGGCACTGAACTCGTCTGGCATCAGAATGCGGCGCAGGTCGGGGTGCCCCGTGAAGGTAATCCCGAACATGTCGTAGACTTCACGCTCCATCCAATCCGCACCACGCCACATGGTGGTTACGGTCGGCAGCGTCGGGTTGGGGTCGTTGATGAACGTCTTGACGATCAGTCGCTCACCTGTCGCCATGCTCAGCAGGCAGTAGACAACTCCGAAGCGATCCGCTGCCCCTTCGTACTCCAGATAATCGACACAAGTGATGTCGACCAGCATGCTGAACCCGTGCGAGTTCTTCAACGTTTCTAACAACGCCAACAGCTTGTCCGAAGCCACCACGACGCGGCGGTTATCGCGGAACTCGCTGGTGGTCAGAGCGAACTTGTCGATGAGGGGTTGCAGGTCGGTCATGGGGGAAGGTTTTCAGTCGCCAGTGTTCTGTCAGAAGTGGAGGAAGGTTGAGTCACTCAGCAGCTAGGGCCTCGGTCACATCGATTTCGAACCCAGGCAGATGCCGGGAAATCGCCTTCTGGCCTAACTTATACTTGCCAGCCTGCTCATACTTCATTCTGTTGAGGGCCAGAACCGTAATTGTGGCGTTATCGGGGTCCACGATCCAGTACTCCGCGATGCCTGCCCCGGCGTAGTCGCGACGCTTCTCGATGAGATCTCGCTTGCGGCTTTCTTCGCTGGGACTGACGACTTCGACGACAAGGTCAGCCCCTTCGGGTGGCCTCATCTTGTTTCGAGGAACCTTCTTGTGAGACAGGTAAACGACATCAGGCTCGCGAATCGTTTCCGGTGCGACTCGAATACGCAGAGGGGCAAAGAGAACCTTGCCGAGTTTTTCTCGACGAACATGTGCCTGAAGCCGCTCGTAGAGATAAGCCACGATGAGCTGATGCTTCAGTGTCGGCATCTCCAAAAACTCCAGCATCCCGTGGGTGAACTCAATCAACTGATTGGAGTGGAGCTCTAAGTATGCCTCCTCGGACCAATGCCCTTGCGTTGGATACAACCTCGCCAGCTCCCAAGCCGGTGTCCCACGGCGGGATCGAGGTTCCTCGATTGTTTTGCTGGCCGTGGATCTCATCTTGGTCGCTGAACCCCTTCACTCCGAACAGTTCAATCCCCACCGTTTGCAGCCGGTAGGCTTTCCCGAGAACTACATCTTTGGTGGGTGGTAGATCTCCAGACCATCCACCAGTGTCGCTTCCCGCGAACGCCGGACTTCGGCCAGTTCGACCGGAATCGGACCAGTGGCCTCGGTCCGCTTGCCAAACTCGCGACCATTGAAGGTCCCGGTCTTCATGATCTTTTCTTGCATCTCAATAATCGCGGCGATCAGCTGTTCAGGGCGTGGCGGACAACCAGGGACATAGAGATCGACAGGAATGAACCGATCAACCCCCTGAACCACGGCATAGGTATCAAACACACCCCCAGTACAGGCACAGGCCCCCATCGAGATGCACCACTTGGGCTCAGGCATCTGGAGCCAAATCCGCTGCAAGACTGGCAGCATCTTCATTGCGACGCGGCCTGCCACGATCATCAGATCGCACTGACGCGGGGAAAATCGCATGACTTCTGCGCCGAACCGAGCGAGGTCAAACCGGCTGGAGGCGGTCGCCATCAGCTCGATTCCGCAGCAGGCTGTGGCAAACGGCATTGGCCACAAGCTGTTCGAGCGAGCCCAATTGGCCGCAGCGTCGAGCTTCGTCAGAAAGACGTTGTCAGGCATTCCGGATTGCTTCGGCAGATCGACCATGATTCACTCCAGTAGCGGAATTCTTCAGATTTCCGGCGTTTGTTGGCAGATTTCATCCAAGAAGAATTCTCACGAAATCTGCTACCGCCACTTGAAGACGCCCTTCTTCCAGGCATAGGCGTAAGCAATCACCAGCGTCGCCATAAACACCAGCATGACTCCAAACACTGTGCCGCGCAGCTCAACGGGAATCCCACCCGCCTCACCAGTGTAGGCACTCACTGCCCAGGGGTAGAGGAAAAGCAACTCGACATCAAATACCAGAAACAGGACAGCGACGAGGTAAAACTTCACGTCGAATGGCTGTCGAGCATCCCCGACAGGGTCCATGCCCGATTCATACGGCATGTCCTTGACCGGCGTCTTCTTACGCGGGCCAATCGTGTGCGTCAGGACCATGTTCGTAATGACGAACCCGATCAGAGCGCCCACATACAAGAGTAGCGGAGGAATCTCCACAACCGCACCTAACATCATGCAGGAGAAGAACTTCAGCGAAACAAGCCATCCGTTGACTCATCTCCAGACCTGCGGCCCGTCAGCTGAAACTCTACGGATCGTAGGGGATACGACGGAGGGCTTCAAGGGGATGCGCGACACTTGTGACTGACTCCAACTCATGAGAATTCGCGGCAGGGCGTCGATGTGCCCAGAGTCGCCCGCGTGAATCTCGAATGGCCAATCCGCACACCAACCCAAGACTCAAAACCACTCGTCGAATTGCCCGCCCCCAGTACCAGAACACACATGGGAAAATACCGACACGACGCTAGAATGTCTTGAATACATCCAGCGTGCCCACGTTTATCCCCAGCATTCTGGATGGTTTCCTTTTTGGTGCGTCCCATGTCTGATTCATTGTCTCCATTGGGCAGCGGCCCTCCGCAGATTCCTCCCTCGGTCTCGATTCCAAAAACAATGGCTTCCGGTTCTGGGCACACTCCCCCTCCGCGAGTCGTCGTCAAAAAAGCGATCGGCCCCAAGCTGCGCAAGCTCTTGTACCTCGTACTGGCATTGCTCGCACTTTTGATTGCGAATTCTGCGTACCTGAGCACGATCACATTGATGGAGTGGTCGACTGGGAAGACTTACGAGAACTTCTTTTACCTCTGCATGTTCCTAGGCCATCTGATTCTTGGGTTGTTGCTGATCGTCCCCTTCATCGTGTTCTGCGCCATCCATATCAAGAACACACTCGGGCGCAAGAACCGCCGGGCCGTTAACGTTGGATATGCCCTGTTCGCTGCGAGCATCGTGGTTTTAGTCTCAGGCTTGGCTCTGTTTCGGGTCAGCGGCTTCGAATTGAAACAACCTCAAGCCCGCTCGATCGCCTACTGGGTCCACGTCATCAGCCCGCTGTTCGGTATCTGGCTGTATCTGCTGCATCGCCTTGCAGGGCCGAAACTCCAGTGGAAGTACGGCCTCGGTTATCTCGGAGCCGTGGCAGTAGCGGTCATCGCAATCGCTGTCAGCCATTCTGCCGATCCTCGCAAATGGAACGTCGCCGGACCGAAGGAAGGAGAGCAGTACTTCCATCCGTCACTGGCTCGGACAGCCACGGGGAATTTCATTCCTGCTGACACCCTGATGATGGATGACTACTGCAAGAAATGTCATGCCGACGTGCATGCCCAGTGGAGCCAAAGCTCTCACCGCCTCAGCTCATTCAATAACCCGATGTATCTCGCCAGCATTCGCGAGACGCGAGAAATGGGCATGAAACGTGACGGCAATGTGCAGTCGTCACGCTGGTGTGCCGGATGCCACGATCCAGTGCCGTTCTTCAGCGGAGCCTTCGACGATCCGAACTATGATCTGCAAAAACACGCGACGGCGCATGCCGGAATCACCTGCACGACCTGTCACGCAATCACGCACGTCAATAGTACGGTCGGCAATGCGGACTTCACGATCGAAGAGCCGATCCACTACCCGTTTGCGAAATCGAGCGACCCTGTCCTGCAATGGATCAACAACCAGCTCGTGAAGTCCAAGCCCACGTTCCATAAAAACACCTTCCTCAAGCCGCATCACAAGACGGCGGAGTTTTGTTCCACCTGCCACAAGGTCGGCTTGCCCTACGAACTCAATCACTATCGCGATTTTGTACGCGGCCAGAATCACTACGACAGCTATCGGCTCTCGGGAGTCTCCGGCCATGGGGTGAAGAGCTTTTATTATCCTGATGTTGCCAAGTCGAATTGCAACGAATGTCATATGCCACTGGCCGAGTCGAAGGACTTCGGTGCGAAGGACTTCGACCTATCCGGAAAACTGTCCGTCCACGATCACTTATTTCCAGCAGCCAATACAGGACTCGCCTGGCTGAAGGGGAATGACGACGCTGTCGCCCGCCATCAGAAATTCCTCGTCGGCAGCTCGCGTGTGGACATCTTTGGAATTAAAGAAGAAGGCAAGATTGAAGGACACTTGCATGCTCCACTGCGTCCGACGCTCCCGACCCTCAAGCCAGGGAGTAGTTATCTCCTGGAAGCGGTCATTCGAACGCTGAAGATGGGTCACCCTCTGTCGCAAGGCACAGTCGATTCCAACGAAATCTGGGTCGATGTCAAGGTCACCAGCAATGGAAAAATCATTGGCCGTAGCGGTGGCATGGATGAGAAGCAAGCGGTCGACCGCTGGTCCCACTTCATTAATGTCTTCCTGCTCGACGAGCAGGGCAACAGAATTAATCGCCGAAACCCGCAAGACATCCGGGTCCCGCTCTACAATCACCAGGTTCCACCTGGGGCCGGCCAGGTCGCACACTATGGCATCACGTTGCCGCCAACGCTGGACGATCACGTGACCATCGAAGTGAAACTCCAGTACCGCAAGTTCGACCAGGAGTACATAGACTACGTCACCAAGACTGCCAAGCCGGGCGATCTGCCGATGCGCGGCTACGAACCCGGAAAGCCGTTCAGGAATCCGCTCCCTGTCGTGACGATTGCCAGCGATAAAATCACGCTCCCCGTCGAGGGGATCGAAAAGCCATTGGTTGAGCAGAAAACCGAAATCCCCGTTTGGCAACGCTGGAATGACTATGGCATCGGACTCTTCCTCGAAGGCAAGGCCGAACTCAAACAGGCCGAGCAGGCCTTCACCGAGGTCGAGAAGCTCAATCGCTTCGACGGGCCTCTCAACCTCGCTCGCGTCTACTTCTCCGAGGGCCGACTCGATGAGGCCACAGCCGCTCTCAATCGCTCGCGAGAATTCAAAGACCCGCCGGCTCCCGAATGGACAGCTGCGTGGTTCGGTGGCTTGATCAGCCGTCAACAAGGCCAGCTGAAAGACGCTGAGCTCGCGTACCGCAGCATTCTGGAGAACAACAACTCGCCCGAACGCGTGAAGCGTAAGTTCGACTTCAGCTTCGATGACGACGTGTGGCTGGAACTGGGCGGTGTCCTGTTCGACCAAGCCCGCCAGATTCGCGGCGACGACCGCAAGCCCGAACGGGAAGCCCTCATCAAAGAGGCCATCACCGCCTACGAACGAGTCCTTACAATCGACTCCGAAAGCTTCCGCGCTCACTACGGACTCACCCAGCTCTACACCCAACTGGGTGACATGCCGAAAGCCGATCACCATCAAGAGATGCATGAGCGGTACAAGGACGACGACGTCATCCGTGGGGAAGCCATCCCCAAAGCTCGCGAGAAATACCCCGCTGCCAATCACGCTGCGGAACCTCTGGTCATCTACCCGCTCCAACGCGAAGGGGCCCCGGAACTCCCCCCTGCGACAACCACAGCTGTGGCGGAACCAGGTGCCGAGCCAGTGACTCTACGGGATTCGCCAAGCGGCGAGTGAGACCGAGCCTCGCACGAGTCAGTTGCCAGCGGCAACAGCGAGCGGTAGACGTCAGTCTGTCGAGTCCCCTCGACGTACGAGTTCCGGTACCACTTCCGCTGACACTGAGTGCGTGACATGAAAATCACGTCACCTCCGCAACACAGAACATGACGCGAAGATCGCACGCCGAACGAGCCAGTGTTATTGACAAGTTCATACGTGAAGCGGACTCGACAGACTGACCGGCCGCTCGCTCGCGAATTCAAAATCTGCGAGATTTCGTACTGCGAGTGAGCAGTGCCCTTCGAGCCGGAAGCATGCCACTTCACTGATTATTCGCTGGCGAAGTGACCTTCCGGCCTCTAGCATGGCGTCTTCGGCGGTCTGAATGGGCTGCCTCATCGAGCGGGCTCTGGCTTGACGGTTGAAATTGCAACACGTGCCTAAACGCAAACGAAGTCAGGATTTCGTCATGGATCTGTTCAGCTTGGTCGCCGGTT